>RFFC02000010.1 GCA_005518205.2 Hormoscilla sp. GUM202
CTTGGGTATGGGTTCTTTAGGAATCACCAGGATATGCACCGGCGCTTGCGGGTTCATATCTTTGAAGGCCAGGGCCATTTATACTAACCTAAGTTGCTACCTATAGAACCTCAAAACCCAAATTAGCCAAAATTGGCCAAACTTGCCTTGTGATTTACCCCAAAATGGCATGACGTGAGAAATTTACCAAAAATGGCTGTCTGGGACGTAAAAATTTTTATTTTATAGGTGGCAACTTGAGTTATCTACGCAAAATTGGCAAATTAGATCGGGGTTGGTTAGCACCGGTGAAAGACAGACGCCGCAACTGTAGGTGATTTAGCCCCGGTCAATTCGCATTTGTAAAGCCGATCGCGCCTGTTCCCGATCGTCAAAATGGATCTTTTCCGTGCCGAGAATCTGATAATCTTCGTGGCCTTTACCGGCGATCAAGACTCCGTCTCCCGGTTGCGCTTCCAGGATCGCAGTCCTAATGGCAGTCGCCCGATCGCAGATCGCCACAGGCTCTATGCCCGACGGGATTCCGGCCAGGATATCTTGTAAAATCTTTTCCGGGTCTTCCGTCCGGGGATTGTCCGAGGTTACCACCGGCAGGTCCGAAAGCTCTGCGGCAATTTTACCCATAATCGGGCGCTTCGTCCGATCGCGATCGCCCCCGCAACCAAACACGCAAATCATCTTTCCGGGAATAAACGGCCTGGAGGCCCGCAGCATATTCTCTAAACTATCGGGAGTGTGGGCATAATCGACAATCACCGTAATCTCTTGTTCGGGAGTTATTTGCACCCGTTCCATTCGTCCGGGCACCCCGGGAAATTGCGGCAATTTCTCTCGCGTAGAGTTTAAGTCTATCCCCAGATGTAAAGTCGCCCCCACCGCTGCCAGCAAATTCCCGACATTGAACTCACCTACTAAGGGCGATCGGAAAGGCACTTCACCCACCGGTGTATGCAGGATGCCCTTCACCCCAGATGGTTCATAGGTAATGTCACTCGTCCAAAGATCCGCCGAGGCATCATGGGTACTATATCGCCACAGCTGTGCGGGCTGCAACCGGTCACTTAACCGCCGTCCGTACTCGTCATCGACATTAATTATCGCCCGTCCTTGCAGATAGGTCGGGCTAAACAGCAGGGCCTTCGCCGCAAAATAATCTTCCATATCTTTATGGAAGTCCAGATGATCCTGGGTAAGATTGGTAAATACGACCACATCAAAGCCACAACCCAGCACCCTTCCTTGTGACAAGGCATGGGAACTTATTTCCATTATCCCCTGCTTACATCCTGCAGCTACTGCCTGGGCCAGTTGTTGCTGCAACTCCAGGGCAAAAGGCGTCGTATGCAAGGCTGTTTGTTGGAAACCCGCCCAACGGGCATATAATGTACCAAAAAGTGCTGGTTGCTTTTGGGCTTGGGCAAGCAGAAATTCGATCAGATGGGTAGTAGTAGTTTTGCCATTCGTGCCCGTGACGCCTATCAGTTGCAGCTGCGATGCTGGATATTTGTAGAAAGCAGCGGCTACCTGGGCACAGGCTTCCCTCATATCTGTTACGGGAATAATACAATTATCTTTGGCTTTCTCGTTCCCTGGTTCTACCTGGGAACCTTGGGCGGCTTCTGGAGAAATTAGGGCCGCGCATGCCCCTGAGGCGATCGCGCTTTCCCAGAACTCTCCTCCATCCACTCGCGTACCCGGCATTCCGATAAATAAATCTCCCGGTTTGCATGTCCGGGAATTCGTACTTAACCCCTTCACCTCAGAGTCGATCGCCTCATGGTCTGGTATTTCTAAATTAGGAATGCTTGCCAATAACTCTCGCAGCTTCATTTTTCCCTACAGGGTAGCTAATTATTTTGATTCAGTCGGCAGATATTTCTCTAGCATTCGTTCCACTTCCTGCACCTTAGCACGAGGGGAAGGACGAGGCAGCTGCTGTTCCGTACCAGTATCTACAGTCAGCACGGGTACTTCATACTGATAAGCAGCAAACCAATCTTCGCGACTGGTAATGTCTCGTACTTCCAGCTGGAAGTTGATATTTTCAATCTGTTCTAGTTTTTCTTGCAGTCCGGCGCACAAGTGGCAGCCCTGCTTGCTGTACAATATTAATCGATACATATTTCTATCATATCACTTTCGGGGGCATCTTTATTATCTCACATGACATGGACAATATAGCATTTATCAAAATGGTGAGGTACAGTAGCAACAGTGGGTGAACCAGTTGTGGATATCTTGCAGGTTGATGGTAGCAAAGCCCTCCTGAATGCCATCTACTAAGGCCCGATAGGTTCTGGCTTCTAGTTTCTTGAGATAACTCTTCAGCTTTGACCAAATATTTTCAATTGGAGAGAAGTCTGGCGAATAAGGAGGAAGATAGACTAACCGCGCCCCCACTTTTTCAATAGCTTGTCGGATTACATCTCCCTTATGAATTGTACAGTTGTCCATCACAACACAAGCTCCTTTCCACAGCTTTGGCACTAAGTGTCGAATCACAAATGCCTCAAATGTTAAGCTATCATAAGCACCTAAAATATTCAATGAACTCACTATCCCATTGAGACTAACTGCCCCAACTATTGAAACATTTTGTCCTCGCTTACTGGGTTTACTTCCATAAGCTCTCAGACCACATTGTGAGCGGGCATACATCCGTGTTAAAGCCAGGTTGCAGCCCGATTCATCCAGAAAAATGAGGTCAGTAGGCTCAATTCCTTCTATCTCTTTCCAGTAGTCTAACCTTAACTGCTGAACTCGAGAACTTCTCTTTTCCGTCGGATGTAATGCCTTTTTTTTTACGGTCAATCCCGACCGTTTAATCATTCTGTCTATTGTGGAACGGCTGACTTTTACCTCCGTCTGTTTTTCTAATTCTGACTGATATTCTGACAATGTCCAATCATTATTTTCCTCTACTAAAACTTTGAGCTTTTCCTGTTGGGACTGGTTGAGCTTGAGGGGACGACCGGTGCTAATACCCGGCTTCAAGTTGCCAGTGGACCGGTACTGCTTGAGAATTTTGATAACGAAACTGAATGCTACTCGGAATCTTTTGGCTAGTTGTCTTTGTGATATCTCCTCATTTTCATAGGTTTCTATAATTTTCTGGCGGAGATCAACTGAATAGGGCTTCATGGTTTTCGAGGGTTCTACTGCTGACCTCACTATTGTACCTCATCTTTATGATAAATGCTGTAAATTGCTCTTGCCATAAATAGAGAAACCCAGCGTCGCCGCCCGAACCCTAAAGGGTCCGGCTACAGGAACAAAGCCCGCCTGCGCGGGCTAAATTACAAAACTGAGATGCTCCCTTTCTCTATCACTCCGCCGCCCGAACCCTAAAGGGTCCGGCTACAGGAACAAAGCCCGCCTGCGCGGGCTAAATTACAAAACTGAGATGCTCCCTTTCTCTATCACTCCTATGCTATTCCTTGTCAAGTGGGCATCACCCTATTTGCCGATTTTTCGCGCAGCGATCGCCGACTTCGCCATCTTCACCAGAGTTTCTTTCTTGCCAGCCTTGATGCCCAGAGTATAGCGACTTCCCTTGTGGTCCCAACTTATGGTAGCATCAGAGCAATTAGCGCCACAAGTAGCATCGACAAAATAGCCAGTAATCCCCGATGCCAGGTCTACTCTCTCACCAGTCAATTCTTTCGCTGCCAGTGTTAATCTTTCTGCCGAAATCGTACCCAAACGACAGGCCGTTCCTCCATTGCAGTCTTCTGTATAACCCAGCATAATCTCATACTTGTTTTCCGATGTTGCTGGTGAGACGATCGGATAGATAGGGACGTAATCTGCTTCGGGAACGAAGCCCGGTAATAATAGAGATAGCTGTGTTTGCTGCTGTAGTTCTGGTACAATAGACTGAAAAATCTGGTGCGGTTCGGGCTTGGTGCTGTTGTCAACATTGTCCGGGGGCGGTTCGGGCTTGGTGCTGTTGTCAACATTGTCCGGGGGCGGTTCGGGCTTGGTGCTGTTGTCAACATTGTCCGGGGGCTGCACAACCCCTGATTGGTTTACCTCTGATTCGTTTTTTGACGTTATTGTCTTGAACAATATTAGAGATGTTGACAGCAGGACAGCCGTCACCAACAGAATTGTTTTCACGTGTTTGACAGACATGATATCTCTCCTGGATTAAAGTACTTTATAATATGCTTTGGCGATCGCCTCAATCCAGGCTGCGCGATCGAGACCATTGACAATGCGTCGGGCATAGTAAAAATCTCGCCAGTAACCCCAGATATATTCACCCAACCTGTGACCTGTAAAGGTGCCATCCCGCATCCCTCTGACCAGGATCTTGGCGGCGATCTCCGGTTCCGCTGCTTTTTCTGGAAAATTCACCAGATCGATTCCCAGGCGATCGGACCAATCTGTATAATTTCGCCGTCCCGTGATTTGCACAAAGCCCCGTCCCTTATAGCGCGGTCCATCCCCTGGCTGATTATTGCCCAAGTCCGATCGCCCCTCATAGGCCCAACCGCTGGCCAATTCTTCCATCCACTTTCCTAGACCAGATTCATGTTCCGCTGTTGCTAAAATGTAGGCGATTTGTCCCAGATCGGTCACCCCACTCCGATCGCACTCCCGCAGGATTAAAGGAATTGACTCCCAAGCATAGCGACGCAGACCCAGATACTGAGGAATTGATTCGATTATCCTGTTCAAATTCCGATAACCTATCTGCTTATTATAGCCCAAATACTCTTTTACAGGGGAGTTCCATAATTCTGACTGGACCTGCTCTCCTCTCCGCTTCTCCATACGTCGAAGCTCCGGGATGCGCTGACCATTCCCCATTAACTGGTCATACCTGCCCATCTCTTCCCTCAGAAATCCCTGTCTTATCGGTATTTCTCGCATCGGCTCCACTAACTCTCTCAACCCATTCTCTCCCAACTCATTGGCCATCTCGACCAGAGTTTCTTTCTTGCTGGCCTTGAGGCCCAGAGTATAGCGACTCCCATTCTGGTCCCAACTTATGGTAGCATCAGAACAATTAGCGCCACAAGTCCCATCGACAAAATAGCCGGTAATCCCTGTCCCTAGAGATGTTTCCGAACCAGTCAGTTTCTCTTGTGCCTGGGTTAATTTTTCTGTTGTTATTATACCCAAACGGCAAGCGGTTCCCCCATAGCAGCGTCTTGCGTAATTCAGCCTAATCTTGTTCTTGTCCGAAGTTGGTGATGTCAGGTTCAGATGGATAGTAGACTCGCGAGTCAACTCGCGGTTTAATGAGTTACGAATGATTTCACGAATCTTGCGACTATTCCTTTCAGAAATTGCTCGTCTGACCGGTATTTTCAGCCTTTGAGCAATTGCTGGTCCTACCGGGCGGACTATTTGATTTGGTTGTGGGTCAACCGTCTCCGGCGGCTTTACCGCTGATGCTGATTGCGTTTTTGACGTTATTGTATCGAACAATTATTGAGGTTGACACGATGACAACCGTCAGCAACAGCAGAATTCTTTTCACATGTTTGACAGACATGATATTTTGCAGAAGTTAAAGGACTCGATAATTCTTCCGCGATCGCCTCTTGCTGGGCGGCGCGGCAGGCACCCCGAATACAATCATCCAACCTGGGAAACACTTTAGTGTTTACTACGAACCTGGATTACTAGAATCTTGGCGGCTATCTATAGTTCCCCTGCTTTTTGAGATTCACCTCCCTATCGGCGAGACCAATCTGTATAATCTCGCCTTCAATGTCTCTGGAGAGCACGCTCCGTGCTTCGGGATGCGCCGATGCCCATCATAGTCCCCACCGCTAGCAACTTCTTCCATCCACTGATTCTGTATATCTCGCGGGGATTAAAGAACTCGATAATATTCTTCCGCGATCGCCGCAATATGGGCTGCGCGATCGAGACGATTGACAATGCGTCGGGCATTGTAAAAATCTCGGCGGGAACCCCAGATATATTGACCCAACCTGTGATTGGTAAAGGTTCCATCCCGCATCCCGATTACCAGGATCTTGGCGGCGAGATCTGGTTCGGCTGCTTTTTCTGGAACATTCACCAGATCGATTCCCAGTCTGCCGGACCAATCTGTATAATTTCGCCGTCCCGTGATTTGCACAAAGCCTCGTCCCTTATAGCGAGGTCCATCTCCCGACCGATTATTGCCCAAGTCCGATCGCCATTCATAGGCCCAACCGCTAGCTAATTCTTCCATCCACTGCCCTAGACGAGATTCATGTTCCGCTGTTGCCAAAATGTAGGCGATTTGTCCCAGATCGATCACGCCATTGATATCGCAGGACCGCAGGATTAAAGGAATCGACTCCCAAGCATAGGGATGCAGTTCCCGGTAGGGAATCGAAGCGATAATCCTGTCTAAATTCAGAGAACTGATCAGGTTATTATAGGGCAGATACACTTCTATAGGTTCATTCCATAATAATGACCAGGTTTCCTGACCTACCATGCCATCGGCCACTAAACCCCGACTATTCTGGAAATTCTTCACCGCATTCAGGGTATCGGGTCCAAACAACCCATCCGATGGTTCGGACGGTTCCATAAACCCCTCTTTTTTCAGTAGGTCCTGAAGGGTTCTGACTTCCGGAAGCAACTGAGGATAATCAATGCCATCCCGGATCCGGAGTACAGCATGTCTTCTCAGCTTCCCCGGGGTTGCCTCTTTGGCCTTGAACAAGGCGTCCCAAGTGTAGCTCCAGACAACCCCATCCGCAATTAAGCTGCGACTTTCCTGGAAACGTTTCACCGCTGCCTCGGTTTTTCGTCCAAACTGGCCCTCATCGGTCTCGCTTCTCCCTATCCACCGGTCAAACAAGGTCGTCCCTTCCTTCAGAAATCCCAGTTCGATCAGTAATTTTTGCAGCAGCTTGACTGACTCTCTCAACTCAGGGTAGTCTATGCCATCTCCCCGACGCAGGACTGGATATTCGTTGCTTAACATTGATGTCGTGCTCCCTTTAGTTTCCTTGCATCTAATTTATCACAACCGTAGGGCGGGCGGATCCCCTGCCCGGGAAGGCGATTTTTTCCCCGATCGCGTAGCGGAGGGTTCCCGGAGCCTGTGCGCGCAGCGCAATCGCACGGGGTGCATCTCATAGAAGCTTAGCCGCCCGAACCCGTTCCCAGGCAGAACGCTCCGGGCCCCCTCCGCTGTGAGAGAACGAGGGACCCGGCTACAGGAACAAAGCAATGTCCGGAGCGATTTTTCGCGCAGGCGGAGTTTGCAGCCTGGTGCCAGCTCCCCGGGTAAATTGCCCCATTTTCCATTCCCAATTATAGGCTGATTCTTTGAATTCGCTGATTCCGCATTTCAGGATAGCGATCGACTAGATTTTTGTTTAAGTAAATACATTTGCCTCGATCGACCCGTTCTGCATGCATGTTACTAAGCAGTAGCTTTTGAGCGAGCGTTTGTTCTATTTCACATCTGTCTGATTCTGAATAATATTCTAGATACAGAATATCGATATTTTCTACTACTGTCATTATATCTTTGAGAATTGGGACTTCACAACCGGCAGTGTTGATTTTCAAAATGGAAATGTTCTGCAAATTGAGACGCTGCATTTCTTTGGCAGTCCGTACCAGTTGAATTGATTCCCTTATGTGACTTGCTGACTGACTTGCCATCACCGTGGCGAAATTACCCGCTCCTTTGTACAATGTTACTTCATTTTTGTCCCGATCGAACAGGCCATAGGGAAAAACCCGGATCTGATCGAAGTTTTTCGTATTTTCTTTCAAGTAGGTAAAGTTCTCTGGTGATGGTTCATAGCAGTAGATTTTGCTCTGGGGATAGGCGTTGCAGAAATATAGGGCCGTAGCCCCTACGTTAGCTCCTACATCGATAATAGTTGTTGGTTGGTAATTAGGCAAATGGATGATGGGATAATCTTTGCCATAAAAAACATTCAAGCTCGCATCCCCTATTGTCGGCGGGTGCAGAAATAATACTTCTCGATCCTGCACCTTGATTCTCAGTTTTTCCGCGTTGGGAAAATAAAATTTTCCATTTTCTTTCCCCGACCCTCGATTATATTTATCGATTAAATAGGCGATCTTTTTCTCTTCTATCTGACACGCTAAAACATGTAATTTATTTTCCTCTTCTGGCATCCCTTCACCAGTCTCGGCCCGCACAATTTGTCTGTCTAAGCTGTTTCCCGGATATCTAATGTATTCCACTGTCTCTATGGGAATTTTCCCTATCTTAAAGAATCTCGATAAATAATTCTGATAGGCGCAATCTTCACGTCCTCCGATTTGCTTATATACTAAATCCTCCGGATATCCCTCGATGAATTCATGACATTCTCTTCTCAAGCATAAGTTGAGTGTTAATGAGTTCTCGATCCTCAGTTGAAAATTCGGATCGATTCGATCTTTAATTTTGACTCCTGTCCTGATCCCATCAAGTCTGTTTTGCGATAATTTAATTGTTCGATCTCCTAGGGCGAAACTTCCGTCGGCATTTGACGAATCTGGGTCATCATTTAAAATCATAAAGCACAGATATATATGTTCTGGCAAATAGAGATCGTCGTCATCACAGAAAAATAATATTTCTCCCTGAGAATTTTTCACTCCTGTATTTCTGCTTGCTCCCGCACCTTTACCTTGGGGATGATTTACGATCTTAAAAGGATATTTTTTCCCGACAAACTGACTCAGGATATATAACGTGTTATCCGTCGAACAGTCATTCACGACAACTATTTCTGATTTGACTTCCTCTGGGCGTTCCCAGTTAGCATAAAAGTAATCTATGCTCTCTATTATACTCTCGATCGTCTTGCTGACTACTTTTACGCAATTATATGCCGGGATTATCACTGAAAATGAACTTACCATTGTTTTTACCTCTTCTGCTTTTTCACTGGGGGGATATTTTAGATCAAGGTCGATTTTTTCCATCCCCCTATTCGATTTTTCGCGCAGCCATACTACATCTGCAATTGCCTTTAGCAGGAGATCGACTTGTTTTTCCCAGGTCAAGTCTTGCATGAATTCTACTGCTGCTTGACCCCGTTTTTTTGCTGCTTCCCGATCCTTATATACTTTTTCTAAATTTTCTACCACTTCCTCAACGTCAGACTCTCCCCAACCTTCTACTCCCGGGAATATGGCTGTGGGTTGCACTGCATCCTGCTTTCTGAGAGGATAACAATGGGAGTCGCCTATTATATCTATATGACCGGTGTTTGCCGATATGATTGTCGGAATGCCACAGGCCAGACATTCCATTGCTGCCAGATTTGTTCCTCCTTCACACCTGTTGGTAAATACGGCCACATCTGCTTCCCGGATAATCTGTCCTACCAGATAATTGGGAATGGGTCCGATATCTATTACAGCCTCACCGGGAATGCCATTTGCTACTAACCATTCGGTAATTCGCAAGTGCTTATCCTGGGTTACCTGGGGTAATCCTACCACATTTCCGGTCTGTTCTAATCCGGCCATCAACTCGGGCCATAAGTTGTGCCATGCTGTCATCAGCAATGCCTCGGGGTGCCTTTGTTGGAACCGCTTGAAGGCCGCGAACGCGATATCCTGACCTTTCCGATATTCTAGCTTGCCCCCCGAGAAGATGACAAATCGATCGGCAAATAGGTTTGATTTGGGTGCGGGATGGAATATGGTCGGGTCTATGCCTTGGAAGATCGCTGCTACATGGTTTAGTCCATTGCTTTTCAGGACTTCCGCGTTCCAGGTCGAACCTGCTACTATCAGATCGTAGCTTTTCGCCCTGGCGATCGCATCTGGGGTTAACTGGGTATTCTCAAAGAAGATCATCCCCACTGTCGGTTTCCCTACCAGATTCATTTTCCCAGTGCTAAAAAAGTTATTTCCCAGGGCCTGCAATACTGGGACATTGAAACCAATTTGCTTACCTGGGTTTTGGTCGATCGCTGTCTGAATTTGCTGCTGCTTGGCCATTAGAGGACGCAATAGCACCTGATGCAGGGTATTTACCAGATTAGACATTGCTGGGGTACTTAACAATAGGACGTCAAATCCCGGTTTTTGTCGTAATTGCAGGGCTAAGTTCAAACCATACACGCCCCAACCGATGGTACTCCCCACCGGCCAGCCAATTGCTAGTCCTTTGATTTTATCTGTTTCTGACCTTTCCTTGACCATACTATCCGTTGTCCGTGCTTTTGTGGGCGTTGCACATTTTGGGGATGATGCCCTTTTTTGCACATAACTGAAACTGGCTTGTAGTCTAGGTTTAAGACTTCTGCAACTATGCCCATCATCCCGTAATTGTGCAACGCCCTTTTGTGTTTAGGGCCGATGCTACTTTAGCGAACACAGATTGCCAATCACTAAGACTGAGAGATGAAGGATGCTAACGCTGAAGACACCTCTACAAATACTCCCGTCCAATCTCCAGGTTGGGACTGACGAAAGAGGCGCATAGTAGGATACCAGGGAGAGTCGGCGCGATCGCGCATCCAGCGCCAGTCAGGGGCAAAAGGCAAGAGAGTCCAAACCAGTTTTCCCAAAGCCCCTGCCAGATGGGCCACTGCTGTATCTACTGTGATGATTAAATCTAGTTGTTGCATCGCAGCAGCCGTATCGGCAAAATCTTGCAACTCCGCATCTAAATCGATGAGATTATCCTGCCCACTCGGTCGGCCCAATTGGGCGATTGAAGCCACCTGTTCTCCTTTCTGGAGACTATAGAAGGCAATGTCGCCGAACTCTAGGAGCGGTAAAAAGTCCGATAGGGTGCAGGAACGGTCTTTCGCTGTGCCACTAGCCTGGTTTGTCCGCCAGACTATACCCACCTTCTGTGTCTCTTCTCTCGCCAGTAACGCCTTTAGACGTTCTGACGGTGAATCACTCCGCAAATAAGGAATTTGGGCCGGTATGGTATCGAGGGTAGTTCCCAGAATATGAGGTAAACTCATTAAACTTGCTTGCACGTCAAATTCTGGCCGGGGAGTTCCCCTTTCCACCAGTCTATCGAGCGCCGGGACCGTGCTAAATAACCGCAGTAATGGTTTTAGGCATTCTACTATGACGCGCCCCCCCCGCTGCTGGATTAAAGGAATGTAGCGAATGAACTGAATGGCGTCACCCATACCTTGTTCGCAATAAAGTAGGATAGTACGTCCTTCCAGGTGCGAACCATCCCAGAGAGGTTGCTTGAATGCATTGATTAATTTTTTTTCCTGGGCATAGGTACCGCATTGCCAACGCCATTCACACTCAGCAAAACCCTGTTGCAAGTCTCCAGATAGCAACAATGCCATTCCTAGACTCCAATGGCCATTGGCGTAATTGGGGTCTAGGGCTATGGTTTGCCGAAAGCTATCGATTGCTTCTTCTATTTTTCCCATGCTATAGAGAATATGCCCCAGATTCTGATAGGCTTCTACATAATCTGGCTGCAGGGAGATCGCCTGCCTGATAGAGGTCAGGGACAATTCTAATTTTCCCTGTTTTTCCAGTGCTACTGCTAGGTTATTATAGACCAAGGGAATGTGAGCTTGCAGGGAGAGCGCCTGTTGGTAGTGAGTAATGGCTGCATCTAACTTTTCTTGTTGCTGTAGGACTATTCCCAGTCCGATATGATTTTTCGGCTGGTTTGGTTCCAGAGCCAACGCTTGCTGGAAATGCCCTAGAGCCTCTGTTAATTTTCCTTGTTGCCCGAGGACCAAGCCCAAGTGACTATGGGCTTGGGCGATCGCCCCCATTAAATTCAATGCTTCCGTGTTTTCAGGAAAATGCCGAATAATTTCTTGGCACAGTTGTGCTGCTGCTGTCAACCTGCCTTCCTTGTATGCTACTAGCGCCCTGTTCCTCAAGGAGCGCTCGTCAACATTATGGTTTGGGTTCCGGGCCAATGCTGCTTCAGGGATCGTAGTACTATCATGGTTTTTTGTCGTGGAGACTGGGGAACCTGCTACTGACTCAGACTGAGAGATGAAGGATGCTAACGCTGCTTTCACCTCTACAAATACTCCCGTCCAATCTCCAGGTTGGGACTGACGGAACAGACGCATAGTCGGATACCAGGGAGAGTCCTCTCGATCTAACATCCAGCGCCAGTCCGGGACGAACGGTAGCAACACCCATACTGGTTTTCCTAGGGCCCCTGCCAGATGGGCCACTGCTGTATCTACTGTGATGATTAAATCTAGTTGTTGCATCGCAGCAGCCGTATCGGCAAAATCTTGCAACTCCGCATCTAAATCGATGAGATTATCCTGCCCACTCGGTCGGCCCAATTGGGCGATTGAAGCCACCTGTTCTCCTTTCTGGAGACTATAGAAGGCAATGTCGCCGAACTCTAGGAGCGGTAAAAAGTCCGATAGGGTGCAGGAACGGTCTTTCGCTGTGCCACTAGCCTGGTTTGTCCGCCAGACTATACCCACCTTCTGTGTCTCTTCTCTCGCCAGTAACGCCTTTAGACGTTCTGACGGTGAATCACTCCGCAAATAAGGAATTTGGGCCGGTATGGTATCGAGGGTAGTTCCCATAATATGAGGTAAACTCATTAAACTTGCTTGCACGTCAAATTCTGGCCGGGGAGTTCCCTTTTTCACCAGTCTATCGATCCCTGGGACCCTGCTAAATAACCGCAGTAATGGTTTTAGGCATTCTACTATGACGCGCCCCCCCCGCTGCTCGACTAAAGGAACGTAGCGAATGAACTGAATGGCGTCACCCCTACCCTGTTCGCAATAAAGTAGGATAGTACGTCCTTCCAGGTGCGAACCATCCCAGAGGGGTTGCTTGAATGCATTGATTAATTTTTTGTCCAGAGGACCGCATTGCCAACGCCATTCACGCTCAGCAAAACCCTGTTGCATGTCTCCTAATCGCAGCAGCAATATCCCCATGTTATCGTGGGCCAAGGCATAATCTGGACGCAGGTCGATCGCCTGCTGGAAATGCTCAAGAGCCTCCGACCATTTTCCCAGGCGTTCCAGAGTACGAGCTAGATTATTATGGGCTTCTGGGTAGTCCGGCTTGAGGACGAGCGCCTGCCGGTATGCCTCGATCGCCTCTGCTAACTTGCCCATGCTATTGAGAATATCCCCCAGAATATAATAGGCATCTACATAGTCTGGCTGTAGGGCGAGCGCCTGCCTGATATAAGTCAGGGACAATTCTAATTTTCCCTGTTTTTCCAGGGCTGCTGCTAGGTTATTATAGACCAAGGGAATGCGAGCTTGCAGGGCGAGCGCCTGTTGGTAGTGAGTAATGGCTGCATCTAACTTCTCTTGTTGCTGTAGGACTATTCCCAGTCCGATATGATTTTTCGGCTGGTTTGGTTCCAGAGCCAACGCTTGCTGGAAATGCCCTAGAGCCTCTGTTAATTTTCCTTGTTGCCCGAGGACCAAGCCCAAGTGACTATGGGCTTGGGCGATCGCCCCCATTAAATTCAACGCTTCCGTATTTTCAGGAAAATGCCGAATAATTTCTTGGCACAGTTGTGCTGCTGCTGTCAACCTGCCCTCTTTGTAGGCTACTAGAGCCTTGTTCATCAAAGAGCGCTCGTCAACATTATGGTTTTGGTTCCGGGCCAATGCTGCTTCAGGGATCGTAGTACCGTCGTGGTTTTTTGTCGTGGAAACTGGGGAACCTGCTACTGACTCAGACTGAGAGATGAAGGATGCTAACGCTGCTTTCACCTCCACAAATACAATAGTCCAATCTCCAGGTTGAGACTGACGAAACAGACGCATAGTCGGATACCAGGGAGAGTCCTCTCGATCTAACATCCAGCGCCAGTCGGGGTTAAAGCAAAGCAGAGTCCAAACTGGTTTGGCGAGGGCGCCGGCCAGATGGGCCACTGAGGTATCAACTGTAATTACTAGATCTAATTCTTGGATAATCGCAGCGGTATCGGCAAAATCATTCAACTTATCTCCGAGGAAAATTATATTTTTAGCGCTAGCGTCGTCTTGCAGTTCTCGGGGTTGGGGGAAATCCTTTTGGAGACTATACAAAGTAATGCCTGGCAGAGAAAGCAGTTGTAAAAAGTGGCGGAAATCGCAGGAACGAATTTTGTAGTCGAGAGCCTGTGTCTTTGGGGCCCAAACAATACCCACCTTAAACTTATCTGACGTTCGTAGCGATCCACTGTACTTTACGGCATCCTCTTCTTTTGCGTATAAATAAGGAACTTGGGCCGGAATCTTTTCTTCCGTAGTAGTACCCAGCAGATAAGGCAAACTCATGATGCGGGCGCGAAGGTGAACTTCTGGCATCAATGAAGGGGATTCCTCGATGAAGCCATCGATCTCTGGTATAGTAGAGAACAATCGCTTTAATGCTGGAGAGCAAGCAACAATCACTTTATCACCCAACTGCTTTACCAAGGGGGCGTAGCGAATAAACTGGATGGCGTCGCCTAAGCCCGATTCTGAATAAAGCAAGATGGTTTGCCCTGGAAATGGCGATCCATCCCACAGGGGTGCAGGTGAAAAGTGATAGACAGGCCTAGCAAATCCAGGGATTCGCCAACGCCAATCATGCTCAGCAAAACCCTGTTGCAAGTCTCCAGATAGTAGCAATGCTGTTCCTAGAAAAACATGGCCGTAGACGGAATTGGGGTCTAGGGCTAAGGCAAGCCGAAAATACCCGATCGCCTCATCTAGTTTACCAGCGCTCTGATACAGCGAGCCTAGTAGATAAATGGTATCAGCGTTATCCGCTGCTTGCGGGAGCTGTTCGTAGTAAATCCGTTCGGCATCCTGCAACTTTCCCTCGTTACTAGGTCTGGCCTGGTAACATTGGGCTAGGGTGAACCGCAATGCTGCCTCCACCTCTGCAAATACAATAGTCCAATCTCCAGGTTGGGACTGACGGAACAGGCGCATAGTCGGATACCAGGGAGAATCTGGGCGATCGCGCATCCAGCGCCAGTCAGGGGCAAAATGCAAGAGAGTCCAAACCGGTTTTCCCAAAGCCCCGGCCAGATGGGCCGCTGCGGTATCTATAGTAATCACCAAATCCAATTCTTGGATAATCGCAGCAGTATCGGCAAAGTCAGTCAATTTATCTCCGAGGAAAATTAGATTTTTGTTGTCTTGCAGTTCCAGGGGTGGGGGGAAATCTTTTTGGAGACTATAGAAAGTCATGCCAGGCAGAGAAAGCAGCAGTTTTAAGAATTGCTTGAGGTCGCAGGAACGCTTGCCGGAGGTAGGATCGTTTAGTTTTGAGGCCCAAACAATACCCACCTTAAACTTATCTGACGTTTGTAGCGATCCACTGTACTTTACGGCCTCCTCTTCTTTGGCGTATAAATAAGGAACTTGGGCCGGGATATTTTCCATAGTAGTTCCCAGCAGATGAGGCAAACTCATGAGGGGGGCGCGAAGGTTTATTTCTGGCAGGGGGTCTCTATCTGTGATTAGGAGGTCGATCTCTGGTATGGTGGAGAATAGTCGCTTTAGTTCTTGCGAGCAGGAAACAATTATTTTACCACCTAGCTGCTTTACTAAGGGGATGTAGCGAATAAACTGGATCGAATCACCTAATCCTTGTTCTTCATAAAGTAATATCGTCTGTCCTGCTAATGGGGTTCCTTTCCAGAGGGGTACGGGTAGGGTGTAGCAGGGACGCTGGGCGAGTTCTGGTAGTTGCCAACGCCATTCATACTCGGCAAAGCCCTGTTGCATGTCTCCAGATAGCAGCAATGCCACTGCTAGACCCCAATGGCCGTAGACGAATTTGGGGTCTAGGGCTAAGGCTTGCCGAAATTGCTTGATGGCTTCTTCTATCTTGCCTCGTCCTGTCATGGTATCACCATAGATGCAGAGGAGTTGCGGGCTGTTGGGGTTCAGAGTCAGGGCCTGACTATAATAGCTGCCGGCTTGTTCTAGTTGACCTGTTTGATAATATAGCTGGCCTAGGAGTTGCAGGATGTGGATGTTATGGGGTTCTTGCTGGAGTATTTGCTGGTATATCCGTTCGGCATCTTGCAATTTTCCTGCTTGGTAATGGGCTAGGGCGATCTGTAGTTGGGGTTGTGGGTTGTGGGTTGGTTGGGGTTCGCTGCTGGCGAACGACCGGCTGGGTGCTCTTGGAAACGACCGGGAGACTGGGGAACTTGCTGTTGATTTGGCCTGAGATAATTGAGTGGTCGAGGATGCTAACGCTGAAGACACCTCTACAAATACTCCGGTCCAATCTCCAGGCTGGGACTGACGGAACAGTCGCATGGTCGGATACCAGGGAGAGTCCTCTCGATCTAACATCCAACGCCAGTCCGGGACGAACGGTAGCAACACCCATACTGGTTTTCCTAGGGCCCCTGCCAGATGGGCCACTGATGTGTCTACCGTGATGATTAAGTCTAGTTGTTGCATCGCAGCAGCGGTATCGGCCATGTCTTGCAATTCCGCTTCTAAGTCGATGAGGTTATCCCGCCCACCCGGTCGGCCCAGTTGGGCGTTTGATGCCTTTTGTTCTCCTTTCTGGAGACTGTAGAAGGCTATGCCGCCGAGCTCTAGGAGCGGTAAAAAGTCGGATAGGGTGCAGGATCGGTCTTTCGCCGTGTCGCTGGTGGGGTTTGTCTGCCAGACTATTCCCACTTTCCGTGTCTCCGCTCCGGCCAGTAAGGCTTTTAGTGGTTCTGAGGGGGTATCACTCTGCAAGTAGGGTATATGGGCTGGTATGGTTTCGAGGGTGGTTCCCAGTATATGAGGTAAACTCATTAAACTTGCTTGTACGTCAAATTCGGGCCGGGGCGTGCCTGTTTCTATGAGTTGGGCGATCGCTGGGACTGTGCTAAATAACCGCAGTAATGGTTTTCGGCATTCTACTATGATGCGCCCGCCCCGCTGCTGGATTAAAGGAATGTAGCGAATGAACTGAATGGCGTCACCCAGTCCTTGTTCGCAATAAAGTAGGATGGTACGTCCTTCCAGGTGCGAACCATCCCAGAGGGGTTGCTCGAATGGATAGAATGATTTTTCTTTGGCGAAAGGGTCGCATTGCCAGCGCCATTCAAACTCTGCGAACCCCTGTTGCAGGTCTCCTTTTAGCAATAGCAGTCTCCCTAGGGGGATGTGGGGCTTTGGGTAGTCTGGCTTGAGGTGGATCGCCTGCTGGTACGCTTCGATCGCCTCTGCTAACTTGCCCATGCTATTGAGAATATTCCCCAGATTAAAGTGGGCCTCTACATAGTCCGGCTGCAGCGCGAGCGCCTGCTTCATATAGGTCAGGGCGGATTCAAGGTTTCCCTGGGTTTCTAGTGCTATTGCTAGGTTATTATAGACTAAGGGTATGCGCGCTTGCAGGGCGAGCGCCTGTTGGTAGTGAGTAATGGCAGCATCTAACCTCCCTTGTTCATGCAGGACTATTCCCAGTCCGATATGATTTTTCGGTTGGTTTGGTTCCAGTGCCACCGCTTGCTGGAAATGCCCTAGAGCCTCTGTTAATTTTCCTTGTTGCCCGAGGACCAAGCCCAAGTGACTATGGGCTTGGGCGATCGCCCCCATTAAATTCAATGCTTCCGTGTTTTCAGGAAAATGCCGAATAATTTCTTGGCACAACTGTGCTGCTGCTGTCAATCTGCCTTCTTTGTAGGCTACTAGAGCCCTGTTCGTCAAGGAGCGCTCGTCAACATTATGGTTTGGGTTCCGGGCCAATGCTTGCCCGGTTCTGTGTCCCCCTGATGTCAATAGGGTTTGGCTGTGCGTCCCGTTTCCAGAGATGCCCACCCTGTCGCGTCGCTCCTGCGCACGACATGGGTGGGCACTCTCGGAAACGGCCCGGGCCAATGCTTGCCCGGATCTGTGTCCCCCCTTGATGTCTGACTGGGGGACTGGGTATTCTGCTACTGATTCAGACTGAGACAATTGAGAGATCGGTCCGCGGACGGCCCGAGAAATCGAGGATGCTAACGCTGAAGACACCTCTACAAATACTCCGGTCCAATCTCCAGGTTGGGACTGACGGAACAGACGCATAGTCGGATACCAGGGAGAGTCCTCTCGATCTAACATCCAGCGCCAGTCCGGGACGAACGGTAGCAACACCCATACTGGTTTTCCTAGGGCCCCTGCCAGATGGGCCACTGCTGTATCTACTGTGATGATTAAATCTAGTTGTTGCATCGCAGCAGCCGTATCGGCAAAATCTTGCAACTCCGCATCTAAATCGATGAGATTATCCTGCCCACTCGGTCGGCCCAATTGGGCGATTGAAGCCACCTGTTCTCCTTTCTGGAGACTATAGAAGGCAATGTCGCCGAACTCTAGGAGCGGTAAAAAGTCCGATAGGGTGCAGGAACGGTCTTTCGCTGTGCCACTAGCCTGGTTTGTCCGCCAGACTATACCCACCTTCTGTGTCTCTTCTCTCGCCAGTAACGCCTTTAGACGTTCTGACGGTGAATCACTCCGCAAATAAGGAATTTGGGCCGGTATGGTATCGAGGGTAGTTCCCAGAATATGAGGTAAACTCATTAAACTTGCTTGCACGTCAAATTCTGGCCTCTTAGTTCCCTTTTCCACCAGTCTATCGAGCGCAGGGACCGTGCTAAATAACCGCAGTAATGGTTTTTGGCATTCTACTATGACGCGCCCCCCCCGCTGCTGGACTAAAGGAACGTAGCGAATGAACTGAATGGCGTCACCCAGTCCTTGTTCGCAATAAAGTAGGATGGTACGTCCTTCCAGGTGCGAACCATCCCAGAGGGGTTGCTTGAATGCATAGAATAATTTTTTTTCTTGGGCATAACCGCATTGCCAACGCCATTCACACTCAGCAAAACCCTGTTTCATCTCTCCTAATAGCAACAGCAATATCCCCAGGTTATTGTGGGCCCAGGCGTCATCCGGACGCTGGTTGACCGCCTGCTGGAAATGCCCGAGAGCCTCCGACCATTTTCCCAGGTGTTCCAGGGTATAAGCTAGATTATTATGGGCTTCTGGGTAGTCCGGCTTGAGCACGAGCGCCTGCTGGTACGCATCGACTGCCTCTTCTAACTTTCCCATGAGATTGAGAATATTCCCCAGATTATGATAGGCTTCTACATAATCTGGCTGCAGGGCGAGCGCCTGCCTGATATAGGTCAGGGACAATTCTAATTTTCCCTGTGTTTGCAGGGCTATTGCTAGGTTCTTATAGACCAAGGGAATGTGAGCTTGCAGGGCGAGCGCCTGTTGGTAGTGAGCAATGGCAGCATCTAACCTCCCTTGTTCATGCAGGACTATTCCCAGTCCGATATGATTTTTCGGCTGGTTTGGTTCCAGAGCTAACGCTTGCTGGAAATGCCCGCTCGCCTCTGTTAATTTTCCTTGTTCCCTGAGGACCACGCCCAAGTGACTATGGGCTTCCACGTGGTCTGGCTGCAATTGCAATACTTGACTGAAGTAGTCTGCACTTTCCTCTAGTTTACCATTCCCCTGGGCGATCGCCCCCATTAAATTCAATGCTTCCGTGTTTTCAGGAAAATGCCGAATAATTTCTTGGCACAACTGTGCTGCTGCTGTCAACCTGCCTTCTTTGTAGGCTACTAGAGCCCTGTTCGTCAAGGAGCGCTCGTCAACATTATGGTTTGGGTTCAGGGCCAATGCTTGCTCGGGTCTGTGCCCCCCCTCGATACCTGGAGGGTGGTGAGATGATGTCGATCGGGTTTCTAATAGCGTCTGGGAGACTGCCGAACCTGCTACTGATTCAGACTGAGACAATTGAGAGATCGGTCCGCGGACGGCCCGAGAAATCGAGGATGCTAACGCTGAAGACACCTCTACAAATACTCCGGTCCAATCTCCAGGTTGGGACTGACGAAACAGACGCATAGTCGGATACCAGGGTGAGTCCTCTCGATCTAACATCCAGCGCCAGTCGGGGCTAAAGGCAAGCAGGGTCCAAACTGGTTTGGCGAGGGCGCCGGCTAGATGGGCTACTGAGGTGTCAACTGTAATTACTAGGTCTAATTCTTGGATAATCGCGGCGGTATCGGCAAAGTCATTCAATTTATCTCCAAGGAATATAATGTTTTTGTTGTCTTGGAGTTCCGGGGGTTGGGGGAAATTCTTTTGGAGACTATATAGGGTAATGTCGGGAAGAGTAAGCAGTTGTAAAAAGCTATCTAGATCGCAGGAACGCTTGGAAAAGGTAAGATGGTTTGGTTTCGAGGCCCAAACAATTCCCACTTTAAGCTTGTCTGACGTGGGTGTCTCCGGTGTGGTGCTTTTAGCGCTTTCGGCTTCTTTTGGGTATAGGTAGGGAATTCGGGCCGGAATGGATTCGATCGTGGTCCCCAGCAGATAAGGTAAACTCATGAGGGGGGCGCGGAAGTGAATTTCTGGCGGGGGGTCTCCATTGACGATTATGCGATCGATCTCTGGTATAGTAGAGAATAATCGCTTTAAGGCTTGAGAGCAAGCAACAATTACCTTACCACCCTGCTGCTTTACTAAGGGGGCGTAGCGAATAAACTGGATCGAATCACCCAAACCCTGTTCTTCATAAAGTAAAATAGTCTGTCCAGCCAATGGCCTTCCATCCCAAAGGGGGTAAGGTAAGGAGTGATAGGGTGTGTGCTGAGCAACTAGCGGCATTTGCCATCGCCATTCATGTTCGGCAAATCCCTGCTGTAAGTCTCCGGTTATTAGCAGTGCCATTGCTAGACCCCAATGGCCGTAGATGTGATTGGGGTCTAGGGTTAAGGCTTGCCGATGGTGGTCGATCGCCTCATCTATCTTGTTCTGTTCTACGAGGGTAGAACCGATTTTGGAGAGCAATTCCGGGCTATTGGGTTTCAGGGACAGGGCCTGACGATAATAGCCGAGCGCCCCTTCTAGTTTACCTGTTCGACAATATAGATCGCCGAGCGCTTGAATTACATTAACATTATACGGGTCTTGCTGGAGAAGTTGGTGGTATATCCGTTCGGCATCTTGCCACTTCCCCGCTTGTTGATGGGTTATGGCGATCTGCAATTTGGTCTTTGTCTCGGGGGAAGTAGAATCCTTCTGCTGTGGGGACAGGTTTGACGAGATTAGCCGTGCTAGGTTATTACGAGCTTCCAGGTAATCTGGGCGCAGGCCGATCGCTTGCTGCCAATGCCCGATCGCCTCATTTATCTTACCTGTTTCTACTAAGACTATGGCCATGTTATTATGCAATTCAGGATTGGCCTTCGAGTTGTAGGCTAGGGACTGTTCGTATAATTGAATCGCCCGTTCGTACTGGCCCTGAGAATATGCGATCCACCCTAGGATGTGCAGGACATCTGCATCATTGGGGTGCTGCTGTAGAATCCTCAAGTAGATATGTTCTGCTTCCCTTACTTGTCCTCTTTGGTAATGGACTGCTGCTTGGGCAATTAATTGAGAATATCCTCTAGGATTTCTTTCAACTTGCTTCGGTCTCCTGCCAACTTTGAGTTTTTTCCTTTTGCCGCGCTTTGCCATCCTGTTTTCCTTCTCCTGACATTGTATCTAACTATTAGGGGTCGAGCTGGGAATCGCTTCCCAACCCTCCCTTTCGGAACCGGACATGCGATTTTCACCGCATCCGGCTACTGGGTAATAGGCCCCTGTCATGGGTAGCTTTCGGTTCAAGGTTTTGGTTCCTATTCCTTGGCCTCAGTACCTGTCATTTTGTCCCTATCCTAGCAGTTCCTTTAGTTGCTTTTAGGTTGCTTTCTGTTTTTGTTATACTGCTTAAGCATTGCCTACTTTTTGCAGGAACTTCTGGGACTTATACCTAGCTCGAAAGCTGGTTTCGTAATATAGTCAGGACTACTCTTCCCGATACTTTCCTATTATCACCGTGCCACGTCAGCCTGGGCATTTTCCTGTGTATCTCTACTCAGTTATTGCTATCCTAGGTATTACCCTGGGCATTTGCTTCTTGACACATCTCTCTCCCAATAGCTTGCGCTTATCATCTAACTTATCCACAGGCGGTCGATTCCAGGGATAGCGTATTGGGAGTTACTTCGTTCCGTGGTATCATCTTGATGTTTTTAGGCCCCTACTATACCCCGGATGGTGCTTTTAGGATACGTTGATAGACAATATGGAAATCTATCACTAGACCATCTTTGCCTTTTGGCTCCAGCGTGTCAGCCTTATTACGCTGGTCGTTAGTAACGAGGCTTAATCATAGGTTCGCTTTTTCTAGCCATGAACATCTTTCGAGCCTTCCCTTCTCTTATCCGTCATCATTTCCTTGACATACCAAGAGTCTATTAGTGACAGTTTAACAATGAAGTATTTTGGCTCATTGCCAAATTGGGATGCACCCCACTCAATCTCTCCCAGTTGTGACCTGCTAATGATTTGCAGATATTACGCCTTCGGTGGCTACTCAGCAATCGACCTCACTGAGAGTACATCAACTGGTTTACTTCGTTCCTGTAGATGATTGTTCGCGACCTTAGAAGGTGACCCTACGCCGGGTTTATTGTCTGTGCTTGTTGGTCAGTCTATAACCTGCCAACGACCCATATCCTTTTCCCTTTTGGCTCGCCAGGCGGTAAGCCTTATTCCACTGGTTGCTAATAACGACGCTGCATCACTTTGCTTTATGCTCCTCATAGCCGCTTGCTCAACGTTGACCAGTCCGGGCTACCAGTCATTGACGCCTTTTCGCCCCGCTTTACGGATTGATGCCATCGCGTCCGGGAGCACCCACCCTGTCGTGTCGCTCCCGCGCACGACATGGGTGGGTGTCTCCGGGGTAGTGGGTCACAAGTAGTGATGTTAGCACAAGAAAGCTCAGACGGAGATCGCAATAGTGGCATCCAACGGCAAGTCAAATAACGATATTTCAGGCATTGACGTCCCAGCCGAAAAATTGAAAATGCCACATCCCCACACCTATTGGGACAGACTAGCCATCACATCACTACATGTTTATCACTACCGTCTCCGGACGCGAAGCTACCGTAGGGGCGATGCTTTTACCCCTGCACCTGGGGAGAAGGACTTGCACCTTCATCATCTTTGGGTTTCGCCGGTTACTTCTGGTGTTTCCACCGGTGGTTTAGCTCACCCTACAAGTTGTCAGGACTAATGAAATCCTGCTAGTGGTCCCGGTCCTATGGCTTGTGATAGGTCGCTTTTGACCCTCAAATTCACCCTGAACCTTTACACTAAACGAATCGCACTATAGGTCTAGCTTACAATGCCAGTTCGCGAAAGTCAAGCAGTGTCGCTGGCCATCCTCTGCCACTCCTCTGACTCCACGCGCAGGGCCTGCCGTGCCGTAACCATCACCGCCCCTTCATCGCGCGGCGTCTGGAGCATGCTCTTGTCCTGAAGGACTCGGCATGCTCCAGACACCGGACGATCCTTTACCTCTATCCATCCTGATGTGAGTCTACCTCCGACAACCAATTCAACAAATCTGACTGACTTGTAATCTCAAAAATATCCTCTGTTAACCCTTCCAAATTTGACAGCGACAAACTTTCAATTTTGCTGTTGATTTCCGCTGTCATTTCACCAAATTTCTTTTTGAGCAGGCGCAATGCCAAAGCGCGTGCTTCAGTAATGCGCCCTCGTTCAATCCCTTGTTCAATCCCTTGTTCCCAGGCTTCTTCACTGGCATATCTCATCCGTCCTATCTCATCTTGCAAATAAATTGAGCGCCGAATTACTTCATCTGCTTCGTCCGGTTCCATATTGGCTAGTTTGGCTATCTTCAAGGCTTTGTCTATTTCCGCAATCTCTGCCAATGTCGCGGGGATTTCCTCTAACTCATTTGCCAGCTTAATGAAATAAATCCATTTATCTGCTAAGGTGGTCAAGTCTTTCAACTCTTTTTTGAATTTGGGCAATTCTACAAAAAATAGCTGTAGTTCTCGCTCTGGATACTCATAATTACCCTGGGCTTCTTTGAAGACCAAATGATGAATCACTTGCGCGTGTTTGTGGAACAGAACAAAGTTGGTTATTGTCACGGCAATTACTGGCGATATTTTCAGGTAATCTTCCCCTGATTCCAACTGGTTGGCATAGGACTTACAGAGATTGTAAGCCACTCGCTTACCAAAGGCCGCTACCCGTGCTAATTGCATTTCGATCAGGACGATTTCCCCATTCTGTAGTACCGCCCTCACATCCAAGTAACTGTCCTTTAATGTTTCTACATGACCTTGGTTGTAAGGATTGACAATGGTTAAGGCAGAAATGACGTTTTTGCCATTATAGATGATAGCATTCAGAAAACTAATCAAAATATCTTCACTGCGGTCCGAGCCAAATATTTTTTTGAATGCATAATCGATTGTGGGACTAATAAATATTTGCTTGGCCATCACAAACATCTCCTTCTTTTATAAGTTCACAATTACCTGGGTACGTTCTGGGAGCCCATGGCTGAAGCTACCAGTGGCAGTAGCACAAGACTGGTATGATAATTATTATATCACATCAGTCAGGATTTGTGGTTGCGATCGAATGATTGTAGGGAATCTTTAACAGCAGCAAAAACAATAGACCAGTCTCCAGGAGTTTGCTGTCGGAATAGGCGCATGGTAGGATACCAAGGAGAATCTTGACGATCGAGCATCCAGCGCCAGTCCGGGGCAAAGGGTAACAGTATCCAAACAGGTTTTCCTAAAGCCCCGGCTAAATGGGCCACAGATGTATCGATGCTAATGACTAAATCTAGTTGGGCGATCGCCCCTGCGGTATCGGCGAAATCATGCAGCAGAGGATCGAGAGAAATAACCTTATCTTTAAGCTGTTCGAGGTCTTTGACCTGGGGACCTTTTTGGAGACTGTAGAAAGTAATGTTCTCAATTTCTAGCAGGGGCAAAAATTCAGTAATAGAACAGGAACGCCTGCTGAAACTGGGATGATCTTGATTGCAACTCCAGACAATGCCCACCTTCACGGGCCGATCCGTTTGTAGTAAACACTTTAGTGTTTCCGACGCTTCCGACCCATGCAAATAGGGGACTTGGGCCGGAATTTTTTCCAGAGTCGTCCCCAGAAGATGGGGTAAACTCATTAAGGGGGCGATCGCGTCAAAATCTGGTATTTGACTTTCAGCGGGAATGAGTCGATCGATCCCGGGGACAGTAGAGAATAATCGTAGCAATTCTGTGCGACATTCAACAATCACCCGTGGGCCTTTCGCCTTCACATGGGGGATATAGCGAATAAACTGAATGGCATCGCCAAAACCCTGTTCGGCAAAAACTAAGATGGTGCGTCCCTGCAAGTCGGAACCATCCCAAAGGTAGCGAGAGCGAGAGAAATATTTCTTGTACCTGGTAGTGAATTCAGGCATGTGCCAGCGCCACTCATATTCGGCAAAACCATTTTGCAAGTCTCCTGACAGCATCAGGGCAAAAGAGAAACCGTAGTGAGTTGCCGCGTCTTCTGGTTCCATGGTTAGGGCCTGGCGGTAGGATGCGATCGCCTCTTCTATGCGTCCCAGTTCCCGCAATGCCTTGCCCATATTTTTATAAGCTGCCTGATGGGGCTTGATGGCGGTAGCTTTTTGGTACTGACGAATTACCTCCTGTAAGTCCCGGCCCGCCGACAGCATGGCCGTGCCCAGATTATAGTAAAAATTAGCGTTATTGGGGTCAAGTTCGCTGGCCCGCTGGTAGTAAGCGATCGCCTCTGAGAAATTTTGCAAATTATGCAGAGTTATGGCTATATTGTTGTAGACATTAGCATTGTTGGGTTGCAGGGTGAGGGACTGGTGGTAATGGGCGATCGCCTGTTGGTGCCGACCCTGCTTGCGCAAAGCATTACCTTGATTGTAAAGTCGGTCTGCGGCCAGTTTCAGGAATGACTGTAGGGCTGTTTTGACTGCTACAAACACCCCGGACCAATCACCAGGTTGAGATTGACGGAACAGGCCCATGGTAGGATACCAGGGAGAGTCGGTGCGATGCAACATCCAACGCCAGTCCGGGGCAAAAGGTAAGAGTACCCAAACAGGTTTGCCCATGGCCCCGGCTAAATGGGCCACAGCAGTATCGATGCTAATCACTAAATCTAATTGGGCGATAATAGCAGCAGTGTCAGCAAAATCCTGTAGCATCGGATCCAGGGAGATAATCTTATCCTGAAATTGATCGAGTTCGCGTACTTGCGGACCTTTCTGGAGACTATAGAAAGCAACACCGGGAATATCTAAAAGGGGCGAAAACTCTCCTAGAGAACAGGAACGTTTATGGGCCGTACCGTGAGTGGGTTTGCAACCCCAGACAATGCCCACCTTTATAGGAAGATCCGTTCGTAGTAAGCGCTTTAGCGCTTCCGACGCTTCCGACCCATACAAATAAGGCACTTGGGCGGGAATTGTTTCTAGAGTCGTACCGAGAAGATGGGGTAAACTCATCAAGGAGGTATGGACGTGAAATGCTGGCAACTGGGCACCCCATTCAACGAGTTGGTCGATACCCTCTACAGTAGCAAACAAGCGCATCAAAGCAGGTTCGCATTCAAAGATTACCCGGGCGCCCCGTGCTTTTACCAAGGGGATATAGCGAATAAATTGAATGGCATCGCCAAATCCTTGTTCGGTATAGATCGCAATGGTTCGTCCTTGCAAGTCGGAACCATCCCAGCGGGGTTGAGGAAAATTATGTAATGATTTGTTCTTGGCAAAATCAGGACTTTGCCAACGCCACTCGTACTCGGCAAAGCCATTTTTTAAGTCCCCCATTTGCAGCAGGGCGATGCCGAGGTTGCGGTGGGCGCCGATACTATCGGGTTCCAATGCCAGTATTTTATGGTATTGCCCGATCGCCTCTTGAACTTCGGACTGTTCGAGAAGCACGCCTGCCAGGTTATTATAGGCATCGAGATAGTCGGGTTTGAGGGCGATCGCCCGTTCGTATTGCTGGCGGGCCTGGGCAAACTGGCCCTGCTGTCCCCAGACCACACCGAGATTATAATAGACTTCAGCGCACTGGGGATTAACGGCGATCGCCTGTTGGTAATGGTAGATGGCCCGTTCGGGATCGTCCTGGGCCAGAAAAGCGACAGCCAAATTATTGCGAGCATTAGCATTATCGGGTTCCAGGGCCAGGTATTGTTCATACAGGGCGATGGTTTCCGGGATGCGATCGAGAGCATGAGTCAGGGAAGCAAGTTGCAGCAAAGCTTTGGCATTGTTTGGTTCCCTTTGGAGAACTTGACGGTAGAGGGTTTCCGCCTCAGTCAGTCTGTCCGCCTTGTGATAATTCGTAGCAACTTGCAGTAGATTGTTCGTAGTAAGCGCTTTAGCGCTTTCTTCCCGATCGATTTCGAGTTCCCCAGAAACCCGGTTTCTTAATCCCTCAGCTAATTCATCTTTTTTTTTTCCGCAACAATCTCCTGCAATGCCTGTTTTACAGCAGCAAATACTTCCGACCAATCGCCCCGTTTTTGCTGGCGGAACAGGCCCATGGTAGGATACCAGGGAGAATCTGGGCGTTCCAACATCCAGCGCCAGTCGGGAGCAAAAGCAAGCAGTACCCATACCGGTTTTCCGAGGGCACCTGCTAAATGGGCAACTGCCGTATCTACTGTAATCACTAAATCGAGTTGTGCGATAATCGCAGCAGTGTCGGCAAAATCATGGATCTGTGGGTCCAGATTAACCAAATTGGGAATATCCGAAGTAATATCTGCCACCCGATCGCCCTTTTGGAGGCTGTAGAAAGAAACGTCATCCATTTGTAGGAGAGGCAGAAAATGAGATAAGTTGATGGAACGATGGCGATCGGTCTTATTCATGGTACTGCCCGCCCAAACGATACCCACCTTGGTCTGGCCTGTCAGGGGCGTCTCGCTGTTCGCGGGAGCTTGCAAATAGGGTACGAGATTTGGTATTGTATCTAAGGTAGTACCCAGAATGCGAGGTAAACTCATCAAGGGCGCTTGCAGATCCAGTGGGGGCAATTGTTCCCCTTTAACTACCAATTGGTCGATCCCTTCTAGGGTTTCAAACAGACGAATCAGAGGTTGCTGACATTCGACAACAATGCGACCGGGTTTGCGGGCCCGGACCATGGGCAAATAGCGGATAAATTGCATGGCATCGCCAAAACCCTGTTCCCCTCGCAGCAAAATAGTTTTCCCCTCCAGGGGGCTGCCATCCCAAACATTATGCAGGTAATGTCCTAGGGAAAATCCTTTTTGATGCCAGCGCCATTCATATTCTACAAAACCTCGGGGAAAATCTCCACTTAATAAGAGTGTGATCGCCAGATAGAGGTGGGCCTCGGGGTTTTGGGGTTGCCGGGCCAGGGCCTGCTGATAATGGCCGATCGCCTGGTTTAAATTACCCAGTTCTCGCCATGCCAAACCCAGGTTAACATGGGCTTCAACATGGTCTGGTTTCAGAGATAGCAACTGCTGATATGCGCTAATAGCCTCATCCGTGCGGTCTTCCCGCATCAGGGCCTGGCCCAGGTTATTGTAAGCATCAATGTAATCTGGCTTCAGGGCGATCGCCTTTTTGTAGTAAGGTATGGCTTCAGCAGCCCTTTCCAGCTTCCAGAGGGCCGCACCCAAATTATTGAGCACTTGGGGATAGTGGGGATTTAATTCCAGGGCCTGACGATAATGGGCGATCGCCTCTTCCGCATTATCCATTTGATAAGCAACGACCCCCAGAAGCTGGCGTGCATCCACATTATGAGGTTGGGCCTGAAGAATTTGCTGATAGATACTCCGTGCGGCTTCCAAGCGTCCCCCTTGTTGATGCTGCACCCCTGCTTGTAAAAGAGATGTAATCTCATCGCTTGTCAGTTGTTTGTTGTTAGTTGTCTGTTGTACTTGACTACCAACAACTGACGACTGACTACCAACAACTGACAACTGACCACTGACAACTGACGACTCGCCAGACCATGACAATAAAGCCGATTTAACTCGGGCAAACAGTTCGGACCAATCACCAGGTTGCTGTTGGCGGAACAGGCGTATAGTTGGATACCAAGGAGAATTTTCGTATGTCAATCGCCAGCGCCAATCAGGACAATGGCACAGCAGCACCCATACAGGTTTACCGAGGGCCCCGGCCAGGTGCGCCACTGCCGTATCTACAGTAATCACCAAGTCAAGTTGCCGGACTATTGCTGCGGTATCGGCAAAATCCTTCAAGAGGGGGTCGAGATTCACCAAATTGCCAATCTCGGGGGTAATATCTGCGGTCCTGCTGCCCTTTTGGAGACTGTAGAAAGCGATGCCCGGAATTTCCAGCAGTTGCTGAAAATAGGACAGAGTTGTAGAACGGCGGCGGTCATTTTTATTAGAAGGATTTCCGGCCCAGACTATTCCCACCTTTAATTGCTCCGTTCGTAGGATAGGCGTCTCGCCTGTCCCAAGCTTTAGCGCTTCTTCTCCCGCTAGCGCTTCCGAGAGGACAGCTTTTACGTAAGGCACTTGAGTAGGAATAGTTTCCCAAGTATTCCCCAGGATGCGGGGCAAACTCAGCAAAGCAGCTTTCACGTCAAAGGAGGGCAACTCTTCGCCCTTGATGACCACTCGATCGATGCCATCTACTGTCTGCAACAGACGATAGACTGCGGGCTTACACATGACTATTACTTTGACGTTTACGTTTACGTTTGATCCCCGGGCCCGGACCAAGGGAACGTAACGGATAAAATTAATCGTATCCCCAAATCCCTGTTCGGTATAAAGTAAAATTGTTTTGCCATCCAGGGACTCCCCCTGCCACTCCGGTTGATTTAATTCCGGGCGCTGTATGTGTTTCAGTTGCCAGCGCCACTCGTACTCCGCAAAACCCCGCCGATAATCTCCAGCTAACATTAAGGTAATCGCTAAACCCATGTGCGCTTCGGCAAACTGCGGGTTCAAATCTATCGCCCGTTCGTAGCTAGCAATAGATGCTTGTAGCTGGCATTTTCTGTGCAGGGCCACGGCCAAATTATGGTAAGCGTCGGTGAAGTTGGGGTCCAGGGCGATCGCCTGGCGGGACATGGCCTCTGCTTCGTCCACTCGGTCCATTTCTTCGAGAACCAAACCCAGGTTACTATAACCTATAGCATAGTTGGGATCCAAGGCTATCGCCCGTTCTAAATGGACTTTTGCTTCATCTAAGCGTCCGACATCCTTGAGTGCCACGCCCAAGTTGCTGCGGACCGAGGCCGAATTTGGTTCCATGGCGATCGCCCGATCGTACATGGCGATGGCATCTTCCAGCTTATCTTGTTCTTGAAAAATCGAGCCCAAACTGACGATCGGGTCTACGTAGTCCGGTTGAATAGCTATAGCCCTTTGATAGGAACTGGCCGCTTCGTCAACTCTACCCAAGTCCCGATAGACATTACCGATATTATTATGGACGTTAGCAGCATTTGGATTAATTTGCAAAGCCTTTTGGTAGGCAGCGATCGCCTCTTGAGGGAGACCCTGCTTGCGCAGGACTACGCCCAGATTAACATGAGCATCCAGCAAATCTGGCTTGAGATTGATTGCCCGTTTATAATGCTGAGTTGCCTCTGCAAGCTTGCCCTGTTTTTTCAGGGCCATTCCCAGGCGGCGATGGGCTTCGGCGAACTCCGGATCGATACTAATCGCTTTACTAAAGCAGGCGATCGCTGCATCTATTTTACCATTCTGCTGCGCTTGAAAACCTTCGTCTAGTAACTGTAATACCCTGTTATTTACTGCTCTCGTTCCCTGGGGACCGCCTGGGAACGCTATTGTTGGGGTTGGGGGCTTAAATTGATTACCGAAACCTTTATTTTTAGCTTTTTGTTGCTTTTTGCGCTTTTTCACAGCTTCTCCTTCCTCCTGATAACCCAATGCTAATAAACTGTCCCATACTTCCTCAAAAACACCCTGCCAATCTCCCGGAGATGCTTGACGAAATAGTCGCATCGTGCTATACCAGGGAGTAGATTCTCCGGACTGCATCCAGCGCCAGTCGGGGGCAAAGGGTAGCAGCACCCAAACGGGTTTGCCCAGGGCACCTGCTAAATGGGGAACCGCAGTATCTACGGAAATGACGAGGTCCAATTGGGCGATCGCGCTAGCAGTATCGGCGAAGTCATTTAGCTGGGGACTTAGATCGTGAATAGGATCCATGACTTCAACTGCCCGGGCGCCTTTTTGCAAGCTATAGAAGACCAAACCCGGTATGTCTAGCAATTCCAGAAAATAGTTTAATCCGCAAGAACGGAGACGTTGAGGACTCTGAAGTCGGTTTTCGCCCCATTCACCTGCTGCCCAAACAATTCCCACCTTTAGGTTTCCCGTGCCGGGCATCTGGACTGTCACGTTTTCTACTGTTTGCAGGTAAGGTATTTGAGTAGGAATTGTGGAAACAGTCGTACCGAGGATGCCCGGGAGACTCATCAAGGGGGCATGCAGGTCAAATTCTACCGACTCATCGACTACAGATACTAGCTTGCTAATACCGGGAATGGTGGAAAACAATCGCACTAAGGACGGCCCGCAGGCACAGACGATCGCCCGAGGATGTCGTTGGGCCACCAGGGGGAGATAACGAATAAATTGAATTGTATCCCCCAACCCCTGTTCGGCATGTAATAATATGGTCCGTCCTGCCAGTTCCTCTCCCGTCCACAGGGGTTGCGGAAAAGCGGGCATCACTTTACCCGGTAGATGCCAGCGCCAATGATATTCGGCAAATCCAGCTGTAAAATTGTTAGCGTAAAGTAAGGTCAGCGATCGGGCGAAATGGGCTTCGACATTTTCCGAGTCGATCTCCAGGGTTTTGCCGTAGGCCGCGATCGCCTCATCGATGCGCCGCAGTTCGTAGAAAGCATGACCCATATTATTGTAAGCATCGATGTACTCCGGCAGCAACTCGATGGCCTTTTGATAGTATGCGATCGCCAGTTCTGGTTTCCCAGTCTGTTGCAAGGCTACGCCGATATTATGATAAGCATCAGCATAGTCGGGTCTTAGTTCAATCGCCGTTCGGTACTGGACGATCGCCTCTTCCTGCCGACCCTGTTGTTGTAATGTCACCCCCAGGTTAAAATGATCTTCTGGGCCTTTCGCCTCCAGACTCACCACCTGCTGGTAACTGCCGATCGCTTCATCCAGTAACCCTTGTTCCTTGAGAGTAGCAGCCAGATTTCTTGCTGCTTCTATATTATCTGGTTGCAGTCTGAGGGTAGTGCGATAATTGGCGATCGCCCCATCGGCATCTCCCCGGTCTCTGAGGATCGCCGCCAGATTAAAGTAACCTTCGGCAAATTCGGGAGCCAGATTTGTGGCCTCTCTGGCATGGGCGATCGCCAAGTCCAGCTGTTGCAAACCGTGATATACTGCACTCAGGTTACTGTGAAACTCGCCCTGGTTGGGATTGAGAGCGATCGCTTTTTCGATCGAATCGACAGCAATATCTGACTGACCTTTTTGATGGGCCATCACCCCCAGTAAATGCAAAGCTTGGGCGTAGTCCGGCGCTGTTTCCGGTTGGTTAGCAATAATTTGCCGATAGATGTTTTCCGCTGCTTCTAGGCGTCCCGCCTGGTGATGTGCTAAAGCAATTGCTAATTGTTCGTTGTCAATTGCTAATTGTTCATTGTTAATTAAAGTGCGTTCATTATCAAACTTGATATTTCCGATTAACAATTGCACTAAGGACTGCAAGGCCGATTTTACTTGCACGAACGGCCAATCTCCCGGTTGACTCTGACGGAACAAACGCATGGTCGGATACCAGGGACTGTCCGATCTATTTAGCATCCAGCGCCAGTCCGGTGCAAAAGGCAGCAGTACCCAGACAGGTTTGCCCATGGCCCCCGCTAAATGGGCCACCGCCGTGTCTACGGAAATAACTAAATCCAGTTGGGCGATCGCATTTGCCGTATCAGCAAAATCATGTAATTGCTCGTGCAGAGATAATATTCGTAGGGCGGGCGTCTCGCCTGCCCGTCCTCCACCTGTCTCGCCCCGTAAAACTTCCAACTCTTCCTCTGAAGGTTCTTTTTGCAGACTATATAAAGTAACCGAAGGGATAGCCAAAAGTTCCAGAAAATCATCTACCGAACAAGAACGATAGCGAGTCAGATCGTGGAGATAGGAATCAGTACCGGCCCAGACAAAACCCACTTTAATTGCAGCTTCATTGGGGAAATCCCCCCCTACCCCCCTTCGGAAGGGGGGAGTCAGAAGCCCCCCCCTTTCTAAGGGGGGCTGGGGGGGATTTTTCTGCTCTAAGGGGGGAGTCATAAGCCCCCCCCTTTCTAAGGGGGGCTGGGGGGGATTTTTCTGCTCTAAGGGGGGAGTCATAAGCCCCCCCCTTTCTAAGGGGGGTTGGGGGGGATTTTTCTGCTCTAAGGGGGGACTCAGAAGCCCCCCCCTTTCTAAGGGGGGCTGGGGGGGATTCGACAAATAAGGTATTGAAGCGGGAATATTCTCTAGAGTGGTGCCCAGAATGCGGGGTAAACTCAAAAGAGGCACCTGGACATCAAACTCTGGCAATGGGGATTTTTCCGGAACGGTACCCTGAGTTACCACTCGATCGATTCCCGGGACGTTAGCAAACAGTCGGACCAAGCATTCGGGACATTCGACAATTACTTGTCCGACCCGTTCTTTTACCAGGGGGGCGTAGCGGATAAACTGAATATTATCACCCAGTCCTTGTTCTGCGTATATGAGAATAGTACCGCCTGCTAGGTAGGAACCATCCCACAGAGGTTGTTCAAAATGACGGGGCGCTACTATATTATCGTCCCAACGCCATTCATATTCATTCCAACCTGCTAGCATCTCCCCCATTAATAGCCAGGTAAAGGCCCGGGCAAAATGAGTGGTAGCATCATTGGGTCTCAACGCCAGAGATTTGTTGTAATGCCCGATCGCCTCATCTAAACGCCCTTCCGTTTGCAAGACGAGGGCCATGTTATTGTGAACTTCTACGTAGTTGGGTTCGATGGCCAGCGCCAGGTGATATTGGGCGATCGCCTCGGCAATTTTCCCCTGCTTTTTGAAAGTGTTGCCCAAGCGATTATAGGCCCCGGCGTAGTTCTGGTCTAGGGCGATCGCCTGTTGATATTGAACGATCGCCTCATCCAACCGTCCTACTGTTTTCAGGCAGTTGCCCCAATTATTGTAAGCTTGAGGATAGTCCGGCTTCAGGGCGATCGCTTGCTGGTAATTGGCGATCGCCTCTTCATGTTTCTCTTGTTCTTGGAGGGCATTGCCCAGGTTATAGTAAATCTCAGCCCGATCGGGTTTGATATTTGAAGCCTCCTGGTAGATGGCGATCGCCTTTTCCGGGTCTCCTTGTTGACAAATAGCCAATCCTAAATTAAGCCGGGCTTCAATATGATCTGAGTCACATACTATGGCCTGTTGGTAGAGGGCGATCGCCTCATCTAAATTATTGGCAGTGTGGAGAAATGACCCTAGAGAATAGAGAGTATCGGCATGTGCGGGAAAATTAGAGAGAATTTGCCGACACATGTCGATCGCCTGTTGAGTTTCTCCCAGTTCGTGGTAGTTGCGGGCAATTTCTAAACCCCGATCGATCGATATTTCCTGGGTGGCGTGGGGCACCGCAGGGGGGAGTCCCGCCTGCCCGAAGCGTAGGGCGGGCGTCTCGCCTGCCTCGGCGTGGGGCACCGCAGGGGGGAGTCCCGCCTGCCCGTCTACCAATGCAGCCTTAACTTGGGCAAACACGCCTTGCCAGTCGGACTGTTTTGCTTGGCGAAATAGCCGCATTGTCGGATACCAGGGGCTGTCCGATCGATCTAGCAACCAACGCCAGTCAGGAGAAAAAGGTAGCAGCACCCAGACAGGTTTTCCTAAAGCACCTGCTAAATGGGCAACTGCTGTATCTACAGATATAATTAAGTCCAGTTGGGCGATCGCCGCCGCCGTATCAGCGAAGTCACCCAACTGCGTGCTTAAATCCTGTATGGGTGCGCCCTCAGGGATATCTGTTGGTTCCTTTTGCAAACTATAAAGAGAAATTCCCGGTATCTGGGACAGTTCCAGAAATAGGGACAGCGGACAAGAACGTTTCTTAGCTGTAGGACTTTGAGCATTAACAGCCCACACAATACCGACTTTTCTTAACCCTCCTTCCGTTCTTTCTTCTCGTTCCCTGGCAGGAGCCAGGGAACGCGGCCCCTGAGGCTCTGCCTCCTCGTTCCCTGGCTCCTGCCTGGGAACACCCCCTTGCCTGGTTGGGTTTCGTTCCTCTACCCAACCTACAGGATCTGTATGGTCCCCCCTTTCAAAGGGGGGCAGGGGGGGATTCCACAAATAGGGAACTCCAGCGGGAATAGTTTCTATAGTCGTACCCAGGATGCGGGGAAGACTCATCAGGGGGGCTTGCAGGTCAAATGCTGGCAATGGTTCGCCCTTAATTACGAACTGCTGAACGCCAGAGACCGTAGTAAACAAGCGCCAAAGATCCGGATATGTTTCCAGAATTACTTTACTGGCACCCCGCTGGGCGACTAAGGCCGCGTAACGGACGAACTGAATAGCATCCCCGCATCCCTGTTCTGTATGTAAGAGAATGGTTTTTCCTGCCAGGGACGAACCATCCCAAAGGGGTTTTCCCAAGCGTTCTTCTGGGGTCTGTGATTTTGTCCGCCAGCGCCATTCATATTCTACAAATCCTTGGCTCAAGTCCTGCAATAATAACAAGCACATTCCCAGACGGACGCGGGCCATTGCTGCATCTGGCTTTAAGGCAATAGCATGGCGGTAATAGCCTAACGCCTCTGCCCATTTCTTTTGTCCTTGCAGGGCAAAACCCAGGTCGCTATAGGCTTCAGCAAAGTCTGGTTTCAGCGCGATCGCCTGTTGGTGGCATCCGATCGCCTCTGCCAATTTCCCCTGACTTTCCCAAGCCGTACCCATATTATTGTATACTTCTGGATAATCTGGTTTAATTGCCAGAGCCTGACGATATTGGGCGATCGCCTCTTCTATCTTCCCCTGCAGTTGTAATGCTATCCCCAGGTTGCAAATTGCCTCCAGATAGTCGGGTTTTATCCTTAAAGCCTCTTGATACTGTCTTACCGCCTCTGGGAACAAGCCCCATTTTTGATAGCCCTGACCCAGTTGATTGTAAAATTCCGCCTTTTCTGGTTTAATGGCAATGGCTTTTTCATAATAGGCGATCGCCTCTTCTCTCCGGTCGGACACTTCCAAAATCATGGCCAAATTATGGTAAGCTTCCGCACAGTTGGGGTCAATGCTGATGGCCTTTTCGTAGCAGGCGATCGCCTCATCATCCTGGCCCAAGGATCGCAAAGCCACGCCCAAATTATTGTGCAGGCGCATGTCCTGGGGCTGTCGGGCGATCGCCTCTCTGTATACCGCGATCGCCTCTGCTATTTTCCCGGTATTTTGCAGGAACACTCCCAACAAATAGGTGGTTTCACTATGCCCGGGATGGGTTAATAGCACTTGCCGACAGATTGCGATCGCGTTTTCTCCTTCCCCCCCTTGATAGAAACTATGGGCTTTTGCTAAACTTTCATTAATATTCATGGGCCATGATCTTGAATAGTCGGGTGGTTAAAAGCGATATCCACATCAGTACTGCCAATGTATTGAAGACGCCCCTGAGAAAGTAATAATTCTGGAACGGCTTGGCTTCGCGCTTGGCTTCGCGCTTGGCTTCGCGCTTCGGGCTACTCCGTCTCCTACCAACGGGTTTTGACCACACCCGAATAAATGGAGGGCGTTGCACATTGGGTGCATCCCATATTTGCCTCGCCGCCCGAACCCTAAAGGGCCCGGTTCTCTTGTGAATGCTTGATTTCTTCAATGGCCTCGGAGACCGTCGGCCACTCTTGCTCTGGGCCAGACTCTTTCTCTTGTGAATGCCTGATTTCTTCAATGGCCTCGGAGACCGTCGGGAACTCAAAATCATGGCGCTGCACCAGCCGTTGCTGAGTTCCCCGGGAGACGCTAATCCCCGTGAGCACCTTAAGATCTTCCGAGGCGTGCTCATAGGAAGAGTTTGCACTTAGCAATAAGCAACATTTCTCCAGATAGGGGCTCCACTGGCTATAGGGCTTTACCTCAAAATAGGCCGCTTGTTTGGAGGTGATTGAAATCTTGCCCACAATGCTATTTAAAGCTCTGGCTCGTCCGGCAGTGGTACCACTGCTACTTTGGATAAAAAAAGGGCAATCTCTGGACCGACGTATTGAAGCCACTGCCTGCGGATGGTGCCTTCTATCCCTGAGAGCGTTTTCAATTCCTCTGGAACAGTCGCTTGAGCCTCCTCGTACAACAAGGCGGCCATGGCCAAGGCATAAGTTTGTATTTGAGCCAACTTCTCTCTATTCATCGTTTCAGGGGGAACGTTTGTCTGGTATCTCAGCCTAACATCATCTCGTCAGTTGCTCGACTAAGCAAAAATACTCATTACCAAACTGGGATGCACCCNGGGAGCATCCCAGTTTTGCAGTAGGTAAAAAGACTTAAGCAGTATTGAGGTCAAGGTTGAGATAAGCACAACGTTGCTTCAACACCTGGTTGACATTCTCAGATTTCCATTGAGCCCCAGAAATCTTGAGCCTCCGACCAATACGCTTAATCGTTGAGGAGACAGCTCCCGACCCAATATCAATTTTGAGCTGTTGATAAGCTGCGTAATTGGGTAGACGAGAGCGATGCTGGTCGAGATCAGCTAGGAAGTTGTTAACCTGTGGAGCTGACCAACCATCAAAGGACGCTTTTGCTTCATCTATGAGACCATGCCACAGAACGGTCTCAACTCGTTTGAGCCGTTGGTGAGAGCCACCCACTTTATATAAATTTTCCATTAGATGATACCAGTCAAGGACTTCGCGTCTGCACTCTGGAGGAGCAAAGCCGTCGATTAAATTCCAGACTCCGGGATGTCCATCTCCGATGCAAGTGAGCGGGTTAGCCAGTGGCTTCCCCTTGACCCAATTAACCAGGAACTCGTTGTCGTGAAACGCTGCCATACATACCTGTGAGTGCAAAGCTACCGTCTTGTAGTCTTTCCACTGGCTCGGCTCTCCTTTGGGAGTCCGTAAACGCACTTTGCCCCCGTCGGCGCTCACCGCTTTCACTGGCTCTTTGGCCAAGGCAAGAGGGAACTCACTGCGATGAACGAGCCGATGCTGTGTGCTGTGCGAGACTTTCATTCCTGGTCGGGGTCGAGCTGAGAGTCTCCTCTCAACCCTCCCATTCGGAACCGGACTTGCGACTTTCACCGCAGTCGGCTACTGGTTGGTAAGCCGATGTCACTGGTAGCCGTTGATTGGATTACTCCTTTCTGGCCTTGTCCCATGAAATTTCTCCCCTTCTGGTGGTCGTAATTGACTAAATTTATGCCTAACCCGGGCGGTTCGTGACGGGAGAACTGCCAAACCCATGAGTGCCACTCTTTATTAACATGAATCCCTATAAAATAGGAATGCGCTAGTTTTTACCTGGTCAGGGCTTTAGTCCATTATATTTACCTTTCGGATTTCTCCTCCGGCTCTGTATCATGTTTAGGGTTACTTTCTCCCAAGACTTCTTACCATATCCGTCCTATGTCAGCATATCCTCGAGCGTTACCTCGGGCATTGGCTTTTTAGGACATCCCCCCCCCTGTGGCTTTCGCTTATCATCTAACTTGTCTCCCTCCCTTCCTACCCACCCGGAGACAGCACACAGGAGGTTATTTCGTTCCTTGATACCATTATTGATGCTTTTAGGCCCCTACAATACCCCGGGAGTTCTTTGAGCACGTTGTTAGCCAGAAGACAAGACTAACACTAACTACCATTTCCCTTTTGGGCCAGCGATACAGCCTTATTGCGCTGGTTCATCTTAACGAGGCTTAAATAGGTTCGCTTTTCTAGCCATGAGCATCTTTCCTTAGCGGATTTACCGGCGATAGCTGCCAGTTCTCCTACATTTGAGTCCTTGCTTCACACCGCAGTGATGTCACTCCGCAGCATTAAGGACCGGTGTCTCTCCCGTACTTGGAGGGGGGGATTTGGACCCCCATGGTACCAAAGTTACTGGCTAATGGGACCAGCCAGGCTTTCACTGGTTTTTCAGCTTATACCTGAACGAATCGCACGTCAACATAAAGATGTCTTGTTCGGCGTGAGCATAGGACTCGTTTGCTGTCAGCAGCAGGGAGCATCGTTCCAAGTGCGGACTGATGCGGGTGCGGGCTGCTAGACCAAGACGCTGTGCTTGCTTGCTCGTTACCCTCAGCGTTCCGATGCAGCTATCGATATAGCGACTCCGTCCACTTTGTGTTTGACTTGCTTCGGATAAAAAAAATTTCCTAACTCCGGTCCGACTGTCTCTAACATATGGTCGCGCACTGCGACACACCTTCAAAATCTTGCAATCGCTCGGAGGGTGTATTCTTGTACAAAATGCGTGCGATGGTTTTCAGAGCCTGGTTGAGTTCGCGGAGTTCTTTTTGTGTCATCGGAATGCTTCTGGCGGGTGAGTTTCATCCCTATTTTAGCCCATTGTCTACCCTTTTGCTAATGATCTCACTACTTGGCTGCTGAGGCTGTCTCAGACTGGCATGGGGTCACGGTAGTCGGCGATCGGGTGACGAAAATCCAGCTGAGCCAGAACGACCTGAGCGGTACGCTCCCCTCCGGGTGGAAATCGAAGGCATCGGCTTCCTGGAAAATCCCGTTGTCTGAGGTGTCTCCTAGGATCTCGATGTCTCCGACAGGGCAAGCCCTGTTAGGGCTGCCGGTTATAACAATAGTTCCTAACGGACTTGCATGCGAGCTGCTTCAGTTATGAGCGGCATTTCCGAGTCACGCCCCATGAGTGAGGACGAGACTGCATAGACACAGGCGATCAAGATCGCCAGAAATATTGTATTGTAAAGCGTTTCTACCACCAGAGGCACCTGAATAACATTAGCCAAGAAAGGTACAACCAGACTACAGAGAATCAAAGCGATGTCGATCAGAATCGCCTGCATGGTGTTCAAACGAATAAAGTAATTGATGTCAGTATTTCTGACCACCAGTAAAAATAAGCCAAAGAAAATAATCAGCCCTGCAAATGGCACGCCACGGTAAATTTGCAGCAAGGGCACCAGTGGTAGAAAAATTACTCTCAGAGCCGGAAACTGCTCAAATAAGAATCGGTCAAACCCAAACCCCAGTCCATCGATCAAGGGCAGCAAATAAGGCAGGGCCGCAAAAATTCGGTCCCGTACAGTTGTAGATCCTTGCCAAGTCATGGTAGTATCCTCTCCAAGCAGTTGCAGCAGTTAGTTAACCTCTATACTCCACAATAACGCAGCGGAGGGAATAATTGCTCAGTCTGGGATGGTGAGGTCGTTTCCTCTTCACCCACCCTGTCGTTCGCCATCTGGCAACGACATGGGCCCGGAGCGTGCTTATCTCAATGGAGTATTCTCAAGGTGAGTCAATCTTGACATTCTCATCATCTCGTGGTCTGTCAAGATAAAATTGACGAATTTTACGGAGATAACCGCTTCCGAGCCTTCCCTTCTCTTATCCGTCATCATTTCCTTGACAGACCAAGGGTCTATTAGTGACAGTTTAACAATGAAGTATTTTTGCTCATTGCCAAATTGGGATGCACCCAACTGGTCGGGAGCATCCCACTAATGCAATGAGTAAATATACTTAGGAGAGGAGCCAAGTAGTGAGATCATTAGCAAAAGGGTAGACAATGGGCTAAAATAGGGATGAAACTCACCCGCCAGAAGCATTCCGATGACACAAAAAGAACTCCGCGAACTCAACCAGGCTCTGAAAACCATCGCACGCATTTTGTACAAGAATACACCCTCCGAGCGATTGCAAGATTTTGAAGGTGTGTCGCAGTGCGCGACCATATGTTAGAGACAGTCGGACCGGAGTTAGGAAATTTTTTTTATCCGAAGCAAGTCAAACACAAAGTGGACGGAGTCGCTATATCGATAGCTGCATCGGAACGCTGAGGGTAACGAGCAAGCAAGCACAGCGTCTTGGTCTAGCAGCCCGCACCCGCATCAGTCCGCACTTGGAACGATGCTCCCTGCTGCTGACAGCAAACGAGTCCTATGCTCACGCCGAACAAGACATCTTTATGTTGACAGGAATGAAAGTCTCGCACAGCACACAGCATCGGCTCGTTCATCGCAGTGAGTTCCCTCTTGCCTTGGCCAAAGAGCCAGTGAAAGCGGTGAGCGCCGACGGGGGCAAAGTGCGTTTACGGACTCCCAAAGGAGAGCCGAGCCAGTGGAAAGACTACAAGACGGTAGCTTTGCACTCACAGGTATGTATGGCAGCGTTTCACGACAACGAGTTCCTGGTTAATTGGGTCAAGGGGAAGCCACTGGCTAACCCGCTCACTTGCATCGGAGATGGACATCCCGGAGTCTGGAATTTAATCGACGGCTTTGCTCCTCCAGAGTGCAGACGCGAAGTCCTTGACTGGTATCATCTAATGGAAAATTTATATAAAGTGGGTGGCTCTCACCAACGGCTCAAACGAGTTGAGACCGTTCTGTGGCATGGTCTCATAGATGAAGCAAAAGCGTCCTTTGATGGTTGGTCAGCTCCACAGGTTAACAACTTCCTAGCTGATCTCGACCAGCATCGCTCTCGTCTACCCAATTACGCAGCTTATCAACAGCTCAAAATTGATATTGGGTCGGGAGCTGTCTCCTCAACGATTAAGCGTATTGGTCGGAGGCTCAAGATTTCTGGGGCTCAATGGAAATCTGAGAATGTCAACCAGGTGTTGAAGCAACGTTGTGCTTATCTCAACCTTGACCTCCTCTCCTAAGTATATTTACTCATTGCATTAGTGGGATGCTCCCCTCGTACAACAAGGCGGCCATGGCCAAGGCATAAGTTTGTATTTGAGCCAACTTCTCTCTATTCATCGTTTCAGGGGGAACGTTTGTCTGGTATCTCAGCCTAACATCATCTCGTCAGTTGCTCGACTAAGCAAAAATACTCATTACCAAACTGGGATGCACCCGAGGAGACTGTCGTCCCCATTTCCGCCGTCGAGGCGGTCGTCCCCCGTTCCGCCGTCGAGGTAGTCGTCTCCATTTTCTCTGAAATAACTCTGCTGCCCTTTCTAGTTGCTTTTCCGCTACAAACACGAAGGCCAGATTATTCAGGGGGAGAGCGTTCCCAGGCAGCGCAGAGTCGCAGGCGAAAAATCGCCACACGACAGGAAAATTCCCCCGCCGCCACCGGCAAATGAACAAATTTTGGGTAAAGTGATGAGGGGGTGAGGAGATTTTTCGTTGATTCACAGATATTTGAAAATGTCAGCGAAGCGTGTATTATTAATGGACCGACGCTCTAGAGAGATAGCGATGCTTCGCCCAGACGGCTATCGTCCAAAAACGCGAGTTATCTGGGCAGTACCCCTACATTGCTCCCAGGCGATCGCCCATCAATCGCCTCCCGCAAAGGAGTTGCTAAAATCCCCAAAATCTTGTCCACCTCTTTAATATAATAATCGCTCAGATCGATCGCAATCATTTGGGCGCTCAATTTGAGAAACTTCCAATTAGTACCCGTTGTGACTGCACCATATATAGCTGGGACTTCCTCATCATGCTGTTGATTAAATCTTTGAGCAGCTACCATTTCCGCCATACATTGTCCCAGTCCTCCTTTAATGTTTTCATTCTTTGCTTCTACCAATGTGATAACTGGAGTTCTGATTTCATACATTTCCCTGGATGCCGTGAGGATATAATCGCAGTATCCATTCAGTCCCATTTGCGACTCTACATTAAAGTCAGTCCCCGAAAAAAAACCTATTTGGAAGTTTAATATCCGTCTCACCTCTAGTAAAACCGGAGTAATAATCAACTCCGATCTGGCCTTTTCCGTGTTAATAGCGTTAGCGAGAGGTAAATTCTCATTCAGAGTCATTTTCAGGTAGTCGCTGGGTGCGATCGGTTCTACATCAGTAAACAGAGGGATCATTTCCTCAAGGGTAAGGTTGAACCTTTCTCTCGCTTTCGCGATGGTAGTAAATTCGCTGTATGACATTGGCTTTCTTCAATTACCTATTCTTCTCAATTAAATAATCTGCAATTTATGGAGCTGAACAGACAATATTTAGTCGGTTTTAACCGACTAAAGTTTCTCAAATTGATGTAGGATCAAAAATGGCCTACTTGTCATTGCGAGGGGGCATAGATTAGTTGGTAATTTTTGATTTATGAGTTCCCCCCGCTAGCGCGAGGCCCGACGCCAGGAGGGCTAGCAATCTCCGACAGCAGATCACAGTAATATGAGAACCGCTATAGCTATGACGCAGCGGTATGGGTAGTGCGGTTAGCGCTCTCATACCGGTGGTTTTAACCACCGGCGCTCATATTTAGCATTTACACACTATCACCAAAAGCAAATAATTTATCCGCAGATAGCTTAATATTGGGAAACAGCAAAGATTGGATGAAATTCCCACTACGTAACATCATCTTTTGATATTCGCCATCAACTAAATTACAAATCGTAATGGCAGGTTGCTTGGGACTGCCAATGTAGTATTTCCCGCCAAGACCTAAATAATCAACAATCCAGTATTCGGCAATCCCTAATGCTTCGTAATCTTCATATTTGCGAGCATAATCATTTTGCCAATTCGTGCTGACCACTTCCACCACAAGTTTCGCCGTAGCACCCCCCATTGTCACCACTGGTTCGCGATTCCAAAGGGGTTCGGAAACAAGTGCTTCCGAGTCCAATACAACGACATCTGGTCTGAAAGCGCTAGCGATTCCTAAAGGTCTAATTAAACAGCGATGGGGGATAAAATAAAGTAGGTCGCCTCGATCGATCTCGACGTTGAGCTTGCGGCTGACAAGTGCAGCTACCTGTTCGTGTGGACCGGTCGGTTCCATATCAATCAGTTCTCCATCAATGAGTTCGTAGCGTTCGTTATCTCCATACTCAGCAACGAACTCCTCCCAGCTTAGGCCCGTTGGGGCGATCGATCTAACCATTGCTTGCCCTTGCGATTAAAGCTACAGTCTCATTTTAACCTATTATAGTCAGCCTAGGATATCGAGTAGAAGCCAGAAACCAGGTTTCTACTCCACATATTAACTAGCAATCAATGATTTGACAATATAAACCCGGTTGACGACTCTTTAGATGAGTTATAGATATCTTCTCGATCACTTTTCATGAAACTTGCATTTCCCCGGGCTATTATGCTAAACTAGAAGTAATCGTCAAGGTATTGACGATCGGACCTGTACTTGTTTACGCTCATGGTTAACAAAATATCAGCCTCAGTCATTCCCATTGATGAATTAGAAGCAAGATTTAACCTTGTGGAAGTTGAGGAGGAGCATTTTTTCCCCGAATGGCAAACCAACTTATTCGAGATCGCGGACACGGAGAAGCAAATGTTAGACAAGGTGAAAGCGGGTTACTTTAACCTACTCAGACACCCTCCCTTGCTGGAACATCAAGATGGCAGTAATTGCTCCCTTGCTATTTTTCGCTGACTTTTTTCTCTCACCCTTTCCAATAAAGCATGAAAATACGGTAACATTAGAGGGAGAGGATGACGGCAGGATTGTCGAGGGGAAGATTGATGTCTTAGTCCTAAAGGAGCAGTTGTGGGTGACTGTGATTGAGTCAAAACGGGCATCTTACTCTTTGGGTGCAGGTATTGCACAAATTTTATCTTATATGCTAGCTAACCATCACCCGGAAAAACCTAGTTTTGGCATGATTACCAATGGCGGTAGTTTCCTTTTCCTTAAATTAGTTCAAGACAACCCTTCTCAGTATGCCACCTCAGATCCCTTTGACCTGCTGAAAAAACGGGAGAATGATTTGTATAACGTCCTGAGAATACTCAAGCATCTCGGTCAGCTAACATAGATGGGATCGTCTCAATGCAAAAATTAAGAAACCCGGTTTTTTGCTCATACCGGGTTTCTGGGTTACTGGTGAATATGCCCACAGTAAAAGTGAGATGCTCCCATTTAATGCTGTAATGGTGTGATAGCTTACTGGAGGGGCTTTTGACAAGCTTGTCACCCCGTCAGGTCCAGTCCGTCGAACTCACGTTCCCCCTCGATAAAAGCTTACTTTTTCAGCCGATTCGATCATTTCCAAGGCAAAGCGCCCTGAATTAAATTCGCTATTGTCTATATTTAGGCTATGTATCATTTTGTCCTTAAGCTCGGAGATAGGAACAATTCTTGTTGCTGGCAAGTTACCAGAGATGGTAGCTTGAGAATTGCGTAGTTTCTTTTGGTACTGATTATTACCTGGCAGCTCCAGCGCAAAGTGCAACATCTCTGGCTTTTGGTGAATATCAAGACGGTATAGATCGCCCTCAAAAATACACAATAAAATATTTTTGGACAAGTATTGTCGCCTCAATTCTGTTAAGTGACTGTTCCCATCGTCGTAGGCATCAATCAGTAAACCAGGATAACCCGAGACTAGATCGGAGCGAATTAGAATACCGGTGGCATGGGTATAGGGCATAGACAGCGGTGTCTTTCGATCGTACTCGAAGTCATCCTCGGTAATCCGCCCAATACTGTAGGCTCCATCCAGCAAGCAACGGATCCATTTTCCATCGACCTGGAAAAAACGAATCGATTCCTTGGGCAACAACCGTTCATCCGGGACGAGATATTTGAATGGCACCCCTTCAAGATAGCTTAACTGCTCTAGCCAGGTTCTTACTGATTCTGGCATATCCGTTTTCACATCAGGCTTTTCCAGGGGGTGGTCCCCTTGTTCTGACCGTTGGCTGCACTTATCTTGCTGGTCTCGCAGGCGCTTCCATTCGTAAAGATTAGCAGAGAAGGTTGGACTTTGTAAGGTTATTAGCCGCCCCAACTCCCAGGCAGATGCATAACCGACGTCAAACAGACCAACATTTGGGTAATAACGCAACAGTGCATCAGAGGTATGGACGGGTACTGTCAGGTTGTCGTTAACGGTTCCAGTCGCAAAAGGTCCTCGATACCAGGAGAAGGTTTTGCCCCCCTGGCGTAGGCCATGGCGAACGGGTACAAAGCCTTCTTTGAGGAAGTTTTCTACATCATCATTGCCATTGTTGGGTAAGCGGAAGGAGCGATGATCCTTTTCAAGTCCCTTAATCATCTCGGCAAAGGTCTGATCGCTGCTGATGCAGGCAAAGCGCCAGCTGATCAAGCTCACGAAGCGAATTTCATCATCGGGGCCAGCATTATCAAAGTTGAATCCCGTAGTGTTATAGCGCCCTTCGACGGAAACTAGATGAACGGTGCTGGTTGCCCCCGGTTCTGGTAATCGATTGGCAAGAATAACAGCCCGCTCACTCTCATGCAAGTCAGTACGGCTCATGCCTTGTTCATCTTGTGCGCTAAAATCCAGACGACGGACATGAGCCAACATCTTTAAGTCATCCAGTGTCGGCAATAGGGGTTCTAGAACCTGACGCTTAACATCAATGACGTTCACGGGATCGCTAGCTTTTCGATAACCATGCAGAGACACCACTGGAAACTTTGGGCCTTGGTTCGATAATTCTCCTAAGGTAATCGTCTTTGTTTTTGGCTTTTCTGCTTCACTAAAGACCAGTAGTAACAGCCAAGGGAACAAATCATCACTGCTTTCCGGGGACACCGCAGGGCTGCGCTCCCAGGGCAAGGTGCTATGGGTCAAGATGATGTGAGGGAGGACGTTGCTGTGGTCCCCTAGGCTGCCCTGAGGGGGAAAAACGGCCTGGAGATCGTCAGGCTTGAGTTGAAAGCGCTCCCCCTCGACCCGAAACCGCCGCGTTGCCGCGAAGGTTTGGGACGGAATCGTTGTATTATCGGTTGTGTGGAATGTATGTTCTACCTTGACCTTATAGTCGCCAATCGCGATCGGGAGCTGGTGATAGGCTGCAAATACTAGGCTTTCAGGTGTTGGCGGGGCTGATGTAGAAGAATTTGGCATAGCTAGATTACCGCTCTGGTTGTTAATTGATTGACTTGGGGAGCACTGAGAAAGTCATCTGCCTTGAAATCATCAAGGTTAAGATCGATATTGTCGAATAAAGCGTTGGTAATGGCGGTTCGTTTGCTGGCAACATCGTTGTTCTTGAGAGTATCGTCGATCTCCTGTCGAGCCGCTTTGTCATTTAAAGGTTGGGCCACAAAGGGAATCAGTTGAGACCAACGGAAGGCATCGTCTTCACGATCGAGGGTGGCTGCTTGCTGGAGTGTTGCGTAGCTAATGGGGGCAGCGTGAGGGGCTTCGGCGGGTCGTCGAGCGTGGATTTCATAACCGATTAATAGGTTAGGAACCATCTGTTCACTTTGCAAGGAGGGTTTGAGTCGAGACCCCCATAGAGCCGCTGGTACATTTTTGGTCAGGGGTTGGAAGTTAAAGTCTGCTTTCACTGGGTTGTCGTCGCGGGTGATGATGATGCATTGGGTGGAAATAATCCGATCATTACTCAGCTGCATGGTGCCGATATTGAAGCTCGTTGTGGCTCCAGTATGGTCTAGATTTTTGCTTCCCAGAGAGACACTTTGCAGAGGAATCGCCGAGTCGGTGGTCAAGCATAGGGTTTTGGGATTGACAATACCCAGGTCTTCGCCATCGGTCTGCTGTTCATCGTTACTATCTTTTGCAGCTTTCTGATCGATCAGCCCTGCTTTGAGATTGATGGTGCAAATCTTATCGTCCTCTGGTAGGAAGGAGTCGCGGAATTGAGTCCAGGGAATGGGATTGATCTGGTTGCGATCGCTGGCCCCAAAGGAGATGGTAAAGGAAATGATCCACAAACTGATATGAGCCTTGCCTGCAAATTCTGGACCCCAAATGCTCACATCTGCACCCACACTAACGGTGATGTGCTGGGTGCCAAATAACCAGAAGGTGTAGGATGCGCCGATACTGATGTGGAAATCTGCTTCGTAGTGGTAGGGTTTCCAACTAATGAGGAAATTGATTCCGGCATCGAACCATGCTTTTAAGCTGCCATCTTCCCAGGTAGCGCTGATGTTACCGCCCGCCATCAGGGCTGAGGACGCGAGGGCATAGTAGGCACTACCCTTGAAGTTGAGATCGGAATTTACCTGCCAATTGAAGCCGAGGCGGGGCACGGTAGGATAGTGGCTGGGGGGGGAGAAGTGGGGGTGATAGCCACCCACTGTGATAATGAAATCTCCACTATGTTCCCCAGCAAACCAACTGTAGAAGGCAAACCCACCGGTTAAATGACACTTGCGATCGAGTAGGAAGGAATTGTTCGTGAGTTGGGCACTGATGCCGAAAAACCCTTCATCGGGGATAAAGGCAGCCCGCAGGGCTAATTGCACTTCTGCGATCGGCGTCACTGTTTTACCTGCATCTGGCAGGGGAAGCACCAGGGTCGATAGCCCCAACACATCCAACTCAAAACGATGACCGAAGGTTGCCGACACCAGCACAAAGGAGTCGATCATCTTAAAGGTGCTGAAGCGGATGCCAATGGCTAAGAAGTAATTTCCTACAGATGGCGGGATATATTCCTGTAACTTAGCAAGTTCATCAGCCAGATTGGGGGTTCCAGTTAGGCCTCCCATCGCTTCCTGCACCAGCGGGAAGCTTTGAATGCCATCAATGGGGGGAACGTGGAGTTCGCGGTTGTAACCAAACCCGGCTGCCAGTCCAGTGATGAAGAAAAAGGCGGGGCCGCCGATGGGATAATCCAGTACCGCGTAGACAAACATGGAAGGGCCGACTGGAAGCTGGACATAGGAGCCAATGGCCGCCAGGGTGAGGGTTTTGGCGCGGATGATGGCGGTGCCGCTGTAGTCGTCGTATTCTTTACCCTCGAAGGTGATTTTGCCTCTGAGGAAGGCACCGTCAATTTCGATGGGACCGCTCTTGTAATCAATGCCCAAGCCGCGCAGGTCAAATTTCGGATCGAATTGCTTGAGGGGAGAACCCACGGAGAGTCCCTCAAGGTCAAGGCTGAGTCCGGCGGCGGAAAGGGCTGCGTCTAATAAGAACCAAATGACTGCGTCTTTGTATTGTACGCCCACCCTTTCAAAATAGATTGGACCGAAGGTTTTTTGCAGTTTGAACCAGGTGGCGTTGTCGGAGGTGGAGGTGCTGGTAGGGGTAGAGGAAGAAGGCTGAGTGGGGGAAGTCGGTTGCGTGTCAGCAGAATCAGCAGAAACTGGCAAGGCGAGGGTTTCAGTTGTGCTGCCGAATTGCAGTTTTGCCGATAAATTTAACCCTTTTCGGATTACGATATCGTTTGGCGTGTTGTCTCCGGGTTGTAGGGGAATTTTGGCGATGTCGTCAGGGATTAGCTTGTTAATGGCGTTTGCTTCGTCAAAGTTAATGTTTTGGGAAGCGATGAGAATTTGTAAATCATCAACACTGACGGTTTGTTCTGGTGGCAATTCTGCTCCAACTAGGGGCAGGTTGGAGAGATTAATTTTTGCATCGTTGACGGTAAGGCCAAAATAAAATTGCCACTTCGCGGTGGTGGTGTTTTTGAAGGTAACAAAAACGGCATTGCCAAAGTTAGCGGAGACGACTTCGATAACCAAGGTTTTGTTGGTAAAGTCATAAGTTAATGAAGCCGACGCTAATGCCATATCCAGTCCATCAGGAATCTCCGGCGCTTCCAGTGCCAAGGCGGAAGCAATGTCTTCAAGTTCTAGATAGGCCTTGTCCTGAGCCGTCCAAGTAGCTCTTAGTTGGGAACCGCTCGTTCCCAGATCGAGAGTAAGGGTAAAGGTCTGGTCGCTGATAGCAAGGGAGCCGCTGAGGTGGATATTGTAGCTTGTCAGTGTCTTGGTAACGGCTAGATAGAGTTGGGCAGCCAGAGCATGGTCTAGTATGGGGAAGGCGGCTTCGACACTGCCGTAGAAGCTGTAGTTGAAGGGGGATCCCGTGGCGCTGCGGGTCGCGCTGACGCCGAAATCTGAAAATTTAATGGCGCGCAGGGATGTCGGCACGGAGTCCTGGTTGCCCAACAGTCCGCCAACGATGTCTCCGAGGTTAACTGCTCCGTAGTAGGCGCCGCTGACCGTACTCACTTCCCATGACGTCTGTCTTTCCAGCCCTATGATAAAATCGAACTCGCCAGTAAAAATGTCGGGTAGGAATTCGGCCTTGGCCTCGATATAGACCCGCGTCCAGTTCATGCCAGTCGGATCGACGATCTCGATCTGCAAGTTTAGTCCCTCTAGGACTAGAACATCGGATATGACCGTCCAAGGCTGGAGGGTACTGATGGACAAACTCAAATAGGTGACTTTGGGAGAGGAATTGACAACCATGGCAAAGTTGTCCAACCCGACATTGGCGAAAATGCTGGATAGCTCCCCGGGAATGTAACTCGTGAAACCACTTCCGCCTGGCAAGCTTTCTATAAGACTATTGATAGAGCTCTGGTTCGGCAAAGGCTTGGTGCCGATCGCCAAAGTACCGCCTGACATCGGAATGCCTACGGCAAACTCTAGGGTATTATTGTAGTCGGCTTCGACCAACAGATCGATATTTTGCAAGGGGTTGTCTGTATCGGAGGTGTCGATACGTACCGCGACGGCTGGATTGGCCAAAGTTAATGCATGGGGCGCAACGCCAATACCGAAAGAGCCCGTTCCCAACGGAGCCTTTATTGTCCCAACAGGTAATGGCTGCCCGTCTGTCGGAGCAAAGGGACCGTAGAACTTGAAGGGAGTGGAGCCGATCAGCGTGCCTAACAGGGTACTGATGACCGAGAAGTTGTCAAGGGTGACATCCGAGAGAAAATTGAGACCTGGTTCGAGAGGAATGCTGTAGGAAGAATCCCTTGGCCATGGATAAGCTGTCTGCTTTACGGTTGCGTATACAAAATGCGCGGTGGCGGTTTTGAGATCCTGAAATGGGAAAATATCCAGCCCCCGAAAACTGTCGCTGAATTTCCAGGAAGTGCTCATCGTGGCGGTTACGATCGCCTCAAGGGAATCTCCAGACTCCATGAAGGTGAGGCCGATGCCCAGGCCGCTTTGATTGAGCGCCGACGCCGTGCCAACGGAAATCGTCAAAACGCCGTTCGCGGGGTCGGGAATGTCGGCCGCCCTGACACCTGTGATGGTCAAATTCGCATCGGTTGCTAGGGCGAAAGCGGTGCGAATATCGGCTAACACATCACTCGAGAACACAGTGCTGTCGAGGACTATAGTTGAGTTTGTCGCGGCCTGCGCCCTTAAGTTGCTTGCAAGTGTATTCAGGTCACTCATACTTCACTCCGTTCTCATCATTGATTTCTGCGAATCACGGCTTGGGCGGCCGCTCCGTTGATTTGAAAGGTCGCGTTCATTGCGTTCGCTGTTACGAACCCTTGGTTTATCGCACCGAGCGTGATTTGTTCCACACCCTGACACTTTGCTTGATTTTGGACAGCTTCATCACCCGCCCTGTTAGGCATCGAAACTGGCAAAACGCGATTGACGATGAAATCTGAAAGCTTCTGCTCGCCACCATCTTCTTGCGCTACTGGATTGACCTTGACTGGTGGAGGCGGTTGTCCGCCTGGCGGTGTGGGGCTGCTTTCGGCATGGGCAAACCACGCGGTGAGTCGTTCTTTTGCGGCTTTAATCCTCTGGCTGCCCGGAGCATTGTCATAATCGGTAATTTCCTTGCGAACACCGATGCCGTTGTAATAAAAGTACGGAATATTTTGGGTATTGAAGTAATTGACAAAGCTGAGATCCTCGCCTGACGAAATATAAACGGGACCGAAGTTCAAGTTGTTCGCTGTCAAGTAAGCTATATTCCACAAAGATGCTTGTTGTACAATGCCCGGCGGCATAGGGTTTGGCAGAGCGGCGGCCTGCCCGCCACGGCCAGCATTTATCTCCGCTCTCGCCCAGTTGCGATTTTCCTCGAAGGCTTCTGCTTTCGTCCCTCCATGGAAGCCAGCGCATACTTGCGCTTGGGCCGCCCCAATCATGGCATTTTCTACGGCCATATAACCGGGAAAGTTAGTGAGCGCCACGACATTGTCGTCGAAGAGCCACGCATAATCCCATGGGGCAGCTCCCCCTGCTGCTGCTCTTAGCTCTTTACAGAACTCGATTGCAGCGAAACGACTTGCTCCGAAGCCAGTTAGCCACACCTTACGCGGCGCGCGATTCTGAATAGAAAGCTCGAACTTCCATCCGACCACCGTAATACCAGTGTTTGCGAGGGCTCTTGTGTAAGTCTTGTACTCGGAGATATAGACAACAATGTAGACATTGCGATTAACCGGGGCAGGACCAATCCTCTGAGGACAGTAGATAGGCGGTGAAGAGGTTTGCCCCGCGTCCGCGGAAAGGGCTCTGAGATCGCTAGGGTTATCAAAGGCTGCTGGGGTACCCTGCATAGCTGCCAATTGCGTTTCGGCGGCAGTAATTCCCTGTCGAATCCAGTTAGAGCGATTGCTTGATATGACTACCAGAGGCGGGTTATTCCCAGCCTCGGCATTGATGATTTCGTTCCAGTCTCTAACTACCAGTGCTAAGGGTTGCCGCAATATGTTCGCATTATTGAGCAAATTCCATCGGTTAGTGAGCAAGGCACTATAATAAGGCCGATCGTTCTGGTTGTACTGGATGTTCTGCAAAGGGGTGTACTTTTGACTGACAAGGTTGCCACCGTAGTTTGTGTTTTTATCGGTTTGGATGGCCATAGCTTATTAATGGGAGCAGTAAACAGTTAAAGTCTGAAGTAAGAGCCAAAATTATGGGAAGATCCCCCTAAATCTCCCCTTTTAAGGGGAACTTTGAGCTAACTCCCCGTTCAAAGTGGTGCGGAGAGAGCAAGATGATTGGGCACAAAATTGGAATAGGAATTGGGGTGCGATCGCTCTTCATAACTCTTTACCTCTTATGCCTCGAACTGGGACCGGCAGGCGATCGCCTTTTTCTCCTGACTCATTCCCTCGACAACACAATAACCGGCGTAGAAGCAGGAAAAAAATGTTAGATCAATCAATAAGCATTGATTGATAACTCCTTCTGCGAGAGGACTGCGTTCTCTATGACGTTCAAATCGCCTTTTAATTTGGTCTAGAGTTTCTCGTTCTTGGGAAGTTATATCGGGTAAATCTTGTTGCCATTCACTAAAAAATTGGTCGTTGTCTGTAGCAGATAAATTAAACCTTTGCTTCAGATCGGCCAAGGTAGTGATAGTTTTGGCAATGGGGTAAGTTTGAATCATAAATCATTAAAACAGAATTGGGAATGGAGGCGATCGCCGCAACCTAACTCAATCAGTTAAGATCCAATTGCCAGAAAGTAGAAACGAGCATCTGTTGCCCTATCTTCAATTGGATTCTCATATAAATTACGACAATAAATCAAAGTACTTCCATCTTGCCAAACACGTGGGTATACAATTGGCATTACCTTTTCCCCCGGACCTGTTAAGACAATGGGGTCTTGACTGAAGGGAGGAGTGAACTTTAACCGATATCTCCCCTCACTTATTCTCTCGCAGGTGAATCCTGTTCCTTGGTACGTTCCATCTCTTTCCACAGTTCCCATTACAATTCGTACCTTTTGTTGGGTTGCCCAGGCAAATAGGTCAGCATTATCTCCTAATTTAATATCACCCTCGACCTCAAGTGTTCCACCTAAACGAGTATTGCCGCCCTTAACATTCAATTTATAGCCACCTGGCGTATCTGTGCCAATGCCAACTTTATTATTTGAGTACAACAGTGGCGATTTGTTGACCACAACAGTCATCTGTTCGTCTTGATAGCCCGGTATATTCTCAAAATTTATATAGATATTGGCATCTCCAATGGAAGATAGCGCGACTAAATCCCGCAATTCGAGAGTGATGTATCCGTCCGCCTCCAGCGTGGTATCTTCACTGGGAGTAACTGTCCACTCTACCGTTTGACCTAGGTTCGTTTTATGAGGCTCTGCCCAGTTGGAACTGACGCTATGAGTCTGAGCGACCCGAAGCGACACACCATTAACATCACTATAAGCCATCAACGCCCACTCGCGAGTTTCCCCGCTCTCCTGTACATCGAAGGAAATTCGGAAACGCGAATCTTGCCTCAAGGCCAAGCCAACGTCGCGGGAGAGATTAGCAATACGAAGCTTCAAAGTATTAGGCGTACTGCTATCGCTGAGCACCGTATTGCCGCCCACAAAGCCAACATGTAGGGGAATATTACGTCGCCCCTGATGGTTAACAATGTCCAGATATTGCAGACGCGAGCCATTCAGGGAACTGGTTTCCCCTGCATAGTGCAAATTTTTATAGACCAGCTCGACGCGGGTACCCCGAGTTCCACCCCGTCCATCCGCATTCATTCCCGTGAGTTGAAGCGTTACCTTTTGACCCGCGTTCAGCGTTGTCGAGCCTTGATGTAGTAGGTATAGGGCCGTACCATCTGCTTGGCGGTCCAGACTCCAGCCAGTCGTTGCCACATTTATTTGGGCCAAATTGGCACTGCTGAGGGTTTCTGGACGGAACCGCAGTTCAAAATGATGGTTATCTGAGCTTGCCGCTTGTCCGATATCCTTCAAGACAATATCCTGACCCGAGGAGTTGTGAATATCCAGGAACAGCGTCTGGCTTTGAGTAGAATCACCAATGAAGAGGACGTGGTGATTATCTTGGTTGTACAGTTCAAAATCAATGGGATGGCTGCGGACAAAGGCAGACGCCGCGCTCTCGTCTTGCGCCATATCCCGTTTAATCTCTTCTGGTGTCAGGGCATTGTCGTACAGGCGCAGATGAGCCATGCGCCCTTTGTAATAATCTTGCTGTCGATCGTCCAGTTGGCGACCAACAATCAAGCTCCTGTTCTCAACAACTAGCTCTCCACTCACGGCACCTTCAGCCTTCTGAATGCCGTTGATGTAGGTGCGAGCCATTTGACCATCATTGGTAATGGCAACATGGTGCCACTTGTTCGTAGTAATGGAGCCACTCTCTGTATCCGGCGCACCACTGTTCCAATTTGTACCTTCCTTAAAGCGATGATGAATATAACCGCTGCCTCCCATCCAAATATTGTAGTTACGACCTGGCTTTCCTACTATGCCCCGCCAGCCGCTGATTTCTTCCGGTTTAATCCAAACTTCGACTGTGTAGTTGGTAAGTCGCAAAGCTGCATTATCGGGGACTGTGAAACTGTCTCCATCACCATCGAAGTAAAGGCAACTGCCAAATTTCTCATCGGGAACAACTTGGGGATTCCCAGCGGACGTGCCATTGAGATGATTGTCCGTCTCATCCAAAACACTGTTGTCTGCTTCCAATCTATCTAGGTTCCAATGCAAAACTAAATTACCGCTCATTCTGTTCTCCTGTTTTCAGTTATGGGTGTTTTTTCCGAATCCTTTCGCTCTTGCGCCCCTTCTATTTTGCTCTGAGCCTGTTGCTGAATCTTGGCAATCAACTGATGCACCCGGGCAAAGGGCATTGCACCCAAGGCTTCTAAAATTAAGTTAGTTTCATCAAGGGTCAGGGTGATTTCCAACTCCGGTACTTCCATCTTTTTTTTCGCCTAGGGGTTAGGGGTTAGGGGTTAAGGGTTAGGGCTTGGGGGTAGGGCTTGGGGGGTTGGGGGTTGTTTTCGAGCGCGCGAATCAAGGCTGATAACAATTTGCTAACGGATTCACATTGGCAGAGAAGGGAGTCAATCGCATCTGAGGGACTTAGCTTAACTCTTTTAGATAATATTAGATGAGTTTCCAATTCTTTGAGAGAGCCTTGTGCTATGTAAAGAAACTGTATGTACTCTTTTCTATTTTTTCTCCCATGACCTTCAGCAATATTAGCAGGAATCGAGGCAGAAGCTCGACGAATCTGAGAACTCATTCCGTAAAGTTCTTCTTTCGGAAAATTTCGAGTAACTAAGTAGCATTGCTCCGCTAAATCCATTCCTATTTGCCAAACCTTTAAATCTCTGTAACATTGTATTCCCATCAAATTGCCAGCATGTTGCCTCTACTCTCCAACCCCCAACCCCTAACCCCCAACCCCTAACCCCTAACCCCTAACTTTCCGCAGTTTCAGCCAACCTTCACGCACTGTGGCCTGACTGAGAAAATGGGCCTCTAGCCGAGCCGGATCGACTGTGGGACTATCTAAAGCTTTTTCAATCCGATCCTGCTGGGTTGCTAAATCTCCCGTGAGGTCCGGACGCCGATCGGCAGCTACCACGATCGCCGTCTCCTCATCCAGGGAAGAGAGCCACTTCTGTTGAACCAAGTTTTGCCAGAGGGCATTTCCTTCATCCCCTTCCATACCCATGGCGGCGACAAAGACCGATCGCCGAATGGTTTGTAGGGTGGATAGCTCAGTCCAACCGTCTGTCTCCTTCTGTAGCCAAGACCAGAGGAAGCCTGCCTCTTTAGGAAGGGGCAAGTCCAGTTGTTGAGCTTCGCTGAGAATTGGCGCTGAGAAAAATGTTACCTCAATATGGCGCAATGCATCGCGATATAGATCGGCTGGAAGAGAAATTGCCTTTGTGGGTAAAATTCCACTGGTGGCATGAACTACCCCCCGGGGATCCACTAGCATGGTTAAATACTGAGGCGGACTGTCAATGGCCTGTGTAATTGCGATCGGCTCGCCATGATAGGTGATAATATCGGCAGAATCATTGGGCTCGCTCTGAGCGGCATAAAAGGGACCTTGAATTTGAAACGCCTCGTCTTCCAGCCAGTAACCCACTAACCCATCGTTGAGCTGGTGGTACTCTCCAATGCGAATTGGAAACTCAACCTGAGTGAAGCCATCGGTTTCGCGGCGACTGCGATGCATATCCTGACGGAACACATTCCAGGCTTGATTATAAGCAGGTAATCCCAACAATTGCAAATCGACTTTGGCCCGAACTACGGCCACGGGGCGACCCATCAACAGGGCGAGACTGCGATGTTGTTTAGCGCTTTCTGGATCGATGCCTGCCAAGGCGGTATCGATCGCGGCAAGAAAATGGCCCACAAACTCTGCCCCTCGTCCTTGGATATATTCTATTGTCTTCCGAAGATGTTCGTTGGCCAGGTCAGCGATCGCCACCTCAGTCTCTCGACCCGGTGCAGAACGCCATTGTGCCAACGCGCTATCTTGAGAGTCGGCCAGGGCATAGAGGGACCCCAAGGCACGACCATCGCGATCGTACACCGCCAGGCTATCGTCCAAATTGTTCGGTAACAACCAACCGCAGATCGGAGTTGTCTCTGGATGGCTGTTCGTTTCTCGGGTCTTCTGGTCATGGTCAGCATCCAACCAACGAAAATTAATTCGGGCAGGTTGGGCCAAACGAGGCAACATCGCCACCCAATCTGGATGTCCCTCCAGGCGCAGTTGCTGAGTAGTGGTCATCCGATCCAGATTTACATCATGGGCGATACCAAAGTTATCAATCAGCCGCAAACCTAGCAGCTTCAAAGCTCCAGCCCTAATCGGGTTAAAATCATTTAACGGCTGGGGTGCTTTAATCCCATGTTGTCCCACCACCTGGCGGACATCTTGCTCGGTAAAGGTTCGATAGGGCTCAAAGCCGATCGGGTCAGCGATCGGGGTCTGACGAGTCACCTTGTGCATCAGCAGAGCATCATTGAAGCCTCCCAAACTTTGGCACAGGTTGCTACCGCTGTTGGCTTCCAAATGCTCGTAAACATAAATTAACTGCTTGAACTTATCATCGCTACCGCTGGTTTTGTACCAATTCAAAATCTCATCACGATGAGTTTGGAAATAGTCTGCCGTTTGCTGGTCTTCAGCAATGTTTTGCGCTTCGTAATAGTCGCCAAGCAAATGTTTTTCCAGATAAATCAGAATCCGTTCCGACAAAACCGGTCGCGCTGCTGGAGAAAGAATCGTAGTCCCACTGTAAACGTTGGCTGCCTTTTCCGGGGGAATTTTCTCCTGTTTTATTCTTAGCTCCACGTCCTTTTCAGCAAATTGATAATTTTGCTGCATAAATTGAGGAGCGTAAGTTCTATTGCTGGGATCGAGATTATTGCCATCCCGGGTAGGGAAAAATTCTACTTCCCACTGCAAGAGGATGGGATGCCATGGTTGATGCTGCCAGACATTTATCCCAATGCTGTTAGAGAGGCTGGAAAACAGGGAGACAATCTGCCCTCGGACTGTTTCGACCGTCTGTTTGCTGGCCAAGTCACTTTCAGGTATTTCCGTTACCAGGCATTCCAGCAATCCCTCTGGATGCAGCCGACCATCTTGACCGTGGCGATCGCTTGGTGTCGCCGCGTCACCAGTTATCAGCACCACCGGTTCGGACGGCAGATAATAACGAGGGGGGGCGAGGGGTTGAAGAACCAGGGTGACTTCAGCCTTGCCTTCAGCCTTGGCTTTAGCCTTGGCTTCAGCATTGATCTTCCGTAACTGCTCTGTTACCGTTTCCAGGGCTTGTTTCAGCCGATGGGCAAGGGTATCACCAGAATCTTTGGGTTCCTCAACATTACCAGAATCATCAACTTCCAACGTCCCGGTTCTTGCCTGCAAATCTCGTAATGGCCTGATGTCTTTTTCCTCAATGAAGAACTTGACTTCATCAATATCCGGATAGCTTTCGCGACTGGTCTCCGGGGGATAGACGCACACCATATATTTATACCAATCCGCAAAGGTCTGAGTCCGTCGATCTTCTAATTCTTGTCCAGCGCGATCGTAGTCAGACTGAAGACTGTTGAGTCGATCTAAATCTGCGGCTAAACCGGCAGGTAACTTAGCTTCTTCTTGAGCCCGAGCCACATCAGCTTTTTCAGAATTATCCACAACTCGACGAACAGTCCATAGCTTCCCAGGAGTCAGAGCGCGGAACGTACTGGTGTGTCGGCCTTCCTTAAACTTTGGTCCTACATCCAAGCGTTGTTGCTCCAAGTGGTCTGCCAACTGCAATGCTTCTAGCAAATCTTCCAGTTCGTCCCCTGACCTCCCCACAATCTTAAGACTGCCCAGGTCTTGCAAGTTACCGAGCGAACCTAACTCGGAGGGGATGGAACCGCTTATGGAGTTGCTTTGCAGGCGGAGTTTTTGCAAGTTGCTGAGGTTGCCTAACTCCTCCGGGAGCATGCCGCTCAGGTTGTTCCTGTTCATCTCGATTTTCGTCACCCGACCTTCTTCTACGGTGACCCCATGCCAGTTATTAACAACTTCAGCAGGGGGGGGAGTTTCGCTGCTGATGTCCCAGCCAAAATTGTTCCGCCAATTCTCCCCAGAAGTACTGGTATAGAAAGCTTGAAGGGCTGCATAGTCATCGGCATTCAGAGGGAAATCAAATTCTTCCAATCCTTTGATTGTTGCTGATAAATCGAAGTTGCTCAATATGTTGGTGGGGAGTGATTTCCACACGAGAGTAGCTCCTGCAGCTTTTTAAACAGGAGCTGATGTCGCACTTAATGAGTCTGTCCTTTATAACAAGGAGCTGTAACACCCTTGGTGCTTAGGTGGAAACTACACAAGCGAGACTTGGAGTCAATGGTTTATGTTTATGTTGGTTTTGGCGGCTGCATCTGTTGAATTAGCGTGGACAACGCTGGCATCTTGAAAGATTTGGAAATTCGATCCTTAATGTACGAATAAAAATTCACTCCGTTTTTGCGGCAGGTGTCAACCAGAGCCAAAAACACTTCCCACGCCTGAGTCCCCTGTAGAGTGCGGGTTCCATTGGAGATTTTGCGCTTAATCACATACTCCCGGACTGTCCGCTCTGCCTCATTATTGTCAAGAGGAACTTCAGGAAAATCTAGAACTAATAGTAAATAAGGCTTCTTCTGTTTTGTTAAATCAATTCTATGATCTAAAGCACTGTATCCGGTTTGACGGGAAAACAATTTGTCAAATTCGGTTTCAAGCAACAGTTTTTGTTGTCGCTGCTCTTCTGTGCTTTGCTGTTGATAGGCTTTGAGTTGATAATAGTAAATCCAAAAATAAGAGAGAAATTGTGCCAGGCTTTTTTGATGAGAGGGAACCAGAGGAGTCAGCTTTTCGTAGTGTCGTCCTTCATGAATCCAGCATAAACTACGATGGTTCGTCTGGTTGTGAAATTGTCCCGCGTCATCAGCCACCAAAATATCTATGTAGTCCCCGAGCTGCTTTTTCTTCTTGTCAGGCAAAATACTGTCAACTAAATCATCTGATTGAACAACTGCTAATTCAGTTGGATCCAACTGCAATTCGTTTAACATTTGGAGAACTGTTTCAGAGTTTTTGCGCTCTCTGGTAAAAAAACTGCTATAGTAAGGATTGCAGAGTGTGAATACATAGCAATTTTTCCCATTAACCCGCATCCCCGTATCATCAATTTGGTGATAACTGGTACTGCCCAGTCCCGCTTCTAAAATAGCATTTCGTTCTTCAGTAAATTCTCTTAAATATTGCCGAGTTATTAAGTTAGATATTTTTCCCGCCGAGATTACTATTCCCTGAGACTGCAACAATTTAAGAATCTTTTCTTCTGGCACTCGTAACTGATAATACAAAGTGAGAACAAATGCTTCGAGTTCACTCCCGTAAGATTTGCCTTTTAATCCTTGCGGCAACTGGGCTTCGTAAAATTTCTCCGTACTAGGTGAATAGAGTCTTTCTAGTCGATAAATAACCGTGTCTGTTTTAAATATAATATTTTGAATTGTTACTTCTCGGTAGCCTCTATGGGTGATATCTGACGGCAAGTTACTCCGAGCCAGTTTGATAACCTCTTCTCTGTCAATATGAATAAGTTGGCGACGTTCCTGGGGGGGGGTTTTCGGTTTTTTCTTTTTTCGCTCTCGACTATTGGGCTGCTCTGGTTTGGCCTCCGCAGAAGTATCAGCTTTAGAAGTATCAGCTTTGGCTTGAGGTTTGATGTCAGGTTTTCCCTTGTGCCCTTTGAGCGCGGCTATTTCATCTCTCAATCGTTGATTGTCAGCTTTCAATTCAAGGTTTTGGCTGTATAGGTCTTCTAGGTAATTGAGTAACCGCTGCAAAACTTCCCGACTTTTTGGGTCGAGATTCTCTGTGTCTTGGTCGAGGTCAGCAAGCCAATTCTTAGTCATGTCTTCCAACTTACTACTTATTTATCGAATTTGTCAACCCTGGGCGCGGGATTTTGAAAAAAATCAGCTGTCGCGCATCTCAACTGCATATTCGGGCGCTCGGCTGCCGACTCACCACTTCGAGGTCAAAACCCCCCACCCCGTAAGCATTTGAGAAGTTTTCGCTCCTCAAAAATTGCTCTTGTCCTGTTAGGCATTCCGAGGCAGTACAAGGGCTGTTCACTCCAGTCCGATGGCCCGAGTAACTATGCAGTACCGGCAGTACCCATATTCCTTCACCACCAATATCTTGAGCAATTACGATAAATCCTTGATACTCGAGGGGACCATACCACTCATGGAGTTTCCGTGCAGCCATAAGTTTCGCAAATTGCTGAGTTCGCCATACTCCTCCGGGAGCGTGCCGCTCAGGGAACTCTCGTGCAGGTATAGGTATTGCAAATTGCTGAGGGAACCATACTCAGAGGGTAATGTACCTTGAAGGTCGTTCTGGGCCAGGCCGAGCTGTCGCAAATTGCTGAGCTCGCTATACTCGGAGGGGACGGTACCGTGAAAGGAGTTCTTGGATAGGCCGAGGAACTGCAAGTCGCTGATGGAGACGATCCAAGAGGGGAGCGTACCGCTCAGGGAGTTGTTGTACAGGCCGAGGTCTTGCAAGTTACCGAGCTCACCATACTCAGAGGGGATGGTACCGCTCAGGGAGTTGCTTTGCAGGCGGAGTTTTTGCAAGTTGCTGAGCGAACCTAACTCCGAGGGGAGCATGCCGCTCAGGTTGTTCCTGTTCAGCTCGATTTTCGTCACCCGACCGGATTCTACCGTTACTCCATGCCAGTCTGAGACAACCTCAGCAGGGGGGGGAGTTTCGCTGCTGAAGTCCCAGCCAAAATTGTTCTTCCAATTCTCCCCATTCGTACTGGTATAGAGAGCCCGAAGGGCTGCATAATCATTGACATCGAGCAAGTCATTCTCCCCAGAAGTACTGGGCTCAAGAGCCAGAAATGCTTCCAATTGTGACTTCGTCAGTATGTCTTTTTCGGACATCTCACGCAATTGGTTGAGATCGTTGTCTTGCCCGACTTGATAATTAATCATTTCTGAATTCCTCAAAGAAAATTTACTACGAGACAATTGTCTCAATGCTAATCCTATCTTAGGATTTTTTTACAACTAATCTGCTTAAGAAATTCTTAAGGATGCGCCACGCTGCGCTCTCGGAACCGGACCGCATCATGTCCAGAGACGCCAAGGGGCGAAGAGGACACGAACTGCTAAATAAAACCAATCCTTCACTGCCTATGGAAAACACCTAAACAAATCACACCTCAGCGGTCAAAGAGTCCAGGGAGAACCTTGCTATAATTAAACAAAGTCAGCCCCATTAATAAGCCCATCATCAATTCCCGACAAAAATGCCAAGTCTTCCTCCGAAAAATTGCCATCACTTAGAGCCTTAATGGAAGTCCCACCGTTCTTATCATCGGCAAATCCTAAATCACGAAACCTCAAACCTTTTCCTTCTAGATGGATTTTGTCCGTGCTATCCTTAAAGTCGTGAATGGTATCCTTGGTATCCTGGCCTATTTTGCTACTCCGGGCCAAGACAAAGGTATCTGCACCCCCGTTTCCGTAAAGCGTGTCTAAACCATCGCCCCCGCTGAGGATGTCGTCTCCGGCACCGCCGCTGAGGGTGTCGCCGATCGCGAAACAGTCTCATCTTAACAGGAAGCTCGCACTATTGTTGACAAAGGAACCCATGAGCGATTGCCTGAGGCCCTGCTGCGGCGATCGCTTTCATTTTAATCGGTTTGCTAATAATCTCCATAGCATCAGTCTTGAATAAAAGAGCATGAATGTTCTAGAAATGGGCATTGATGATTCATGTGATATGGTGAAAGGATGATAGTTATCGTAATTAGCACATAGCAATCTATGCTACTACTGCAATTTAGCACCTCTCACTACTGTCGCAAAGCAAGACTGGCCCTGGGCTACAAAAAAATTCCCTACCAAGTAGAAAACCTCACTCCTGGTCTCCATGTCCTCAAACTCAAACCCCTCACGGGACTGACCACCGTGCCAGTTCTATTGCCCCAACTAGAAGGTCAACCACAGGCGATCGCCGACTCCACCAGAATAGGACAATATCTGGAAAGCTACTGCCCCGATCCGCCCTTGACTTTACCCGAACCGCAACTGCAACAAAAAGCCCAGATGCTCGAAGACTGGTTAGATGAAAGCATCGGTACTGCCACTCGCTTTGTTTACTATCACTTCCGCGCTGGTGCTGGTAAGGACATCGACCCCTCTTGGTTCAGTCAACTGCTGATTCAGGTGGTGATTCGTCAATACTCCATTACACCCGCAGCAGTCGAATTAGCCCGATCGCGCCTCAATTTAGCAATGGCACATCTAAAATCCCGATGGCAAGACAGCCCCTATCTGGTAGGAGCCAATCTCAGCCTAGCAGATATCGCCGCTGCGGCCCTGCTGAGTCCCCTAGCCCTCATAGAGGACTACCGCCAATCATATCCCTGGCTGTTCTCACGCATTGCCCAGGTACACAAAACTTGCCGCGAACCCTTGCCCCCAGGACTTGCTGAAGGATAATCAATGTATAAATATACTCCCCTGGCCCTGCTTTGGGCCATCTGTACCCTTTCTCCCGCTAGGGCCTTACCGCCACCCTCCGATGTCCCCGAAGAAATCTTGCGCACCGAGATCCTTACCGAAGCCCGATCGCCAGTTGACGGTCAACCCCTGACCGCAGCCGAGTACGCCCTATTGCAAGGGAGGCTACAGTCGGAACCATCCCCCAAGATCGACCCCCAAATCGAGGAACTGATTTTTCTCCTGCGCATACGTCGCGCCATCCGTACCATCATACCCTTCTGATGTCAAAAGAGGGCTGTTGTGGCTCAAGCGGTATTGATTTGCCCCAGAATGTTAAAATATATGTATAAAAATAAAGAAACATAAATCAAACCACAGCTCATCCAAGTGGATAATTCTGTAACTTGTTCAGTAACTTCATGGAGATAGGTAGGATAGCCTCATGTCAACGACCATTGCCCCCGATCAAATAGACCGGATTGTCTGGAATCAGCATCACGACCCCTTTGAGGTTCTCGGAGCCCATCAGATAGAAAATAATGGTAAAACCAGCTGGGTAGTACGAGCCTATCAACCGACAGCAGAGGCCGTCTGGGTAGTCTGCCCGGACTTACGGACTGAGTACCCGATGCAGTCGGTACATAATCGGCACTTCTTTGAATGTACCATTGAGAAGCCGGAACTGGCCAACTATCAGTTGCGGATTAAGGAAGGGGAACACGAACAGGTAATCTACGACCCCTACGCCTTTCGTTCTCCCAAGCTAACAGACCTTGACATTCACCTGTTCGCCGAAGGTAACCATCACCGCATCTATGAGAAACTAGGTGCCCACCCCACGAAAATCAACGGCGTTCAAGGGGTTTACTTTGCCCTTTGGGCACCCAATGCCCGCAATGTCTCACTGCTGGGGGATTTTAACAGCTGGGACGGTCGCAAGCATCAGATGCGGAAAACAGGTAACGGCGTCTGGGAGTTGTTTATTCCGGACTTGGGTGTGCGCTCACCTTATAAATACGAAGTGAAAAACTACGAGGGGCATATTTACGAGAAGTCCGACCCCTACGGGTTCCAGCAGGAAGTGCGACCCAAAACGGCCTCTATTGTCACCGACCTGGACTCCTACAGCTGGAATGACGGTGAATGGATGGAACGCCGTCGCCACACTGATGTCCTGAAAGAGCCGATCTCTGTCTATGAGGTGCATTTGGGTTCCTGGATGCATGCAGATGCATCACAACCTGCCCAGCTTGATAATGGTGAAACAGAGCCAGTAGTAGTGGTCTCCGATTATAAACCCTATGCGCGCTTCCTGACATACCGGGAACTGGCGGCAAAGCTAATTCCCTATGTCAAGGAACTGGGATTTACTCATATTGAGTTGATGCCTATAGCAGAGCATCCCTTTGATGGTAGCTGGGGTTATCAGGTGACGGGGTACTATGCTTGCACCTCTCGTTATGGAACGCCACAAGATTTCATGTATTTTATGGACCAATGTCATCAAAATGGCATTGGGGTGATTGTAGACTGGGTTCCGGCCCACTTCCCCAAGGACGGTCACGGTTTGGCATTCTTTGATGGCACCCATCTTTACGAACATGCGGACCCCCGCAAAGGCGAACATAAGGAATGGGGCACCCTGGTGTTCAACTATTCCCGCAATGAGGTGCGGAATTTCTTGGTGGCCAACGTGCTATTCTGGTTCGACAAGTACCATATCGATGGCATCCGGGTAGATGCGGTGGCGTCCATGCTTTACCTGGACTACGCCCGCAAGGATGGAGAATGGGTAGCAAATCAGTACGGAGGCCGGGAAAATATTGAAGCGGCTGATTTCCTGCGTCAGGTGAATCATCTGTTGTTTAGCTATTTCCCTGGTACCATGTCGATCGCGGAGGAGTCCACAGACTGGGCGATGGTATCCTGGCCCACCTATGTGGGGGGTTTGGGCTTTAACCAGAAATGGAATATGGGCTGGATGCACGATATGCTGGACTACTTCAGTATGGACCCGTGGTTCCGTCAGTTCCACCAGAATAACGTGACTTTCAGTATGTGGTATCACCACTCGGAGAACTATATGCTAGCTCTATCTCACGATGAGGTGGTCCATGGCAAAAGCCCCCTGATCGGCAAGATGCCAGGGGATGAGTGGCAGCAATATGCTAACGTGCGCTGTTTGTTAGCTTATATGTTCGCCCACCCAGGCAAAAAGACTCTGTTTATGAGTATGGAGTTTGGCCAGTGGAGTGAGTGGAATGTCTGGGGCGATCTGGAGTGGCATTTGCTGCAGTATGGGCCTCATCAGCAACTGAAGCAGTTTATGAGTGATTTGAATACACTCTATCGCAGCCAACCAGCCCTTTATACCCGAGATTTTGAGCAAGAAGGGTTTACCTGGATTGATTGTACCGACAATCGCCATAGCGTGGTGTCGTTTATCCGCCGTGGCAAAGATCAGAATGATTTTGTGGTAACGGTTTGCAATTTCACACCCCAGCCTCATTCCCATTATCGCATTGGAGTGCCAGAACCGGGATTCTACACGGAGTTGTTTAATAGCGATGCTGGTCAGTATGGTGGCAGCAATATGGGGAATTTGGGCGGCAAGTGGACTGATGAGTGGTGGTTCCACAATTATCCTAATTCCTTGGATTTGTGTTTGCCCCCCTTGAGCGTGCTGATCTTGAAGCTCGATCGCCAAAAGACCCAGGCGGCGATCGCATCTTTCGATGATTAATTTAGCCTGTTCGTAGTAAGCGCTAAAGCGCTTGCCGTCGGGAGAATCTCAATGCAAGACTTAATCAACCAGGTTTTGACAAAAAACCTGATTTCTGGGATACTTGCGGTGAGCTAAAAAGAAACCAGGTTTTGACAAAAAACCTGGTCTTGGCTTCTGGGCTACTTGCGGTGAGCGCATTAGCACTCTTGCCGTCTTACTGGGTTGATTGAAACTGGCTTAATAACCACGACTTCTCCTTGATTCATTCTGCTCCTGCCGATCGCGCAGCGTGGCGCAGCCATACCTTTGTTTTTTCGCGGTCCCTATACGAACTTCTGGTCTGGCTATGCGCTGCGCGTCCCGTGAGGGATAGGGGATGCGCCGCTGCAATGCTTCCGAGATCGCTGAAATAGTTAATCCTGCTAATAGCTGAGATTCAGTAATCCGCTGACGGGTGCATCTCATATTTTTAAATAAATATACAAAGAAAAATCGAACGGACCGTCGCTGGTGAACTCGAACAATTCTCAATTAGCCATTAGCAATTAGCCATTAACAATTAGCGATAATTGTTGCTTGCTCGCAAAAGTGAGACGCACCCCCGCTGACTGCCTTTGGGTTGCGCTCCCTGTGGGGTCGGGAGACACCGACGTCTCTGTCCTACTGTCGCGATCGCGTCGTTGCATTTGGGTACCTTATCTCTCTTTTATCCAGATATACGATCGCCCAAATGCGAGAGCCTTTACATCTGAGGTAAGGACTAAAGTCCTGACTACGAAGAGCGATGATGGTAAGGACTAAAGTCCTGACTACGAACGGCGACATTAGGACTGTTTAATCGGAATATCGATGACAAACTCCTGCCGTGTCTGGAGGGCGCGCTATTCGCATTACCCTCCAGACACGGCCCCTTGTCCTGGTGTAGAAAAGCATTGCATCTGACCGCCGTGCTTGTCCACAACGATTTGGTAGCTGATGGATAATCCCAAGCCAGTACCCTTACCCACGGGTTTGGTGGTAAAGAAGGGGTCAAAGAGTCGTTGCTTGACGCTTTCAGGCATGCCAGGGCCATTGTCAGCAATCCGAATCTGGAGTAGCAATTGCCTGTTGCAAGCGCTTTTGATGCTGTCGGGAAGCTTTCCACCAGGGGGTCTCCCAGAGGGGACAATTCACCATATCTGCAAGCTGGACGCCAGCGAAGTCCAGCACGGTCTGATTCGCTTGTTCTATTTTGCCTTGGGGCGAAAGGATCGTGATAAACCCAAAAGCCAAGTTAAAGATCGCCCGGAAGCGTCGTTCGCTCTCCTTGAGGGCTCTGGCGGCCTTTTTACGAGCGCTAATATCGGTGACTATCGCTAGCAGAGACTGGGGCTCTCCCGTGGACCGACGCACCAGTGACACCCTCAGATGCACCCAAGTTACTTCCTGTTCTCCAGTAGCACCTTTGCGGAGGTAGCGCTTCTCGATCGAGTAAGTCTGAATTTCACCTGCAAACAGTTGTCTGAGATAGGCATCATTAGCCGCCCGGTCATCCAAGTGAGTAATATCTGTATAGGAGAGGGCTAGCAGTTCCGACTGGCTGTACCCGACTAGATCGCAAAACTTTTGGTTGACTTGTTGCACCCGACCGTCCAGGGTGTATTCGACAATCCCCACATCCGCTTGCTCGAACATGGCCCGGAACCGTTGTTCGCTCTCCATCTGTCCCGCCTGCCGTGTCTTCCGAGCGCGCTATTCGCACTACCCTCCAGACACGGCCGCCTGTTTGCGATTTTTCGCGCAGCGTTCGGTGATATCGGTAATCAAGCCATAGCAGACTATGTCGCGGTTTGGCTGCTTTTGAGGTTTGGCTGTAATTTGAATCCACTTTAGTCCTGCTTTCGGAGTGAGGATCCTGCCTTCCCAGTGGAGTGGCTGCCTCTCCAGGGCCGCCGCTGTCATCGCTGAACGGCAGGACTGCCGTGTCTTCCGGGCGCGCTATTCGCACTACCCTCCAGACACGGCCCGGTCATCCGGATGGACTCGCTTCCAGATCAACTCCGGATGAAGCTCAATTGCTCCTGGTTCTAGCTCAAATATCTCGCGGACATAGTCGCTCACGTAAACAAACTCCTCCCTGCCATTGGCATGGAGGACATATTGATAAATCACTGCCGGTGCATGAGCCACCAGGCTTTCTAAAAATGGATTGTGCAATTCTGGGTATTTTAAGGCGTACATCGATCTATTGATCTTTTTTATTTATTTTCTTAATCTACATTCATCTCAGTCTCTTTTTAAACGTGAGTTCGACGGACTTTAAACGCTGTAAGTCTTGCCAGTCCTAACTTCTGGAATATCCAGCTAGGAACTTTATTATCAATAATCAAATACTAATGAGAATTATATGCAACTAGCAGCGATTGTTGAAAACAGCAGGTGCCAACGTAGTGGCCAAGCAGAATTTTTGGTTTGAGTTCTTGGACTTGTGCCGCCTGCCTGCCGGTCTCGGATGACCAGAGTCGGGCGATCGAGCGTGATTGTTTTGCCCAAAAAGAAAGCACCAAACCTATAATAAAGATAGTTCTCACGAGGTTTGGTGTTATGGAAATTAAAAGTCGTCTTGATATTACTCAAATTTTTTGCGACGTGGATGATTTTTATCAAAACTTTGAATACTACTGGCAGCAGCAACCTCAGTTGACGGCGATCGCCGGTGAAAAAATCTGCCGTTCAAGAATGAGTTTGAGTGAAATCATGACCATTGCAATTGCGTTTCACGGTTCTGGCTTTAGAACATTTAAGGAGTTTTATACTCTACAAGTAATCCCCCACTGGCGTAAAGCTTTTCCAAATTTAGTCAGCTACAGTCGTTTCGTAGAATTAATGCCTTGGTCATTAATGTTATTGTGCTGTTTTATACGGACGAGACGTGGCCAAATTACTGGCATTAGTTTCGTAGATTCGACTCCAATTGAAGTCTGTCATCCTTGCCGTTCCAAGTCTCATAAAGTCTTTAAGGGTTTAGTGGGTTGGGGTAAAAATTCTATGGGATGGCACTACGGTTTCAAGTTGCATTTAATTATTAATGACCAAGGAGAACTACTCGCATTCAAGCTCACACCTGGCAATGTTGACGATCGTAAACCGGTTCCTGACTTGACTAAAGATTTGATAGGTAAACTGTTTGGCGAGCGCGGATATATTTCCCAAGAATTCTTTGAAAAATTATACGCGCAAGGTTTACAACTGATTACCAGACGAAAAATATGAAACAAAAATTAATTAAGTTAATAGACAAAATATTATTGCGTAAAAGAGCTTTAATTGAAACAGTTAATGACCAACTAAAGAACATCTTTCAAATCGAACATTCTCGCCACAGAAGTGTGTGGAATTTTTTGGTTAATATGTTAGCTGGATTAACAGCTTACACCTATTTACCTAAAAAACCATCCCTCGACTTAATGCCAAAAGGCTTACCGGCTCTACCGATGGCTGTTTTTTAAATCTTCTAGAGAACGCTCGGGAGACTGGCTCGGGATATGGATATTTTTGCTTTTTCGCGACTAGAGCCCATGGGTCGCGGGTTAGTTAGGTGGCTGACAACTGACAACTGACAACTGACAACTGTCGAACTGACGTTTTTTAAACAATTGTTACAAAATTTAATGTGATATATGTATTAAATCATACAAAATATCCAAATACTGAGCTATAAGCTAAAATTGATACTATAATACCCAATAAATATCGGTGTGAAAGGCTTGGGGAGGCGATCGCCCGCACGTAGGAGCAGGGGGCTGACCGTTTCCGAGAGTGCCCACCCTTGGGTGGGCATCTCTGGAAACGGGCCGGTGGTAGGCTCGGGAAATTACTTCACAAACCTACATTACGACAAAATGTATTACGTAATAATTACAAGAGATTGGTTATTTTGCGAACATCCAACCTCATATAAATATAAATATTTATACCTTGTGTTTGCTAAATTGTCAGATAGCGTAATACAAAATGTAGTGCAATAGCAATCGTACCGTATCATTACATATTACTTAGTATGTTACAAATTGTAGTGCGTAATGTGGGCACAAATCTTGATATTGTTCTCTCATAATAGAGGTGCTACCCAACAACCGAAAATAATTTCCATGACTTTAATCCGCGTACCAAAATCCTGGGAAATTCCCGAAGGAGAGGCAACGCCCCAAGAGGCTTTTTTCAACCGACGCCGGTTTATGAAATCCTTGCTTGGCGCTGGTTTGACGGGCAGTATCTTGCCCGTAGCAGGTTGTGACCAGTCTCCGGCATCATCGACGAAAAGTTCCTATGAGTCCTATCCTAATCCAGTGCGCAATCCGGCTTTTGCCAAGGTCGATCGACCGATTACCGCCGAGGAGTTGGCAGCGAAGTACAACAACTTTTATGAATTCGGCGGCGGGAAATCGATTTGGAAGGCCGCACAGGCATTGCCAACGGCAGACTGGAAAGTGGAAGTCGGGGGTTTGGTGAACAAGCCTCGGGTGTATGATTTGGATGATATCCATAAGAGGTTTCCCATAGAGGAACGGGTTTATCGCTTCCGCTGTGTGGAAGCTTGGGCAATGGTGGTACCCTGGGCAGGATTTCCCATGAGGTTGCTGGTAGAAGATGTGGAACCCACCTCTAAGGCGAAGTTCGTGCGTTTTACCTCCTGGTACGACGCCAAGATTAGCACGGGGGGATCCGGGTTATTTTTTGCCAGATATCCCTGGCCCTACAAGGAAAGTCTGCGCCTGGATGAAATGATGAATGAGTTGGCGTTTTTTGCTACGGGTATCTATGGTCGCACTTTGCCGAAGCAGCATGGTGCGCCCATTCGAGAGGTGGTTCCCTGGAAGTATGGCTTCAAGGGCGCTAAGTCGATCGTGAAGATTGAGTTTTTGGAGTCACAACCCGCAACGTTCTGGAATACGCTAGCGCCAAATGAGTATGATTTCGAGGCGAATGTGAATCCGAAGAAACCTCATCCGAGATGGTCCCAGGCGACGGAACGGCTTATTACTTCTGGTTCGCCTTTTTCTTGGCCCAGACGCCCAACTTTGCCTTATAATGGCTATGGCGAGTACGTGGCGCAGCTTTACATTTAAGCAGTATCGATCGCTTTCACGTTTTCATTAACTCAAGTTGCTACCTATAAAAATTTCCACGTCCGAAACAGCCATTTTTGGCAATTGAATCCACCAAAATGCCATTTTGGGGTAAATTACAAGGCGATATGGGATGATTTTGGTTGATCTTGACCTTGATTTTCTATAGGTAGCAAATTAGGTTTTCATTAATATAATCGACAGCCTTGCCAACCGTGTCTATTGTTTCAGCGACTTCGTCTGAGATTTCCAACCCAAACTCTTCTTCTAGGGCCATCACCAGTTCCACCGTATCCAGGGAGTCCGCTCCCAGATCCTCAGTAAAACTGGCTTCTGGTTTGACTTCGCTAGGATCCACACCCAGTTGATCCTCTACAATTTTTTGGACTCTCTCTAAAGTTACAGTCTGGACTCGATTTGGTAGTTTAGCAGCAGGCGGTGCCGACTGAATCTTCGATGTCTGACGGGTAGTGCTAGTAGCGCTCCCGGAAGACATCGAAGGCTTAGCTACAGAGGGGGTAAGGTCTTGCAACACCTCGGTTGCTGACTGGTAGCGCTGATTGGTTGCCATCTGCACCATCTTATCCAATACTTGCCCCAAAGTATCACTGACTGGAGTGGTTAAGTAATCCCGCCACACCCATTTATGTTCGCTGGTGTCAAACAACTGAGAGGGGTTAACTTTAGTCAGCAGATGCAGGCAAGTCACCCCCAGGCTGTACAGATCGCTAGCAAAAATGGCTTTACCTACCGCTTGCTCTGATGCTGTATATTGAGGACTGCCTATTACCGTACCAGTTTTCAGCAGCGCCGTTCCCGTAACAAACTTCGCCGCACCAAAATCCACTACAACTAGCTGCCCGTCCTCGCGCCGTCGAATAATGTTTTCCGGCTTAATGTCCGGGTGAATCACCTGTTCCTTATGCACGAATTCCAGCACTGGCAGCAAGCTACTCAGCAACTCTCGAATCTGAGTTTCGTTAAATGCACCATTCTGTTCCAGTTCCTGGGCTAAATTTTGCCCGTCGATGAACTCCTGCACCAAATACAGTTGACCATCTTGCTCAAAATGGGCCAGCAGTTCGGGAATTTGACTCTGCTTGCCCAACTGATCCAGGCGCACCGCTTCCTGCTCAAATAGCTGTGCTGCTTTGGCAACGTTGTTAGTCCCTTGTGCCTGGGGGTAAAACTGCTTGATTACGCAGGGGGGTTTCGAGGGTTTATCCTCATCCACTGCTTGGAAGGTTTTGCCAAAGCTACCTTGACCAATTAGTTTCAGGGCCCGGAACGCTCTCTGAGCAGTAACTTGGAGCCGCAAGTCTGACAAAACATGCTTATATCAAGGTTTTGGGGTTTATGGCAATTGGGGTTTAGGCAATAACTCATAGTCGTCAGATGTGAGATTATCTCTATTATTCTACTACCCGATGCTGCAATTAGCAGCCATCGTATGACTCTCCGAGAGGGGTGCGGTCAAAACCCGTTGGTAGGAGACCTCCCCGCCCGAACCCTAAAGGGTCCGGCTACAGGAACAAAGCCCCAGCTCCCCCGGGGAGCTGGCACCCGGTTATCAACTACTTGTGACCGCACCCCTCCGAGAGTCACCGATGACATTCTGGCACTGATTATATCACCCTCTGAGAGTCACCTATGACCTTTTCAGATTCATTGTATCACCCTCCGAGAGTCACCCATGACCTTAGCGGATGGTGGGCGGTGCCCACCGGACATTTCTTGGCTCTTTTTTATAGATGCGATCGCCCTGGGGTGTGGTCAAAAGTAGTTGATAGAGCAGAGGATAAATTTTGTCCGTCAATTATGATAATCATTATCATTCTCTTTTACCCAAAAATCCTTGGTAGCCCTTGATATATGTACAAGAATCTAGAGTTGACGCATTAAGCATTTTCGTAATATCCGTACTTGCATTCGCCGAAAAAAGATGGCAGTATTGATAATAGGGATGAAATTAATTATCAACACTGCCATGAATCAAGATTATACTTCTGTTATCACATTTGTCCTAAGTTGTTCAATGCTATTTGCGAGCGAGAATCTTCTTTGGTGAATAAGAGCCATATACTAGACGGAGAAATTTTTCAACTATTACGCAAGATTGGCTTGCAACTAATGTCGATGATTTTGAGCTACTTAAGTTCTCAACTGACGACAGATGACTTGGAAAAAGGGTATCATGTTCATCGTCACATAAGAGTAAACTATTTCGTGCTGTTTGGTCCTATAGAAGTAGAATCACCCTATATGTGGAACCGCGACAAAAAACCGGGAAATCGTCCGGTCAAAAACCAATTAAGCATTACTGAGGGAGGACGTTCTCCAGCGTTAGAAAAAGCTTTGGTATCTTTGGGAATCAATCAATCTTATCAACAAGCGGCTAAACAATTTGAACAACACTATGGATGGAATATAGATCGCTATCGAATCAGAAGAGCGGTAGCCAAAATCGCTCCCCTTGCAGAGGAGTATGTTTCTCAACGACTAGAGCTTTCAAGGGCAGAATATGATAAACCCCTCTCAGTTAGACCTGGAGTCGATCGAATTTTAGTGGAACTTGATGGTAGTCATATTCGTACTGGTATTTTCCAATCAGCTCAAAATCAACAGTTAACAAAAAAACGGCAAATTCCTGAAAAAAAGCGGACTATCGAGTGGCGCGAAGTCAGAGTTGGTTTGGCTCGCCCACTTGAAAACAAAGAAAAACGCACTTTTGTGGCTAAGATGAGTAAGTATCCTCAAGTTGTAAATCAATTGGTAAGTGCAGCAATAGATCAAGGGATGTCGCTACTTAGTAACGTCTATGCAGTCGGAGATGGTGCTCAGGGGCTATGCTCAGAACTAGAAGAACAATTTTTCAACTTGCAATTTATCCTAGATCGTTGTCATCTCAAACAACATCTTTATGAAACCGCTGAAGCTCTGGGGGTAGAAGGAAGCCAAAAACAAAATTTGGTAAATGAAGAACTATCGCGTATTGACGCCGGAAAAGTACAGGAAGTGTTGACAAACTTCAAAGAATGTCTGGAACGCGATGATGGGAAGCGCCAAAGGTAAAGAGCGTTTATCCCGTCTGTATAAGTATCTTAAACGGTATAGTAATTGCATTAATTATAACCATTTTATCTCAAACGGCTTACCCATAGGCTCAGGAGAAATTGAAAGTGCGCATCGCTATATTCCTCAAAAGAGGTTAAAGATTCCTGGAGCAACTTGGCATCCTGACAATATTAATCCTCTGTTAGGGTTGCTCATTCTACAAGCTAATAATTGGTGGTCAGATTTTTGGCAAAAAGAAACCCTCGGAGCCCAAATACCAGCGTAGTAATAACCATACCTTCGGTGTTAAAAAGTTTGACTGTTTCAAGACATCTACTTGACAGGGAATAAGCTTATAGAGTGGATAATGAGGGTACTCCAGATCGCAGCGCACATCACACGAGTGCAGCAAGAAACCTAGTCACCATGCGCACTCGGAAGGAGCCGCACGAGTGCATTGCCACGTACACTGCTGGCAAATTAGACGTTATAAATTGCCCTCCTTGCTTGTACGGATCTTACGAAATACTATCTCCTGAATACATGTCTTGTAATCCCAAGTTGTCCTGAGTTCGCGAGAATGATAATGATTATCATAAATTGGGGGACTCCAAAATTTATCCTTTGCTCTATCAACTACTTTTGACCACACCCATCGCCCTGCAGTCTCGCCCCATTACATTATCAAATAATGGGACGATCGGATTTGCTCTCCCGGAAATAACAGGTAAATTATTATAACTTTACACCCCATGGCTTCAAAATCAAGTAAAATAAAAATGGCGCTCAATCTAGGAGAGATAATCATGAGTGAGCAAGCGGTAATAACCAAGACAGACTACTGGGAACCAGATGTTAGCAATCTAGTCACGGAGGATGATACACCGGTGGACAATTTTTGTTCGGAAAAGCAACAACGCTTTTTGGCAAACTCGGTTTACAATTCTGGGCCATGGCAGACTTTTGTGGCAGCAGCAAATGTCGGCATATTCTATTCATCGGAAGAACCGGCGATCGTGCCAGATGTATTCTTGAGTTTGGATGTGACGGTTCCGGAAGATTGGTGGAAAAAGCAAAACCGTTGTTACATGGTGTGGAAGTTTAAGAAACCGCCAGAAGTGGCAATTGAAATTGTCTCGAACAAGTCGGGCGAAGAACTGGGGGAAAAACTCAATATCTATGCCAAAGTTGGGGTTACTTACTACATAGTGTATGACCCCAGCCAACAATTGGGAGAAAAGGTATTGCGGGTGTACGAACTCAGGGGAATGCGCTACTATGAAACAAATCAAACTTGGCTAGATAAAGTGGGGCAGGGTGTAACTCTCTGGTCAGGTGTTTTTGAAGGCAGGCATGATGTATGGCTCCGCTGGTGCGATCGGGAGGGCAATGTTCTCCTGACTGGATCTGAAATCGGCGAACAAGAAAAACAACGTGCCGAACAAGAAAAACAACGTGCCGAACAAGAAAAACAACGTGCCGAACAAGAAAAACAACGTGCCGAACAAGAAAAACAACGTGCCGAACAAGAAAAACAACGTGCCGAACAAGCCGAACAACGTGCATCCCTTGCTGAGTCCCAGTTGGAACAAACCTCGGACCAGTTAGAACAAGAAAAACAACGTACCCAACTCCTTGCAGAACGGCTGCTTGCTTTGGGTATCGATCCAGATAGTCTGTAAAGAGGTTTTATTACCTTTGATAACCGGTCCAGAGGTTGAGATAAACCTCTGGACAGAATAACATTAAAAATAGTGCTAAGTTGATTTTGGTTTGACTAACGTCGCTCTAGGCGAAACCAACGTTGAAATCGGCAAGATAAACGTTTGTAGTAGCTCCATCATTGGTACATTATTAAACCGCAAGTCCCCTACTTCTCAGATTCATTGTATCACCCTCCGAGACACCTATGACCTTGGCAAACTCATTATATCATCCTCTCGGAGGATGACCTTATGGTGGGCGGTGCCCACCGGACATTTCTTGGCTCTTTTTTATAGATGCGATCGCCCTGCAGTCTCGCCCCATTACATTATCAAATAATGGGACGATCGGATTTGCTCTCCCGGAAATAACAGGTAAATTATTATAACTTTACACCCCATGGCTTCAAAATCAAGTAAAATAAAAATGGCGCTCAATCTAGGAGAGATAATCATGAGTGAGCAAGCGGTAATAACCAAGACAGACTACTGGGAACCAGATGTTAGCAATCTAGTCACGGAGGATGATACACCGGTGGACAATTTTTGTTCGGAAAAGCAACAACGCTTTTTGGCAAACTCGGTTTACAATTCTGGGCCATGGCAGACTTTTGTGGCAGCAGCAAATGTCGGCATATTCTATTCATCGGAAGAACCGGCGATCGTGCCAGATGTATTCTTGAGTTTGGATGTGACGGTTCCGGAAGATTGGTGGAAAAAGCAAAACCGTTGTTACATGGTGTGGAAGTTTAAGAAACCGCCAGAAGTGGCAATTGAAATTGTCTCGAACAAGTCGGGCGAAGAACTGGGGGAAAAACTCAATATCTATGCCAAAGTTGGGGTTACTTACTACATAGTGTATGACCCCAGCCAACAATTGGGAGAAAAGGTATTGCGGGTGTACGAACTCAGGGGAATGCGCTACTATGAAACAAATCAAACTTGGCTAGATAAAGTGGGGCAGGGTGTAACTCTCTGGTCAGGTGTTTTTGAAGGCAGGCATGATGTATGGCTCCGCTGGTGCGATCGGGAGGGCAATGTTCTCCTGACTGGATCTGAAATCGGCGAACAAGAAAAACAACGTGCCGAACAAGAAAAACAACGTGCCGAACAAGAAAAACAACGTGCCGAACAAGCCGAACAACGTGCATCCCTTGCTGAGTCCCAGTTGGAACAAACCTCGGACCAGTTAGAACAAGAAAAACAACGTACCCAACTCCTTGCAGAACGGCTGCTTGCTTTGGGTATCGATCCAGATAGTCTGTAAAGAGGTTTTATTACCTTTGATAACCGGTCCAGAGGTTGAGATAAACCTCTGGACAGAATAACATTAAAAATAGTGCTAAGTTGATTTTGGTTTGACTAACGTCGCTCTAGGCGAAACCAACGTTGAAATCGGCAAGATAAACGTTTGTAGTAGCTCCATCATTGGTACATTATTAAACCGCAAGTCCCCTACTTCTCAGATTCATTGTATCACCCTCCGAGACACCTATGACCTTGGCAAACTCATTATATCATCCTCTCGGAGGATGACCTTATGGTGGGCGGTGCCCACCGGACATTTCTTGGCTCTTTTTTATAGATGCGATCGCCCTGCAGTCTCGCCCCATTACATTATCAAATAATGGGACGATCGGATTTGCTCTCCCGGAAATAACAGGTAAATTATTATAACTTTACACCCCATGGCTTCAAAATCAAGTAAAATAAAAATGGCGCTCAATCTAGGAGAGATAATCATGAGTGAGCAAGCGGTAATAACCAAGACAGACTACTGGGAACCAGATGTTAGCAATCTAGTCACGGAGGATGATACACCGGTGGACAATTTTTGTTCGGAAAAGCAACAACGCTTTTTGGCAAACTCGGTTTACAATTCTGGGCCATGGCAGACTTTTGTGGCAGCAGCAAATGTCGGCATATTCTATTCATCGGAAGAACCGGCGATCGTGCCAGATGTATTCTTGAGTTTGGATGTGACGGTTCCGGAAGATTGGTGGAAAAAGCAAAACCGTTGTTACATGGTGTGGAAGTTTAAGAAACCGCCAGAAGTGGCAATTGAAATTGTCTCGAACAAGTCGGGCGAAGAACTGGGGGAAAAACTCAATATCTATGCCAAAGTTGGGGTTACTTACTACATAGTGTATGACCCCAGCCAACAATTGGGAGAAAAGGTATTGCGGGTGTACGAACTCAGGGGAATGCGCTACTATGAAACAAATCAAACTTGGCTAGATAAAGTGGGGCAGGGTGTAACTCTCTGGTCAGGTGTTTTTGAAGGCAGGCATGATGTATGGCTCCGCTGGTGCGATCGGGAGGGCAATGTTCTCCTGACTGGATCTGAAATCGGCGAACAAGAAAAACAACGTGCCGAACAAGAAAAACAACGTGCCGAACAAGAAAAACAACGTGCCGAACAAGCCGAACAACGTGCATCCCTTGCTGAGTCCCAGTTGGAACAAACCTCGGACCAGTTAGAACAAGAAAAACAACGTACCCAACTCCTTGCAGAACGGCTGCTTGCTTTGGGTATCGATCCAGATAGTCTGTAAAGAGGTTTTATTACCTTTGATAACCGGTCCAGAGGTTGAGATAAACCTCTGGACAGAATAACATTAAAAATAGTGCTAAGTTGATTTTGGTTTGACTAACGTCGCTCTAGGCGAAACCAACGTTGAAATCGGCAAGATAAACGTTTGTAGTAGCTCCATCATTGGTACATTATTAAACCGCAAGTCCCCTACTTCTCAGATTCATTGTATCACCCTCCGAGACACCTATGACCTTGGCAAACTCATTATATCATCCTCTCGGAGGATGACCTTATGGTGGGCGGTGCCCACCGGACATTTCTTGGCTCTTTTTTATAGATGCGATCGCCCTGCAGTCTCGCCCCATTACATTATCAAATAATGGGACGATCGGATTTGCTCTCCCGGAAATAACAGGTAAATTATTATAACTTTACACCCCATGGCTTCAAAATCAAGTAAAATAAAAATGGCGCTCAATCTAGGAGAGATAATCATGAGTGAGCAAGCGGTAATAACCAAGACAGACTACTGGGAACCAGATGTTAGCAATCTAGTCACGGAGGATGATACACCGGTGGACAATTTTTGTTCGGAAAAGCAACAACGCTTTTTGGCAAACTCGGTTTACAATTCTGGGCCATGGCAGACTTTTGTGGCAGCAGCAAATGTCGGCATATTCTATTCATCGGAAGAACCGGCGATCGTGCCAGATGTATTCTTGAGTTTGGATGTGACGGTTCCGGAAGATTGGTGGAAAAAGCAAAACCGTTGTTACATGGTGTGGAAGTTTAAGAAACCGCCAGAAGTGGCAATTGAAATTGTCTCGAACAAGTCGGGCGAAGAACTGGGGGAAAAACTCAATATCTATGCCAAAGTTGGGGTTACTTACTACATAGTGTATGACCCCAGCCAACAATTGGGAGAAAAGGTATTGCGGGTGTACGAACTCAGGGGAATGCGCTACTATGAAACAAATCAAACTTGGCTAGATAAAGTGGGGCAGGGTGTAACTCTCTGGTCAGGTGTTTTTGAAGGCAGGCATGATGTATGGCTCCGCTGGTGCGATCGGGAGGGCAATGTTCTCCTGACTGGATCTGAAATCGGCGAACAAGAAAAACAACGTGCCGAACAAGAAAAACAACGTGCCGAACAAGAAAAACAACGTGCCGAACAAGAAAAACAACGTGCCGAACAAGCCGAACAACGTGCATCCCTTGCTGAGTCCCAGTTGGAACAAACCTCGGACCAGTTAGAACAAGAAAAACAACGTACCCAACTCCTTGCAGAACGGCTGCTTGCTTTGGGTATCGATCCAGATAGTCTGTAAAGACGTGAGTTCGACGGACTTTAAACGCTGTAAGTCTTGCCAGTCCTAACTTCTGGAATATCCAGCTAGGAACTTTATTATCAATAATCAAATACTAATGAGAATTATATGCAACTAGCAGCGATTGTTGAAAACAGCAGGTGCCAACGTAGTGGCCAAGCAGAATTTTTGGTTTGAGTTCTTGGACTTGTGCCGCCTGCCTGCCGGTCTCGGATGACCAGAGTCGGGCGATCGAGCGTGATTGTTTTGCCCAAAAAGAAAGCACCAAACCTATAATAAAGATAGTTCTCACGAGGTTTGGTGTTATGGAAATTAAAAGTCGTCTTGATATTACTCAAATTTTTTGCGACGTGGATGATTTTTATCAAAACTTTGAATACTACTGGCAGCAGCAACCTCAGTTGACGGCGATCGCCGGTGAAAAAATCTGCCGTTCAAGAATGAGTTTGAGTGAAATCATGACCATTGCAATTGCGTTTCACGGTTCTGGCTTTAGAACATTTAAGGAGTTTTATACTCTACAAGTAATCCCCCACTGGCGTAAAGCTTTTCCAAATTTAGTCAGCTACAGTCGTTTCGTAGAATTAATGCCTTGGTCATTAATGTTATTGTGCTGTTTTATACGGACGAGACGTGGCCAAATTACTGGCATTAGTTTCGTAGATTCGACTCCAATTGAAGTCTGTCATCCTTGCCGTTCCAAGTCTCATAAAGTCTTTAAGGGTTTAGTGGGTTGGGGTAAAAATTCTATGGGATGGCACTACGGTTTCAAGTTGCATTTAATTATTAATGACCAAGGAGAACTACTCGCATTCAAGCTCACACCTGGCAATGTTGACGATCGTAAACCGGTTCCTGACTTGACTAAAGATTTGATAGGTAAACTGTTTGGCGAGCGCGGATATATTTCCCAAGAATTCTTTGAAAAATTATACGCGCAAGGTTTACAACTGATTACCAGACGAAAAATATGAAACAAAAATTAATTAAGTTAATAGACAAAATATTATTGCGTAAAAGAGCTTTAATTGAAACAGTTAATGACCAACTAAAGAACATCTTTCAAATCGAACATTCTCGCCACAGAAGTGTGTGGAATTTTTTGGTTAATATGTTAGCTGGATTAACAGCTTACACCTATTTACCTAAAAAACCATCCCTCGACTTAATGCCAAAAGGCTTACCGGCTCTACCGATGGCTGTTTTTTAAATCTTCTAGAGAACGCTCGGGAGACTGGCTCGGGATATGGATATTTTTGCTTTTTCGCGACTAGAGCCCATGGGTCGCGGGTTAGTTAGGTGGCTGACAACTGACAACTGACAACTGACAACTGACAACTGACAACTGTCGAACTGACGTTGTAAAGAGGTTTTATTACCTTTGATAACCGGTCCAGAGGTTGAGATAAACCTCTGGACAGAATAACATTAAAAATAGTGCTAAGTTGATTTTGGTTTGACTAACGTCGCTCTAGGCGAAACCAACGTTGAAATCGGCAAGATAAACGTTTGTAGTAGCTCCATCATTGGTACATTATTAAACCGCAAGTCCCCTACTTCTCAGATTCATTGTATCACCCACCGGACATTTCTTGGCTCTTTTTTATAGATGCGATCGCCCTGCAGTCTCGCCCCATTACATTATCAAATAATGGGACGATCGGATTTGCTCTCCCGGAAATAACAGGTAAATTATTATAACTTTACACCCCATGGCTTCAAAATCAAGTAAAATAAAAATGGCGCTCAATCTAGGAGAGATAATCATGAGTGAGCAAGCGGTAATAACCAAGACAGACTACTGGGAACCAGATGTTAGCAATCTAGTCACGGAGGATGATACACCGGTGGACAATTTTTGTTCGGAAAAGCAACAACGCTTTTTGGCAAACTCGGTTTACAATTCTGGGCCATGGCAGACTTTTGTGGCAGCAGCAAATGTCGGCATATTCTATTCATCGGAAGAACCGGCGATCGTGCCAGATGTATTCTTGAGTTTGGATGTGACGGTTCCGGAAGATTGGTGGAAAAAGCAAAACCGTTGTTACATGGTGTGGAAGTTTAAGAAACCGCCAGAAGTGGCAATTGAAATTGTCTCGAACAAGTCGGGCGAAGAACTGGGGGAAAAACTCAATATCTATGCCAAAGTTGGGGTTACTTACTACATAGTGTATGACCCCAGCCAACAATTGGGAGAAAAGGTATTGCGGGTGTACGAACTCAGGGGAATGCGCTACTATGAAACAAATCAAACTTGGCTAGATAAAGTGGGGCAGGGTGTAACTCTCTGGTCAGGTGTTTTTGAAGGCAGGCATGATGTATGGCTCCGCTGGTGCGATCGGGAGGGCAATGTTCTCCTGACTGGATCTGAAATCGGCGAACAAGAAAAACAACGTGCCGAACAAGAAAAACAACGTGCCGAACAAGAAAAACAACGTGCCGAACAAGCCGAACAACGTGCATCCCTTGCTGAGTCCCAGTTGGAACAAACCTCGGACCAGTTAGAACAAGAAAAACAACGTACCCAACTCCTTGCAGAACGGCTGCTTGCTTTGGGTATCGATCCAGATAGTCTGTAAAGAGGTTTTATTACCTTTGATAACCGGTCCAGAGGTTGAGATAAACCTCTGGACAGAATAACATTAAAAATAGTGCTAAGTTGATTTTGGTTTGACTAACGTCGCTCTAGGCGAAACCAACGTTGAAATCGGCAAGATAAACGTTTGTAGTAGCTCCATCATTGGTACATTATTAAACCGCAAGTCCCCTACTTCTCAGATTCATTGTATCACCCTCCGAGACACCTATGACCTTGGCAAACTCATTATATCATCCTCTCGGAGGATGACCTTATGGTGGGCGGTGCCCACCGGACATTTCTTGGCTCTTTTTTATAGATGCGATCGCCCTGCAGTCTCGCCCCATTACATTATCAAATAATGGGACGATCGGATTTGCTCTCCCGGAAATAACAGGTAAATTATTATAACTTTACACCCCATGGCTTCAAAATCAAGTAAAATAAAAATGGCGCTCAATCTAGGAGAGATAATCATGAGTGAGCAAGCGGTAATAACCAAGACAGACTACTGGGAACCAGATGTTAGCAATCTAGTCACGGAGGATGATACACCGGTGGACAATTTTTGTTCGGAAAAGCAACAACGCTTTTTGGCAAACTCGGTTTACAATTCTGGGCCATGGCAGACTTTTGTGGCAGCAGCAAATGTCGGCATATTCTATTCATCGGAAGAACCGGCGATCGTGCCAGATGTATTCTTGAGTTTGGATGTGACGGTTCCGGAAGATTGGTGGAAAAAGCAAAACCGTTGTTACATGGTGTGGAAGTTTAAGAAACCGCCAGAAGTGGCAATTGAAATTGTCTCGAACAAGTCGGGCGAAGAACTGGGGGAAAAACTCAATATCTATGCCAAAGTTGGGGTTACTTACTACATAGTGTATGACCCCAGCCAACAATTGGGAGAAAAGGTATTGCGGGTGTACGAACTCAGGGGAATGCGCTACTATGAAACAAATCAAACTTGGCTAGATAAAGTGGGGCAGGGTGTAACTCTCTGGTCAGGTGTTTTTGAAGGCAGGCATGATGTATGGCTCCGCTGGTGCGATCGGGAGGGCAATGTTCTCCTGACTGGATCTGAACGTGCCCAAGAAGCAGAACAACGTGCCGAACAAGCAGAACAACGGGCCTCACTTACTGAGTCCCAGTTGGAACAAACCTCGGACCAGTTAGAACAAGAAAAACAACGTACCCAACTCCTTGCAGAACGGCTGCTTGCTTTGGGTATCGATCCAGATAGTCTGTAAAGAGGTTTTATTACCTTTGATAACCGGTCCAGAGGTTGAGATAAACCTCTGGACAGAATAACATTAAAAATAGTGCTAAGTTGATTTTGGTTTGACTAACGTCGCTCTAGGCGAAACCAACGTTGAAATCGGCAAGATAAACGTTTGTAGTAGCTCCATCATTGGTACATTATTAAACCGCAAGTCCCCTACTTCTCAGATTCATTGTATCACCCTCCGAGACACCTATGACCTTGGCAAACTCATTATATCATCCTCTCGGAGGATGACCTTATGGTGGGCGGTGCCCACCGGACATTTCTTGGCTCTTTTTTATAGATGCGATCGCCCTGCAGTCTCGCCCCATTACATTATCAAATAATGGGACGATCGGATTTGCTCTCCCGGAAATAACAGGTAAATTATTATAACTTTACACCCCATGGCTTCAAAATCAAGTAAAATAAAAATGGCGCTCAATCTAGGAGAGATAATCATGAGTGAGCAAGCGGTAATAACCAAGACAGACTACTGGGAACCAGATGTTAGCAATCTAGTCACGGAGGATGATACACCGGTGGACAATTTTTGTTCGGAAAAGCAACAACGCTTTTTGGCAAACTCGGTTTACAATTCTGGGCCATGGCAGACTTTTGTGGCAGCAGCAAATGTCGGCATATTCTATTCATCGGAAGAACCGGCGATCGTGCCAGATGTATTCTTGAGTTTGGATGTGACGGTTCCGGAAGATTGGTGGAAAAAGCAAAACCGTTGTTACATGGTGTGGAAGTTTAAGAAACCGCCAGAAGTGGCAATTGAAATTGTCTCGAACAAGTCGGGCGAAGAACTGGGGGAAAAACTCAATATCTATGCCAAAGTTGGGGTTACTTACTACATAGTGTATGACCCCAGCCAACAATTGGGAGAAAAGGTATTGCGGGTGTACGAACTCAGGGGAATGCGCTACTATGAAACAAATCAAACTTGGCTAGATAAAGTGGGGCAGGGTGTAACTCTCTGGTCAGGTGTTTTTGAAGGCAGGCATGATGTATGGCTCCGCTGGTGCGATCGGGAGGGCAATGTTCTCCTGACTGGATCTGAACGTGCCCAAGAAGCAGAACAACGTGCCGAACAAGCAGAACAACGGGCCTCACTTACTGAGTCCCAGTTGGAACAAACCTCGGACCAGTTAGAACAAGAAAAACAACGTACCCAACTCCTTGCAGAACGGCTGCTTGCTTTGGGTATCGATCCAGATAGTCTGTAAAGAGGTTTTATTACCTTTGATAACCGGTCCAGAGGTTGAGATAAACCTCTGGACAGAATAACATTAAAAATAGTGCTAAGTTGATTTTGGTTTGACTAACGTCGCTCTAGGCGAAACCAACGTTGAAATCGGCAAGATAAACGTTTGTAGTAGCTCCATCATTGGTACATTATTAAACCGCAAGTCCCCTACTTCTCAGATTCATTGTATCACCCTCCGAGACACCTATGACCTTGGCAAACTCATTATATCATCCTCTCGGAGGATGACCTTATGGTGGGCGGTGCCCACCGGACATTTCTTGGCTCTTTTTTATAGATGCGATCGCCCTGCAGTCTCGCCCCATTACATTATCAAATAATGGGACGATCGGATTTGCTCTCCCGGAAATAACAGGTAAATTATTATAACTTTACACCCCATGGCTTCAAAATCAAGTAAAATAAAAATGGCGCTCAATCTAGGAGAGATAATCATGAGTGAGCAAGCGGTAATAACCAAGACAGACTACTGGGAACCAGATGTTAGCAATCTAGTCACGGAGGATGATACACCGGTGGACAATTTTTGTTCGGAAAAGCAACAACGCTTTTTGGCAAACTCGGTTTACAATTCTGGGCCATGGCAGACTTTTGTGGCAGCAGCAAATGTCGGCATATTCTATTCATCGGAAGAACCGGCGATCGTGCCAGATGTATTCTTGAGTTTGGATGTGACGGTTCCGGAAGATTGGTGGAAAAAGCAAAACCGTTGTTACATGGTGTGGAAGTTTAAGAAACCGCCAGAAGTGGCAATTGAAATTGTCTCGAACAAGTCGGGCGAAGAACTGGGGGAAAAACTCAATATCTATGCCAAAGTTGGGGTTACTTACTACATAGTGTATGACCCCAGCCAACAATTGGGAGAAAAGGTATTGCGGGTGTACGAACTCAGGGGAATGCGCTACTATGAAACAAATCGTGCGGAATGTTCGAGCGTAAGCAAAGATAGCGTGGTTTCAATGACCCGCTAAACTCGTGACAGCTCAAACTGGTGAGATTAGCCAGGGAACTGTGGAATTATTGTGGGTCCTAACCCCATCCTCCAGATACGGGAGGTACACCGGTCCCAACTGCCTCGGAGTGTTATCGCCGGGGGTGGAAAGCAGGGACTTAAATGAAGGCTATCTGGCAGCCTAAGCCGGAAACGCCACTAGGAAAGGTGCTCATGGTTAACGATAAGTGAAGTTGTACAAGCCTCGTGATCATCAACCAGCGGAATAAGGCTTTTACGCTGGGCCAAAAGGCAATGGTAGGTGTAGATATCCTTGGTCTGTGGATATCTCGTATTACTACAATCCTCCCGGGGTATTGCAACGACCTAAAAGCATCGTATTGATTCCACGGAACGTTATAACCTCAGTGATGCTATCTGCCTCCGGTAGATAAGTTAGATAATAAGCGCAAGCCCACTGGGGAGGGATGTCCTAAAAAGCCAACGCTTGGGGTAATGCCTAGGATATGCCGACATAGGACGGTGATAGTAGAATGCGATTGGAACTGTAGTCTGATGAACTAAAAGCCCGCCGATAGCTGGTTACTGGTAAAACTACTTCTAAAAGAGCGAGCAGAGAGAAATCTCTCGGTTGGTAGGCAATCCACTCGCCACCACGGAATCACACAAGGCTGACGGTAGAGGATTAGTCTCCTGTTGTACGCCACAGGATAAAGATGAAGAACAAGTCGCAAGGGGACAAGGGGGTAACCCCGACAAATCCCTACCCATGACAACGGGTCTATTACCCAGGAGCCGTGTGCGGTGAAAGTCGCAAGCACGGTTTTGAAAGGGAGGGTTGGGAAGCGATTCCCAGCTCGACCCCGACCAAACTTGGCTAGATAAAGTGGGGCAGGGTGTAACTCTCTGGTCAGGTGTTTTTGAAGGCAGGCATGATGTATGGCTCCGCTGGTGCGATCGGGAGGGCAATGTTCTCCTGACTGGATCTGAACGTGCCCAAGAAGCAGAACAACGTGCCGAACAAGCAGAACAACGGGCCTCACTTACTGAGTCCCAGTTGGAACAAACCTCGGACCAGTTAGAACAAGAAAAACAACGTACCCAACTCCTTGCAGAACGGCTGCTTGCTTTGGGTATCGATCCAGATAGTCTGTAAAGAGGTTTTATAGCAGTTCTCAGATTAGTGTGATGTTGTCGGAGATTGCTGAGGGGGGGGAGATTACTTCGTACCTCGCAACGCTGCGCGACTCTATGAAAGCATAAGTTACTCGCTAGTCTGCTCTCCTCTCCGCCTTCGCTAATGCGCTCAGGCTTCGGGATGCGCTCCCCCCTCGCAATGACAAATAAGCGATTATGCTGTACCACATCAATTTGAGAAACGCTATATTACCTTTCATAACCGGTCCAGAGGTTGAGAGCAACCTCTGGACAGAATAACATTAATGATTGTGTTCTGAAACAAAAAAAATGTTAAATTTTAATTGATTGACCCAATAACGCTAAGTACAATAAAAATAGTGCTAAATTGAGGAGAGATAATTATGAGTGAGAAATCGGCGATCGCCAATCTCATCACGGAGGATGACACTCCTGTATATTTAGCCTCGGGCAAACAACAAAGATTATTGGTAAGCTCAATTTACAGTTCTCCACCAAGGCAGACTTTTGTCGCAGCAGCAAATGTAGGTATATTTCATACAGCATCCCAACTGGCGATCGTGCCAATTGCATTTCGGCCCTCTGACAGCTAGGAGTCCTCGCAAAATCTTAAGGTATTGGCGCGGTTTCTGGCTCGGGAGCGCGATCGCCCCCCTACATATAAATGGTTGTTCTGAACTCCTGCACCCGCTGCCACACTATTTCTAATAAATTGGGACTATCCGCATCAAACCATTCAATCTGCGGATCTGCCCGAAACCAGGTCCGCTGTCGCTTGGCAAATTGCCGCGTGTGCAAGATAGTTAATTCTTTCGCTTCGAGCAACTCAATATCTCCGGCCAGATATTGTTTGATTTCCTGATAACCTAGGGTATCTAACAGGGGCAAATCAGCTCCATATTTCTGACAGAGATATTCTACTTCCTCGACAAACCCAGCCCCTAGCATTTGTTCTGTCCGCTGGGCAATTCTCTGTGTCAGTCTGTCAGCATCTGCACATTCTAAACCAATTTGCAGAATGGGATAGTTGGGCGGATCGGTCCCTTGCTGTTGGGAAATGGGAATTCCAGTGACATAAAATACTTCTAATGCTCGTAATGTCCGCACAGCATCATTGGCGTGAATCTTCCTGGCCGCCCCTGGATCTACTTGTTGCAGCATCCCGTAACATTGCTTTTGCGATAGTTCGGACAACTGCGATCGCAACTCGGTCTGGGGTGCGACTCGGGGAATCTTCATTCCTTGCACTACGGAACGGATGTATAATCCCGTACCTCCCACCAAGAGGGGAATGCACCCTCCTGCTTGGAAATATGCGATCGCCCCTTGGGCCTGCTGCTGGTAATCTGCTAAAGTCAGAGTTTCCCTCGGATCGCAGATATCAATCAGGTAATGGGGCACCAGCAGGCGATCGGCCCTTGTGGGCTTGGCCGTACCAATGTTAAACTCTCGGTACACCTGCCGGGAGTCAGCACTCAGAATTATTGTCTCCAGTCGCTGGGCCAAAGCCAAAGCCAGCCCCGACTTACCGGTAGCCGTGGCCCCACAGATTGTAATCAAACCGTAACCGCCTCCATATGGTGGGTGCATCCCTTAAATAAATTTGCCCCGATCCTGCCCTAAGATTGTCTTAGACCCTTTTATGTTATAATTTCTGATATATTTTTCCTGAAATGTAGAAGGGCGACCAAAAGCCCTCAATTGGAGCATATTACATGACCACCAGCTACAGCGCCGAGCAAATTCAAGTGCTCGAAGGTTTAGAACCGGTCAGAAAAAGACCGGGGATGTACATCGGCACTACCGGCCCCAGAGGACTCCATCATCTAGTATACGAGGTAGTTGACAACTCGATCGACGAAGCCCTAGCTGGCCACTGTACCCATATAGAAGTGGATATCAATGCCTCCGGTTCTGTTACCGTCACAGATGATGGCCGGGGTATCCCCACAGACATTCATCCCCGTACTGGCAAGTCGGCATTGGAAACGGTGATGACCGTACTCCACGCTGGCGGTAAGTTTGGCGGCGGTGGCTACAAGGTTTCCGGAGGATTGCACGGTGTCGGGGTCTCGGTGGTGAATGCCCTGTCTGAATGGTTGGAAGCTACTGTTTGGCGATCGGGCAACATCCATACCCAACGCTTTGAACGGGGCATCTCTATAGGGGAACTAGCTTCCCAACCAGATACAGAAACCCGCACTGGCACTTCCATCTCCTTCATGCCCGATACCCAAATCTTTACTACGGGCATCGAGTTCGATTACGATACCTTGGCCAGGCGCTTGCGGGAGTTGGCCTACTTGAACGCTGGGGTCAAAATTACTTTTACCGATGGCCGCCGAGAAGAACCACGGATCGAAAGCTACCAATACCATGGGGGCATTAAAGAATATATTGCCTACATGAATCGGGAAAAGCAATCCCTGCATGAAGAAATTATCTATATACAGGGAGAAAAGAATAATGTCCAGATAGAAGTGGCTTTGCAGTGGTGCGTCGATGCCTATACGGATAATTTGCTCGGGTTCGCCAATAATATCCGCACTATTGATGGCGGTACTCACCTGGAGGGGTTGAAGACCGTATTGACGCGCACTATGAATTCGATCGCCCGCAAGCGCAACAAGCTGAAAGAAAATGAATCCAACCTGGGTGGGGAGAATATCCGCGAAGGTTTAACAGGGGTAATTTCTGTCAAGGTGCCCGATCCGGAATTTGAAGGACAGACGAAAACTAAGCTGGGGAATACAGAAGTGCGGGGCATTGTTGATTCCCTCGTGGGAGAAGGTCTCACGGAGTATCTAGAATTTCACCCCCCTGTCGCAGATTCGATCTTAGAAAAGGCAATTCAAGCTTTTAATGCGGCAGAAGCGGCACGACGAGCCCGGGAATTAGTCCGCCGTAAATCCGTCTTAGAATCCTCTACTTTACCAGGAAAATTGGCTGATTGCAGCGAACGAAACCCCGCAGAAACAGAGATATTTCTGGTGGAAGGCGATAGCGCTGGGGGCTGTTTTCATGGAGATACACTTGTATCCTTGGCAGATGGGCGTTCTCTCAGCTTCAAAGAAATTGTTGCCGAACAAGCCCAAGGAAAAGAACATTTTTGCTACACTGTTAGCCGTAGCGGAAAAATCGCGATCGAACGCATCATTAACCCCCGGATGACTAAAGCAAATGCTGAAGTAATCAAGCTGACATTAGATAATGGGGAAACTATGATATGCACTCCAGATCACCCGTTCATGTTGCGGGATTGCAGCTATAAACCAGCGGCATTGCTGACACCAGCAGATTCCCTCATGCCACTCTATCGCCAGTTATCCCGCAAGAATAAAAACGGTACCGTTCCGGAAAAATCGGGAATAGATGGCTACGAAATGGTTTGGAATCCCCATCATAATCAGTGGATTTATACCGATCTGGCAGATTTTGATAATATAGGCAGAAGTAAAAATCCACGGGAACAATGGACGGCAGAATTTCGGACTCAGCGTCGTGCGGCATTTCATGAAACATATTACCACAAAACTATCGAGGCGTCCAAAAAACTGTGCCGCCAGGAAGGTTATATGGATATGGAACTGTACGATCGTTACCGTCGCCAAACCCGAGACAAGTCTCTGTTGAAATTCCCGACGTTCTGCGATCGCCTCGTTCCCTGGCTCCCGCCTGGGAACGAAGCAGGGGATGACGTACTAGCGCGTCAAGCAATTCGCAATTACAACCATCGCATTGTGTCCGTCGAACGCCTGGAAAAACGGATGGATGTTTACGACATCGAAGTTCCCCATACTCATAACTTCGCCCTAGCAAGTGGTGTCTTTGTCCATAACAGTGCTAAGCAAGGAAGAGACAGGCGTTTTCAGGCTATTCTGCCTCTGCGGGGGAAAATTCTCAATATTGAGAAGACTGATGACGCTAAAATCTACAAGAACAATGAAATTCAGTCCCTGATTACAGCCCTAGGTTTGGGGATTAAGGGTGAGGAATTCGACCCTTCTAATCTCCGCTATCACCGGATCGTAATCATGACGGACGCTGATGTAGATGGCGCCCACATCCGCACCCTCTTATTGACCTTTTTCTATCGCTATCAGCGGAATCTTGTAGATCGGGGCTATATCTATATTGCCTGTCCTCCTCTCTATAAGGTGGAACGGGGACGCAATCATTTCTATTGCTATAGCGATCGGGAACTGCAAGAACGCCTTGGTGAGTTGCCCAAGAATGCCAATTATAACATTCAGCGGTTCAAAGGTTTGGGTGAAATGATGCCCCAACAACTGTGGGATACTACTATGAACCCGGACACTAGGACCATGAAACGGGTGGAAATTGAAGATGCTGCTGAAGCTGACCGCATCTTTACCGTGCTGATGGGAGATCGGGTGGCCCCCCGCCGCCAATTCATCGAAACCTACGGACCGAAACTTAATCTGACTGATTTGGATATCTAAGATAGCGTTTCTCTCGTCCCCTGCGCGGGCTATATTATCTCGTTCCCAGGCTCCGCCTAGGAACGGTAGAGACGAGAGGGAACCTTTGAATGTCTGGAACTACCAGAGGGAAGTAGTAGACTTGAAAAACAAAAGATTGCAGGTTTTGCCCGATGGCCCGATAGAAACATATTTGACTATCTGAAGTTGTAAGAGGTAGGTTGTAAGTTTACAACCTACCTCTAAAACCACTGACTACTGACTACTGACAGCTAAATTATTAATTTTAAATTTCAAGTTGGTAATTTTTTAGGAAGTTGCTAGAATAGAAGCCGATCGCCCATAGCTGATAGTCCTAACTATGTCTCAAACAGTCTGGATAGCCCGACATGCCAACCGAGAAGACTTCGTCAACCCCGGATGGTTCAACGGGGCCGAACGTCCCTACGATCCGCCCTTGTCTGCCGATGGTCTAGTGCAAGCACGGCAGCTAGCGCAGCGTCTCAAAGACTCGAAGATCTCTGGGATATTTGCCTCTCCGTTCTTGCGCACCACACAAACCGCACATATAGTAGCAGAAACACTCTCATTACCGTTAAAACTGGAGTGGGGGTTGTGTGAATGGCTGAATCCTGATTGGATGGACTCCGATCCTCAAACCCAGTCCCTCGAAGCTTTAGCCGCCCAATTCCCCAGGATTGACATGGGCTATCATTCTAGGATAAAACCAAAATATCCCGAAACTGAACGTGATTGTATGGCAAGGGCCGGAGAAAGTGCCAGACTTTTGGCTGCTGAGTTCACTGGAGATATTCTGCTAGTCGGACACGGGGCCTCTACGATCGGGATGACAATGGGATTAGTATCTGGTCTGGCCACCACGGATATCAATGCGACCCTCTGTTGCTTGGTGAAAGTGGTACGTCAGGAGGCAAAATGGTTCATGGAATTGAATGGGGATACTTCCCATTTGACTCAAACTGAATCGGTAATCCGGTTTAACTAAAGGTTAAAGGTTGGTCGAGGGAAAATTGAGCAATTGTAATTGAGCAATTGTTAATTGACAATCTTCGGACAGGCGAGACGCCTGTCCCACGCAAGGAACAAAGGACATGACATTATTACTAGCAGGAGATATCGGCGGTACGAAAACTATCTTGCGACTGGTGAAAGCACCAGCTTCTACAGATGAAGTGCTGCACGAACGGACTTATCCAAGTCAAAATTACCCTGACTTGGTCCCGATCGTCCGGGAGTTTCTGGCGGGGACGGAAGCAAAGCCCGAAAAAGCTTGTTTCGCGATCGCGGGTCCGGTAGTCAACAACAGCGCTCAGATGACGAACCTGCCGTGGAAGGAACTCGATAATAAAAGCCTGGAAACAGAAATGGAAATTGGCCAGGTGAGTTTGATTAACGATTTTGCCGCGATCGGTTATGGAGTGTTAGGCTTAAAGTCTTCAGATATATACACCCTGCAAGCAGGAAAACTAGACCCAGAAGCCCCGATCGCAGTTATCGGTGCGGGTACGGGTTTGGGAGAAGCATTTTTGGTTAACCAGGGAAGCAACCATCGGATTTTTGCCTCAGAAGGCGGTCATGCTGACTTTGCCCCCCGGAATGAATTGGCATTCCAACTGTTGAAATACCTGCGGGAGAAATATAATGTGGGTAGGATTTCTGTGGAACGAGTAGTTTCCGGTCAGGGAATAGTAGCAATATATCAGTTTTTGCGCGATCGGCCCATCTGCCAGGAATCTTCAGAGGTAGGGGATGCAGTCAGGACTTGGGAACAGGAGATCGGTCGCGAGAAAACTGTAGATCCAGCGGCGACTATTGCCATGGCGGCGACGGCAAAGCGGGATATCCTCAGCGAACGCACCATGCAAATGTTTATCGAAGCCTACGGTGCCGAAGCAGGGAATCTCGCCCTCAAACTCCTCCCCTACGGCGGTTTGTACATCGCGGGAGGCATTGCTGCCAAAAATCACCAGATGCTAGAGTCTGAAGGGTTTATGCAGGCATTTACTGACAAAGGTCGAGTCAGTAATTTACTAGAAAAAGTGCCCGTGCATATAGTATTGAATCAGCAGGTAGGACTGATCGGAGCCGCCATTCGTGCCGCCCAGTTATAATTGGTGAAACTGTTAGCTCGATCGGGGTACTCAAATACAATTACCCTGAGGCGATCGCGGGTACGGGTTGTGCCATTGTCAAAAAGTTTGTGGATATCCACGACGATCGATGTCCGGAGTGAAGAGAGAGAGGGAACCACTTTTACTGTTAAGCTACCAGGGTCTGCTGATTGAAACTAAAACTAAGAAACCCGGTTTTTCCAAAAAACCGGGTTTCTTGGCTACTGGGGATGATATAATTGAGCGTGTGGGATTCCTTGGCTGGAAACGGCACCGGATGAAGGGCGATCGGGGATAAATCGCAAGATAAAGGAGAAAGGATGTTCTATGATAAGAAAAACCCAATGGCAATACCTAGAGAGACGACCTCAATCATGGCGAGGTCGGGGTCGAGCTAGGAATCACTTCCCAACCCTCCCTTTCGGAACCGGACTTGCACCTTTCAATGCATCCGGCTACTGGGTGATAGGCCCTTTCCTTGGGCAGCTTGTCAGGATTGCTCCTGGTTTGCCTTACAATCTGTTCGTTTATCCCTATCCTGGATGTGTTTTGCCAGGAAGTTATAACCTAACCTCCCTTGGGAGCTGGTCACCGTAATATTAATCAGAATTACTTGTCCCCGATTGTTTCCTATCATCACCGTCCCACGTCTGCATATCCATAGGCGTTACCCTAGGCATTGGCTTCTTAGGACATCCCTTCCCCAGTGGCTTTGCGCTTATCATCTAACTTATCCATCCGATGGACATACCAGGTGGATAGCACACTGGAGATTACTTTGTTCCTTGGTATCATTATTTATGCTTTTAGGCCCCTACACTCCCCCGGGAGCTTTATGGAGTACATTATCAACTATTGCCGACAGTTGATACCTTGCTTCCTATCCCTTTTGGGCCAGCGTATCAGCTCTTTCGCTGGTCTGTATTAACGAGGTTTAAGTAGGTTCGCTTTTTCTAGCCATGAGCATTTCCCTAGCGGCGTTTCCGGTTTGAGCTACCAGATGGCCTACACTTAAGTCCTTGCTCCGCACCACGATGATGTCACTTCGCAGCACTAAGGACCGGAGTCACTCCTGTACTTGGAGGGAGGGGTTTGGACCCTCATGATACCAAAGTTGTCGGCTTATGGAACCGACCCGGCTTTCACTGTGTTTCAGTTTATACCGGAACAAATCGCACCAGCAACTTTACATCAAAGGGAGAAAGCTGAGGGCCCATACGGTTTGGTCGGACATGATTGTTAATGAGATGACTCCAGCAGAAGTGGCCGAGAGCAAGGAATTACCTTTAACTGCTGTCTATGAAGCCATTGAATACTGTGAAACTCATCAAGATCTTTTGAAGAAAGAAGCTGAAGAAGAGCGCTGTTACCTAGAAAAACGAGGAGTCTCCCTTGAGCCTAAGATTACTCATCGATGAAGACTGCCAAGATAAGCGATTGGTGAAACTACTCAGAGAATGGGATTCTTTGGCTGGAAACGGCACGGGTTGCCGATCGCGCAGCGTGGCGCAGCCATGCGATCGGCCATCGGACTGCGGGTTCCTTGAGGGTGCGGGACTTGTTACCATAGGGCGATCGCACTTGCAGCATTCTCCGTTAGCCTCATGGCCCGGGGTGATGGCGATCGGCGCAAGATGTAAGTTAAAACTGAGATCTTGCAGCCTTGTCAATTAGTCAATTAGTCTCCTGGCCCGCCGTGGGTTAAAACCCACGGCTAATAGCTAAAGTGGGTTAAAACCCACTGTCCGCATTGTCGCTGAAAGAATTTCCCCTCGTTCCCTGGCTCCGCCGGGGAACGAGTTCTAGAGGCTCTGCCTCTAGTTGCAAATGGTGCAAGATATGAGTTAAAACCGACTAATCAATAATGTTCAAAATAATTGTAGCATTGTTTTTCCAAAATGGGATCGGACAAATATACCTGATATGTCTATTTCCTACCCCGAGGACTTACTCATTACCTCGGGCAAATCACCCCAAGATTTAGAAGCAGAACTGCTCTTCTTGCTGGCAGTCAAACTGTATGAGTTACGCCGGCTGTCTCTAGGCAAGGCTGCTGAATTTTGTCACATAAACAAAATCCAATTTATGTTTGAACTCGGACGAATGAAAATCCCGGTAATTAACCTAGACGATGACCAAATCGCTGACGACTTACGCCATGATTAATGCTGCCATTATCGTGAAAATTTTCAATCCAGTGTTGCCGAAAAATTTGGTTCTGTGCTAAGATGGACATGTAGTAAAAAATCCCCGTGCTCATAGAGGAGTCGGATAATGGGAATTGAGGAACTGCTGAAAGAAAAGCGAGAAGAGATCCTGGAAATAGCAGCGAAACATGGCGCTATCAATGTGCGGGTTTTTGGTTCGGTAGCTAGGGGAGAAGCTGATGCAGATAGCGATGTAGATTTTTTGATAGATTTAGGAGAAAATCTCAGTCCTTGGTTTCCAGTACGATTAATTCGCGATTTGGAAAGCTTGCTGGAAAGAAAGGTGGATGTGGTGACGGAAAATGGTTTGAAAACTCGCATCCGCGATCGGGTATTGGAAGAGGCAATGCTGCTGTGAGGAAGGATAGCGAACGTTTGCAAGATATGCGAGAGGCGATCGATCTGATCGAAAGATATGCTGTGCGCGGCAAGCAGGTATTTGATGAAGATGAACTGATTCAAATTTGGATCGTTCATTACTTACAAATAATTGGTGAAGCTGCTAGATCGATGTCTGAGGATTTTATTAACCTGCATCCAGATGTTCCTTGGATAGATATAGCTGATTTCAGAAATGTTTTAGTTCATGAATACTGGAAAATTGAGCCTCAGATTGTTTGGTCGATCGTCCAGCAAGAGTTGCCGGACCTCAAAGGTAAGGTTGAGCAGATTTTGCAGTCCTTGCCAGAAGATTCGTGAGCAAATGACACGGGCGATCGCACCCATTTCTCCAGCAGCAAAGCCATTTGGGACCACTGGTCGGCGTCGGTGCGATCGGAGTCTGCCAACTATCACCCAGAGTCGATCGACTATCACCCAGAGTCGATCGACTCTAGCTCAAAGTCGATCGACATAGCTCAAAGTCGATCGACTATAGCTCAAAGTCGATCGACTATCACCCAGAGTCGATCGACTCTAGCTCAAAGTCGATTGACTATAGCTCAAAGTCGATCGACTATAGCTCACATCAGGCCGACTATAGCTCACATCAGGGAGGGTGTGGTCAAAAGTAGTTGATAGCCAGGTGCCAGCTCCCCGGGTAACGAACCCTCCGCTACCCAGATACATGTATATAGCCCGCGCAGGCGGGCTTTGTTCCTGTAGCCGGGCCCTTTAGGGTTCGGGCTACTCCGTCTCTTACCAACAGGTTTTGACCACACCCCATCAGGGAAATAGCGGTCAAAAATCGAGTTATTATTTCTCACTTAAGGTCGATTATCAGGCTAGGTTACTCAACTAGACTACAAAAGCCTAGAGAGAAAGTCCGATAAATAGCTGGTTTCAGGAATAGTCGATCGTCAAGAAGCTCTACTTTACCCCAACCATTGCCTATCTCACCTCACATCTCACATAAGTACAGCAGCAGAGGCCCCGATCGCATAGATGATTGCCATGACAGCAGTAACCCGATCGGGCTCCTACCGGAGGCGATCGGACTAGATCGTAGCACTGGTAACTGCTCGCTGACAGTAGGTTCGGCAGGCATCGGGCAAGGGTTTCACCGGTACCATAAGTGGCCATGGAGAACAGCTCTACCAGGCAATAATGTAAAATGTGTGATAGATTGAATGCAGCAGTCAACCCAATTGAGGCATCAACCATGAACGAGCAACGCCAGCAAGCATATCTGGAACTGATTCAAACCCTGCTCGATTGCCCCAGCGGACAAGAAACCGAGATCTTGCAAGGGAACCAAGAGCTGGTAGATGCTGAGTTGGTGCGGGGATGGTACGGGAAGCTGACAAGACGGCAGAAAATGGAAACCTGAATGCTGCTGATAGACTGCGAAGGCTAGCAGGGACATTGGCACAGAGGCTAGGCATTGCCTCATTACAGATGAGGAGACTGGTAGTTAACAACTTAAAAAAAACTACTAATAGGGTGCGACAGAAATTGGCACATTTGAAATTTTTGATGGTGGTGTTGCAGACAGTTTCAGAAGATCCTAGTCCTCAGTCAGTCTACCCGCTGCTGCAACAAAACCTGGACAAGCTGGACGAGAACTTGCAACGGATACTAGAAGATTGGGCCGCAAAAACCCTGCCTCAAGTAGAGTCAGAGGAAGCGCGATACATTGCTGGGCAAATTTCTGATTTCGGTAGGTTGATGAGAAAATTTCCCCTAGGCGATCACTCCAGGAACGTGGAAATAGCGATCGCGGGTAATAAAATAGCTCTAACAGTATACACCAAGGAGGCATTACCCCAAGATTGGGCAAGGACACAACACAATCTCGGTATAGCCTACAATAGCAGAATAAAAGGAGATAAGGCCGAGAATATAGAAGAGGCGATCGCGGCTTATGGCCAAGCATTGTCAGTCTGGACCTTTGAGGCATTCCCCCAAGATTGGGCAAGGACGCAAAACAATCTCGGTGCTGCCTACAGTGACAGAATAAAAGGAGATAAGGCCGAGAATATAGAAGAGGCGATCGCGGCTTATGGCCAAGCATTGTCAGTCTGGACCTTTGAGGCATTCCCCCAAGATTGGGCAAGGACGCAAAACAATCTCGGTGCTGCCTACAGTGACAGAATAAAAGGAGATAAGGCCGAGAATATAGAAGAGGCGATCGCGGCTTATGGCCAAGCATTGTCAGTCTGGACCTTTGAGGCATTCCCCCAAGATTGGGCAAGGACGCAAAACAATCTCGGTGCTGCCTACAGTGACAGAATAAAAGGAGATAAGGCCGAGAATATAGAAGAGGCGATCGCGGCTTATGGCCAAGCATTGTCAGTCTGGACCTTTGAGGCATTCCCCCAAGATTGGGCAAGGACGCAAAACAATCTCGGTGCTGCCTACAGTGACAGAATAAAAGGAGATAAGGCCGAGAATATAGAAGAGGCGATCGCGGCTTATGGCCAAGCATTGTCAGTCTGGACCTTTGAGGCATTCCCCCAAGATTGGGCAAGGACGCAAAACAATCTCGGTGCTGCCTACAGTGACAGAATAAAAGGAGATAAGGCCGAGAATATAGAAGAGGCGATCGCGGCTTATGGCCAAGCATTGTCAGTCTGGACCTTTGAGGCATTCCCCCAAGATTGGGCAAGGACGCAAAACAATCTCGGTGCTGCCTACAGTGACAGAATAAAAGGAGATAAGGCCGAGAATATAGAAGAGGCGATCGCGGCTTATGGCCAAGCATTGTCAGTCTGGACCTTTGAGGCATTCCCCCAAGATTGGGCAAGGACGCAAAACAATCTCGGTGCTGCCTACAGTGACAGAATAAAAGGAGATAAGGCCGAGAATATAGAAGAGGCGATCGCGGCTTATGGCCAAGCATTAGAAGTATACACTCCCCAAAACTTTCCCCTCGATTGCTTGCGAACGGGTCGCAATTTAGGTAATATAGGATTTAACAACAGCAATTGGCAAGTCGCCGTAGAAGGCTACAAACTCGCCATCGCTGCTGTCGAACAAAGCCGCAACTGGGCAGTCAGAGAGGAACGCCGCCAAGAAATTATCAAAGAATCCCTCGGTGTTTATATAAACATAGTGCAAGCCTGTATCAATCTCGGTCAACTGGATAAAGCCATCGAATATGTCGAACGTTCCCGTTCCCAGCGTCTGATAGACTTGATGGCGAGTAAGGACTTGTCTCACGGCGGGAAAATTCCTCCACAAGTCCAAGAAAAATTACAGGAATACGAAGCACTACAGCAGGAAATTAACGGAAAACGCGCCCATCAGTCCCATGACAGCCAGGGAAGGCAAAAAGCCGCAAGCGGTTCGACTGCCATCACCGCAAACAGTTGCCAAGGACGTGCCGCGCACAACGCCTACAGTGAAGAAATCGCCGGGTTAGAAGTCCAGAAACAGCAGGTTTGGGAAGAACTGAGAAAGCTAGACTTTGAACTGGCTGGCCAGATTGAAGTTAGCCCTCCTAATTTAGCGACTATTCAGCAGTTGATTGCATCTCCCACCGCTGCCATCCTCAGTTTCTACACTACCAAGAACGACACCCATATTTTTATCCTGCGCCAGAATCAAACCCCACAAGTACACACCTGCGCCGGACAAGGGTTAAAAAACTTGCAACTATGGATTTTAGCAAACTGGATACAGCTCTACGTCAAAAAAGACAAAACAGAATGGCGCCACCAGATGAATGGGTTTCTCGCCGAACTTGCCCAGCGCCTGCAACTGGACGTCCTAATTTCCCAGCACCTGGGCGACATCAAAGAATTAATCCTCGTGCCGCACCTGTATCTCCACCAAATTCCCTTTGCCGCCTTACCCATCAATCAACCTAGAGAATACCTCATCGACAAGTTCATCCTGCGCACCGTTCCCAGTTGCCAAATCTTAGAATTTTGCTACAGACGCCCTCCCATAGAAGGATCCAGAAGCTACGGCATAGTAGAAAATGCCACCGAAGACTTGCCCTACGCAGCCTTTGAATGCTCCCAAATAGTCCGGATGTACGGCATTCCAGAGAACCGGCGCTTAAAAGGTCGCCAGGGGGCAACAGTAGAGAACTATCGGCAGTTAGCTTCACGAGTACATGTCCTCCACTCCAGTCACCACGCCGAATCACGCCTTGACAATCCTCTGGAATCCGATCTAAAGTTAGGGAATGGCAATATCACCTTGGGGGAACTGATGAGTCCGGGTTGGCGCTTGCCTGATTTAGAGGAAGTATTCCTCTCGTGCTGCGAGCTTGGACCTTATTTGAATCCCCAAAACTGTCTGCTACCCCAAAATATTCAAGCATCTCTGGGTCAAACCCTGGTTTTGCTTGCCGAACCGGTAGGAGAGGTTGAGGATTATCAACTCTTAGCTTCCGAGTGCGTCGCCCAGTTGCTACAAAAGGAAAAGCCACCCCAACTAATTGCCAGAGGAGTCCTCTGCGGCAGCCAACTTTTTGAATACGATACCCAGGAGTCAGACCCAAGTAAAAGATGCCATATTTGGGTGTGGTTCGGTCAGAAAGAATCCCTAGATCTGATACAGCAGGCATCAGGCGACCTGCTAAATTTGCTCTGTTGCCGCCACAAAATCCTCTACATCGAGTATCAATCTCGATACTGCAATCAGAAAGCTCGCGAACTATATAGCTGGTTGGAGGAACGCATCAAATTGCCTCAGCTAAACGATGCAGTAACGGAACGGGTGGAGCCATTGAAAAATCTGCTAGTCGAACTGCCGGAAAAGCAACTCAGGTACGAGCATTTCTGGCGAGACATGGAAGACCATAAAACTGCGATAGCCACCAATCTTGATAACTATCGTCAACTATTGAATAGTATACCAGCTAATGAAGGAGATGACCGAGAGTTTTTAGATAAATTTGGGAATCTAACGGAAAGCAAATATCAGCGCCAAATAGAAGTATATCTGATTTTTTTGGCACCAGGGCGATCGTTATTTACCCAGCTTGTTGCTACAATTAGAGGGTTAGTAGAAATCGAAACGCAAAAATTCCTGCAAAAACAAGAAGAAAGCGATCGGCGCCTAGAAAGAATCATCCAAATCTGGGGTGTAGGTTTGGGGGTAGGGGGAATTGTTGCCTCTAGTTCCGAGCACATAGACAAGGAATTAAAAGAATCTGTAGGAATTGAAAACATCCATCCCTTTGCTGCTAGCTTATCCTTGAATGTCTTCGTTACCCTAGTAGTAGCAGGGATAATGTGGTGGTTAACTCGACCAAGGCATCGCCATAAAAGCCCTGACAAAAAGTAGAAAGATATGATAGACTTGAGGATAGCAGGGATAATCAGGAGGCGGGAGCCTCATCAGACAGTTCCCAGGTAGAACCTGGGAACGAGAGGGTAGCGAATCGATGATGCATGTAATATAGCCCCTGCACGCTCCAACTGGTTTTGACCACACCCGTCTGATTTGTTCCTGTAGCCGGGCCCCTCGTTCCCACGGCTCCGCCTGGGAACGGGTTCGGGCGGCTCCGCCGAGTAACAACTGGTTTTGACCACACCCGTCTGATTTGTCAAAACAAAGCTACAATGATTTTAAGCATCATCCTCGCTCATTTTTTTAACATTATGTTATGATTTTAGTTTTTGGTAAAGCAGTTTATAGAAAGATGGAGAATGAGGATAGTACAAGCAGAAGAGCAAGCCCGCCCAGGCAGGGTGAGTTCGGAGTAGCCCCAAGCTTGAGCCTAGGGGAGGCAGGATTCTTTAATTGATATTAAGGTTAGAGAGCATCGGGCATCAGGTTCCTAAGATAGGGAGAAAGGTAAAGAACAGGCCGTGTCTCGCGGGTAGTGCGATTAGCGATCCTGCCAGACACGGAGGTGTGACGGCCTTGGGGTGAGACCCCATGAGGCCATCGCCAGACCGAGTGCCAATCAAGCAGGAAGAAAAAACATGGTAGATACCCATGTAGAGATAGCGGATATTGAGGCCCTAGACAGGGATTGCATGACCCTGTCTCGTCACGTACTGCAGCAACTGCATAGCTTCTCGGCAGACGCGCAAGATTTAAGTGCGCTGATGAATAGGATCGCCCTGGCAGGGAAGATCGTATCCCGCCGCCTGTCGCGATCGGGTTTGCTAGAGAATGCCCTGGGATTTACAGGGACGGTAAACGTGCAGGGAGAATCCGTCAAAAAGATGGATGTCTATGCCAATGACGTGTTTATATCGGTGTTCAAGCAGAGTGGGTTAGTCTGCCGCCTGGCTTCCGAGGAAATGGAAAAACCATATTATATCCCGGAAAATTGCCCGATCGGACGCCATACACTGATCTACGACCCGATCGATGGCTCTTCCAACCTGGACACGAATCTGAATGTGGGTTCGATCTTCGCGATCCGCCAGCAAGAAGGGATGGATATAGATGGAACGGCAGCGGACTTGCTGGCCAATGGACGGAAACAAATGGCGGCAGGTTATATCCTGTACGGTCCCAGTACAATGCTAGTATATTCGATCGGCACGGGGGTCCATGCCTTCACTCTAGATCCGAGTTTGGGTGAGTTTATCCTCAGTCGGGAAAATGTCGAAACCCCAGCCCACGGTGCGATCTATAGTGTAAATGAGGGCAACTTCTGGCAGTGGGAAGAATCGATGCGGGAATATATCCGCTACGTACATCGCCATGAAGGACATACGGCTCGTTATGGAGGAGCGCTGGTGGGAGACTTCCATCGGATATTATTCCAGGGGGGAGTATTTTTATATCCCGGGACGGTGAAGAAACCAGAGGGCAAATTGCGATTGCTATACGAATCAGCACCTTTAGCTTTTTTAATCGAGCAAGCGGGTGGACGGGCTAGCACTGGCACCCAGGAGATTATGGACGTGGTGCCAGATAAACTGCATGCCAGAACGCCGCTGATTATTGGCAGTAAAGATGATGTGGCCCTGGTGGAGTCGTTTGCGCAGAAGGGTGCAGCTGCGAGCGTTTAGAATTAGTTAGCGGTTGGTGGTTAGCGATCGGCGGATAACTGACAACTATCAACTGACAACTGACAAAAGAAAAAATGTTACCTATAAGGAGTAAATATGGCAACGAATCACCTGTTGGAAATATCAGCCTACGGTCAGAGTATCTGGATGGATAATCTGAGCCGCGATATTATCAAGTCGGGCGAACTGAAACAGATGACGGAAACGGGGGGGATTAAGGGGATTACCTCTAACCCAGCAATCTTTGAAAAGGCGATCAAAGGTAACAAAATCTACGATGAAGAGATCGAAGCAGGGATTCGCACTGATAAATCGGTGCTGGAAATTTATGAATCTCTGGTGTTTGATGATATCCGGGATGCCTGTGATGTGTTTCTGCCAGTATATGAGGCAACCCAGGGACTGGATGGTTATGTGAGTATTGAAGTGCCGCCGACAATTGCCAAAAATACAGAAACGACGATCGCCGAAGCGCGGCGGTATAACCAGGAGATCGGGCGTCCGAATGTGATGATCAAGATTCCGGGAACGGCAGAGGGTTTGCCAGCAGTGGAAGCGGCGATCGCGGACGGAATAAATGTCAACATCACTCTATTGTTTTCGGTGGAAAGCTACGTGCAGACAGCATGGGCTTACATTCGCGGCTTGGAGAAAAGGGTAGCAGCTGGACAAGACATTAGCAAAATAGCTTCAGTGGCGAGTTTCTTCCTGAGTCGGATCGATACTAACATCGATAGCCGGGTTGATAAGATGTTGGCAGCAGCTACTGACGAACAGTCCCAGGCAAAACTACTCTCGATTAAGGGGAAAGTGGCGATCGCCAATGCGAAAATCGCCTACCAGGAATACAAGAAGATTATCCAGAGCGATCGCTGGAAAGCCCTGTCGGCCAAGGGTGCTCAGGTGCAACGGCTGTTGTGGGCCAGCACGAGCACGAAAAACCTCGAATACAGCGACGTGATGTACGTGGATGAACTGGTAGGACCGGACACGGTCAACACCCTGCCACCCAGTACGATCGTAGCCTGCACGGACCATTGTGATGTCGATAACCGGGTGGAAAATGACATAGACTCAGCCTACAAGTTGATGGAAACCCTCAAGGAAGTAAACATCAACCTAGATGAAGTGATGGCAGAATTGCTGGAAGAGGGGATTGATAAATTCGTCAAGCCCTTCGATACCCTGATGAAGTCCTTAGAAGACAAGGTGAAGCAGTTGGTGCGGGTGCATCCCAGTTTCGCAATGAGTAGAAATGCTTAGTCGAACGGGTTCCGAGATGGTGTTAAGCTGAGACAGTCGGTAAACGCTCCCTCTAAAACTATGAATCCTGAAAATTTAGCTCAAATTAAAACCTATGCTTTGGGAATAGCCGCCTTGTTGTATGAGGAGGCCCAAGGGACTGTTCCAGAGCAATTGAAAACACTCTCAGGACTCGAAGCTACAGTCCGTGGGCAATACGTCAGTCCAGAGATTGCCCTTTTTTTATCGAAAGCACCAGTGGCACCACCGCAGGGCGAACCCGAATTTTAAACAGCATTTTGGGCGAGCTCCTCATCACGGAGAAGCAAGCGACTTATTTTGATGTGAGAGCCTATAGCCAGTGGAGTCCCTATCTGGAAAAATGTTGCTTGTTACTGAGTGCGAACTCTTCTTATGAGCACGCCTCGGAAGATCTTAAGCAGCTCACGGGGATGAGCGTTTCCCGGGGAACTCAGCAACGACTGGTGCAACGTTATGAGTTTGAATTACTGACAGTTAAAGAAGCCGTTTCCTCAACGAGCGCTCAAGAACCGAAACTGCCCCTTCAGGAGTTTGAGTTGCCCACAGCTAAAGAAGCCGTTTCCTCAACGGGCCCTCAAGGACCGAAACTGCCCCCTCAGGAGTTTGAGTTGCCGACGGCTAAAAAAGCTGTTTCCGAAATCAGCCCTCAAGAACCGAAAGTGCTCGCCCATGAGTTGAAGTTGCCGACTGTCAAGGAAGTTGTTGAGGAAATGAGCATTGATGGGGGGAAAGTACGCTTACGGACCCCGCAAGGGAGACCCTGTGAGTGGCGCGATTACAAGGGCGTTAATCTACATGACCTCGGGGTAGCGGCCTTCTTTCGGGACAATGCAGGACTGGTCAAATGGGTCAACCAGCAGCCCTTGGCGAATCCACTTGTGAGTATCGGAGACGGTCATGATGGCGTTTGGAATTTGTTTGCCGAGATTGGCCCAACCATCTTCCGTCTGGAAATCCTCGATTGGTATCACTTGATGGAAAACCTCGAGAAAGTCGGTGGGTCCAGCTCTAGACTGGCACGAGTGAAAGCTCTCCTATGGTCAGGCAAGGTAGATGCAGCCCTCAAAGAATTTGACGACTGGGAGCATCCACGGGTTGATAACTTCAGGGCCTATGTTACTAAGCATCGTCACCGCATTGTGAACTATGGCTATTACCAAGCCGAGGGAATTTCAATCGGTTCGGGAGAGGTGGAATCAACGATTAAGCAGGTTGCGGCACGGGTGAAGCTCTCAGGAGCGCAGTGGAAAGCTGCCAATGTTCCCCAAGTTCTGCGGCATCTCGCAGCGTAGGGGGCCCGGAGCGTGCTTATCTCAATGGAGTATTCTCAAGGTGAGTCAATCTTGACATTCTCATCATCTCGTGGTCTGTCAAGATAAAATTGACGAATTTTACGGAGATAACCGCTTCCGAGCCTTCCCTTCTCTTATCCGTCATCATTTCCTTGACAGACCAAGGGTCTATTAGTGACAGTTTAACAATGAAGTATTTTTGCTCATTGCCAAATTGGGATGCACCCGTTGGTGCCAGCATAGCTGAGGCATGGGAAAGGGTCCAGAAATGTCGAACAAACGGGCAGGCGATCCGCCCGTTCTACGTATATTGAGAAGGAAAAGAGATGGTAACGCTACTGGAAAATCCCTTACGGGTGGGACTGCAACATGACCGGATCCCAGAACCGCAAATTCTGGTAATATTCGGTGCATCTGGGGACTTAACCCAGAGAAAGCTCGTGCCCGCCCTCTATCAGATGATGTTAGAGCACAAACTACCCCCAGAACTGACGATCGTGGGGGTGGCGCGACGAGACTGGAGTCACGATTATTTCCGCGAACAGATGCGGATAGGAGTGGAAGAGTTTGGCGGTGGACTGGGTAGAGAAGAAGTCTGGTCGCGATTTGCTAAAGGGCTATTCTATTGTTCTGGAAACATTGACAAACCGGAAAGCTACCAGAAGCTGAAAGCATTCTTGGGGGAACTAGACGAACAACGAGGTACGCGAGGGAATCGGGTATTTTACCTATCTGTGGCACCCCGATTCTTTGGAGAAGCTACCCAGCAACTGGGCAGTGCCGGAATGCTTCGGGACCCCAGAAAGCAGCGCCTAGTAATCGAAAAACCTTTTGGTCGAGACCTGGGATCGGCCCAAGTGCTGAATCAGATCGTGCGTCAGGTATGTGCGGAAGAGCAGATTTACCGCATCGACCATTACCTGGGCAAAGAAACGGTGCAGAATTTGTTAGTGTTTCGGTTTGCCAATGCGATTTTTGAACCGCTGTGGAATCGCCAGTTTGTCGATCACGTGCAAATCACAGTGGCCGAAAAGGTAGGTCTAGAAGGGCGGGCAGGTTATTACGAATCCTCTGGGGCCCTGCGGGACATGGTGCAAAATCACCTGATGCAACTGTTTTGTCTGACAGCAATGGAACCGCCGAACGGCTTGGATGCTGACAGCATTCGGAGTGAAAAGGTAAAAGTTGTCCAGGCGACGCGCCTAGCAGATTTGGAAAATTTGGATCGATCGGCCATCCGGGGTCAATACACGGCGGGTTGGATGAATGGCAAGCAAGTGCCGGGCTATCGGGAAGAAGAGGGGGCCGATCCCAATACAACTACTCCCACTTATGCAGCTTTGAAGTTACATGTAGATAACTGGCGCTGGAAGGGAGTGCCTTTTTATCTGCGCACGGGTAAGCGGATGCCCAAGAAGGTAACGGAAATCGCCATCCAGTTCAAAGACGTGCCGTATATGATGTTCCAGTCGGCGGCGAAACAGGTGAATCCTAATGTTTTGGCTCTGCGAATTCAGCCCAATGAAGGGATTTCTATGCGGTTTGAGGTGAAAACTCCGGGTAATTCCCTGCGCACCCGATCGGTGGATATGGATTTTCGTTACGATACGGCTTTTGGTAAACCAAACACGGATGCCTACAGTCGTCTGCTGATAGATTGCATGTTAGGAGACCAGACTCTGTTCACCCGAGGAGATGAAGTGGAAGCTTCCTGGCGGGTACTCACTCCTCTGTTGGAAGTTTGGGATGCCCCGGCCCCTCCGGAGGCGATTCCTCTTTATGAAGCAGGAACCTGGGAACCTGTGGAAGCAGAATTTCTCTTAAATCGAGATGGTCGGCGCTGGCGTAGACTTTAATAGCGAACAGTTATCAGCGACCAGCGAACGCTCAAAGCTGACAACTAACAACTGACAACTAACAATTAACAACTGAAAACTAACAAAGGAATGGAAAAATGACAGCAACTCCAATTGTTGCCCTGCAAAAACCAAAAGATATCTCCCTGGGGGAAATAGAGGCAGAATTGAGTAAAATATGGCTGACCCAAAATAGCGGTAAAGCTTCTCCCGTTGCCACGAGGGCGGCGACATTTAGCATGGCGATCTATGAGCCAGAAGAATTCCAGCAATTACTGGGAGGTTTGGGATTTTACGATGGTCCGATCGATGGCATTCATGGACCCAAGACCAAGGCAGCGGTAAAACAAGCTCAAAAGGCTTACGGACTGAGAGAGACAGGTCTAGTTAACCCGGAAACATTGGCAAAGCTGCGTGAGAAATTTGCTCAGCAATCGTCCGAGGACACAGAAGTATCTAATCTGAACATGAGGGGATTTAGTATTAGTGATGCGATCGCATCGCAAAATCCCTGTCGGATCATTACCCTCTGTCCGGAGTTAGGAGAAGATCGAGGAGTAACGGCACAGGTTTCTGCCTATTGCCCGATTCAAAAAAGTAGCAACACCAGTCTGGTATGCTGCGAATACATCACTCTGCGAGGTACTAAGGATGCTCTGGAAAGGGTAAGCGATACAGTTTCCTCCCTGATGATACCGGATCTGCCCAAGTTTGTCTGGTGGAAGGCTACGCCTAATCCCGAACAGCCCTTGTTTGGGCATCTAGCGGAAACGAGTAACTGTATTGTAATGGACTCTTGCTACTTCAGCGATCCCGCCGCCGAATTTCTGAAAATGCAGGAGTTGATCGAGTCCCAAACCTATGTTGCCGATCTCAATTGGCATCGACTTTCAGCTTGGCAAGAGTTGACTGCGGCGACTTTCGACCCGCCAGAACGTCGCGCAGCTTTGGTAGAATTAGACCGGGTGACTATTGACTATCAGAAGGGTAATACGGCCCAAGCACTGATGTTTTTAGGTTGGCTAGCTAGTCGCCTGGGTTGGGAACCCGTGTCTTACAGTGAGGAAGCTGGGGACTATGACATCATACATGTCAAGTTGAGGGGATCTGAAGGGCGCACGATCGAAGCAGAATTGGCAGGAATTCCCACAGCGGACTGGGGAGAAATTCCCGGCGATATGGTAGGCTTGCTTCTAGCTTCTACCAATACTGATGCTGATTGCTGCACGATTCTCTGTTCTGAAACCATAGGATGTATGCGGATGGAAGCTGGGGGAACTGCCCAGAAATGCCGCACAGAACAGGTGACACCTTTGAGCAACCAAAAAGCCGAGTCTCTGATGTCTCAGCAATTAGAACGCTGGGGTCGGGATATGCTTTATGAGGAAAGTCTGGCGGTGACGGCCCAAATTCTGAAATTGCGGAATTGAGAATTGAGAATTGAGGAAGGTAGATTTATTTATTCATGTCCATAGCGCGACTGCGTTGCGCGATCCGAAGTGCGCAATTTGCCATTTTCAATTCGCAATTAACCTCGTTGCTTAAATTAAGAGAAACCCGGTTTTTCCAAAAAAACCGGGTTTCTCTCATCCTAATGGTTAACAATGGCGCGCAAGAAAATTTTTGCCAACATATGGAGCAACGAGTAATTACTCCAATGACAAGACAAACCTCTCAGCCCCAGGACTGCCTGTAACGGCCCCTTCCACGACGATAGAGGGAGCCTAGGCCGCAAGGGAGAGGGTGTAGCTGGTATTTAACCATCCACCTACTAGAGCGTCGGTCCAGTAGAAGTAGTTGACAAAAAAAAGAAATGTGCATGTGCTAAAATTTGTCGGTTTGTGAGACGATTTTGAACAAAATTACGAGATCCAGAGGGGCCCTAAGTGGAGAGCGGGAGACGAACTGGAGAACGATTTTCCGTCTATGCACAGATTGAACAATTTGTCAAGCTTTATTAGTGGACCGACGCTCTAGGACAAAGTAGGTTCCTGCCTCCAGAGGGGTGTCAATCGAATATGGAGAGTTATTTAAGTTACGACGAATAACCCCCTCCATTCCGCACGGCAAATTGTCCGTTCGCGCAGCTTCGTGGCGCAGCCATTCTTAAGTAACGTGAGTTCGACAGACCTTAAACGCTGTAAGTCTTGCATGTCAATGCTTTGGGAATCCAGGCGACAGCAATTTATTATCAACAATCAATGACTAAAGTCATTGATTGTTGAAAACCTGCCCAACGGCTCGCGCATAAATTGAATTTTGTTTTCCATTTTCAACGCCAGTTCGGCAGAGCTGAAACGCGCTCTCGTCAAGCTGCATCTGTCATCCCCTCCCACTACGCACTCGCGTCATCTCTTTTACCACTGATTATATACCACTTTCTACATTTTTATACCTTTTACGAAGTGCTGTTATCAACCCCGAGTATCCACAACAGGTGCGCCACTCATCCCCCGTTCAGTGGTGGCGTTATAAGCAATAGCATAGCGATCGCATGTGGCCGGGGCACGGCAATAGCAGATTTTCGCGCGATCGCGTTAATTTTTTGATCCGCTGGCGCTGTGCCTCTACAGGATCTTGGCGATCGATCGCCTCCCGACAGGGGATATCAGTTGCAGTCCCACTCCGACAAGATTTGGGAAGATGTGGAGATTAAACGGCTCAAAAGTCTGGATTTAGCGGTGGCGATCTTTGGACCCGAGCAGAAAAACTGCCCTTATAAATCTATTCCCTTGGGGGACTCGAATCAAGTGCAGCGAGGAGATCCGATCCATGTTTTGGGTTATCCTGACGCTGCCCATCAACTGGACTAGCACTTTGTCTCTGGGCAAGTGACGGCGTTCACTGCACCTAAAGATGAAGGCCTAATTAAATTGGTGTCCAGACAGGATGGGCGATCGTCTCAACCACGGGTGTACGGCAATAGATATAGTGGCGATCGCCATTATCATCATAGGGTAAACTCACGGTCATAATCATGCAATCACTTCACAATATCTTACCATAATCTACCACGATCGCATTGCAGTTTGCTATAATCAAATATCAGTCACCATGTGGTAGATTGGATATTGATGAACTATACTAGTAACAGCTAGTAGGAGTCAGCGGACCATGTCTGTAGTCAAAGAATTAGAAACAAGCGTCGAGTCACCGAAAGAGATAATCTTTCCATCAGGCGAATTACTAAGTGAGGAACCCCCATTGGAAACATATCTGCACTTGCAGCAACTACTGTTATTAATCAAATGCCTAGACTGGTGGTGGAAAAAACGCCAGGATTTCTTCAGCGCTGGCAACCTCACCATCTACTATAGTCCCAATCAGATCAAATCAAAAGACTTCCGGGGACCGGACTTTTTCGTAGTCCTGGGAGTTGAGCGCAAACCCCGCAACAGTTGGGTAGTATGGGAAGAGGATGGCAAGTATCCCAATATAATAGTAGAAATCCTCTCGAAAAAAACAGCATCCATCGATCGAAACTTGAAAAAAGAAATCTATCAAGACACCTTCCGGACGCCAAATTATTTCTGGTTTGACCCGGAAACAATGGAATTTGCAGGATTTGTGCTAGTCGGGGACAAGTACGAAGCACTGAAACAAAATTCCCAAGGACAATTGTGGAGTCAGGAACTAGGATTGTATCTGGGTATCCATGACAAGCAACTGCGCTTCTTTACCCCGGAAGGGATAATGGTCCCCACACCAGACGAAGCAGCTGAGTCGGCTGAAGAACGGGAACAGTTGGCTAAACAAGAGGCAGAGTTGGCGAAACAAGAGGCTGATTCGGCTGAAAAACGGGCTGAGTTGGCTGAACAATTGAACGAACTGTTAGCTGCAAAACTGCGGGAATTGGACATAGATCCAAATAGCCTGTAATCTCAACCTGTCGAAGCTTGGCTGATGATAAGTTGTCCGATCGTCAGTCAAGCAGCTATAATAGGAACAGCAAGTAGGAGTCAGCGGACCATGTCTGTAATCAAAGAATTAGAAACAAGCGTCGAGTCCCCCGAAGAGATATTCTTTCCCTCATTTGATTTATTTGGAAAAATTTGGCGACCTGCGATCGGGACATTGAGGGGGAGGAAGATGCACCAGAACTTAGAGGCGATCGGGGGGCGTGATGTAGACGCAATCGGGCAAAAAAATTGGATGAATAGTAGAAGAAAAGCTATAATATAAAAGTCAAGTTGAAGCTAAGAGGAGAGAAAGTCATGACAGATGACGAAATGAAACAGCTAGTTGCGTCCAACGCACAAGCTATCGGGGCATTGAGCCGAGATATTTCTCGCCTAGTCGAGACACAACAGGAAGCAGCAAAAGAGCGACAGGAACTGCGGCAACTGGTAGACAGCACCATTCGCAGCATCCAGGCCAATACAGACAAAGCGGCGTCCGAGCGACATGAACTCTGGCAATTGATTGAAGCCAACGCGCGTGGGCTCCAGGCCTATGCCGATCGCGAGACAGAGTCGCGAGGTCGGCTAGAACAACTAATTGAAGCCAATGCGCGTGCGCTTCAGGCCTATGCTGACAGTTCGACGGCAGACAGAGCAGAACTGAAAGAAGCAATTCTGATATTAATCAATGTACAGCGAGATATGGCTAACATGCTGGGATCTCTAGATCAAGACCGTCCCACAACTCTCAGGAGGCTGATGGCAATAGAGAACAAGCTCGATCGAGTTTTAGAGAAGCTGGAAGGCGAGGAAAATTCCTAATCAGCACTGGACAAGGTTTTGCCAATCACCGGTCCCATCGGAACCAGTCGCCAAAAGCGACTATTTGAGTAATGGGCCCAGAGTATCATATACTCCCAGGCAGTGAGCATTTCCAGGCGATCGGCCAGGAAATGCTGGACGTCAGATTTTTGCTTTACTGCTAAAGTATGAATATACACAGCATATCCACCCAGCCCTTTACAGACCAAAAACCCGGGACATCCGGACTGCGCAAGCAAGTCCCAGTCTTTCAGCAGCGTCACTATCTGGAAAATTTCGTTCAGTCTATATTTGACAGCTTAGAAGGCTATCAAGGACAAACCCTAATACTGGGGGGTGACGGTCGCTACTACAACCGACAAGCAATTCAAATCATCCTGAAGATGGCAGCGGCCAATGGCTTTGGGCGAGTGCTAGTGGGTCAGGGAGGCATCATGTCAACCCCGGCGGTTTCCTGCGTAATTCGCAAGCATCAGGCATTCGGTGGCATCATCCTGTCAGCAAGTCACAATCCCGGCGGTCCCGAAGGAGACTTTGGCATCAAATATAATATTAGCAATGGTGGACCTGCTCCCGAAAAAGTGACCTCAGCCATTTACGATCGCTCAAAGGCGATCGAGGGCTATAAAATCATCGAAGCAGCAGATCTGGATTTGGACAAGTTGGGAAGTTCTCAACTAGGTACCATGACCGTGGAAGTGATAGACTCAGTGGCAGATTACGCCCAGTTGATGGAGTCTCTGTTCGACTTCGATCGCATCAGCGAACTGCTGAGTAGTGGCAAATTCCGGGCCTGCATGGACTCGATGCACGCGGTTACTGGTCCCTACACCCATGCCATTTTACAACAGCGGTTGAGGGCACCAGCAGGAACCGTCATCAATGGCACCCCCTTAGAGGATTTTGGAGGCGGTCATCCAGACCCCAACTTAGTCTATGCTCGTGATTTGGTAGAGATTCTCTATAAGGAAAATGGTCCAGATTTTGGGGCGGCCTCCGATGGAGATGGCGATCGCAACATGATCCTGGGGCGGAAGTTCTTCGTAACACCCAGCGACAGTTTAGCAGTACTAGCAGCAAACGCCAAGCTAGTGCCAGGTTACAGTGCAGGTTTGGCAGGAGTGGCGCGATCGATGCCAACAAGTCAAGCAGTAGACCGCGTCGCGGCCCAGATAGGAATAGACTGCTACGAGACACCCACAGGATGGAAATTTTTTGGCAACCTGTTAGATGCAGGGAAAGCGACCTTATGTGGAGAAGAGAGTTTTGGGACGAGTTCTAACCACGTGCGGGAAAAAGACGGACTGTGGGCGGTGCTATTCTGGTTAAATATCCTGGCAGTAAAACAACAGTCCGTCGAACAGATCGTGAAAGAGTTCTGGCAAACCTACGGTCGCAATTACTATTCACGCCATGACTATGAAGGAGTCCAAACAGACCCGGCCAATACCCTGATGGCCAATCTGCGATCGAAAATGTCAGACTTAAAAGGGCAGAAATTCGGAGAATATGAGGTAGAGTATAGCGATGACTTTAGCTATACCGATCCCATAGATGGTAGCATCAGCCAAAAGCAGGGGATTCGCATAGGATTCACCGATGGATCGCGGATCGTATATCGACTTTCAGGGACGGGCACGAAGGGCGCAACCCTGAGACTGTATCTGGAAAGTTACGAACCAGACTCAGCCAACCATGACAAAGATCCGCAGCAGGCATTAGCTTCATTGATTACAATAGCAGATGAAGTTGCGCAAATTCGCACCCTCACGGGACGGGATCAACCTACCGTGATTACATAATTGTAGCCTGCCAGTGGTTGAAGCGCTAAATTAAGAAACCAGGTTTTTGGGAAAAACCTGGTTTCTGGGGTACCGTGGGCTCAGTAGATGGGTGCTAATTGCTATAATCAGAGAAAAGAGGGAAAAAAAAATGGTACAGTCTCCAGTTGAGATTTCTGCCAAGACCCTTAGTTTTGCAGAATACCTGGTTCATAAAGTAGAACATGGTGTAAGATACGAACTCGATCGCGGTCAGTTGATCGAAATGCCAACAACGACAGGTTTACACATCAAAATTTGTAAATTTTTAACAAATGAGTTTCTGCGCTACTTTGTATCTCAAAACCTGAACTTAGTAGCAATAGAATTTACAGGAGTAAGAACGGAAGAAAATACATCGCGAATTCCCGATACAATCGTTTGTAAGCAGAGTTTATGGGACAATGTTTGCTCTCGAAAGGGCGCAGCAGTGCTAGACTTTGAGGAAAAACCGCTCTTAGTGGTAGAAGTAACCAGCCAAAATTGGCGTCAGGACTACACAACCAAACGGGCCGAATACGATGCAATTGGTATTCGGGAGTATTGGATAGTAGACCCGGAACGGTCCAGGATCCAACTGTGTAGTAAACATGCAGGTAAAGCCAATTATGCCATCAAAGATTTTTTCCCAGGAGATAATGTTCAATCGGCACAGTTTCCGGACTTAATTTTACCAGTAAATCGAGTGCTATCACCACCGGATGTAGACTATTTGATCCGAGAGGAAAAAGAACTGCGACAACAACTCGAACAGCAGATGAATGCCGAACGTCAACGTGCTGATGAAGAACGTCAACGTGCTGATGCCGAACAAGCACTGCGACAACAACTCGAACAGCAAATGAATGCCGAACGTCAACGTGCTGATGCGGAACGTCAACGCGCCGAACAATTAGCGCAACGGTTACAGGCCCTGGGGATAGATCCTGATACAATTAACTGATGTCTTGCGTCCCCTGGGACAGGCGATCGCTTTTCTGGCGATCGGACACTGGTAAGAGCGCAAAGTCTCGTTTCCAGGTTCTGCCTGGAAATGAAATTCGCCCGATCGCGAGAAGATAGAAGCGCTGCCACCTGAATTAATATGTTATAATCAGATCGAATAAAAGAGGGAAAAAGGACGTTGCATAATTACGGGATGATGAGCATATTTACAAAACTTTGAAACCTAGACTATAAGCGACTATGTGCAAAAAACGGTATCATCCCAAAAATGTGCAACGCCTCAATTTGTTCTGGTTCTAAATCATCTAACAGCCTATACATTACCTCGATCGCCAACAATTTGTCAATGCGTGAGTTCTACTTCATCAATAGCGAGGATTTCTTCAGGAGACAAATACTTTTTCATGGTCACAGAGATGCAATTACTCATATCATTTTTTTCTAGCTTTTCAAACATGCGATCGCTTTTAAGCAAATCAGCGACAATTTCTGGTATGCGCGAAAAAACTGTCTTATACTCCCGATCTACTTTAGTCATAACCTCCCCCCTATTTTGCATTGACAAATAAAGAGACTCTCTAGCAATAGAAAGCCTCTTTATTATAGCTAATTTAAATGTCCTGTGTCAAGCCCGCCTGCTTCGATGTCTCGGGAGAGCGCTATTCGCACTACTCCCGAGACATCGAGGGCTAAGTTCTGGTGGCCCCATCCTTGAGGGTGAGTGCGGCCCGGGTAATGGTTAGAGTGCCTTTGCCTTGGCCACCACATTATCAACCGTGAAGCCAAACTTCTCCATCGCCAAGCCGCCAGGAGCGGAAACGCCAAACCGATCGATACCGATAGTACCCCCTTCAGTGCCAACGTATTTACTCCAACCAAAGGTAGAACCAGCTTCTACGGCCAAGCGCTTGGTGACACCTGTAGGCAACACGGACTCCTGATAAGCAGCATCTTGCTCTGCAAACAGTTCCCAGCAAACCAGGGAAACCACGCGGACTTTCTTGCCTTCTGCACGCAATTTCTCAGCCGCTTCCGTGCAGAGGTGGAGTTCGCTACCCGTAGCGATCAGAATCAAGTCAGGAGTGCCATCGCTGTCCGAAACAATATAACCCCCCTTCGCGACACCTTCAATCGAGGTTCCGGCCAAGTTCGGTACATTTTGACGGGTGAAGGCCAGCAGAGTGGGGCGGTTCCGGTTTTCGATCGCCACCTTATAGCCTCCAGAAGTTTCATTTCCATCCGCAGGGCGGATTACCAACAGATTGGGAATAGCCCGCAGAGAGGCGATAGTTTCCACGGGTTGGTGAGTCGGCCCATCTTCCCCCAGGGCGATCGAATCATGAGTCATCACCCAGATCGCCCCAGCTTGGGAAAGAGCTGACAGACGAATCGCTGCCCGCATATAATCAGTAAAGATCAGGAAAGTCGCACCATAGGGAATCAAGCCCGAACCATGTAAAGCAATACCATTACAGATCGCGCCCATGCCATGTTCCCGCACCCCAAAGCGCAGGTTGCGGTTGGAGTATTGTCCCTTTTGGAAATCTCCCGATACCTTCAACAAAGTCAGATTCGAGGGCGCCAAATCAGCCGAACCGCCAATCAGTTCCGGCAGAACTGGAGCTAGTGCATTCAAAGTTGCTTGAGAATGCTTGCGAGTCGCAGTTCCCTTATCGGGGCTGTAGGTCGGCAGTACCTTCTCCCATCCTTCGGGTAGTGTCCCGCTAGTGATGCGTTCAAATTCAGCTGCCTCTGTCGGATACTTAGTTTTGTAAGTAGCAAAGGTTTGATTCCACTCTGCTTCGTAGGAAGCACCTCGTTCTACAGCTTTGCGGAAATGCTTCAGGGCGTCATCGGGAACCACAAAAGGTTCGTATTCCCAACCCATATTTTTGCGAGTTGCTTCCACTTCGCTTTCTCCCAAAGCTGCCCCGTGAACGCCGTGGGTATCTTTTTTATTGGGGGAACCGTAACCAATGATCGTGCGGACCTTAATCATCGAAGGTTTGTCCGTCACCTTCTTTGCTTCTTCGATCGCATCGGTCAACGCTTGTAAGCTCGTGTCTCGATCCAGATTAGGATTATCTACAGTAATCACGTGCCACCCGTAGGCTTCAAAGCGCTTACCTACATCTTCCGTAAATGCCAAATCCGTATGACCATCAATCGAGATATGATTGTCATCATACAGAGCAATCAGCTTGCCCAGACCCAAATGTCCCGCCAAAGAACAAGCTTCACCCGAAACACCTTCCATATTGCAACCATCACCCAGGATCGCATAGGTGTAATGGTCTACAATCTTGGCATCAGGCTGATTAAACTTGGCCGCCAGGTGAGCTTCGGCGATCGCCAACCCGACCCCATTAGCAATCCCTTGTCCTAGAGGACCGGTGGTCACTTCCACCCCTTCAGTCATGAAATTTTCTGGGTGACCGGGGGTTTTCGACTCCCACTGACGGAACTGCTTGATATCGTCAATCGTGACGCTATCGTAACCTGTCAGGTAGAGCATCGCGTACTGTAACATACAGCCGTGACCCGCTGACAGCACGAAGCGATCGCGGTTAAACCAAGACGGATTTTTCGGGTTATACCGCATAAACTGGTTCCATAGCACATATGCCATCGGTGCCGCCCCCATTGGCAGCCCTGGGTGGCCGGACTTGGCTTTCTCTACAGCGTCGATCGCCAGAAAGCGGATGGAGTTAATACAGATTTCTTCGAGTGATTGGGTTGCTACGGCCATAATTTCTCTCTTCTTGACAATGATTTAGCGTCTGGGGTGAACTTCTATTTGGGAGCGACCCTACCCTCGCTACCCTCTCCATCTTCCCATTAGGCGCTGCATGGGGCAAACCATTTTTTTTGAGATTGGGAATTCCAAAAGCTTGACAAATTCCTTTTTCTCTGCTCTACATTTTCCCAATCTCAAATTTCTTTTCACAAAATCACAGACTCAGTCGGAGTGGTACTTTTTGAATGCTAGGGTGACATTGTGACCGCCAAATCCGAAGGAATTGGACAGAGCCACCTCTACTGGCATTTCCCGGGACTGGTTGGGGACATAATCCAAATCGCACTCTGGATCTGGGTGCTCTAAATTAATCGTCGGCGGCACATGGTCATGGGCGATCGCCATCGCCGTAGCCACAGCTTCTATGCCGCCGGAGCCCCCTAATAGATGACCAGTCATGGACTTAGTAGAGCTAATCGCCACCTGGTAGGCACTTTCACCCAAAACACTTTTAATCGCAGCCGTTTCCGTGCTGTCATTTGCCGGGGTACTGGTACCGTGAGCATTGATATAACTTACCATTTCGGGAGTTAAACCAGCATCCAAGAGAGCGAGATCTATGGCCCTAGCAGCTCCCTTGCCACCAGGGACTGGGGCCGTCATGTGATAGGCATCGCAAGTCATGCCATAGCCGACAATTTCCGCATAAATCTTGGCATTCCGCTGGCGGGCATGTTCTAGCTCTTCCAGCAACAGGATACCGGTTCCTTCACCCAGGACAAAGCCATCCCGATCGCGATCGAAAGGACGACTAGCACGGCCAGGGTCATCATTGCGAGTGGATAGGGCCTTAGCGCTGGCGAAACCCGCCACCGACAAAGGCGTCACAGCAGCTTCGGTCCCTCCACAAATCATCGCCTGGGCCAAACCTGATTGAATCAAGCGAAAGGCATCTCCCACCGCATGAGAGCCAGCAGCACAGGCCGTCACCGGGCAAGTATTCGGCCCTTTTGCCCCCGTATGTATGGCAGTTAAACCTGCGGCCATATTAGCAATCATCGTCGGAACCATGAACGGGCTACAGCGAGAAGGGCCCTTTGTCAGGTAAATTTCTTGCTGCTCTTCCAAAACCTTCAGACCACCAATCCCCGTACCAATAATCACTCCCACATGTTCGGCGTTCAAGTCATTAATCTCGAACTGCGCATCAGATATGGCTTGCTTGCTGGCTGAAACCCCAAACTGGGCAAAGCGACCCATGCGCTTTGCCTCTTTCTCATTCATGTATTCGAGGGGGTCGTAGCCCTTTACCTCACCAGCAATCCTACATTTATGCTTAGAGGCATCGAACAATGCGATCGTATCAATACCATTGCGCCCGCTCAATAATCCTTCCCAATACTCGGCGAGAGTATTGCCTATGGGCGTAATCGCGCCGAGACCGGTGACAACAACATGTTTTCGTGAAGTCATTTGTCAAAAATCATCAGTTATTCGTTATCCCTCACAAACTCATCTCAACGGGTTCAGCCTCCGCTGCGCGATGTAGCGCGCCCCAAAGACGTCAACGCGAGATGCGGTGTCTCCCGACCCCTAGGAGCACTTCATAGGAGACACCGGCTGCTACTATGCTGAAGCTTTTACGTTTTCATTAATATGATCGACAGCCTTGCCAACCGTGTCTATTGTTTCAGCGACCTCGTCTGAGATTTCCAACCCAAACTCTTCTTCTAGGGCCATCACCAGTTCCACCGTATCCAGGGAGTCTGCCCCCATATCCTCAGTAAAACTGGCTTCTGGTTTGACTTGGCTGGGTTCCACACCCAGTTGCTCCACTACAATTTTTTGGACTCTCTTTAAAGTTGTTTCTTTGCTCATAACCTCTTCGGGGGTAATATATCAACCCAATCCGCGACGGGTTGCCGACTGCGGGCCGTACAATTCTAAAGCATTTTTCGATCGCGTAGCGTGCGCCAGCTCCCCAACGCCCCCTCCGCTGCGCGAATCTTATCGGAAAGGGATCCTGCTTCCAAATTTGTCCCTGTAATGGCTGTGATGGTACGGTAGGCATGGGATCGATGACCAGCGACCAGCGACCAGTAACCACTCACAACTAAGAGATAATATCATGTCCGAAGTGACCCGAAAATATGCTTATTTTCCCGGTTGCGTTGCTCTCGGAGCTTGCCGGGAACTATACATGTCTACTGGGGCCCTCACCCCAGCTTTGGGGATTGAACTGATTGAGCTGAAACGGGCTGCCTGTTGTGGTTCGGGTACCTTTAAGGAGGATTCCCAACTGCTGGAAGATGCTGTCAATGCCCGTAATATTGCCCTAGCAGAGGAACTCAATCTACCCCTGCTTACTCATTGCAGTACTTGTCAGGGGGTTATTGGTCACGTAGACGAGCGCCTCAAGGGATGCCAACAAACAGACCCGGCCTATGTAGAACAGATCAACGGTTTACTGACAAAAGAGGGCTGTTCCCCCTATCGGGGCAGTACGGAGGTTAAACATCTATTATGGGCCTTGGTGGCAGATTATGGTCTAGAGGCTATAGAAGCAAAAGTCACTCGCCAGTTGACAGGGCTCAAATGTGCGGCTTTCTATGGCTGCTATCTGCTCCGGGCCCAAACCCACATGCCCTATGATAACCCAAATCATCCCGAGTCAATGGAGAATGTCTTCCGGGCGGTTGGGGCAGAGCCAATTTATTATCGGGGAAGGACTCAATGCTGTGGCTGGCCAATTTCTAGCTATGCTACCACCCAGTCTTTTCAGATGGCGGGGATGCATATTCAAGAGGCGATCGCCGCTGGTGCTGATTGCATGGTGACTCCTTGTCCTCTGTGCCATTTGAATTTAGACTCCCGTCAACCGGAAGTGGAAAAGGTAATTGCACGCAAGTTGGGCCTGCCAGTGCTCCATTTGCCCCAACTGGTGGCTTTGGCCCTGGGAATCAGTCCCAAACAGCTGGGGTTAGACAAGCACGTTGTTTCCACAAAACCTGTGCTGCAAAAGCTAGGACTTTAACCAGCGTTTTCGCCATTGAGTTGTGGTCTCTAGGGGTGCGATTCGTTTAGGTATAAACTCATAACCGAGTGAAAACCTAACTGGTTTCATTAGCCAGCAAACTTTGGTAATCATGGAGGTCCAAATCCTCCCCTCCAGGTACGGGAGTGACTCCGGTCCTTAGTGCTACAAAGTGACATCATTGTGGTGCGGAGCAAGGACTTAAATGTAGGCTAACTGGCAGCTATCGCCGGTGACGCCGCTAGGGAAGATGCTCATGACTAGAAAAAGCGAACCTATTTAAGCCTCGTAATCATAAACCAGCGAAATAAGGCTATGAACGCTGGCCTAAAAAGGAAATGGTAGTTAGTGTTAGTTATCCCTGGTGGCTAACATCGTACTCAAATAACTCCCGGGGTAGTGTAGGGGTCTAAAAGCATCAGAATGGTTACCAAGGAACGAATTAACCTCTAGTGTGCTGTTCAACAAGGATTGTAACCGGTCCAAGGAGAACAAGTTAGATGATAAGCGCAAGCCACTAGGGGAGGGATGTCCCAAAAAGCCAACGCCCGGGGTAATTCCCGAGGATATGCAGACGTGGGACGGATATGGTAAGAAGCCAAAGGAAAGAGTAGCCTTAATAAATCACGGTACTTGGGAGTAATCCCAGAGCATGAATGCTAGACTGTAGTCAAAGCCGGGTAATAATCCGAGGGTCAGAAATGGCCAACCGTTAGTAAAGAGTGGGACATAGGTTTACCGGGTTTCCCTCCATGAACCCTCCGGAGCTAGACAACAACACAGTCGTTCGTAAAGGGGCCAAATCTCATGAGGCAAGGCAGAGAGGAGTAATCCAATCATTGTCTATCCATGCAAAGGACTTACCAACCAGTAGCCGTGTGCGGTGAAAGTCGCAAGCACGGTTTCGAAAGGGAGGGTTGGGAAGCGATTCCTAGCTCGACCCCGACCTAGATGCTTCCTGTTCCCTATGCCGTCGCTGTATAATGACCTCTGCGCTGTCGCTCAGGTTGGGGTCTCGGTAGGGAATAGCGGCACGGGTAAGCAAATGTTCTCGTTCTTGAGGTGATAGTGGGGGCAGATGCTTATCGATCCTGCTGGCAACGGTACTGGGCGATCTCCTGCCTACCGGCGGGACCGAACCAATCTTTAACTCGGCCAACAGCAGCGCCTTTCTGACTGCTGCGGCACTTGAATAGGTGGCAAGCTTGCCAGAGGGCCCCAGACATTTGGCCACCAGATCCAGAAACTCCACAGTCCAAAGTCCAGGACAGTGGGGCGGGGAAAAGGGGTCGAGAAAAATGGCATCGGCCCGGAAGCCCCTGTTGTAAACTTGTACAATGGTTTGGCGGGCATCGGCGATATGCAACTGAGCTTGCAAGCGTTCTGTTTGCAACAAGTGAGTGGTGGCTAGCTGGGCGAGCAATTCCGGGATGGGGGACTCGTTTCCGAGAGTGCCCACCCGGGTGGGCATCTCTGGAAACGACTGCCAGCTATCGAGAAGATGATGGTCGATCGCTCTTTGGGGTACAGTTGGATTTAACTCCAGTCCCACCCATTCCACTAGAGCGTCGGTCCAGTAGAAGTAGTTGACAAATAAATAAACATGTGGTATGGCTCAAGCAAGGCTCAAAATTGATGCAGTTTTCTCTTGAGTTGTTGCTGGCATTCTTGCCAAAAGGTGAAGATTATGGACAACAGCCATGCGCCGTAGATCAAAGAGGTTCTTGCGAACTCCTATATAACGCGCGCGATCGCCCTGCCACTGACCAATGTGAGCAAGACTATGTTCTACCGTTACTCGCTCTCGTAGTTTGGCTCGACCGGACGGAGTGGTTTGGCGTTCACGTAATTCTTGCAACAGTGACTCATCAGGATGAATAGAAACAGTGCGACCTTTTACGTTAGTAGTGCATTGAGAACGTAAAGGACAAATTTTACACTTATCCCTAGGAAACTGAACAGGTTTGCCTTCATCAAAAGGAACACTAACTCCATTAGGACAACGAATTATTTTTTCTTCCCAGTTAAGAACAAAAGCTGTTTTATCAAAATATTTCCCGTTACGGACTGACCAAGCCTTACAAATAATTGTTAAATTTTCGTCCCGTTCTTTAACTAAATGACTATTCAGATATCCTCGGTCTATATGTAATTCTTTCAATGTCACGTTTTGTGCTTCTAAATCCGAGTGGATTACCTGCCAACCGAGAGCATTCACTCTACTCGCGCTTTTAGAAGCAGTTTTACCAGTAACCGGCTGTCGGCGGTCATTTAGTTCATCAAACTACAGTTCCTACCGCTTCCTACTATCACCGTCCTATGTCAGCATATCCCAGACATTACCCTAGGCATTGGCTTCTTAGGACATCCCTCCCCAGTGAGCTTGCGCCTGTTATCTAACTTATCTACCGAGTGGTAAATAGCGTCACTGAGGTTATAACGTTCCGTGGAATCAATATGATGCTTTTAGGTCGCTGCAATACCCCGAGAGGGTTGTTGTAATACGAGATATCCAAGGAAAACGAATATCCACACCTGCTATTGCCTTTTGGCTCCAGCGCATAAAGCCTTATTTCGCTGGTTATATATGACGAGGCTTGTACAGCTTCACTTATTGTTAACCATGAGCACCTTTCCTAGCGACGTCTCCGGCTTAGGCTGCCAGATAGCCTTCATTTAAGTCCCTGCTCTCCACCACCAGCGATAACACTCCGTGGCAGTTGGGACCGGTGTACCTCCCGTATTTGGAGGGTGGGGTTAGGACCCACAATAATTCCACAGTTCCCCGGCTAATGTTACCGGTTTGGGTTGTCTCAGGCCTGATGGCCTAGATTACACCCGAACGTCTCGCACTAACCTCTTATCTCTGGAACTAGCGGGCCAGAGTGGCGGTAAGCTTTATGCTGGTAGTTGGAGCGACTGGTGTTCTTATCGGTAGTGGTCATTCCGGTAGTGATTTGACTACGATGTGCGATTAATGTGCTCTGCGTAGTGCGATTAGCCCTGCGCAGCGTAGGGGGCGTTACCCGGGGAGCTGGTCTCCTGGGTAGTGCTTTTAGCGCTCCCAGGAGACACAGCAGCAGAGTACATCGAAGGGGAGCCCAGGGTAAAGATCGCTCTCCATCACTACTTGTGACCCACTACCTTCTTATCTAGTATAAGCAATCAGCCGACCTTGAGGGCGATCGCTCTCTTGATGGAAGAAATTGCCGAACTTCCTGACTCGCACGGGAGTAGCGCAATTATCGACCGCGCTCTCACAGAACTCCTAAATTTATGTCATAATAGAAAAAAGCCCAGGTAAGAGCAGCCGACTGCCCTTACCTCCGACTGCTAATTTCCTCAGCTATAGATTTAGTTTAAGATATTAACTTCCTTGTAATGTAGATAGCAATAGTTACGCAACCTTAGTACCCCATAGGATTTCAGCAGGCAGTGAAGACTTGCATTAGCTGCTATATAAATTTAGAGTCTGAGTCAACCAATCTGGTAAGAAAAGCAACTCTCACTTGGGAAATAATCGGATCTTTGGCGCTCCGCGCGACATGGCTCGACCCCTTTCGAGCCATGTCGCGCACTTTGTCTAGCAATTTGCCTCCAAAACTGTACTTTATTGCTCTGTTTAAGTTATCAACATCGAAAGTTATGGTGTAACCTACTATGGTATTATTGAAGAACCGTGTTTCTATATTTGTAGACGGGAACAATATGTTCTATGCCCAGCAAAAAAATGGCTGGTTTTTCGACCCGAAGCGGGTGCTGCAATATTTCACATCAGATCCAACAGTAGATTTAGTTAATGCCTTTTGGTACACGGGAATAAAAGATACTCAAGACCAAAGGGGATTTCGAGATGCATTGATTAGCCTGGGTTACACTGTGCGGACGAAAATCCTCAAAGAGTATTATGATGACAATTCAGGTCGCTTCTCTCAAAAGGCTAATTTAGACATCGAAATCGCGATCGATATGTTTAATACGGTAGAACAGTATGACCGAATGATACTGTTCAGCGGGGATGGGGATTTTGAACGGGCAATTGAACTATTACGATCTAAGAGCACTCACATTACTGTGGTGTCAACAGAGGGGATGATTGCCAGAGAGTTACGCAATGCTACAGACCGGTATATTGATTTGAACGACATTCGGAATACTATCGAAAAAGAGATGGTTGATAGTAGATGATGGTTGATAGTTGCTGGCAGAAAAACTGACAACTGACAACTGGCAAATCAACCATTAACTATCTATTATTCTTCATCATGAAAAAGTAGGAGGTACGCTCTAGGAGCACTCACATTATCATAAAAAAGTAGGAGGTACGAGCAAAGGTAATTTCAATCCCCTCCCGGTCAAAGGTTTCCTTAATCATCTTGCGGAGAAGGCGCTGGATCTCTTCGTGGGTTCCAGGTTTGACCTTGGTGATGGTGCTCCGCAACAGGTCATACTGCCGGAAACTCTCTAACCCATCTACATGGGTGGGTTCTAATACTTCGGAGTAATCTTCTTCTTTTAACTGCTTTCCGTTCGCACGCTCCGGGCCCCCTACGCTGCGAGAGCGACAGCGTGCAGCCATTCGCCTGAATAACTTGGTAGACAGGATCTAGGTTGGAGTCATAGGCGAAGTTCGACTTCCATTCACCGCATATTCGGGAAAAGATTAAGTATTGTTAACAAGATTGATAAAAGCAAACATGGGTTTGTTAGAATAAAAAAGGTCAAGGAAGACATCGGGCAAATTATAAGAGCACCTTGCCTTTCAAAGAACACATCTACTTGGAGGGTTCGTTACCCGGGGATCTGGCAGTGCACAGGCTTCGCTACGCAAATACTGCTGATATTCCGGCCCAGATTCTTGAGATTCCGTTTCTTCAGCAAGAACCGAGAAATCTTGGTCAGCTGCAACAGGACGGCGCTGGCGCTCTAGTTAAGCTACCTCTGACATCCACTTGCAGTATAAGCTGAGAAAGTCAAGGGCTGAGGTGTTGGCAATTACTTCAGAAATGGTAGCATATGCTAAGTCCTTTGTGGAGGATGTGGAATTCTCTCCGGAAGATGCGGGCCGCTCGGACCCAGAATTTATCTATGAGGTACTAGAAAGGGCGATCGCGGCTGGGGCGACGACGGTGAATATCCCGGATACTGTGGGCTATACTACCCCTGAGGAGTTTGGGGGTTTGATTAGAGGGATAAGAGAAAATGTCCCGAATATCGATCGGGCGATAATTTCGGTCCACGGTCACAATGATTTGGGCTTGGCGGTGGCCAATTTATTGGCGGCGGTGGAAAATGGGGCCCGACAGTTGGAATGCACGATTAATGGGATTGGGGAACGGGCCGGTAATGCGGCCCTGGAAGAGTTGGTGATGGCTTTGCACGTGCGGCGTTCCTATTATAATCCTTTCTTCGGACGCCCAGCGGAGTCTGCGGAACCCCTGACGAAGATTAAGACTCGGGAAATTTACAAGACCTCTCGCTTGGTTTCTAACCTGACGGGGATGCTGGTGCAGCCAAATAAGGCGATCGTGGGGGCGAATGCTTTTGCCCACGAGTCTGGTATCCACCAAGATGGGGTGCTCAAGCATAAGCTGACTTATGAGATTATGGATGCTCAGTCGATCGGTTTGAATGATAATCAGATTATCTTGGGCAAGCATTCGGGTCGGAATGCTTTTGGCACTCGTTTGCGGGAATTGGGATTTGAACTTTCGGAGACGGATGTTAATAATGCGTTTCTCAAGTTCAAGGATTTGGCGGATAAGAAGAAGGAAAGGCGTTGCACAATTACGGGATGATTTAAATAGGTACCGGTACAGAATTATAACGTAGATAGTGCAATAATAACTTAATTGAAAGCCTCAACATTTCTTCGGACTTTGAGTAACATAATGTTTTTCTTTTTAATCCAGCTCGATAATGTCTTAATCGACCTATTTCACATTCAACACGGGTCATGTAGGTTTTGCTGACTATATGGTCAATATATTCAATAAACATTGGATAAACAGGCCATCCATCAGTAACGTATAAAAAGCATTGCCAACATTTTATAATATCCCACATAGGCTTAAAAGTTTCTGCAGAACGATCGCCTAATACCCATGTTATAATCCCTGGCTTGAAATGATTTACGACTGTCCATAGCCACTTTTTATTCTTTTTTTTATTGACATAAGTATGCAACTCGTCAATTTCTGCAACCTCCGGAATATCGTAGTTTTCAGGGATTGACGGTAATTCTTTAGCTGCCTGTTTTACCCAATCAATTTGAGTATTATGGCTGACACCAGTTATCCTTTCAATACCTCGAAATCCATTGCCATTAACGTACATTGTCAAACAATTTTTCTTGACATCTTCTGAATAACCGCGCGGATAATAATGTTCGAGAAACTGGCGACGACAATCTTTACAAATTCAATTCTGTTTGCCGCGTCGGTGACCATTTTTATTGATGTTTTCAGAACCACATCTGGGACATTTCATGTTCGACTCCTTTAGCTAATTCTTTCGCCTTACTATCCATGATAACACATATTATGACTAGGTCGAAAACAAACATCATACTATACATAAATTCTGACTGTAAAATTGCAGATTATCATAATCTGCAATAACCCATCATCCCGAAAATGTGCAACGCCGAAGGAAATTACTGACTGGGATTTGGAGGCGATCGTTAATAATGAAATCCAGCAAGTCCCGGAAATGTTCCGCTTGGAATTGGTTCAGGTTTCCTGCGGCGACCGTTCGAGTCCGACGGCCACTGTAACGGTCCGCACCCCCGCCGGGGAGGAACTTACAGATGCGGCGATCGGGACTGGTCCTGTAGATGCGGTTTACAAGGCGATTAACCGCGTGGTAAATGTGCCGAATCAGTTGATTGAGTTTTCGGTGCAGTCGGTGATGGCGGGTATAGATGCGATCGGGGAAGTGACGATCCGATTGCAGCATGAAGAACAAGTGTTTTCCGGTCATGCTGCCCATACGGATATTATTGTAGCTTCCGCCCAGGCTTATGTCAATGCCCTGAATCGCTTGTATACGGCCCAGCAAACGGGCGATCGCCTGCATCCTCAATACGAACAAGCGGTTGAGGCGATCGCAGGAGTATAATTGTCGGGTGGGCATCGCCCAACACAACCGGGAGGCGATCGCCTCCAGATAGTAGGTGGGCATCGCCCACCTTGCCCTACCATTATGGAGATCGAAGACTATGCGAATTCAGCAAATTTCAGTCAGCGGCTTATTTGGAATTTTTGACCATGTGATTCCGTTAAACATGGGCGATCGGGTCACCATCATGCATGGCCCGAATGGCTTTGGAAAAACGGTAATACTGAGGATGATAAATGGATTTTTTAAATCCCGATACTCAGTGTTTCGGAATATTCCATTTAGCAAGTTCCGAGTTGAATTTGATAATTGTAGTAGTGTTGAGATAGCCAAAACATCTAACAATAGAGAAAATCGAGATGATCGAAATAAGATAACTGTTAAATTCGAGACAGATTCAAATCCGGTTGATTTTAGTCTAAAGAGGAGGAGAATGGATGCTTATGAACTTAATACTTTGGAAGATCTTTTGGAGGCTATAAAATCTACGCTTTTCCGAGTAGGTACTAGAAAATGGAGGGATAGGACCACTGGAGAGATTCTTTATTTAGCAGATGTACTAGATCGTTTTGAAGATTTCTTGCCATCAGAGATTACAAGTTTAGAAGAGAGTCCTAAGTGGATAAAAAATCTGAAGAGTGAGATTGATGTTCGTCTCATAAAAACAGAACGCCTGGTCAACTTTGTTCGTAATCGTTCTTCCCAATCCTATAATGCAACAGGTTCGACGTTCCCAACTGTATTAGCATATTCTAAAGAGATTGCAAAACTTATGCGAGACAAGTTTACTGAATATGGTACAATATCTCAATCTCTTGATAGAACGTTTCCGGTAAGAGTGGTAAAACAGCAATCATCAAAAAAATGGACAGATGAAGAACTCCGTCATCAACTAAATGAACTTGACAAGACGCGCGATCGGCTGATAGAAGTGGGTCTATTGAATAAGGATGAAAACCGAGACTTTCAGTTCCAGCCTGAAGCTATAGATGAAACGACCAGAAAGATATTATTAGTATATCTTGAGGATATGAAAAAAAAATTGAATGTTTTTAGTGACATAGAAAAAAGACTCTCCTTGTTAAGGAGAATAATTAACAAAAAAATTGCTTATTCCTATAAAGAGATGAATTTTAGCAAGGAGAAAGGATTTGTTTTAACAAGCTGTTATCATCCCTCCTCACCCTCCGATCCTAAAAAACTTTCGCCAACTGATTTATCATCGGGCGAACAACATGAGTTGGTTCTTTTCTATGAACTACTATTTAAGGTTAAACCTGACTCTTTAGTTTTGATTGATGAACCAGAACTATCTCTTCACGTAGGATGGCAGGTTGAGTTTTTAAGGGATTTACAAGAAATAACAAAGCTGGCAGACTTAGATATTCTCATGGCGACTCATTCTCCAGATATTATTCAAGACCGCTGGGATTTGACTGTTGAACTGAAAGGACCAAAAAGGTGAGAGAATTTCTTTCGGATGACCGTGATGCGAACAAAATCAGATTACTAAGAAGCCGTTTTTCAGGGACTTTCTTGTTGGTAGAAGGTAGTTCGGACAAAATTTTCTACCAGCGCTTTGTTGACAAGCATGCTTGTGAATTGGTCTGTGTTTCGGGAAAACCTTCTAGCAAGCTACGTGTTATTGCCGTTCTGGAAATTTTAGAGAAATCAAGCTTTCAGGGAGTTTTGGCAATTGTTGATGCAGATTTCGATCGTTTGGAAACTTCACTACATAACAGTCTTAACCTGCTGCGCACAGACAGTCATGACTTGGAAACCATGCTGTTAGACTCGCCCGCCCTCGATAAGGTGATTGCTGAGTTCGGATCCCAGGAGAAAATTGCTAAGTTTAATCGAGATGTGAGAACAGCATTACTTGAAGCAGGAATGTCGGTTGGTTATCTGCTTTGGGTTTCTCAGTGTGATGGATTAAATCTAACCTTTGATGGGATAACATTCAGCAAGTTCGTTGACGATCGAACCCTGGAAATTGATGAATTAAAACTAATTCAAGAAGTTAAGAAGAAATCCCAAGCCTTATCCTTGAAAGACGAAGAACTGCAACAACGACTAACGAACAAAAGAAGCAACAGTCACGATCGCTGGCAAGTCTGCTGCGGTCACCACTTAGTAGAAATCCTGTCTCTTGGCTTACGCAAAGCAATTGGTTCCAATAAAGCTGCTGATGTTGAACCCCATAGTCTTGAAAGGAATTTACGACTTGCTTACGAGGAAGTGTATTTTCGGAAAACGCGACTATACTTAGATATGATAACATGGGAAAGTAACAATCAGCCTTTTCAGGTTTTGCCAAATGATACATAACTTACCGTTTGGGAAAAATTGAATAATTTAGACGCGCTATAGTTATATGTGATATAGTAGGATGGGCATCGCCCACCTGGCAAAGTGATACCTATGACTAACATAACTGAACTACTAAGATCGCGCTACGGGACAAGGCCGTTTGAGCTAGAGTCGGAGTGGAATGACTGCCTGAAGACAATTCTGGCACATCGATCGATCCGGGGTTATCTGCCCGTTCGCGTAGCGTGGCGCAGCCAATCGCGTGCCGCCCCAAACTCTAGAATTAATGGTAGCAGCGGGTCAATCTGCATCTACTTCATCTAATCTTCAGACTTGGAGTGTGGTAGCTGTAGAAGATCCAGAACGGAAGGGGAAGTTGTCAGAACTGGCGGGAAACCAGGCCCATATCCGACAATGTCCGTTATTCCTGGTTTGGTTGGCAGATTTGGCTCGCCTGGCTGATATTGCTGACAGTCGGGGTCTTCCTCGGGAAGCTTTGGACTATTTGGAAATGTTCGTGACGGCCACAATAGATGCAGCTTTGGCAGCTCAAAATGCTGCTATCTTCGCTGAGTCGAAGGGTTTGGGTATGGTGTATATTGGTGGGATTAGAAATCAGGTCGGGGTCGAGCTAGGAATCGCTTCCCAACCCTCCCTTTCAAAACCGGACTTGCGATTTTCACCGCAGGAGGCTCCTAGGTAATAGGCTCTTATCATGAGCAGCTTGTGTCAGGGTTACCCCAGTTTAGCCTTACGACCCGTTCGTTCATCCCTATTCTGGTTGTGAGTGGAGCAGCCGGCAAACCTTTAGTATCACTATTTACTAGGCCGTTTTACCAGAAATTATAACCTCACTTTCGCGGGTCTCCGTAATAATCAGGATTACTTGTTCCGGTCGTTTCCTATTATCACTGCCCTATGTCTGCATATCCCAAGCATTACCCTGGGCATTGGCTTTTTAGAGCATCCCTCCCCTGTTGGCTTTCGCTTATCATCTAACTTATCCCCTGGTCGGTTATCCGTATAAAACGTTTTTCCCGGTCCATGGATTGCACAACAGGGGTTATAACGTTCCGTGGAATCCATATGATGCTTTTAGGCCCCTGCATTACCCCGGGAGAATTTTTGTGATACGGGATAGCCATCAGAGAAGACGTGCGATTCGTTCAGGTATAAGCTGAAAAACCAGTGAAAGCCTGGCTGGTCCCATTAGCCAGTAACTTTGGTACCATGGGGGTCCAAATCCCCCCCTCCAAGTACGGGAGAGACACCGGTCCTTAATGCTGCGGAGTGACATCACTGCGGTGTGAAGCAAGGACTCAAATGTAGGAGAACTGGCAGCTATCGCCGGTAAATCCGCTAAGGAAAGATGCTCATGGCTAGAAAAGCGAACCTATTTAAGCCTCGTTAAGATGAACCAGCGCAATAAGGCTGTATCGCTGGCCCAAAAGGGAAATGGTAGTTAGTGTTAGTCTTGTCTTCTGGCTAACAACGTGCTCAAAGAACTCCCGGGGTATTGTAGGGGCCTAAAAGCATCAATAATGGTATCAAGGAACGAAATAACCTCCTGTGTGCTGTCTCCGGGTGGGTAGGAAGGGAGGGAGACAAGTTAGATGATAAGCGAAAGCCACAGGGGGGGGGATGTCCTAAAAAGCCAATGCCCGAGGTAACGCTCGAGGATATGCTGACATAGGACGGATATGGTAAGAAGTCTTGGGAGAAAGTAACCCTAAACATGATACAGAGCCGGAGGAGAAATCCGAAAGGTAAATATAATGGACTAAAGCCCTGACCAGGTAAAAACTAGCGCATTCCTATTTTATAGGGATTCATGTTAATAAAGAGTGGCACTCATGGGTTTGGCAGTTCTCCCGTCACGAACCGCCCGGGTTAGGCATAAATTTAGTCAATTACGACCACCAGAAGGGGAGAAATTTCATGGGACAAGGCCAGAAAGGAGTAATCCAATCAACGGCTACCAGTGACATCGGCTTACCAACCAGTAGCCGACTGCGGTGAAAGTCGCAAGTCCGGTTCCGAATGGGAGGGTTGAGAGGAGACTCTCAGCTCGACCCCGACCGATCCACATCCTCCATCGCCTTTTGGCTCCAGCGTGACAGCCTTATTTCGCTGGTTCACCTTCACGAGGCTTATACAGATTCACTTATCGTTGACCATGAGCTGCTTTCCTAGCGGAGACACCGGTTTAGGCTACCAGCCTCCTACATTTAAGTCCCTGCTCTCCACCGCCGGTGATGTCACTCCGCAGCAGTTGGGACCGGTGTACCTCCCGTATCCGGAGGGTGGGGTTTGGACCCACAAAGATTCCATAGTTCCCTGGCTAATGAGACCAGTTTGAGCTGTCACAAGTTTTGTTTGCTAATGGAGCCACACTAAGTAGTCAGACAAAATTAATTACATATTTTTCTCCAAAATTTTTTATGATTGTTTCAACGGAATCAACTAAGTTTTTCCAGCAAGAATAAGCATCGATTTCAATCCATTCGTATTTAATAAACCGCCACAAGATTTCAATCAAATTCAAATGAGGTGAATAAGTGGGGAGATGGAATATAGTAATATTGCGTTCTTTCCATTCTTCAATCTTATCTTGAATAGCATCACTAGTATGGACAGATGCTTGGTCTACTACAATTACTGTTTGCTTTTCCATTCTCGTGGGAAAAAATGCATCGATACAAGCTATGACTACATCTGAATTAATATTTTGAGTAGATACATACGCTTCTAAATGATTGTGGCGATTCATTATTCCTAATACATTTAATCTGCGGCTACTCCGACTAGGTACTTCTATATATTCCCCAATATTTTGCCATCCATAAGGGACACAAGGGATTAAATAAAACCCACTTTCATCTAAATAATACAAATTAATTTCCCCCAAATTGTCTAACAGTTTCAGTTGTTCAAGTTGTGCTTTTTTTTCCTCATACTCTTGAGCTGGGGGGCTGACAGCTACCCCTTTACGCATCCGATGCCAACTCATATTCATTGTTTTCAATATTCTCTGAACAGTTTTAACACTTGTTTCAATTCCCCATTCTTCTTTGATTTTAGCCACCACTTTTTTTAATTGCCTCGGTTCTTCTTCAGTCCAGGCTTTAATTTTTTCTTTTTGTTCGAGACTAAAGGTTTGCTTACGACCTCTTCCAGACTTATTATATAGTCCGACCATTCCCTCGGAATCCCAATTTTTAATCCAATTGTAGATAGTTCTATAACTAACATCAAAGATTTCCATAAGTTCTTTAACTTTTTTATGTTCTCGATCTCGCAAAAGTAAACAATGTGCTCTTTGACGAACTCGATCATGGCGACTTTGATGATAAATTCGTAAGAGCAATTTTGCAGAAAGCTCATTTATTTCGCGCATTAAAATCCTTCTTAATTTCTCCTAATTTATCGTCATATTATGTCAAATATATCTGGCCGGGGATGAGCATGAAAACCGACTCCCCGTTAGTTTGACAAAAATCTGCTACATGTACGAGTAGCTATATCTAGTATAACAAGTTTTCTCGATTTTGTGCAATTAATTTTGTCCAACTATTCGCTTACGCTCGAACGTTTCGCACCCCTGAAGAGGTGGCGAAGCTACTGGGTTTGCCTCCTTTGGTATTTGCTACTTTTGGCATGTGTGTTGGCTATCCCGACCCTGCTAAAATTACTGCTGTGAAGCACCGTTTGCCTCAGTCGGCGGTTCTGCACCGGGAAACTTATCAGTTGGCTGCCCAAACTGAGGCGATCGCCCTTTACGATGGGGTGATGAAAGACTTTTACGCGGCTCAAAAAATGCCTGTTGACGGTGACTGGTCGGAACATTCGGTTCGGCGCATTGCTACTGTAGCATCTCTTTCGGGGCGCGATCGCCTGCGTGATGTGCTGAAAAACCTCGGCTTTGGGCTACGTTAATGAATAGTTATGTTACCGACACCAACGGGGCACAGCGTCAGCCGTGCCCCGGCCCCATGGGAAATTATCTGGGGCCATGGCAGGAGACAATTGACACGAGAAAAAAAGATCCAGATGTTTCTGTTCAACTGTATAATTATGGGATATGCTATGCTAGATTGAGAATGTCGCCCAAGATGGGAGGTGCGATCGTGATTACCAAACTAGGACGCTGGACAACTCAAATGCTAGCCACCGGTCTGACCATCTCTGGGATTGTGGCCTGTTCTACCCAGCCAGCAGCTACCAATCCTGAGTTGCAGCCTGTGGAGGAAATGGCTAATAATCCCGAGCCGGTGGAGCCGACAACTTTCAAATGTGATTGGCAAGGGGGCCAGTGGGGAACCTTTGCTCAAAGAAGTAATGCAGTTTCCACCACCCCGATGATCAGCTGGAATAGCAGAGAATTTGGCGATAATTGGAAACCCGAGAGACGCTGCGAAACTGTGTCAGAACGGTTTACGAAGGCTGTGGCTAACAATGGGGGTATGTTGAGCAGCCTGTATCTGACTACTGGAAAAATGAATAATTTAACAGTGGTTTGTTTTGTCAAGCAGAAACCGGGAACCTGTAACGAAGATAATCTGCTGTTTACCCTGAATAAGAATAATTCTAAAAGCCCCAGTGAGGTTCATGCCCAAATCAAGTCACGGCTCAACGGATTGTCAGTGCCACTAGTAGCAGCAGCCAGTAGCAGCAGCCAGTCATAACTTCCATTTTTTTGTCTCTCCGCAGTCTCTCTGTTGTAGTCTAGTATCTGCCCGAACTTCCGCGATTGCAACATGGCTGTTATTTTCCCTGTTCGTGATGCTTGCTTTGCACGGGATTATCTTCTACCGTAAGGGGGGTGAAATTCAGAAAATTGTCACTAGCAAAACTAATACCCAGGATATTCGCTCTGCTACATTTGTGGATTTTATCTATGGGTTAATTTAATTCTTTTATTACACTAAGCCAGTCCGTCACCGGACCGACTCGTCTTCAGAACCGGACGTGAGACTTTCACCTCATCCGGCTCCTCAGTTTCGTCATCCTTGTCATGGATACGGCCTTTGCTACCATCTCTGGCAGACTTATAGTCGTGGCAATAATCGTGTAGCAACTGTAGGTTTGCATACCAGTCCTTACCTCCCCTTGAGGTTGGCAGGATATGGTCCACTTCCCATTTGTCACCATCCTTGAACGTTAGTCCGCATAGCCTGCACTTGCCATCCTGCCTCTTGAGCAGCTTTATTATTCTTGTGCTTACATCTGGGCTCTTCCGTAATCTTTGGCTCCAATAGACTAGGTTACCGTCGAAAGGGCTAGCTGTACCTTTCACCTTTACGTGTCTGACTATCTCAGTTTCGGAGTGTTTGGCCATTGTTATTTCGCCAATTTCTCTGGACTTGCCGGCAAATACCCAATGGTTCTTACCTTCAGTGGTCCAGTATTTCTTAGCTATCCATTGCCCTGATTTGTTGTGATGCCGTCGTGTTGCCCATTGCCAGAGTAATTTCCATAGGTGATTGTCCATGTCGTTGTAAGTTTCCTTACTTACCACTGTCCTGAAATAGTTACTCCATCCCCGTATTACCGGGTTCAGTTTTGCTATCAACGCTGTTTGTGGTGTACATTTATGGCTTTTAACTATCTGTGATAGCTGTTCTTTATGTTTCCTAATGGATTTGTTACTTGGTTTGATTAGGGTCTTGAATCCTAGGGTGGTCCCGTTAGAGTTTTTGCCGCTTCTATGTTTCCCCATTTTGTACTGTCGGATATTGAACCCTAGGAAATCGAATCCTGGGCTCTCTCCCTCCTGCGTGTGAGATATCCTTGTTTTTTCGGCTTTTAACTCTAGACCTATTCCTTTTAGCCAGTCCTCAACTACTCCTCTTGCTTGTTCAATCATTGACCGGTCATCATGCATAACCACAAAGTCATCGGCGTATCTGACTATTGTCAGTTTTGCCTTTTCCTTTTTCGTTTGCGCGAGGCTCATTACTTCCTTTTCTAGTCCGTGAAGGGCTATATTGGCCAGTAATGGGGATATTACTCCCCCCTGTGGAGTCCCGGTTTCCGTGGTTTGCCATGTTCCCTGGTCTATCACCCCGGCTTTTAACCATGCCCGTATTTGTCTGCGGATTGGTGATGTTGTATTCAGTTTATCAAGGAGTGCTGAGTGACTGATTCTGTCGAAGCATTTCGCAATATCCGCATCTAATACCCATTTGGGTTTCGTCTTGATGCTGTTGAATATCGCTTCTATTGCATCGTGGCATCCTCTCCCCGATCTGAATCCGTATGAGTTGGCTTCCATGTACGCCTCCCATTCGGGTTCTAGCGCCTGTTTGACCAACCCTTGTAATGCGCGGTCGTGCATTGTCGGTATCCCTAATGGCCTCTTTTCGTCCCCTCCTGGTTTTGGTATCCATACTCTTCGTGTGGGTTTTGCCTTAACCTTTTTGGTGACTCTGAGTTGGCTTACCAGTTCCTGACGTTGCTTTGGGGTTAGAGCTTTCACTCCATCCACACCTGCCGTTTTCTTTCCCTGGTTCTGTTGACTTACCTGCCGTACCGCTATCATCTTTGCGGACCATGACCTATTCAGTAACCCTTGGAGCTTGCGAACTTTTTGTCTATTGCCTTCCTGTGCCGCTCTGTAAATTCGTTTTTGCAGCTTAAAAACTACTCGCTCTAGCTTCTGCCAGGGGATAGTCTTCCAGTCATACACTCTTCTATTGATGGTGTTCCGTGACATATTAACTACTACTCACAACTTCACAATTGACGAAACCGTGAGGGCGTTAGCTTATCCCATCCATTACAGATGGGCGTTTGTGCTTCTCCACTCAATCTTTCCCAAGTATGACCTGCCTTCCGGAGAGCAGAGTTTGCGCCTGTGGTGGCTACTCAATCTATCGACCGGTGATTGAGAGTACATACCTGGTTTACTTCGTTCCTACAGATGATTGGTTGTAGTTTTAGATAGGTTCTATATGCCGGGTTTATGGTCAGTGCTTATTGGTCGGCCTTGAGTCCGCCAATGACCTATATCCTTTCCCTTTTGGGCCAGCGTCTCAGCCTTATTACGCTGGTTCTTAATAACGACATCTGTAAACCTTCGCTTTCGCTCATCATGACTACTTGCTTGGCGATAACCGGTTTAGGCTACCGATTAGAGCGCCTTTCCTTCCCGCTTCACGGATTGATGCCATCTCTACCGTGGGGAGGGTGCTGTCACTCCTGCACCTGGAGGGGTGGGCTTTCACCACCATCATCTGTAAGTTGTCAAGGCTAATGAAACCCTGCTAGCGGTCACCATTATTGACTTGTGTCAATTCAGTTTACGCTAAACGAATCGCACTCAAAGAATTAAGCAAGATTCCCATGAGTACTACTTGGGCGTTTTTGGGACTGTTGGCCGGACGGAACTGGCCATGACGATCGCCTTCCAGCGGCGATCGCTCAATGAAACTGGAAAGATGATTTTAACAGATGCTCTGAAAGCCTTTGCCGATTTAGTTATTAGTGTCATCCTCGCCTTTGCACTTCCCTTTATAGCTAAGGCGATCAGTTAATAATTGTCAATTGTCAATTAGCAATTACAGAGTTATGTAACTTGCAGATCGCTTTGAGAACTTGTAGCAATAGGGGCGATCGCTCGGCATCCATCAAATTAAGTTCTGGCATCAGCTCATAAGTTGGCCCATTTCCCCGATCGCGATCGAGGTAAGCGAACTGATAATGCACCCCATTAGTTGCCAGTCCCCAAACTGATGCTTGACGTTCTAAACTTTGATAAGCATAGGTGAGCAATTGCGGCAAACCCATATAGGTAGTGATGCTGCTATTTTTAGCTTCAATTACCAACACCCAAAAAAAAGTCTCATCCCTTAGCGGTTGCTCCTTATTAACTGCTACAATATCCAATTGACCAGTAATGGTCGTGTCTTCATCTTCAACGATCATGTCAGCAATATGCTGTTCTAGACTAAGCTCGATCGGGGAACGATAGAAACCAGCTAATCGCATGAGGGGAAAAGTAGTTAGCGCTTTCACCAGTCCTTCTAACACTTTTCCCCTTGAGAGATATGCCCGAAAGTCTTGCTGAATTTGCGCGAGTTCTTGTTGTTCCACCTCAGTCAGAGGTTCTAAGGATAACCATGTGGTAAATGTGTTAATATTAGTAACCTCTTGGAATTTTAACAGTTTATGAACTTCGTTGATAGTTATGTCTTTCGCCTTGATAGTTATCATGGTTTTATCCTCCGGTTAAGTTACACTATAATCATAGCACGGATTAGTCGGTATGACACCGACTTTCACCCCCGGCAGGCTAATATTTATGTTATACTAATCCTGAGTAGGAACGCAAAGCAACTGAAGTGACACACTCCAGATTCTGCGGCACTACTGCAGGCAGCCCCAGGAACTTGGTACAGGCCCAGACTGCCAACAGCCAGATGCCGTTAGTCAGGTGTCTTTTCAGGAAGCCAAACCATTCTTCAATGGGGAGATCGTTGGCGCTGATGTTATCCAATTCCTGGGCGCGGACAGATGCCAAGTCTAGGAGCCGGTGCAGGGGGCGGATGGAATAAGTAAGCCGCTAAAGCAATAATGCCGATGCTTTTGGCTATCTCCGTACCTAGGGTCACCCATGGCAGCTGGCGCAACAAGGCAAGGGTTATTCGGGTTATTCGGTGGAGGTTTTCACCTTGATAGATCAGCCAGCTGTTGGCACTCACCAGCAGCAGACAGAGCACCGCACCAGTGAGAATCAAAATACTCCTGATGTTCCGGCGCAGACTCTTGAGAGTCGATGTCTCCAGCAAGAATGGAGAAACCTTGGGCAGATGCAACAGGACAGCGCTAGCGATCCAGTTAAGTAGATAGAGAACCAACAGCACCAGGCTGAGTTCGGCTAAAATGACTATAATTCGCGCCTAGCAGGGTAGTAGATTCCATTAAAGTCAATGTAGGAGTTACAATAAATACGATCGAGTTACCATATTAATTTATCGCGATCCAATGAAAAATAAACTTACACCAAATCAAGACCGCATCATTATCTTCGATACGACCCTCCGGGATGGAGAACAATGTCCCGGGGCCACTCTGAATGTGGATGAGAAGTATGCGATCGCCCGGCAACTGGCACGACTGGGTGTGGATGTGATTGAGGCTGGCTTCCCTTATGCTAGTAAAGGTGATTTTGCAGCGGTGCAAAGGATTGCCTCCCAGGTGGGGACTCCCGATGGCCCGACGATCTGCGGGTTGGCCAGAGCTACGGAGCAAGATATTAAGGCTGCTGGTGAGGCGGTAAAACCTGCGGCACGCCCCCGCATTCATACGTTTATTGCTACCTCTGACATCCACTTGCAGTATAAGCTGAGAAAGTCAAGGGCTGAGGTGTTGGCAATTACTTCAGAAATGGTAGCATATGCTAAGTCCTTTGTGGAGGATGTGGAATTCTCTCCGGAAGATGCGGGCCGCTCGGACCCAGAATTTATCTATGAGGTACTAGAAAGGGCGATCGCGGCTGGGGCGACGACGGTGAATATCCCGGATACTGTGGGCTATACTACCCCTGAGGAGTTTGGGGGTTTGATTAGAGGGATAAGAGAAAATGTCCCGAATATCGATCGGGCGATAATTTCGGTCCACGGTCACAATGATTTGGGCTTGGCGGTGGCCAATTTATTGGCGGCGGTGGAAAATGGGGCCCGACAGTTGGAATGCACGATTAATGGGATTGGGGAACGGGCCGGTAATGCGGCCCTGGAAGAGTTGGTGATGGCTTTGCACGTGCGGCGTTCCTATTATAATCCTTTCTTCGGACGCCCAGCGGAGTCTGCGGAACCCCTGACGAAGATTAAGACTCGGGAAATTTACAAGACCTCTCGCTTGGTTTCTAACCTGACGGGGATGCTGGTGCAGCCAAATAAGGCGATCGTGGGGGCGAATGCTTTTGCCCACGAGTCTGGTATCCACCAAGATGGGGTGCTCAAGCATAAGCTGACTTATGAGATTATGGATGCTCAGTCGATCGGTTTGAATGATAATCAGATTATCTTGGGCAAGCATTCGGGTCGGAATGCTTTTGGCACTCGTTTGCGGGAATTGGGATTTGAACTTTCGGAGACGGATGTTAATAATGTGTTTCTCAAGTTCAAGGATTTGGCGGATAAGAAGAAGGAAATTACTGACTGGGATTTGGAGGCGATCGTTAATAATGAAATCCAGCAAGTCCCGGAAATGTTCCGCTTGGAATTGGTTCAGGTTTCCTGCGGCGACCGTTCGAGTCCGACGGCCACTGTAACGGTCCGCACCCCCGCCGGGGAGGAACTTACAGATGCGGCGATCGGGACTGGTCCTGTAGATGCGGTTTACAAGGCGATTAACCGCGTGGTAAATGTGCCGAATCAGTTGATTGAGTTTTCGGTGCAGTCGGTGATGGCGGGTATAGATGCGATCGGGGAAGTGACGATCCGATTGCAGCATGAAGAACAAGTGTTTTCCGGTCATGCTGCCCATACGGATATTATTGTAGCTTCCGCCCAGGCTTATGTCAATGCCCTGAATCGCTTGTATACGGCCCAGCAAACGGGCGATCGCCTGCATCCTCAATACGAACAAGCGGTTGAGGCGATCGCAGGAGTATAATTGTCGGGTGGGCATCGCCCAACACAACCGGGAGGCGATCGCCTCCAGATAGTAGGTGGGCATCGCCCACCTTGCCCTACCATTATGGAGATCGAAGACTATGCGAATTCAGCAAATTTCAGTCAGCGGCTTATTTGGAATTTTTGACCATGTGATTCCGTTAAACATGGGCGATCGGGTCACCATCATGCATGGCCCGAATGGCTTTGGAAAAACGGTAATACTGAGGATGATAAATGGATTTTTTAAATCCCGATACTCAGTGTTTCGGAATATTCCATTTAGCAAGTTCCGAGTTGAATTTGATAATTGTAGTAGTGTTGAGATAGCCAAAACATCTAACAATAGAGAAAATCGAGATGATCGAAATAAGATAACTGTTAAATTCGAGACAGATTCAAATCCGGTTGATTTTAGTCTAAAGAGGAGGAGAATGGATGCTTATGAACTTAATACTTTGGAAGATCTTTTGGAGGCTATAAAATCTACGCTTTTCCGAGTAGGTACTAGAAAATGGAGGGATAGGACCACTGGAGAGATTCTTTATTTAGCAGATGTACTAGATCGTTTTGAAGATTTCTTGCCATCAGAGATTACAAGTTTAGAAGAGAGTCCTAAGTGGATAAAAAATCTGAAGAGTGAGATTGATGTTCGTCTCATAAAAACAGAACGCCTGGTCAACTTTGTTCGTAATCGTTCTTCCCAATCCTATAATGCAACAGGTTCGACGTTCCCAACTGTATTAGCATATTCTAAAGAGATTGCAAAACTTATGCGAGACAAGTTTACTGAATATGGTACAATATCTCAATCTCTTGATAGAACGTTTCCGGTAAGAGTGGTAAAACAGCAATCATCAAAAAAATGGACAGATGAAGAACTCCGTCATCAACTAAATGAACTTGACAAGACGCGCGATCGGCTGATAGAAGTGGGTCTATTGAATAAGGATGAAAACCGAGACTTTCAGTTCCAGCCTGAAGCTATAGATGAAACGACCAGAAAGATATTATTAGTATATCTTGAGGATATGAAAAAAAAATTGAATGTTTTTAGTGACATAGAAAAAAGACTCTCCTTGTTAAGGAGAATAATTAACAAAAAAATTGCTTATTCCTATAAAGAGATGAATTTTAGCAAGGAGAAAGGATTTGTTTTAACAAGCTGTTATCATCCCTCCTCACCCTCCGATCCTAAAAAACTTTCGCCAACTGATTTATCATCGGGCGAACAACATGAGTTGGTTCTTTTCTATGAACTACTATTTAAGGTTAAACCTGACTCTTTAGTTTTGATTGATGAACCAGAACTATCTCTTCACGTAGGATGGCAGGTTGAGTTTTTAAGGGATTTACAAGAAATAACAAAGCTGGCAGACTTAGATATTCTCATGGCGACTCATTCTCCAGATATTATTCAAGACCGCTGGGATTTGACTGTTGAACTGAAAGGACCAAAAAGGTGAGAGAATTTCTTTCGGATGACCGTGATGCGAACAAAATCAGATTACTAAGAAGCCGTTTTTCAGGGACTTTCTTGTTGGTAGAAGGTAGTTCGGACAAAATTTTCTACCAGCGCTTTGTTGACAAGCATGCTTGTGAATTGGTCTGTGTTTCGGGAAAACCTTCTAGCAAGCTACGTGTTATTGCCGTTCTGGAAATTTTAGAGAAATCAAGCTTTCAGGGAGTTTTGGCAATTGTTGATGCAGATTTCGATCGTTTGGAAACTTCACTACATAACAGTCTTAACCTGCTGCGCTGGGGGGGCGACATGAAGGCTAGGATGTATACCTGATAAGGGTTACAGCCTTCTTGCCTCGTGCATAATAGATCTTCTTTTCTGGACTTAACTTCATTAATTCATCTACAATATCAGCATAAAAATCTACGGATTTAAGCCAATCTTTGCCTCTGGAACCTATATAAAATGCGCTGTGACGTCTTTCACGGCGTCCTGCTTCTTTTACACGACCAACATAACAAGTAACACCTTTTTGTTTGATTTCTTCTCCCATTACAATTGAGCTGGTGTAAGCAATTGTAATTAACAGGATTAAAACTACTAAGCGATCGCCAGTTAATCCAGTTCTTTCAATATTGTATCCACCTAAAGTCTCTAAACATTTCCTCAATTCCAAAACGGTTTTCATAAGCTTTTAAGGCCAACTCTAAAGTGACAAAGTTAGTAATAATAAACCATCCCTCTTCTGCCTGCCATCCTCTATACTTTCGTTTCCATTTACAAGCAATGTTAGCTCCTTGAAAGCCTTTGGTTTTGGTGATTTTTACACCCTTTAAATATAACGACATTCCCGGATATAATCCTACATCTCTTAATTTTTTCCAAACATCAGAGGAGATTTCAATATATTCATTTTTCCTCAAACGTAGACAGAAGTATACTTTTAGGCTAGATAACCACGAAGCTAAATCTACATTGCAGAATTCCCGATCGCCCAAAACAACGACTTGATAATTGCTAAGTAAATCCAATACCTTATAGAGAACTTGTTGTTGCTCTGATAAATTACTGCTTCCTTTTTTATTCAATAGTTCAAAATAAATTGGTATTGCTCGATTTTGATAATGAAAACTCACCATTAATAAATTTATACAACCCCATTTTGTCCTATCTATAATTACTTCAACGACCTGTTTATTATCGAAAAATATCAACAATAATTGACTTAAGATCGGAAACCCGATCGTTTCTAAATTTAATGCTGGCAAAGATAAAAAGCGTTGAAGTTTTTTTCGGCGACTTTCAAACTTAATTGGCTGTGGAAATAAATTGGCAAGTTCTTCTAATCGCACCCAGCGATGCTCAGAGATTAAAGAAATCAAAATGATCGACATATAATATTGAGGTTTAGTTAAATGTTTGACGATGTGGTCTTGGTAAAAATCTGGGAGAACTTTCATAATTTTTAACCCTTATCTACTTTTCTAGTCTAGCAAGTCCATCTTTTTTTGTCAACATCGTCTCAACACCTTATCCTGTAAGGTTTTCAGCTTGCATGTCGCCCCCCCAGGTCATGACTTGGAAACCATGCTGTTAGACTCGCCCGCCCTCGATAAGGTGATTGCTGAGTTCGGATCCCAGGAGAAAATTGCTAAGTTTAATCGAGATGTGAGAACAGCATTACTTGAAGCAGGAATGTCGGTTGGTTACAGCTTGTTCAGGAAACAAGTAGAACATTTTTGTGCTAAACTAGAGCTATACTCAATGCAGACCTTATTCAGCTATGGGACGTTACTCTCTGGACCTTAGACAAAAAGTCGTCACTGCTTATAAATTGGGCAAAGGCTCGAGGAGGCAACTTGCCGAGCAGTTTATGCTCAGTCCTGCTACTGTTCATAGTTATATAAAACAATATCGAGAAACGCAAGATCTAACCCCTAAAAAACCCGGCCCCAAACGTCCGGGCAAGCTAGAAGCCTATCGAGACTTGATCGTGAAGATGGTAAAAGATTACCCAGATTGTCCGGTAGGCTGAGGGAACATCTGTTAAATGAGCAGGATGTTTATGTCAGTGTAGGGGGGATGTGTGAGTTCCTAAAAAAAGAAGGCTTAACTCTTAAAAAAAAACTTACCGGGCAGAAAAAGTAGCAACTCCAGCAGTTCAACAGCAGCGAGTTGATTACCGAGAGCGGGTTCGAGATGTCCCACAGGGAAAATTGATATTTATTGATGAGGCAGCTTTCTGGATAGGGATGAGTCGCGAAATGGCCAGGTCGTGTCCGAGAGCGCCGGTGGGCGTCTCTGGACACGAGAGTGAAAAAGGTAAAAAGGCATTCTATTTAAGACCATTTTATAAGGGCAGGAAAATGACGTTAATCGGAGCAATAAGTATTGAAAGGGTTGTGGCGAAAAAAGCAATTAAAGGCTCTATGAAAGGTAAGGATTTTAAGGATTTTGTTGAACATGACCTGGTGGAGAAGCTGAATCCCGGGGATGTGGTAGTTATGGATAACCTTAATATCCATAAAATGAAAGGTATCGAAGAACTGATAGTCGCTACGGGAGCAAGAGTAGAATATTTATCACCCTACTCACCAGACTTCAATCCTATTGAGATGTTGTGGTCAACGGTTAAGTCACTGGTCAGAATGTTCCCAACACGAGCAATGGAGGCGCTAGAAAAGTTAATTGAACTTGCTCTAATGCTGATTGGAACAAATACGTTTAAAAACTGGTTTACTAAATGCTGTTATTGTACTAGCTAACTTGTGAACAATATGTAAGTTATTATTGCACTATCTACGTTATAATTCTGTACCGGTACCTATTTAAATCATCCCGTAATTGTGCAACGCCTTCAAATATCTGTGAATCAACGAAAAATCAACATTTTCTTCACCCCCTCATCACTTTACCCAAAATTTGTTCTACTGGACCGATGCTCTAGCTGTCAGGTATTTGTAAATTTGTCCCCGCCGTCGTGCAAAACCTACAAGGATTTTTCCCATTTCGCCCGTTCGGGAAGTCGGAACCTGTGGGGCACTTGCCAGTAAATCTCTTGTTTTTCTAGTCTAGCATAGTTTTTGGCTTACGGAACATATTTTAACTCGTTAATCATTTATCTATAACTTATGAAAAGGTATAACTTATAGCTAAAATTCTAATATTTTTAGTCGGTTGAAAACCGACACAAAGCTGAGTTACCTGGCGACCGCCTGGTAACGCGGGGTTAAAACCCCTGCGTGGTAACTATTGTGACGTAATTTATCTATATCAATGTATAATTACTGAGTTTTGGGATCGCCCTGGCCACTCTGGCAGCGAGTTACTCCAAGGAATGAGTGAGTTACTCCTTGGAGTAACTGAGTACTTGAGTACTTAAGTACTGAGTCACGCCAAAGAATAACTGAGTTACTCCACGGAGTCAGCTTCCACTCCAAGGAATGAGTGAGTCACTCCACAAAATAACTGTTTTTATGTTCCAGAGCAACAATCGCCGCCCGAATCCTGCTTCCTGGTAGCTTTCAAAGCGAAGGGCAAAAAAACTGTTCCAACCTAATTCCTCTAGGTTCATTGAAGTTTCCTCTAGGCAATTGCTTGTAACGGCAACACTCACAGAGGAAAGTGCATAGTAAAGCGCGCTTTGCGCTTACTACAAAGTGCGGAAGTTTGTCTTCGTTTCTTACTATCCACACGCTGTGAATAATAGCCGTTTTATTTCCGCGATTCATGGAAAAATTAATAATGTATTTTTGTCCGTACTGGTTGGCTTTATCGGGAATTGCATCATAATTTTTTACCGCTTTTAATAATGCGGCTTTGAGTTATTCGACATCATCTACGTCAAGATCGAGGGCCGCCTTAAATACACGAGCTTTGTGTTGACCATCTCCATGATTTTGATTGAGACAATAACCTGTAAGTTTGCGAGAGTCAATGACGGCTTTTGGAAGTTTCACTTTATCACCCCAATTATATAGCGTTTCTCAAACAAATTAAGTCGTCTAATAAATTACTGTCAAAAATAATTATAATTTTATTTCGGCAAATTCAATGCGCTACAGCTTAATAGGCTTTCATCCTCTACTCTTCCAAGAAAACTGTCTAATCTATCATAACACAGTTATTTTAGAGTTGCAGATGGGAAAGTGAGCGATCGCATCTCCAGATGAGGCGATCGCTTAGCGCTAAAGCGCAACTACAAACTGAGACTGCGTTTGTAGTTATAATTAGGGAAAACCCGGGCCAGATGTCGCCCATTCAGTTGCAGATGTTGGCCGAGAATAGAGGCGATCGCATCTCGGAAATCAGTAGTCACGGCCAAGTCCCGTCCGGCAAACAACTGGGACTCTGCCAAACCTCACCATAGACTTTACCACCGCGAAGATCGCCGCCCAAGATCCACATGACATTACCATGTCCGTGGTCGGTGCCACGGTTACCATTTTCCCGCACAGTCCGACCAAATTCCGACATTACCAGAATCACTGTATCGGCATAAAGAGACCCCAATTCTCTGACTAAAGTGGCTAAACTTTCTCCCAAAGGTTTTAAGTTTCTGGCTAGAGGTGGCTACTGACCTTGACTGCTGCCTTGGTTGACGTGGGTATCCCATCCACCCAAGGCTAAAAATGCTAATTGCGCTTGAGAATCACCCACCATCACTCGTGCTAGCTTTTGCATATCCCCAGCAGCATTGACTGGAGATGGGGCACCCCGGTTAGCTGACATCATTTCCGACTGTAGATCCCCTAGCAGCAACTCCCTGGCCTCCCGACCTTCCTGATAAGCTTTGCTGATGGCATCGTCCCCGCTGTACAGGCGATCGAACCCTGCATTAATTCGAGTAAAGTCTACAGGCATTGGACTGGCGGCATTTCTTCCCAAAGGTAAATTTGCCACAGGCATTTTTCCCGTAAGAATGCGGGGAGTTGTGCCGCCCAAATTCACAGCTTGAGCAGGAGTCCCTTTGGGAAGAGTTGCTAACAGTCGATTCATCCAGCCATCGGTAGTGCTTTTCTCCCCTGGAGTGCCACTTTCCATGTAGTCCTGGGCATCAAAATGAGAGCGCGTTTCATCTGGGGAACCGCAAGCGTGGATAAATGCTAAACTGCGATTTTGCTAATTTGTAACTAATGTGACGGGCGGTGCTAGGATGGCTAGCTAATATATCTAAAGCTCGTTCTCCCTCTGCGATCCCGCTACCCTTAATGGTAGTTCCCAGGAAGACTTTATCACTGAAATCGTGACGATTAGCATCGAAATGAAAGCCGCTGTTGTTTCCTGCTTGTCGAGGGGAACGAGTCATGCTCCATCCCGTAAAGATGCGAGCTAAAGCGACAATATCATCCTGACTGTAGCCACCATCTACCCCCAGAGTATGCAGTTCCATTAATTCCCGGGCATAGTTCTCGTTCAGACCGCGAAATTTCCCACGGGGGCGCTTGCTGTTTGGAGCCGAATTCAGCCAGTTATCCAGATAGAATAGCATGGCGGGATGACGGGCGGTGGCTCCTAATAAATCCCGAAAATGACTGAAAACATGAGGTCGGATGGCTTCCCGTTCGTAGGCCCCCACCCAGAGGCGACTCAACCCATTACCTGCAAACACGTTAAAGTGGTTGAACCAGAATTCTACCATCACTTCTTCTAGTTGCCGATCGCTCCCGATCGCCCTCCTTAACCGCGCTTCCACAGACTGATCGAAGACCTTGCGAGTCCACATGCGGGAGTTGCGGCGCTTTTCCTGAGGAGACTGTTGACTACCTTGCTGTAGAGTAGGATTCTTCAACAGTGCGACTGGACTCATCTGTAAAGTTTCTAACCCATCCAGTTGGCGGCGCAACTGGACCGAATAGGGGATAGATTCCGGTTGCAGCTGGGATTGAATGTAAGCTTTGATACCTGTGGCTGCAATGCGATCGATATCCCCCGGACGAGGACCAAAGCTGAGACGATTGAGAACATGCAGAATTTTGGGGTCAACTTGAGCTGCGGCGCAACTGTGACTGGGGAGTCCGAACCACAGAATGACCCCTAAGAGAAAAGGTACAAACCAGTATTTTGGCGACAACATGGGGAAACCTACTCATTTCTAATAGTTTAGACGCAGAGTTTCAGCCTGAGTTTCAGAACTCTGGGATCGGACCTTAATATTTCTAGTACATTTGACAATCTGACTGAGATCTATTATCATGGATATATCCAGCCTATATCGATGGAGTCAAAAACATGCCATCTGAGTTACATCTTCAAGCTCAAGTATTACCGGGAAACAAGATTGAGATTCAGCACCCAGAACTCTCTGTCGGTGATACAGTGAAAGTATCGGTGTTATTGCCAGAAAAATATTCATCAAAACGAAGTTCTGTCCTCGAGATAATAGAAAGAATACACAATCAACGATCGTCGTCAACCAGTGCCGCAGAAATTGACAAGTATCTTGAAGAAGAGAGAAATTCATGGGACAGCTAATAATTCCATCATCTTCCCGTGTCTATATAGATACGGCAGTAGTGATTTATACCGTCGAAAACAACTCTGATTATTGGTCACTACTAGAACCTCTATGGTTAAAATTTCAGACAGGGGAAATAGATATTATTAGCAGTGAACTTCTACTGATGGAGGTGCTAGTCCGTCCCTTGAGAAATGCTGATACTTCCCTAATTGCAGACTATGAAGAATTACTTTTATCGACAGAAATGCAGTTAATACCCATCAGCCAATCTCTTCTCAGGGAAGCAGCAAGTCTCCGCGCTAGTACCGCTAACCTAAGAACACCGGATGCTATTCATGTAGCGACATCTTTCGTTGCTAATTGTACCCTGTTTCTGACCAATGATAAAGGACTTCGGAATGTGCCCAACCTCCCTATTACGATCCTTAGTGAAGTTCTCGAATCTGAATGAGGATATATATCTCTTTGGGTACATATCACTTTAGCTGCGGGGATGGTTTCACTCTTTTGTCCAGAAACCCGGTTTTTACAGAAAGCCGGGTTTCTTAATTTGATGATTGCAATTGAGGGGACGGGATGGTATACTAATAATTGATGTGACATGGTGAGTTATGGCAAGTAGAGAGAGTTTACGCCAATTGCTGCGAAATCTTGATAATCGCGGCTACAAAGCTTATAAAGAAATTCAGGGACGCTACCAGTTCCCGGAGTTGACCCTGATAATTGATTGGGTGCAAGCTGACCCCTTTGCTGCCCCGAGTCACTTACTGGTCCAGTTGCCTCATGCGATCGCGGGTTTTCCCCCTCAATTATATCAGACCCGATCGCGCCAAGTGGCCCTGCGCGATCGCCTCACCCGCGAGTTCGACATGGTAGCAAGGAAGATTAGCGAACGCCGGGGGACTGGCAACAGTGGTTTAATTAGCATTGCCAAGACTGGGCAAGAAGTGATCGATCGCACGTCGGTGTTAATTACAGATAAATTTGTGGAAGCGCGTTTTTTTGTCGGATTACCGGCCAGCGGTCGCCGGATTTTGGGCTATCAAGCTGCCCAGATGCTATGCGAGGATCTGCCGGAAATTGTGGACAAGGCTCTCAAATATGGTAATTTGAATCCTAAGGCGATCGGGCGTCACGTGGAAACGGCGGAAGATGCTGATTGGCTGCGATCGCAGTTAACATCACGAGGACTGGTTGCTTTTGTAGCAGATGGGGCGATTTTGCCCCGCAGGAGTGGGGTAGATCCGCGCCCTCTTGCTGCTGATGCTATCAGTTTCAAGTCACCAGATTCCCTGCGAGTTGAGTTTAATTGTCCAAATCGCGGTACGATTACCGGAATGGGGATCCCTGTGGGGATAACTTTAATCGTGGGTGGGGGCTATCATGGCAAGTCTACCTTATTGAGAGCGATCGAACTAGGGGTTTACAATCACGTACCTGGTGATGGACGAGAGTTTGTGGTCACAAATTCGGCAGCGGTGAAAATTCGGGCTGAAGATGGACGCAGCGTGGCCGGAGTGGATATTTCGCCTTTTATCAATCATCTGCCCCAGTCCCGCCAAACAACAAATTTCTCTACTACCAATGCTAGCGGCAGTACCTCACAAGCGGCTAATATTATTGAAGCTTTGGAAGCGGGTGCTGGGGTGCTGCTGGTGGATGAGGATACGGCGGCAACTAATTTTATGATTCGCGATCGCCGCATGCAAGCCCTGATCGCTAAGAACAAAGAACCTATTACTCCCTTTATCGATAAGGTGGGTCAGTTGTCACGAGATGCAGGGGTGTCAACGATTATGGTAATGGGAGGTAGTGGGGATTATTTTGATGTGGCAGATACGGCGATCGCGATGGAGAATTTTCAACCCCAGGAGGTGACGGCCCAGGCGAAGGCGATCGCGCGGGAATATGCGACCTCGCGGACGGCGGAAGGAGGTAAGTCCTTTGGCAAGATTACAGCCCGAGTGCCCTTATCGGAAAGTTTAGACCCTAGCAGAGGGAATAAATCGGTGAAATTGAAAGTCCGAGATGTGGATGGGGTAGTGTTTGGCAATGAGAATATAGATTTGTCGGCAGTAGAACAGATCGTAGAGGTGGGACAGTTGCGAGCGATCGCGGAGGCGATCGTATATGCTAAGGAGAAATATCTGGATGGAAAACATACGGTGGCCCAGATGCTAGATGGGACGATCGCAGACATTTCCAAAGGTGGTTTGGATGTGCTGACGCGGTTTCCCCAAGGAGATTTAGCGGAGTTCCGCCGCTTTGAGTTAGCTGCTGCTATTAACCGCCTGCGCACTCTGGAGGTCAAGTCTTAAGGATCCTGGGAGGGGCGATCGCCTCAGTTTGGGCTGCCAACTGATAAGTTTCCCGGTGCAGAACCGCAGTTTTAGCAAGGTCGGGATAGCCAACACCCATGCCAAAAGTAAGTTAGTCATAGGTCTCACCTTGCCAGGTGGGCGATGCCCACCCACCCTACTATATCACTAGCTATAGCGAGTTAAAATTATCCGATTTTTACCAAACGGTAAGTTATGTATCATTTGGCAAAACCTGAAAAGGCTGATTGTTACTTTCCCATGTTATCATATCTAAGTATAGTCGCGTTTTCCGAAAATACACTTCCTCGTAAGCAAGTCGTAAATTCCTTTCAAGACTATGGGGTTCAACATCAGCAGCTTTATTGGAACCAATTGCTTTGCGTAAGCCAAGAGACAGGATTTCTACTAAGTGGTGACCGCAGCAGACTTGCCAGCGATCGTGACTGTTGCTTCTTTTGTTCGTTAGTCGTTGTTGCAGTTCTTCGTCTTTCAAGGATAAGGCTTGGGATTTCTTCTTAACTTCTTGAATTAGTTTTAATTCATCAATTTCCAGGGTTCGATCGTCAACGAACTTGCTGAATGTTATCCCATCAAAGGTTAGATTTAATCCATCACACTGAGAAACCCAAAGCAGATACATATTGTTCACAAGTTAGCTAGTACAATAACAGCATTTAGTAAACCAGTTTTTAAACGTATTTGTTCCAATCAGCATTAGAGCAAGTTCAATTAACTTTTCTAGCGCCTCCATTGCTCGTGTTGGGAACATTCTGACCAGTGACTTAACCGTTGACCACAACATCTCAATAGGATTGAAGTCTGGTGAGTAGGGTGATAAATATTCTACTCTTGCTCCCGTAGCGACTATCAGTTCTTCGATACCTTTCATTTTATGGATATTAAGGTTATCCATAACTACCACATCCCCGGGATTCAGCTTCTCCACCAGGTCATGTTCAACAAAATCCTTAAAATCCTTACCTTTCATAGAGCCTTTAATTGCTTTTTTCGCCACAACCCTTTCAATACTTATTGCTCCGATTAACGTCATTTTCCTGCCCTTATAAAATGGTCTTAAATAGAATGCCTTTTTACCTTTTTCACTCTCGTGTCCAGAGACGCCCACCGGCGCTCTCGGACACGACCTGGCCATTTCGCGACTCATCCCTATCCAGAAAGCTGCCTCATCAATAAATATCAATTTTCCCTGTGGGACATCTCGAACCCGCTCTCGGTAATCAACTCGCTGCTGTTGAACTGCTGGAGTTGCTACTTTTTCTGCCCGGTAAGTTTTTTTTTAAGAGTTAAGCCTTCTTTTTTTAGGAACTCACACATCCCCCCTACACTGACATAAACATCCTGCTCATTTAACAGATGTTCCCTCAGCCTACCGGACAATCTGGGTAATCTTTTACCATCTTCACGATCAAGTCTCGATAGGCTTCTAGCTTGCCCGGACGTTTGGGGCCGGGTTTTTTAGGGGTTAGATCTTGCGTTTCTCGATATTGTTTTATATAACTATGAACAGTAGCAGGACTGAGCATAAACTGCTCGGCAAGTTGCCTCCTCGAGCCTTTGCCCAATTTATAAGCAGTGACGACTTTTTGTCTAAGGTCCAGAGAGTAACGTCCCATAGCTGAATAAGGTCTGCATTGAGTATAGCTCTAGTTTAGCACAAAAATGTTCTACTTGTTTCCTGAACAAGCTGTAATTGAAAGCCTCAACATTTCTTCGGACTTTGAGTAACATAATGTTTTTCTTTTTAATCCAGCTCGATAATGTCTTAATCGACCTATTTCACATTCAACACGGGTCATGTAGGTTTTGCTGACTATATGGTCAATATATTCAATAAACATTGGATAAACAGGCCATCCATCAGTAACGTATAAAAAGCATTGCCAACATTTTATAATATCCCACATAGGCTTAAAAGTTTCTGCAGAACGATCGCCTAATACCCATGTTATAATCCCTGGCTTGAAATGATTTACGACTGTCCATAGCCACTTTTTATTCTTTTTTTTATTGACATAAGTATGCAACTCGTCAATTTCTGCAACCTCCGGAATATCGTAGTTTTCAGGGATTGACGGTAATTCTTTAGCTGCCTGTTTTACCCAATCAATTTGAGTATTATGGCTGACACCAGTTATCCTTTCAATACCTCGAAATCCATTGCCATTAACGTACATTGTCAAACAATTTTTCTTGACATCTTCTGAATAACCGCGCGGATAATAATGTTCGAGAAACTGGCGACGACAATCTTTACAAATTCAATTCTGTTTGCCGCGTCGGTGACCATTTTTATTGATGTTTTCAGAACCACATCTGGGACATTTCATGTTCGACTCCTTTAGCTAATTCTTTCGCCTTACTATCCATGATAACACATATTATGACTAGGTCGAAAACAAACATCATACTATACATAAATTCTGACTGTAAAATTGCAGATTATCATAATCTGCAATAACCCATCATCCCGAAAATGTGCAACGCCTATTTGAAAATGTCGGCGTATTATTAATGGACCGACGCTCTAGAGCGTCGGGGGTGCATCCCAGATTTGCAAAGATAGCTATAGGGGCTCACAGCTTTGTTGCGCAAATTATGACATAAGTTTACAGGGAGCAGTTGAAGGCTACATCTCAGCATCTACTTTTGTTACAGACGTACACTACATTATCCGTAAAGACAAGGAAATGGCACTAAATGCTGATTTCAGTGACTTGGAGGATGCTATTCAGTATTCTACTGCTGTAGTTAATCAATTGGAGGCGATCGTTACCCGGAACCCCAAAGATTTTCCCGTGGTTACTCCGCTCACTGCAAGTCGTCGGATCCCCCAAACCCCCCTTGCGTTCCCTGGCTCTGCCAGGGAACGAGGCTATGCCTTACTCACATATTTCTTTACAATCTCAAATCCTTACACTGTCTTGATTTGAGACGAGAGCTTCAAAAAAGTTAACAATATGCTTCCACTAAGTTAACATTTTTATCAGTCCTCCGTGCGCGTAGCGCTGCGACGTCGGGACAAGGTGCCGAAAAATTAAATAACGATTAAATAAAACGACTCTTGCTTGGGCGCGTTGCTAATATTATATAGAGCCAGAGCTGGCAAGAATTCGACATTAATTGAGAATGATGAATTCCTGGGCCGCAGAAGAATTAAAATATGCAGATGCTGTCGCCCACGGGTGGGGAGCATCTCACTTTTGCAATAAGTAGTTTTACTCAGGCAAAGTCTAAGTTGAGATAAGCGCAACGCTGCCTGAGGACTTGATTAACATTTTCGAGTTTCCATTGAGCGCCTTTCGTTCTTGGCGAATCTTTGTCGATTTAGCAATGAGTACAATTACTCATTACATAAGTGAGATGCTCCCGGACCGGACCGCCAAGTAGTCAGATTTCGATCGAGTCTGATACTATTCCTTGGTAGGTCCCGAATAATTTTGTTTTCGTCTTGGCGATCGCGCAACAGAATTGCTACAGTCTGAACACTTGCTGCATCGATAGCAAGTTTGACAACCAACTTGATTTCCTGGTCAATAGAGGAACATTCAACAAGAGTTGGCAAAGGACCGTCCGCTTTGGGTGCAACCGGTTCTACGATATCGGGGAGTCCTCTAAAGTAAGGCATATTTGCAATTTCCAGACCCAACTTAGCAATTTGTTGCGTATTCCGATAGTTTTCTTTAAATTCCCATACCTTCTTGATGTCAAGTCTCGCCAAGAAATCCGATGTCCATAAATCTGCTGAGCAACATCTCCGTTCGCGCAGCGTGGCGCCAGCCATAGAATGTCAGGGAACCATCAGCAGGAATTGCTTTAGCTAGCGATCAGATCATTTCTGGCGAGAAGGCGAGGCAAATATGAGATGCACCCTGGGAGAGGGTGCATCCCAGATTTGCAAAGATAGCTGTAGGGGCGACTGGCATTCTTGCGCCAATTATGACATAAGTTTACAGATAGACTCTCCGAATGCTAGCTGCTGCGCAGCCGCTGCGCTAGCGCCCTTGCGAAAGTGGGATGCACCCGTAGCCATGTCGTCCCAGTCATACCGTTTCCCCGTTCTTGCACGCAACTCTTGATAAGCCTCGTATATCTTAAATACTCGCTCCCGGTCCCTAGGTGCTATTATATTATAGTACCATAACTGCCCCCGCTCTCAATATCTTTATATCCTGGGTATGTGGTAATACCTTGCTGTGCTATCCAGCGCATCTCTTCTGCAAAAAAAATGCACGGGACGATCGAAAATATCATTCGCTCCGCATTCTACAGATACCTGTTCTATTGCTTTCTTAATTAACCCATCGCGGTCTTCTGGTTGAACAATATCCTTAGAGGACATTTTATGACGATAGCTAAGATAGCCCCTGGCAAACTTGTGGTAGTTCTCCACAACTACATCAGCTATGCTGTGCTCTTGTAAATGTTTCAGGTAAGAGACCAAAGCGCGATTAAATATAATTAACAGCGTTTTGCCGTGATGCTCTGTATTTCGCTTGGCAAGATAGGCTGCTCTTAAAATTGCCAGTATGGTTTTCCCACTGCCGGCAGTTCCCAACACGGCTATGTGTCCCCGGGCTGGCAGGTATAGTACTTCTTTTTGGCAACCGATCGGTTTTGGCAGACTCATGTTTTGACTACTCTGGACTTGCTCCCAAATCATCTATCTTGATTATAACCCAGTAAACTAGACATGGCAACCAAATCTAGGTAAAACTCATGGCACAAGCAAAGATTGGGATTATCGGCGGTAGCGGTCTGTATAAAATGGACGCCTTCCAGGATCTAGAAGAAGTACAAGTTGACACGCCTTTCGGTCCCCCTTCTGACTCCATCATCCTCGGCACCCTCTCCGGAACCCGGGTAGCCTTCCTGGCCCGTCACGGTCGCAATCATCATCTCCTGCCCTCGGAGTTGCCCTTCCGTGCCAATATCTATGCCATGAAGAGTTTGGGCGTGGAGTATCTGATCTCTGCTTCCGCTGTTGGTTCCCTCAAAGAAGAAGTCAAACCAATGGATATGGTGCTGCCCGATCAGTATATCGATCGCACCAAGAATCGAACTTCCACCTTTTTCGGGAACGGGATTGCGGCCCACATTGCTTTTGGTCATCCCGTCTGTAGTCAATTAGCTGGAATTCTTGCCGATGCAATTGTCAGTTTGGAATTACCAGATATCACCCTGCATCGCGGCGGCACATATATCTGCATGGAAGGTCCAGCATTTTCTACTCAGGCCGAGTCAAATCTTTATCGCAGCTGGGGGGCGACAATAATTGGCATGACCGCAGTGCCCGAAGCGAAGTTAGCCCGGGAAGCAGAAATCGCCTATGCAACCTTAGCTTTAGCAACTGATTACGATTGCTGGCATCCAGACCACGACCATGTAACCATAGATATGGTGATTGATTATCTCCGACGCAATGCCATCAATGCGCAAAATGTGATTCAAGAAACCGTCAAGCGTCTGAGCGCCAATCCTCCCCTGTCCGATGCGCACTCGGCCTTAAAGTTCGCCATTTTAACCCCGCCCGAGCAAATGCCTGCGGTTACCAAGGATAAGCTAAAATTGTTATTGCAAAAGTATTTATGAATAGGTTTGTAATTGCGCTTTAGCTCCCGTAGGTTGGGTAAGGAACCTCAACCCAACCTCTGCCATCTCGGCCCTCAAGAAATCCCCACCAATTTCGGCATTTCGCCAACTAACTGCTTAAAAGCCGGTGTCTTCCGCATGCGGAAGACGGCGGCAGAGCCGTGGGAACGAGGTATCATACCACCTTATAAATGAAGCTGAGGGTTGCCCAGGCATTCACATCCAGGGCAAAGGAGTCCGTCGTCGATAGCCCCAGATCCGAGGCCGATGGTTCACTCGCCTTGTGCAAGTCCTCTAGCAGCGCCTGTGCCACATCTAAAGGATTCAATAGCATAGCCGATGAGTCATCCCTTGCCGCTGGGGACTTTGCTATTACCTCCTGAGTCTGAGTGAAAGGAGCAACAGAGAAAATCAGTTTAGTTTCGACCAGTCCCCTGGGACCGGACACCGCCCATTCCACCGAAGCGGCTTGAGGCACAACCAGAGTTTCCCCTGGGGCAATGACTTGCCGTTTGAAGATGGATTTTTCTGTCTCACCTCTAGCCCCTTGGGAGACTGCATGAGTTGCTGCGACTGGGGATATAGTTACCCTCGCAGGTTTACAGATGTTAATTGTACTCCCATTATTATCCAAGCCAAACAGCAGAAAATCAACTGGGCGAGACTGTTTATTCTTTAGTCGAATGCGGAGCCTGCTCCCCACTGGCACTTGCAAAATTTCTGCTCCCGCCAATGAGGGTGGCTTTAACCCAGAGGGTGACTTCAACCCGTTGGGAATTTCGGCTCGGACAGGTTGGAGTCCTATTACGAACCGCTCTTGGGTAGTAACCATTTCTAGGGCAGCTTTTACCCCCAAACGAGAAGAGCCCGCGTTTTCTGTCAACCGCAACAACTTGGCCCCTCGCAGGGCTTGCAATTGCGGTGTGAGCCGCTGCACAGCTTTTTTCACCGCTTCCCCTTTAGATCCTCCTGTATTGCTAATAGGAATGTTTGCTGGCCAGAACAGGCCGTAACTATTCTGAACCCCTGAGAGGCTGTCACCCTTGTCTACTTTACCAAACAGACAATCTACTGGCTGTGGATATTTTTCGATCGCCACTGTCTTGACATTATCAACACCTGAAAAAGCACTGGTGGCATCCACCCGCTCAATGCGTTCCAACCCAGGGCTCAGTCCCACTGTCAATGACAAAGAACGGGGTAAGACCCTGATTGCTTCTTGGACAAATTGCCCCACTACTATCGAGTCCCCTGTTTTTATATTTGCCTTTGCCGTCAGACCCTCACAGGATCTCAGCTGCAATTGTGCCTCTGACTTACGATGTCCCACCGTTCCGGAAAAATCGGGAGCGCTATTCGCACTACCCGAGGGACATCGTAGCACCCTCAGCAGAGAATTAACGCCATAATTTTCTAGTATATTTGGCAGTAGTCCACCCAGCCACAGCTGTGCGGTTTTGCCATCTTCCTCTACCCCCCTGACTACGCCATCAGCCCCCAATATACTGTTCGGAGTGAGGTAATCACTTTTTTTCCCAATCGACCTTGGCTGCTCTTCGTTACTAGCTAGTTGCTCTACTACTCCCGATGCCTGAGAGAAACTGACTTGTAGGGTGGTCGCTGGCGTTGCTAACCACAGCTGCTGGGTGAGGGCGTAGGTAAATAGACCAGCGCTAAACCCATTCCATTGCGCCTCAAATGCTTTCCCCCCTGTCCCCTGGGGACTCCCCGTGGGATTTATCGCCGCCAATACCATCACTGGTAGTTGGCTAACGTTCTGGAGTTTTGCCGTATCTGCCCATAGATTTTGTCGGAGTTTTTCTGGCACGGCTAGTGCCTCACTGCTGGGAACTCCATCCACTACACCATTACGAGCTCGCAGCCACAAGGAACCCACCAACTGGGAGTCAGATACATTAAGGTAGCTCGTATCCAGACTCGTTATCACCTTATCCGTCCGCAGCGTTCCCAGCAGCAGATGCAGCCTTTCGGTCAATAAGTCATTCACCTGAGGATTTGCTGGTGATGGATCTCCCCCATCCACTGGCACCAAAGTGTTTTGCACTACTTCTCCCTGGCGAACCTGCCTACCATAGCCGCTGAAGTGGAATACTACCAGATCGTCAGCACCTGCCTGTTCTATCAGATGCTCGATAAAGGCGGATTCGATCTGCTGCCTTGTGGCTTGCCGATCTGTTAGGGTGAGAATATCATCTGCACTGAAGCCAAACCGATGGATCAGCAGTGAGCGTTGTAGTTCTACATCTGTGACGCCACCTGTAAGTGCTGCTGTGGGATATTGGTTGATGCCCACTAGCAGAGCTAACTTCCGACTGGTGGGTTGGGCTAGGGCTTGGTAATAGCGCCTCCCCAGTAGTGACAGTCCAGCCTCACTAATTCCCAGGGCTGCCATTGTCCAGCCCAGCCGTTGCAACAAATCCCGCCGTTTCATATCAGCTCTCAGCTAATAGCTATCAGCTATTAGCCTACCATCTGTTTGTTGGTTGACGATGATGTCCGCCAACTCTGAAAATTAAAAATTCTCTCATTCAAAATTCTGGCATCGCGAACCACTGACCACTGACCACTGACCACCGTATCCCTCACGGGACGCGCAGCGCAATCGCTGACCGCTGACTATGTCTGCCCTTGCATTGCCCGTGCCAGTTCGGCGGCCACTTCTGGGCGCGAGAACTCCGGTGGTGGCAACTCGCCCCGGCGCAGCATCTCCCGCACCTTTGTCCCTGACAGGTGAATTCGTTGTTCTGGGGTACTCGGACTTGTCTTGCTGGTCGCCATGGTCTGGGTGATCGTGCAATAGAAAGCATGTTCAAATTTCATCGGCACAATGCCCAGTTCCCCTGGCTGAAATTCATCAAAGATATATTGGGCGTCGTAGGTGCCATAGTAATCTCCTACCCCAGCATGATCCCGTCCGACAATGAAGTGAGTGCAGCCATAGTTTTTCCGCACTAGGGCGTGGAAAATTGCCTCTCGCGGTCCTGCATAGCGCATGGCAGCTGGGTTAATTGCCAAAATCACCCGGTCTTTGGGGTAATATTTCTCCAAAATAATTTCATAGCAGCGCATCCGCACGTCGGCGGGAATGTCATCATTTTTGGTCGCCCCGACCAGGGGATGCAGCAATAGACCATCTATGCCAGTCTCTATTGCACATTTCTGGATGTATTCATGGGCTCTGTGGATGGGGTTGCGGGTTTGGAAGCCGACTACCGACCTCCAGCCTTTTGCTTGGAACTTGGCCCGGGTGTCAGCCGGATCGATCTGGTATTTGGGAAACTGGGGATGGGGGTCGCGTTGCAGCAACCATATCGGTCCCGCCAGATTAATCGGACCTGAGTCGTAGACTACTTTTACCCCTGGGTGTTTGCTCTCATCTGTGAGATAGACATTGGTCACCTCATGGGCTTTGTTGTAGCGGTATTTCTGAGTCAACTCCAAAATGCCGACTAATTTTCCCCTTGGGTCGTCTAGACGCACCCAGTTGCCTTCTTTAAGGGGTTCGGCCACCTCTTCTGTGACCGAGAGGGTGATGGGAATTGACCAAGGCAGGCCATTGGCTAGTCGCATAGATTCTACTACTGGTTCGTAGTCTGCCTGTTCCATGAAGCCCGTCAGAGGACTAAAGCCGCCGATCGCGATCATTACCAGGTCCGAGAGTGCCCGTTCGTCTAGCTGGACTCTGGGTAATTTTTCGGCTTGGCCAAGAAATTCTTCCTTTTCGGAGGCTGTGGCGATCCGATTTACCAGTTGACCGCCGTGGGCTGCTATTACTTCTGGATTCTTACTCAAAATTATCCCCAATGCTTACTTTTGCTCTAGTTTTGCTTTTTACTTATATCTTGCACCTTTGTCAATCTGCCTCTCGTGTCGCTCACGACACGAGAGGCAAAATTGCGAATATGGTAAATTGCGAATGGTAAATCGCGAATGGTAAATTGCCCAATTCGCCATTTTCGATTTACGATTTTCAGTTGGCCCTGGCGCGGGCCGTCTGCGGCCCGTAAAATCGCACACGTACCGATAGGCTACCGGTCCTGCCAGAGCCAAAAAACAAAGCATAGAGTTATCCTCTATACATTGCTATTATCACCCAGTGCTTTCGCCCGCACCAACCAATCTGAATCATCTTCTGCAATGGTAGAATCGCTTTTCGCCCCCAACTGTTCTAAGGCCAGCAAGCAAGCATATTTCAATTCACAAATTTCGGTTTTCAGACTATCTAACAGCAGCTCTATTGCCCGATCGCGTAGCTTCTTCGCAGACGAATCGTTTCCTAAGTTCCCGAGGGCGATCGCCGCTGCGGCCCGTGACTTTTGAAACTGAGGGTTGCGGTTTTGTAGAGCTTCTACCAGCAACTCATAAGCCGGGGCATATTGCAGCCAACCCAACAGTTTTACCACATGATAGTGAGCACCATAATCATTATGAGCTTTCTCCGCAAAAGTAGCCATCAGCGCTTCCGGAGCTTGTTCTGGATAAACTTCCAGGATAGTTTTGCTACCCAGATAACACCGCCCAAAATCTGTGTGATATAGTTCAGAAATTAAAAATTCCAGACTAGGTATTTCTTCGTATTCATGTACTAATTCTAGGTCCGTAGGGCGATCGCGAATCACTCGATCCAGAGAGGGTTCAATATCTACAAAGCTAATCTCACCTGCTGGCACCCCTGCTTCTGCCAACAGTCTAATGCCCCGCAAGCGAAACACTAGAGAAACAGGACAGCTAGCAATTTTAGGAATTGCCTGGTAATATTTAGCATCGATCAAATCTTGAATGCAGCCCCGCCGTGCGTTAACGTTAGGATGTTGCAGAAGTTGCATCACTTTGGACATCTGAGTGTAATCCCCTGTGAACCGACAGACAGCCGCGATCGCCGCACTTGCTATCGGTTGAGATCTATCCTCTACAAACTTCCTAATCCGCTCCAGAGCCGGTTTATAATCCAATTTAGCCAGCACCTGAATAATCACCCGGTAAGTCTGCTCCGGTTTTTCTAATAACTGGGCAATTTCTGCTAAAATTGTTTCGTCTGCGGTTCCAATTTCCCCGATCGCCCAGGCAGCATTTTCTACCGTATAGCAATCATCATCCGCCAAACAAGTGCGAATCACGGGCAATGCCACTGCTGCTTGCAAACGCCCCAAACTTTCCACCGCCTTCCGTCTGGCAATGCGATGATACATTGCCTGGTCTGGGTTTTGTATAGTTTCTATCAAAGCCGCGATCGACCCCTGTGTCGGAAAATTTATTAAATGGGATGCCGCCACATAGCGGTCCGACTTATCTTCCAGCTCGTCTAACGGAGTTTTCAACAGGGCGATCGCCTGGTCTTCCGTCAAATTAAAGATATTGAAAAACCGTTTATCCATAGCGCGATTACCATAGCACAACAGTAGGGACTCTTAGCCACTACTCAACCCTGACCAGGCAAAGCAATTTACTAAGAGCCCCTAGGCACGACAGGCGAGGACGCCTGTCCTACGCGAATTTTACAGCGATTTCTCTAGGACAGAGAATTGATCACGTAGTCCAGATAAGCCTTGTATTCTACCAAAGCTTGAGCAGACATATCCCGAGGAGCGCAACCCCGATCGCGGGTGAATTCCAGGGCTGCCACATAGGGAGCAGTCGGCAGGTTCAGAGAGCGGTAAACTTCCCGTTGACCAGCAATACCCCACTCATCCAGGGGACCAGTACCGCCAACCACCAGACAGTAGTTGATCAGGCGCAGATAGTGACCCAGGTCGCGGTAGCATTTGTCGATCTTGACTTGGGAATCACCGGCTTCACCCGCGTTTTTCAGGTAGGGGTACTTGTTAAAGCAAGCATCGCCAGCTTCTTTGGTGACCTTATCGATGCCTGCAGCTAGCTTTTCTGCTGCTTCCATGCGAGCTGCGGCCCGTTGCAGACTACCTTGGACTGACTCCAGATCCGAGCTGCTGGGAAAACGACCTGCTGCGTCTGCAGCAGTAACAACCGTGCTAATAACTGATTTCATTCTTGTTCTCTCTTGAATGGATTTTGACAAAAGTGACGCACTCTCAATGAGCCTTCAAAGCCCACCGAGAAGTTCTGCTTTAACTCGTTCAAGGATTTGGCTAGCTAATAGCAGCGCCCACCCGGTCAAAGTAGCCTGCTGCTTCTGATGCCAGGGCCGAGCAATCACCTTGGGTGTATTCCATCTTGCGCTGGCTAGCAGTATTATTGATAAATGCCACTGCAGCAGCCTTCATGATATCAACGGCGCGGACCGTTGAAGTTGTGGGCACGCCCAAAGCGATGTAGGTTTCCTTCAGGCCATTCAAGCAACGGTCTTCCAGGACGGAAGCATCACCAGCCAACAGGGCATAGGTGACGTAGCGGAGGATGATTTCACCATCACGCAGGCAAGCAGCCATGCGGCGGTTGGGGTAGCAGTTTCCACCAGCTTGGATCAAACCCGTGTTTTCGCAAATCATGCCCGAAACAGCATCAGACACGATGCAGCTGGCGTTGCTGGCGATCGCGTTTACTGCATCCAGGCGCTTGTTGCCCTCGGTGATAAAACTTTTCAGTCCAGCGATTTCTGCAGCACCTATACATGCGGTTTTGGTATCCGCTGTTACTACTGCTCTGGAAAATGCGTCTAGCATTTAGATCTCCTTAATCAAGGTACTCTGCTTTTGCTCGTCAACCAATCTGACCAGCTAATCTCTACTTTAGGCGATGATTGGTTTTGCAGTCCCAATTATTAATGACAAAGTAATAATCTGTAATATTTCTCTGTCCCAACTTTCGATGTCTATGCGCTGCGCGTCCCGTGAGGGATTCGTTTCCAAGAGCACCCACCCTGTCGTTCGCCAGCAGGCAACGACATGGGTGGGTGTCTCTGGAAACGATAGGGATGCAACGCAGGCAACCCCTCAGACATCGACTTCTCCTCCATCAGGGCTATTGTTTGGGAAATTATTAGTATATTTTGGACAATCATTGGTCAGTAGTCAGTGGTCGCTGCCTCCTGGGTAGTGCGGTTAGCGCTCCCAGGAGGCAGCGAAAGCAGTCAGTAGCTGACCGGCACTAACAGGAAGAAGAAAGATGTCTAATCATTATGTGATGCCTCCCATACCTGCCCAGCTCAGGCTTTGGGAGTTCATACCAGAACTCTGACGAGATGGGAAGCGCAAGGTAAAATCAAGGCGATCATCGGCAGGACAAAGACGTTACGACCTGGAAGAATATCTCCGGCGTGAGGGGAAGCGCTGCGCACGGCACTCAGGTGCGCGAATGCGCTGCGCGCACGCTACGCGAACGGAGATACTGGCAAAACTACAGATGACAGTCAAAATTCCTGTGTTCTGTATGCCAGAGTTGCCACCGGAAAGCTTTCGATGTCTACGCTGCGCGAAAAATCGGGATGCAACGCCGGCAACCCCACCGTTCCGGAAAAATCAGACATCGAGGAGACAAACTGCCGATCTAATGGCAGAGTATCCAGGCTGTGAAGCGATCGCCGAAATTGGCTCCGGACTCAATTTTAGGCGGCGTAGATTCCTGGCCATGTTAGAACGAGTCATCCCCTATGCTGTATCAAAGATGTATTGTGGTTGCCCACCAAGACCGGCTAGTTAGATTTAGGGTTGACTTTGTTGAATGGCTCTGTAGGCAATTTGGCTGGCAAATTGTGGTTCTAGACCGGCAGTATCGTGGTTGGGAAGCGGAACTGATCGCAGACCTGAAGACGATCTACCGTTCCGGAAAAATCGGTAGATTCAGTGGCAGGTGTCCGGGACTGCGCAAGTACGATCGTCTGTTGCGGCAAGAATTCCCAGCAGCAGAGGAAATCAATGCGATCGCCTCTGAGAAGACTGAGGGGGGCGCGGTCGGCCGTGCCCCGACAACCGGTTATCAGGAGAGTCCATAGCAGCTTAGGCATTCTTAAGGAGCTGCTTGACTAAGTTATCTTTGACCATCATCTGTCGCAATACTTCGAGCAAGCATTCCTGAGCTTCTTGCTTACTCATACTCTTGACCTGATCTTGGTAGACTTTCAGTTTGAATTGTTGCTCCAAGGTGAGATTGGAAGGGATTTTCATAGCTTTACTCCCAAGTACGATTGTCTTTTCCTGATTGTTAACTAATGTAACACAGCTTGGATGCTAAAATGTATACATTGTCAAGCGATAATTTAGAAAAATAACAAAACTTAATAAAAACCGGGCGGCGACAGCATGGTAGAATCCGGTCATAGATGTCAGCAGTTGGATGGGGAAATGAGATGGAAGTAATGGAATTTTTTGGGCAGAGTGCCGGCAAGTGGCGTTCTCGGCGATCGACACATCATCTGCCCTTCAGGCGTGCGGAGACAGGGGCCTCAGAGATTGAAGTGAAAACTCTGGCAGCGGACTCTCGGAGAGTGGTGGAAATCTGCGAGTTACATCAGGTAGACCCGAGTTTGGCCGCAGGTGGAGCCCTAGTCAGTTGGGAGGGGACAATGGCGTGGGATAAAACAGATGAAAATCATACGGACTCGACGGTGATGGTCCTAGTGCCCGATCGGGACAATCCCAGAGCAGGTCAGTTACTACGAGAAAAAGGCTATGCTGAAATAGTGCCAGTAGCTGGTCGTTATTTGATGGACGATGCTGATGGGCTGATTCTGCTGACCGAATATGAAACGATGAGTTCTCAAGAACGTTTCTCCTTTATTAACCCGGATCTGCGGATGCGGACCAGTGCGGTGAAGCGTTTCGGGGGATTCAGCACCGCATCGTTATGTGTGGAAACCCGGATCGGATCGGACTTAGATGTTTATAGCAGTAAAGAGGTAACCCCCCAACAAGTAGAGGATGCCAGGGAACCCAGACAGTATTACTCGGTATGGGGCTGGTGAGGTCAGTCCAGATCCCTTTGTACGCGGCTATGAGTATTTGCAGGCTGTGCGCCAACTGGCCTTAGACCCAAAGATGGTGGAGGTTCCGGATAATCCACGCCTGATTACCTGGGTTGGCAATCACATTGACGCCATTAATGCCCAACTGCATGGCAGTCTGGAAGCCTGTCACGGCTGCTTTCATGTAGAGGTGCGCCGTCAGGTCCGCATTCTGGCCACCCCTTTAGCCCCAGAGTTTGGCATTGACGGTTGTTGCAATATCTGGCGAAATCCTGTGGCGATCCTGATCGATGTGGGTAGGACGGCACCGGCGGATTGGTTGAGGGTCGTCGTCCATGAATATGCCCATGCTCATTTATGTTCCCCCGGTCACGATCGGCGATTTTTTGAGGTTATATGTCATCTCTGTTTGGGACTGGGATTAGAACCGCCCCAGCGGCAGTCAGAGATGGAAACTTACTTGCGTTACTGGCCGCAAGTATCATGCCGGATAAATCCTCTGGCTTTTTGGATGGGGTACTCATAAACGACGGTTGTCGATCGCTCAATGTTAAGAATTATTGCACAAAGTCGCGATCGAGGGACAGATAAATTTGTTTGAGAGATAGACACGCGATTGCTATATAGTTAAAAGTTAAGGTTTGTAAGATTTTCTCAGATTAGGGAGATTTAATAAAGGTGGCAATTCCGTTATTAGACTACGCCCCCGTGACCATAAATCCTCGGGTAGCTGGGTATGAGATTCCCGGAGAAGAGCAACCCACAATTTACTCCAGCGAAAACTTGCTGTCGGCAGGTGGAATCGACGAGTTGATTTGGGCGGCCTATCGTCAGGTGTATAGCGAACATCAGATACTCAAGAGTAACCGGCAAACATTCTTGGAATCCCAGCTGCGGTTCGGACAAATCACAGTGCGGGATTTTATCAAGGGTCTGGTGACTTCCGCTCCGTTCCTGCGCCTGAATTACGAGACGAACAGCAACTACCGGTTTGTGGAAATGTGCGTGCAGCGGCTGCTGGGTCGTGATGTTTACGGGGAACGAGAAAAACTCGCTTGGTCGATCGCGATCGCCACTAAGGGCGTGCAAGGTTTTATAGATGAGTTGCTCTCTTGCGAGGAGTACATGGCCAATTTTGGTTATGATACAGTCCCCTATCAACGGCGACGGAGTCTGCCCCAACGTGCGCAAGGGGAGACGCCATTTAACCTGAAGACGCCTCGTTATGGTCCATACTACCGGTCCATAGCAGGCTTCCCGCAAGTTGTTTGGCAGACTCAGGTGCGCCGTTTTGTTCCACAAGAGAAGAAGGCCAAGGCAGGGGATCCATCTCTGTTTATGGGTATGGCACGGGCAATTTCTCCCACAGGTAACCCCGGAGGCAGGGTGTCAACTGTCAACATCAATTACGAGGCAATGGTGCCCTATCGGAGAACCACAGCGTAGGCACAAGACTTCTAAGAGTCTAGTAAAGGCTGCCGGTGGAGGGGCGATCGCCTGTATCCACTCCCCAGATAGGGGATGCTGCAACCGCAGTTTCCAAGCGTGAAGTGCTTGACCGGGCAGGTTGACACCCACTCCCCGATTCTTGCTGTAAGTGGGGTCGCCGATTATGGGATGGCCGATATAGGCAGCATGGACGCGAATTTGATGGGTGCGACCGGTTTCTAGTTGGAACTGCATGAGGGTGTAGTTACCCAATCTTTCATATATTTGCCAGTGGGTAATGGCAGTTCGTCCTCCTTTTTCTAGGGGTACGACTGCCATTTTTTTGCGATCGCCTCGATGACGCCCGATCGGTTGGTCGATGGTGCCCTCGCTGTCTTTGGGGGCACCGTGGACTACTCCCAGGTATTCTCGTCGGGCCGTCTTGGCCTTCAGTTGCCCTTGCAGATGTTGCAGGGCGATGTCGGTTTTGGCGATCGCGATCGCCCCTGTGGTATCTTTATCCAGTCGGTGGACTATTCCCGGTCGCATTTCCCCCCCAATTCCCCCTAAGTCGGGACAGTGAGCTAAAATTGCATTGACTAGGGTCCCAGTTTCGTGACCTGGTGCCGGGTGGACGACTAAGTTAGCAGGTTTGTTGACAATTAGCAAGCTTTCATCTTCGTAGAGAATATCTAAAGGGATGTTTTCCGGTTGTAGGGCGGGCGTCTCGCCTGCCAGCGTCGGTTGGACCGTCCGAATGCTGAGAGTGAGGCGATCGCCCCTTTGCACGATCGTCTTTTTGGCAGTGCAGACCTTGCCATTGACTTGCACGTGCCCTTGTTCTATCAGCTTTTGGATCCGAGAACGGGATAGGTATGGCAGTTCCTGGGGCAGGTGGCGATCGAGGCGTTCTTTAGTTGCCGTAACTTCTAGGTTAATTATAATCGATTGTTCGTCGTTCATCTGCAACTCTATCCTACTTTATTCCAATCGGCACCGCCTGCTAATTTCCTCAATTCTTCATTGATTGCACTTCCAAAGCTATCTGCTGAATGTGAGTAAGTCAAAGAGAGTAATTTATTTGCTATCCTCATTATCTCTGCCTTATCTGCTAATTACAGCAGTTGTACTGGTTGATATTCGCCATTTCCCACTTCTAAGCTAGCTTGATAAATTGCTGCATCAAAACCTAGTTCTAGCAACTCCTCCCATGCATCTGCCTTCACGTAATGGGATTTTTTATTGTCCATGAGATTCAAATCTTGAATTTCCATAATTGCATCTCGGATATAAATGGCCCAGGAATTCCTCAGTCGCTGTTCGACTTGGTTCTCGATCAACTGAATCAGCATTCTAATTAGATAACTTCTTATCTTTCGTAATGTTGATTTTTTACTCATCCACTCCAGTTCATCTGCGATCGCCAAGGCATCTTCATACCGCCCTGACAGGATGCTAGTTCTCAGGTCTATCAGTTCTCGTGTCATGACAATATTAATCCTAATTTTCAAGCCTATAATTCCCTTACTTCGCTGTTAGCCCGCCTCTGGTTCAAACCAGAGGCTAATAGCTAAAGTCGGTTAAAACCGACTAACTAAAATGATGCTTAAACTATAAAATAATAGCATTTTCCAAAATGATATTATAGCATCGGCGGCGGGCGATCGGGGGAAAGACTTTAGTCTTTACTACGAACGACACTACGAACGGCCTAATTTCCAATCTTCTCCACCTGGCAGTTTACTCACTTCCTCCATCATGACATTGCGTATTGTTTTCGCTGAATGTTCGTAAGTCAAATTTAGTAGTTGCGTCGCTTCATTAACTACTGCTGTCCTATCTACTATCTCTTCGAGTTTGAGTGGCGTTACTCGCCCATCCAAAACTTCCTCACTCGCCACCGCAATGGCATCAGTAAAAGCCATTTCTAAGTATTCATCCCATTCATTCTGCTTAATATAGTAAGAGGTTTTATTCTCTTTCAGATTTAGTCCTTGAATCTTCAGCACTGAATCTCTGATCGAAGCATACCAGGAATTAGTCATCCTTTCCTCGACTTGGTTTTTAATCAAATGTACCAGCATTCTTACCAGAAAACTCTCGATATTTTGTAAAATGGCTTTTTTACTCATTCCTTCTAGTTCGTCTACTAGCATCAATGCCTCGTCATACCGACCTGACAGGATACAAGTTCTGATGTCTGCGAGTTCTTGTGTCATGACTATCTTACCTTCTGAGTCACAATTGCTATTCTTATTATATCACGGCGAACCCGGTAAAGACTAAAGTCTTTACTACGAACGGGGCGATCGGGGGGGGGAAAGACTTTAGTCTTTACTACGAACGACGGCGATCGCCCCCTTGCTTTTAAAGCATGATTGCACAAATCATTGATATTGCTATATAATCCAAGCTTCGGCATCCAGAACTCAGTGAATTCTTAGCTTAATGCATCGGAGTGCCTGGAGTGCTCCTTTGGGTTTCCCGTGACGGACAACAACTGTAAATTCAGAATATCTTGACCTTGGGAAATTGAACTCATTCAATCCAAGTTTCGACGGATAGATCGCGCACGGTTTTGATTCGTTGGAAGTCGCTATCCGCAGAAACAAGTATTAGATTGTGTTGGATAGCAATTGAAGCAATCCATAGGTCGTGTTGACTGACGCCAATATCAATGAGTTTAGTTTTCCGGCGTTTACTTTTCTGTTTGGGAGCAAACTGTCGCATCAAATCTGCCTGAAATGCGGCATAAATTTCTGCCGTTACCGAATCAATTTCATAGATGAAAATATTGTTCAAAAACTCCCTGACAAGATTGAGATTACTCTCCCGTTTTTGGGAATTCTCTGCCATAATAAATCAATTCAGCTTGCACGATGACACAAGTTGAAACCTGCGATCGATCGAGTGCTGCCAACTCAGCTAGGATATCGGGTTGATTTCTAATGGCTAAACTACAGTGATTTGTATCCAACAAAAACATAGATTATTTTTACTCCGCGTCTTCAGCCTCGTTTTCATCAATTGTAACATATAACTTACTACGAGATGTATGCACTAACTCTAAACACTCATCAAAGTCATCCCCTTCCCATGTACCAATGCGTTCCAGTGTTTTGAGGATTGATGCCCCGGTAGAGGGAGTCTGTTTTGCCATTAATGAGTCAGCATAACGAGACTTGAGAAAGAGAATATACTCTAAAGCGCTCTCCAAAATTTCATCCGGTGCTTTTTCAATTTCTTGGCGGATTTGTTCTCGAACCTTGCTGGTTGTAGATATAGGGTTTGTAATGATTTCTTGGGTTTGCATAAATTGTTCCTCTATTAAGCGAGCGATTTGTTTACATGGACCCGATCGCCATATCCAACTAAGCTTCGGCATCGGACAGCCCAGTCAATTCTTAGGTTAACCCATCGGAGTACCTGCTGTCAATAGCTCCCGCTTTTTTATAGCCGAAGATAGTGCGCAGGTAACCTCGCCGATCTCCATTATTCCTATCCCCGAATAATTTCTTGAGGATGCACGATCGTTATATCACTGGATATGTTAGTAAAATCATCGGGATTAAAGGTTAGTAGATGGGTAACTCCATGTACTTGCATTACCGCCAGTATCCTGGCGTCGTGGGTCCGTTTACCCCTTACGCCATTCTGTGAAACTAACTGTAACCAATTTGTCAAAATTTGCGGCGTTTCTTCTAGAAGTGGAAACCGATCGAGAACTCCATCGATTTCATTTTTGGTTTGCTGTATATTCCATCCTAAACCATTCACTTCAATTGGGCGCGTAGCCACTACCCAAAATTCTATCAACACTTGGGCAGTAATGACACATTCGATGTCTTGTGCCAACAATTGGGATACTGTGTCTACTGCAAGTTGATAGTTAGACGCGGATGGATCTCTAGCGCGGAGCAGAATGTTAGTATCGAGTAGATAACGAGTCATCAATCGTAAATATTATCACGGCTGAGGGCGGCATCAGGAAGCCCTGGGGAAGTAACATTTAGTTTGCCTGCCCATGCTTGCCAGTGTTTTACTCTTTCTGCTGGTGTGGTTCTTTGCCAGAGGGCTGTAGATGTTTCTGGACGTAAGACGATCGCCTCAGAGGTGACTTCTACCACATAGCGACGGTTAGGAGAGATGTGGCCCAGCATTGCTGCTGGTATATTCAAACCGCCTTGCGGGTTAACTTGCAGAATATTACTCACGGCTTTTTCTTATTGAATCACGATCGAGCGAGTTTCGCGCTCACTATATCTTATCATAGATGATAGCGACCCTAATTTTTAGAGGTAAATTGAATGGCCGATCGCCCCTGAAAGGCTTACTGTTGGACACCGGTAGGACGATCTGTTTGTGACTGGAGGCAGATCCTCAACTGCACGTTCCCAGGCCGAGCCCACCGAACGTGAAAATCACCGACGCGATCGCCATATCCAACTAAGCTTCGGCATCCTGAACCCAGTCAATTCTTAGCTTAACACATCTTTCTGCCTGCTGTCAAATGCCCCTTTGAGTTTCCCAATAGTGACGGACAACAGCTACCTGTAAACTCGGAATATCTTGACCTTGGGAAATTGAACTGATTCAATACATAGTAATACCTAAGAAAATAATCGAGTGAGGCATTCATCGCGGGTTAAGTTAAAGTGGTTCTCAACATCACGCATAATTGCACTAAGAGTCCCAATCTTAATTGGACTATGGTTAGGAATAGTAATGTGATGTTCGCCATTTTCCTGAGTCGTTAATCGAATATGGCTTCCCGTTTGGCGATCGACAACATATCCCAATTTACTTAAAGCCTTAACCAGTGCTTCACCAGATAGATCTCTAGGCAATTTCATGAAGCAATCACCTCATCACGAACAATATGCAGACGAATTAGTTGAGGACGATTTTGCTCATCGGGATAATGGCAATGAACAGCATCTTTAATCATTTCTCGCAGTTCTTGCAGGCTATCGGCTTGAGTAAAAATAGATTCCCCGATCGCTTTGGCAATATAACCGTTTTCTGGATCCTCTTCCACCAAGAAAATAATTTCTTTTATCTTATTTTCACCCATATTTATCCATTTCCTCTTTTCTCTCTAATCTAGCCCATTCGCTAAAACCTGGGGTTATCCAGATAGCCCCGATCGGCGATCGCTGCTATAATCCTACCAACCGATCTGTTTACCAGGACCCGATCGCCATATCTAACTAAGCTTCGGCATCCAGAGCCCAGTCAATTCTTAGTTTAACGCACAGGAGTGCCTGCGAAAGAGTGCTCCTTCCTCAACTCAGCCTACTATGCGACTCGTTCACACGTTCACACTACAAAAATTCACGATCGAGCTGCAAAGCCATTCTCCATGCGGTTAGTCATGATAATATCGTCACCGATGCACTCCGCGAAGCTATGATATTCCTGGATGGGCATTAACAGACTATATCCAACGGACCGCTTGTCGAAACCCATAGCGCTGCGGACAAGGATCGGGGTTCCAATAATAGCGCTTAATTTGCGGTTCGGTCCCGATCGCCCCGATGCCAGTCCCAAACTTGTATTGGGGCGATCGCCGAAGACAACGTTGTTCTGTTCTGGTCGGTGATACTTATTTCTTTCAATCTTCTTCAGCTTCATCCTCTTCATCAGAGAGTGTAAATGCACTGATATAATCTCGCACAACGCGCTCGAAAAAGAGCGGTGCTGGTAAACTCGTCCACTCTCTGTAGTGACCGAAGCCGTAACGCAATGATTCTACCAGCGCTGCCAGGCGATCGCAATCATCTCCCGGTTGTCGTAACGTCACGACAATTTCAAGGGGATTGGGAGTTGGCCACTGATCGGTAAATGGGGGTATCGTTGTTAGTTCGTGAACGTCTAATCCAGCTTGATTTTTCACTTTTTCTTTAGCATCCGATCTTTTGAGAGGAACGGGTTTTTCTATCCCACGATAGCAACTTTGTCCGCGAAATTCCTGCTGAAGTGTTTTGCGTCCTACTGATAGATAAGCACTGCAATTAGTTCCTGTAATAACATTAAGCCTAAATAACTCCATTGGACTCGATGCTGAGGGGATCCTGTAGGTAGGGGTTAGTTCCTTTTTAGTTCTGGTATCTTCAAGAGTTGTTTCTGCTAATTCTCGGACTTTTTTCTCAATAATACCTGGAGCCAGTTCTTGGCGGATCCGAATTATACGTGCGCCTTGCCACTCTTCGGACATATTCTCGTAGAGGGGACTTCCCGTTACCCTTTTAAATTCAATATTGTTGGCATTGATTCTACTATCGGCGAGCCAAGACCATAGCCTAACGCAATTAGAAGAATCAATCATGACCAAGGGTTGGTTCCCCTCCTCAACAGAACTGGAAATTATATCTTTCACAAATGTCATGAAACGCTCTTTACGTATATTTTCTTTATCGGCTAGTTTCACAGGTGAGATTTGGGCGATCGCCCCGAGAGCATCGGAAAATTTACTCCAAGGACTGACCTCTAAACGATTTCCCCGTTCGTAAGCACAACACAATTCGCATTCTCCTGTTTCGACCTTGATGCGCGTGGCTATTGGCAAAAATGTCTGCTCAATGCGACCGCGCGCGCGACCCTTCTGTTTGCGGACAATAGTAATGGCGATAATTTCTTTGGGTTGTATGGCTCGATCGATCCATTTGTCAACCTTTTCCTGGACTTTATGAATGTAGCCAGAGTGTGCTAAGAGCAAGTCTTCTAAAGAGGCTTGCACGCGGAATAAAAAATCCTCAAGATCCAGCTTATTTTTCTTGCTTTTTTCAATCGGCTGAATAAATTGCACGCAAGCACCCGCGCGAGCTAGCGCTTGACGAGTTGAGGGTTTATTTACGCGATCGTCTCTTTTGATAGCATTTTCGTCTTCGCTATCGGAGTAAAATATTTTTGCCATTATCAGACAAAAAGTTTTGGGTTTTTGTGCGGCAATTTCCTTGGCAATTGGTTCCCAGGCTTCAATCCTTTGTTGCGAACGCGCTTGACCTTTTAAGGAAGCACCCGGTAACAACTTCCTGGGTCCATGAGTATTTTGGGGAAGACGATTAATCATTACTTTAATTGTCTCGCCCCAAAGAACGCGAACAATTGCTTGTAGTAGTTTCACATCCGCTTGCAAGTCATCTTCGTAGAAAATAACGAGTACAGGTTGCTCTTGAGAATGCAGATGTCCCATAGCCTCCTGGTTTCTCTCAATTAACTTTTTTAATTCGTTAATCTGATCTGATTTAGAAGTGAGTGCTTTTCTACCTCCTTTAATTTGGTCGAGATTGATGTCAAAAGATTTCTTCAGCTTGCTATCCAACTCGCGTTCGTTTAATTCATTGATATACTGGGCTTGACAATCTGATGGAACAGTGCCTTCAGCATTTTCTAACGCAGCAGTTAACAACGTCGGTAGATTAATCCTGCGGGAAGCTGTATCTTCGTCTATTTTGTGACCTGTTCCTCTCTTAAATTTTACTTGCTTGTAAGCATCAAAAGCCTGGAAGCCAAGTGGTTCGAGAATGCCGACGATCGCCTCAAAAGCTTCCAGCTTATCAATCTCCGGAACGCCAACTTTAATATCGTGTTTTTCGTTTGGCAATCCGTTACGGTGAGTCAACAGGACCTGAGATGACTCGGTTGAAGCTTTACCCAAGGCAATTTGTTGTCCGTCAATATCGCGACCATCTGAGGTTTTCATCGGTAGTAGCAATTTGCGGCGCAAGACTTCAAAATCTTGGTCTGTCTGATAACTGCTTTCATTCTTTTTCTGCTGGCAAAGCACGTAATAGAGAAAAGCGCGATCGGCATAGCTAGTATTAAAGACAAAACCACTAATTTTCCCGAAGTCAAAACCCGGGTCTTTTAACTGATTTAACCAGCGTCGCTTGGAAACATCAATTTTTAGTAACGGCTGATGCAAAGATGGATAGGTTACTAATTCTAGCTGCAAAACCAAGCTAAATTTTCCTACACAACCCTTTAAAGTAATGGGATCGGTGATTAATTCCGTGATTCCCGTCGTGAAGCTGCGGCTGCTGGAAATAATGCGTTTCATCGGTCCCAGACCTCGGAAAATCTCTTGTCCTGCGATCTCCCGAGCTACATAATCAACCAATACTCGATAATCATAATTATCTCTAGGTCGAGTTGTTCCGGTTTCTTTCGACCACCTCCAAGGTAAGATTTGAGACCTTAACGGAGTAATTTCCAGTAACTCATCACTCTCTTGCAAATCTAACAACCGGTCGATCGGTGCTTCTTCTCTTTCAGCAAAAGGGCTGAGAAAATTTGTTATCCAATCGTTGAGAATCGGTCGCAAAGTTCTGCGAATTGTATCAGCGCGACCCCCAGAAAGATAGGCAAATTTTTCTGGTTCGTTGGGTTCGTTGTTATTTTTGCCATGCAAAGCAAAAAAACTCAGACCCAAAGAAGAGTGAATCCGTGCGGCATTGTCAAGTCCGATTTCCAACAAACTGCGTAGGGAAGCATAGGGAATATTTTTTCCCTTGTCACGGTTATTTTTAGTAATTGTGGCTTTTTGAATTTCTGCCAGATTCAAGAGAGCCGTTTTTGTCCAAGCTAGGGTAAAACCTTCCACTGTTACCGGCGGTAGATCATCCGGTACTGTAAAAGCCAGAGGCATAACTTCGATACTCTTGGGATTTCCCAGAGGGATATATAGAGTTTTTGCAGGCAAAGTGGTTTCCGTCATATTTACATCTCCAATAAAGGTGAAAAATCATCCATTTCATCTTCTGCATCTGTGGCTTCTTCCTCCGCGAGGGAAGAAACCGAACGTAAACTAGAGGGAAATTTTACCCCCTCAATCCGTTGCAATGGATCCAGAAATGCACCGTAGAGTTCGCGATATATTTCTCGAATCACCGGTTCCGGATGCTTGATGCATTCTTCTAAGATAATGCGCATCTGAACTAGCATACTATATCTTCCCGTGTCTGGTTTATCTTTAGTCGAGTTGATCGCCCAGGCGGCATCGACAAAATAAACTTGTACCGGACATCCATTTCTCATCCCACGCCCGATCGTCTGTAAAATAGCAACCATTATATTAGCTGTAAAAGATTTGAATAAATCTTCGCCCAGACGGCTAGCCATTAAAGGTTGGCTTAAAAGTAGCTTCGCAGTTTTCCAGACTGTCTTTTTAGTTTCTTGCCACGCAGCATTAATTTCAGGTAAGTTGTCCGCTTCGGTAAACGCGCGACTGTTAAATTCTTGCGTTGCCTTTCCTGCCAAGCTATACAAAAGTCTCATGTCATCCGTTGTTGGGTGAGGGCGAGTCAGAAAATAAATTGTGCCAATGGCAGCATCTAGTTTTCTCGGCCCTTTCGTAAACACGATATTCACGACCGATCGCCAACATCGGAAAAATTATCAGATCGCAAGTTTCATCATCTCCCAAGGCTTCACATTGAGCAGTTGTGACAAAATCCTTCGCCTCCTCTCCTTTTTTGAGTGCCCGCACGATCGCTTTTGTCCGTTTGCCAATTTCTGAATGATAATCGTCTATATGTTTCTTAATCAGACGTGCTTGTTCGTAGCTGTTGACGATCAAAGCTGCTTTGCGGTAAATCCCCTCTTGTCGATCGAAGTTATGAATAGACTTGTAAGCTTCTGATTTTGTCATTCCTCCTTGTAGGAGTTCGTCCACCATCGCTAGTAAATTGCGCTCTCTGAGTTCCCCCGCACCACTATATCGTAGAGGTTCGTCTCCACGGGAGCGATCGCACATCCACTTAAAACGATAAACGCTATTTTGAGAGTCCCGTCCTGGAGCGCGAGGTTTCAGCAAATAATGGGGACCGACATTCACGTGATAAGCAGGACTGGCTTCGAGAAATGAGGTTGCGGAAGTCATTAAAATTGAAGGACCAGTCTGTTGACCCTCAGCTTCAAACAACCGATTAAAACGGTACATTAACATCCTCGGCGCACCCACAAATGCTATGTAAGACAGTTCGACATTTTTCGCTGACGCCTGGGTTGTCCGTGCCGTTCTAAAACTGTATTTTACACCCGAGAAAAACCCCAAGATATTTTCGGAAATAAGTTTGCGCAGTTCCGGGGTAGCTGTTGACTCCAAAATTGGTTCCCGGATCAGTCCCTCTGATACCATTGTTCTGGTGCCTGGTATAATCCTTTGATAGCTTAAAATTACGAAGGTCACGCAAACAAGTAATCTAATAGTCTCCTCTGCTTTGGGTTGGTCATCGGCAGCATCTAACTGCTCTTTGGGCTTTACCGCTTGCTCGCACAGAGGTAAAAACAATTTCGCAATGTCTTTGACAATTAGATCTCGTCTTTCGATCAGATTTTCGGCTAAGTAGCGGCAAAAATGACGAATCAGCGTCTCCCACTTATCTCTCAGCGTGTCACTGTTGATTTCCAGGGTTTGAGCGCACGTATTTATGTTTAGTCGATCGTGCGGATCTATATTCGTGCGATCGTAAAAAGCGTGATAAGCTGCTGTTTCCCAAAAATCTGTTAAAGCTCTATTTTTCTGCTTTTCCGGTTTAAATTCTTCAACTTCTTGCTCTGGTAAGCGCTCGCTCTCGGTATTTTCATCTAATTCATGTAAGAGGTCGCTAGTAATTCTCAATACTGTCAGTAACTGATTTTCATAGCGTTTGCCAACCCGCGATGACTTACTCAAATTTTGAACGGTGGTAATTAATGTCGTGTTATGGTCGCCAAACTCTGACAAGTCTCGGCTGTAGGATTCGATCGTGCGATCGAACAAGCGATAGTTTTCACCGCGAGCAAAGCGATTGTGAATTTGCTCTAGAATTACAGAGTGCATGGAATCTGTTTTACCCGAGAGACTCAAAGTAGCGGCACCGTAATTGTCAAGCACGGACTGCACCATATCGGCTTCGTCAAAAACTACCAGATCGAAGGTGCGGGCAATTAATTCAAAATAGCGTATTTGTGCGTCGATCGCATGGGGCGGTACTTGCGTATCCATTGACAGGATGTGACCTACCCAAATAGAAGCGTCGATCAAATCTCGTGGGGCTTGTGCGATTCGTTTAGCGTAAACTGAATTGACACATGTCAAAAAAGGGGACCGCTAGCAGGGTTCCATTAGCCCTGACAACTTTTAGATGATGGTGGTGAAAGTCCACCCCTCCAGGTGCAGGAGTGAAAACACCCTCCCTACAGTAGCGATGGCATCAATCTGTAAAGCGGGAAGGAAAGGCGCTCTAACTGGTAGCCTACACCGGTTATCGTCAAGTAAGTAGTCATGGTGAGCGAAAGCAAAGATTCATTAATGCCGTTACGAGAAACCAGTGTAATAAGGCTGACACACTGGCCCAAAAGGGAAAGGATACAGGTCATTGGCGGATAGGCTACCGACCAATAAGCACTGACTATAAACCCGGCATAAAGAGTCTACCTAAAGCTACAACCAATCATCTAGAGGAACGAAGTAAACCGGTTGCAGTACTCTCCATCACCGGTCGATAAGATGGAGTAGCCACCGCAGGCGTAACATCTGCTCTCATTTGGCAGGTCGCAACTGGGAAAGATTGAGTGGAGAAGCAAACGACCATCTGTAATGGATGGGATAGGCTGACGCCCTCACGGTTTCGTCAATTGTAAAGTTGTAAGTAGCAATGAATACGTCACGGAACATCGTCAATAGACAAGTGTATGACTGGAAGGCAGTCCCCTGGCAAAAGCTAGAGCGGACGGTTTTTAAGTTGCAAAAACGAATTTACAGAGCGGCACAGGAAGGCAACAAGCAGAAAGTTCGCAAGCTCCAAGGATTACTGAATAGGTCATGGTCCGCGAAGATGATAGCGGTACGGCAGGTAACACAGCAGAACCAAGGAAAGAAGACGGCTGGTGTGGATGGTGTAACAGCACTAACCCCAAAGCAACGTCAAGAACTGGTAGGCCAACTCAAAGTCACCAGAAAGGCAAAGGCAAAACCTACGCGGCGCGTATGGATACCAAAACCCGGAAGGGATGAGAAACGGCCATTAGGAATACCGACGATACACGACCGCGCACTTCAGGGATTGGTCAAACAGGCGTTAGATCCCGAATGGGAAGCGTACATGGAGGCCAATTCTTACGGATTCAGACCAGGCAGGGGATGCCATGATGCGATTCAGGCGATATTCGTAAGCATCAAACAAAAACCCAAATGGGTATTAGATGCGGATATTGCAAAGTGTTTTGATAGGATAGACCACTCAACACTCCTGAATAAATTAAATAGTACATCACCAACCCGTAGACAAATACGGGCATGGTTAAAAGCCGGGGTGATGGACCAAGGAACATGGCAGGACACAGAGGCCGGGACTCCCCAAGGTGGAGTGATATTCCCATTACTGGCTAACATAGCCCTACATGGGTTAGAGGAAACAGTGATGAAATTGGCTCTAACCACCAAGGAAAAGAGGAAACTGACAATAGTCAGATATGCCGATGACTTTGTGGTAATGCACAATGACCGGTCAATGATCGAACGAGCACAGGGAGTAATAAAAGAGTGGTTAAAGGGAATAGGACTAGAGTTAAAAGCCGAAAAAACCAGGATATCTCACACACTGGAAGGAGAAAACCCAGGATTGGATTTCTTGGGGTTCAATATCCGCCAGTACAAAGTAGGGAAACATAGAAGCGGCAAATCAACCAATGGAACTATCCTAGGATTCAAGACATTAATAAAGCCCAGCGACAAATCCATCAGGAATCATAAAGAGCAGCTATCCCAGATAGTTAGCCGCCATAAATCGGCACCACAAGAAGCATTGATAGTTAGACTAAACCAGGTAATACGGGGATGGTGCAACTATTTTAAGACTGTGGTAAGTAAGGAAACTTACAGCGACATGGACAAATACCTATGGGAATTGCTGTGGAAATGGACAAAAAGAAGGCATCCCAACAAATCGGACGAATGGATAGCCAAGAAGTATTGGACTCCTACCAAGGATGTCCAGTGGAACTTCATCGGCATGACAAAACACAAAGAAGAAATAGAGCTTACCCGACACTCAAAGACTGAGATAATCAGGCATGTGAAGGTAAAGGGAACAGCTAGCCCGTATGACGGTAACCTAGTTTACTGGAGCAAAAGGCTACGAAAGGGCCCGGACGTGAGCACAAGAGTAATCAACCTGCTCAAGAGGCAAGCCGGGAAATGTAAACTATGCGGACAGGTTATTGGCAGTCTTTTTGTTGTGGTCTAGTACCTATACGAACTTCCGGAATTGGACCACATCATACCCACCTCACGGGGAGGAAAGGATTGGTACTCTAACCTACAGTTGCTACATGATTATTGCCATGACTATAAATCTGTCAGAGATGGTAGTAAAGGCCGTATCCATGACAAGGATGACGAAACTGAGGAGCCGGATGAGGTGAAAGTCTCACGTCCGGTTTTGAAGACGAGTCGGTCCGGTGACGGACTGGCTTAGTTTAATTGTTCCGACCGCACATCGTCCAAACTGGACAGAGATGCTTTTTCAACTCCTGTCCTTTTTCACTAGACTGTAAAATTTCCTGGCAGGGTGCATAACCAAATCCCCACATCGAAGTCTCTCTAGCAAATGCTGGCAAAACGCAATTCATCCCAAATGTTTCCGCCTCTTCCAAAGTATAGGCAAAGCCGCCATTACCCCCAGTCGCCGCGATCGCTTCGGCAATATTATCTGCGTGTCGGCGACGAGTTTCATTACTTTGACCGACCAGCATTCCTACTTGAATTTTGTGAAAGGTCAATTGTGCCATATACTGTCTGGCCACTTCAATGGAGGGAAATACAAACATTGCTTTATAATGCCTTTTTCCCAGCCACACTGCTAGTAAAACTAGGAGAGTTGTTTTGCCAGCACCTGGCAATCCTATTAAATGCTTGATGTCTGCTAGTTCAATATGGTCTTTTGCTTGCAATTCCTCACCAGTTGGTGCCATTAATGTAAAACGCTCTAAACGTTTTGTCCAATTCCCCTGTCGGCGTTCCGGATGCTTTGCTTCCCGATCGTCCATTTCTACAGCTAACTCGTGGAGTTCGGAAAGGGGAATGCGAATACTGGGTTTTGGCGATCTTCCTAGACTATGGGTCTGACGTGGAGCTAATGGGGCCGTAATTGGTTCAATTGGCAATCTCTCACCCGGATGGTTATCCCCGATCTGTTCCCCTAAAGCGACAGCCATTTCCCGATTGGGATCTGCCACTCTGGTGGTGTATAATTTATGCTCCAGAGGCTGACTGAGGATTTCACGTGCTTTAGTAATTAAAGGGTCTTCTAAATCGTCTGTACGTCGAAAATGAAGTTTTTCTAAGTCAATTATATAAGTGCCCTGAGTCCGATGGCGATAGTGGACATCGTTGTAAACAGCTACTGCCTTCTTTACCGATGATTCGGTAAAATAATCTAAGTACATTTGACGCATGTTGAAAATAGCTTGGCGGGCGGGAGCCAAGGTCGGTGCGTTGAGGAGACTCGCCATGCCTGACATGACTAGATGTGCGTACATGAGCGAGTCAGTCTCTAGGAATTCCGCCATCAAAACGCACAGCCAGCAAATTCTATCTGTTCCCTTCCACAGATCTGGTTTCTTTTTCATTAGTGAGTTAACGAGTTAATGACTTCTCTTACTGACTTAATTTCTAGAGTAGTTTGGTCGCCTTCTTTGTTCAGGTTTGACTGTAAAGTAGAAAGATACTCCGGATTACATATTGTTCACAAGTTAGCTAGTACAATAACAGCATTTAGTAAACCAGTTTTTAAACGTATTTGTTCCAATCAGCATTAGAGCAAGTTCAATTAACTTTTCTAGCGCCTCCATTGCTCGTGTTGGGAACATTCTGACCAGTGACTTAACCGTTGACCACAACATCTCAATAGGATTGAAGTCTGGTGAGTAGGGTGATAAATATTCTACTCTTGCTCCCGTAGCGACTATCAGTTCTTCGATACCTTTCATTTTATGGATATTAAGGTTATCCATAACTACCACATCCCCGGGATTCAGCTTCTCCACCAGGTCATGTTCAACAAAATCCTTAAAATCCTTACCTTTCATAGAGCCTTTAATTGCTTTTTTCGCCACAACCCTTTCAATACTTATTGCTCCGATTAACGTCATTTTCCTGCCCTTATAAAATGGTCTTAAATAGAATGCCTTTTTACCTTTTTCACTCTCGTGTCCAGAGACGCCCACCGGCGCTCTCGGACACGACCTGGCCATTTCGCGACTCATCCCTATCCAGAAAGCTGCCTCATCAATAAATATCAATTTTCCCTGTGGGACATCTCGAACCCGCTCTCGGTAATCAACTCGCTGCTGTTGAACTGCTGGAGTTGCTACTTTTTCTGCCCGGTAAGTTTTTTTTTAAGAGTTAAGCCTTCTTTTTTTAGGAACTCACACATCCCCCCTACACTGACATAAACATCCTGCTCATTTAACAGATGTTCCCTCAGCCTACCGGACAATCTGGGTAATCTTTTACCATCTTCACGATCAAGTCTCGATAGGCTTCTAGCTTGCCCGGACGTTTGGGGCCGGGTTTTTTAGGGGTTAGATCTTGCGTTTCTCGATATTGTTTTATATAACTATGAACAGTAGCAGGACTGAGCATAAACTGCTCGGCAAGTTGCCTCGGGTGCATCCCAATTTGGCAATGAGCAAAAATACTTCATTGTTAAACTGTCACTAATAGACCCTTGGTCTGTCAAGGAAATGATGACGGATAAGAGAAGGGAAGGCTCGGAAGCGGTTATCTCCGTAAAATTCGTCAATTTTATCTTGACAGACCACGAGATGATGAGAATGTCAAGATTGACTCACCTTGAGAATACTCCATTGAGATAAGCACGCTCCGGGCCCCCTACGCTGCGAGATGCCGCAGAACTTGGGGAACATTGGCAGCTTTCCACTGCGCTCCTGAGAGCTTCACCCGTGCCGCAACCTGCTTAATCGTTGATTCCACCTCTCCCGAACCGATTGAAATTCCCTCGGCTTGGTAATAGCCATAGTTCACAATGCGGTGACGATGCTTAGTAACATAGGCCCTGAAGTTATCAACCCGTGGATGCTCCCAGTCGTCAAATTCTTTGAGGGCTGCATCTACCTTGCCTGACCATAGGAGAGCTTTCACTCGTGCCAGTCTAGAGCTGGACCCACCGACTTTCTCGAGGTTTTCCATCAAGTGATACCAATCGAGGATTTCCAGACGGAAGATGGTTGGGCCAATCTCGGCAAACAAATTCCAAACGCCATCATGACCGTCTCCGATACTCACAAGTGGATTCGCCAAGGGCTGCTGGTTGACCCATTTGACCAGTCCTGCATTGTCCCGAAAGAAGGCCGCTACCCCGAGGTCATGTAGATTAACGCCCTTGTAATCGCGCCACTCACAGGGTCTCCCTTGCGGGGTCCGTAAGCGTACTTTCCCCCCATCAATGCTCATTTCCTCAACAACTTCCTTGACAGTCGGCAACTTCAACTCATGGGCGAGCACTTTCGGTTCTTGAGGGCTGATTTCGGAAACAGCTTTTTTAGCCGTCGGCAACTCAAACTCCTGAGGGGGCAGTTTCGGTCCTTGAGGGCCCGTTGAGGAAACGGCTTCTTTAGCTGTGGGCAACTCAAACTCCTGAAGGGGCAGTTTCGGTTCTTGAGCGCTCGTTGAGGAAACGGCTTCTTTAACTGTCAGTAATTCAAACTCATAACGTTGCACCAGTCGTTGCTGAGTTCCCCGGGAAACGCTCATCCCCGTGAGCTGCTTAAGATCTTCCGAGGCGTGCTCATAAGAAGAGTTCGCACTCAGTAACAAGCAACATTTTTCCAGATAGGGACTCCACTGGCTATAGGCTCTCACATCAAAATAAGTCGCTTGCTTCTCCGTGATGAGGAGCTGGCCCAAAATGCTGTTTAAGATTCGGGTTCGCCCTGCGGTGGTGCCACTGGTGCTTTCGATAAAAAAAGGGCAATCTCTGGACTGACGTATTGAAGCAACTGCCCACGGACTGTAGCTTCGAGTCCTGAGAGTGTTTTCAATTGCTCTGGAACAGTCCCTTGGGCCTCCTCATACAACAAGGCGGCTATTCCCAAAGCATAGGTTTTAATTTGAGCTAAATTTTCAGGATTCATAGTTTTAGAGGGAGCGTTTACCGACTGTCTCAGCTTAACACCATCTCGGAACCCGTTCGACTAAGCATTTCTACTCATTGCGAAACTGGGATGCACCCGTTGCCTCCTCGAGCCTTTGCCCAATTTATAAGCAGTGACGACTTTTTGTCTAAGGTCCAGAGAGTAACGTCCCATAGCTGAATAAGGTCTGCATTGAGTATAGCTCTAGTTTAGCACAAAAATGTTCTACTTGTTTCCTGAACAAGCTGTATCTTTAATGAGTAAATCGCTGACGGCAATGATGCGGCGACGATAATTACTCAGTCCTCCAATACCGCGATTTAGTTTTGACGCCAGACACACGGGATCCCTGTATGACTTTACGTCTATACCAATCTGACGATCGTTAATTGCTATATCGCACAGATCTGATTCTGGGTAAAGTTTAGCATCAAGTCCCCGTTGTTTGGCTGCATCGAATATTTTTAATTCATCAATTCCCGGTCCCGTCCAATAGGTTAATATTTGTGGCTTGGCAATTAGCAAGCGGTCATCATTTGGGTCAATTTTTTTTGGTTCTTTTACTTTTGACGGCTCGTAACCTTCACATTGGCGAAGGGGACATTGTATTTTCCCAGTAGCGTTGCGTCGCAGCAGCGTTCCACAATACTCACAACTATAGGCCAAGGAGTCTATCAACCAAATTTCCGGTACTGAGTCAAAAAAGGCTTCATTGATTATACCCTGCAATGGAGTTAAGTCGTTTTCATTTAAGTAATCTATTAGCTGTCGTTCTCCAATAAGCGATCGCCTACCCAACAATTCTCGCACTGCGGTGTAGGCTTTGTGTTTGCGGCGACGGCCAACTTTTTCCGTTGCTTCGAGCAACTGTTCGTATAGACGACGTTCTATAACATTATCTTCACCAAAGGCACCACTTGAGTGGGCAATTTCTGCACAATCAGCAGTTGGGACTCGCAATTCGGACTCGATCAGTCTGGCCTGGCGAAAGGGGAAGTCGTCACGCTCAAATACCTCTAATCCCCAGGAGTAATTAGGATCTCTAGCACGTTCTAGAACTGCATGTACGCAAGCTGCCCGATCTGGTTTTCCTTCTTCTATGTATAGGCGACCTAATTTACACATTGCTTTATACAGTTCCAAGGAAAGACTGTCATCTTGACGGACTATTTCTTGATTGAGTACCTTTGTGTATTGTCGCATAATTCCTTGCGCCAGCAATACAATTGCATCATTAGCAAGTGCTAGAGGGCTATGGTTCATTTTCATTAAAGACAGTTGTTTGTCAATTTGGCAACCAGAGCGACTCTTGACCGTTAGCTTCGGTCAGAAATCGAGGTAAAACTTCGGCTATCTCTGCCAAGATACAGCCTTTATCGAGCCGAATCACTATTGCCAGTCTTTCAATAATCTGGCGAAATTTGGTTTTTTTCGGTTGGCTAAATAGTTTGTTTTTTCTCCTCCTCAGACAACAGTTCTTCCAGTTCGAGCAGCAAAGATTCTATTTTCGAGCGTTTATCTGGGTCATCCCACTTGAGAAACCCGTGAATATAATTTGGCCATAGTGCCTACTTTTAATGTTACACAATGATTTGACGATCGGGATACTCACTTCGCTGTTATTCCGCTTGTGTGAGACCGATCTGACAGTCTTAGATAGCATGAGCCAGCATCTGTGACTTAGTCCTTCCTATATTAATTTATTAGCACAACTATCCGCTTTTCTGCTAATAAAAAGCTTTTTTTTCTTGTCTCTCCACTCAAGTCCTCCATAAGAACGACCTTCTCTAACCATCGTAGCGGAAAAAACCCAGAATACCTCCCGATCGCGTAAATTTTTGCAAAGAAATATTTTTAAAGTTAAGCAAAGGATCGGCGTGCAGCCCTGTAACCCCCGTAGTAGCATCGATCGCCCTCAGAAATCACCGGTAGCAACAGAAATAATATTAGATGTGGAGGGTATTCCAGGTCGTCTTTCCTCCCAGAAAACATGTTACTACCGGTCCTACCGGAAAAATCGGCAAGGATCGCCGGAGCATATCTATTGTCTCGTTCCCAGGGCGCGATCGCTCTCGACCAGTGCTAGAGGCAAAGCCTCGCGGTGATATCAGCTCAGTAGGGCCCCTCGCCTTGTGACTGGAGGCTCTGCCTCCGATCGGGTGCATCCCATATTTGCCTCGCCGCCCGAACCCTAAAGGGCCCGGCTACACGAACAAAGCCCGCCTGCGCGGGCTACATTACATGCATTGAGATGCACCCCTCATTTGCCTCGCCGCCCGAACCCTAAAGGGCCCGGCTACACGAACAAAGCCCGCCTGCGCGGGCTACATTACATGCATTGAGATGCACCCCTCCGATCTGCCGAAAATTGGTCCGAAGGATGGCAACTCCATAACTGCACAAACAAAAGGCGATGGCGCTGCGCGCACACGCTTCGCTACGCGAACGGGCATGGGGTAGCGATCGCCAGTAGGGGCACGGCATCCATAAATCAGAATATAAATCGAGAAAGTACCTATTGCCGTGCCCCGGCCATCACATCAGGATATAAACACCGCCTTTACCGGGTTTCCGATCAATTTGCCCCTAAATCCGCCATATATGGTAAAAGAAACCCGGTTTCTGGCTCCACGCGCCTGCTTCCCAGTTACGACCAGATAAGAATGGGTGGCATCTGCTTTTCTGGGAGCGCTCCTTGCCTTGTGACAAGAATCTTCGCCTCGGTTATGCGTTCCCAGGGGTCGCCCGGGAACGAGTCAAATATGGGGCAAAGCATATTTGCTCTGGGGTAAAGCATATTTGCTCTGGGGTAAAGCATATTTGCTCTGAGGCAAAGCATATTTGCTCTGGTGCAAAGCATATTTGCTCTGGTGCAAATCAATTATCCCACCCAGTCAAACGACAGCAGCTTGTCCAGTAGGTCATCCGTCATCGGGAGCATACCACACCAGACCCACCTGTAATGCCTAAGATAATGTGACACTTGCGATTCTGCCCACGCTGGCTCCGGTGACATGGGGATATCAGTCCAGACTATGAGTAACGGACAAATGTAAATTGAGGTGAACGAAAATGGCAACCTTCCCTAAGTCGGAAATGGAAATAGCCACTTTGGCAGAAAACACGATCAAACATGATATTCGATCGAGGGTGGGTTGTCGGTCACTCTCACACTTGAGTTATCTTATTGCCTCAATTATGACAGTGCCACCTTCTACTGCTTGAATGCGCAAGTCGTAACCGTAAAGTAAGCTCATTCCCACTAAGCGCTCAGTTTCAGCCAAATTCACAGGAATGTTTTTGTACTCGCCATCCCAGATGACAGTGGCCGCATATACCTCGAAAGTTGCTTCGCTACCATCACCCAAAGTTCCTCGATCGACTCCAGCCCAAGGTAAATTTAAAGCAACAATAATTTCACTCAGCAAGCTTATGAAGCCCGTGTAACCAGTGTCAATTACAGCATCAATAACTCGCCTTTGGACATTTTGTCGATCCCCAACCACAAGGCGAATCATTGCCTCACATCTAGCATTCACCACACCTTGCATCATATCGGTTTTTTAAGACTCCGCGCACCAAAACGATGAACTGCCCGATCGCCAATGCGGACAATCCAAGGTTGAGCTTCTGGTAATCGCTCAAATAACCGATCGGTCGCAGTCAAGATTTCATCAGCAACCTCAAAAGCTCCTGTCTCAATGTCGATCGCCACTATTTTGCCGTGATGAACTGCTTCAACTTTGGGGCGTACTTCAGTCTCATAGATGCGATCGCCACGCAAGGCAAATTCTTCTTTGCTGTAACGAGGTTGCCTAACTACCATCGGTTTAATCTCTCTTGGAGTGATTCCTTCAAGTTTTCCTGAAGTTGGACTTTCTCTAATCATATTAGCAGAAAACAACCCAGAATCTCTCCCGATCGCGTAAACTTTTGTAAATTAATATTTCTCAAGCATAACATTTAGTCAATGTGCAGCCATGTAACCCCCGTAGTAGCGCGGAGCCGACCCCGTGGGTGGCATCTGCTTGACCGGTAGGGCCCCTCGCATTGTGACCGGAGGCTCCCGCCTCAGATATGCGTTCCCTGGCGGAGCCAGGGAACGAGAAACCGACAGAAACTGTAGGGGCTCCGCATTTGGGCAATCGCATATCGGGAGAAAAGAAAGATTTGCTATCCAAATGCTACGGCATGGCGACAGTGAGACACCGGTAGCGAGACAAAAAATAATTAGAGGTGGGGGGTATTCGGTGGTCCTCTTCCCTCCCCAGAAAACCTGTTCCTACCGGTTGTACAGCAACGATCGCCGGAGGTATATCCATTCCCACATGGGTGGCATCGGCTTTACCGGTAGGGCAGATCGCCTGTGACGGTCGGCAGAGCCTCAACTGCGCGTTCCCAGGCAGAGCCCGGGAACGAGGGAACACTGGTAGAACGAACGGCTAGCGCTCCCGTTAAGAGATTCGCCAAAAGCGGTGGCGGTGCAGCACAACAGTCCCACCAGCGCTACGGGAGTTCCGCCATCCATGGCCACTTAAAGAAACCGTTTCCATATCTGCGTTCTGCGATCGCCCACTCTTGACTGCCCAAATGAGAGCGATCGCCATTACAGGATTTGGCAGGCGAGACGCGAAAGTCAGCATCTATGGGGCGATCGATCGCCTTTAAGATCATCTTCCCAGTTCCTGCATAGCCCGTCGCACGCGGGTTCTAACAGCTAAATCTTGCTCTTCTGCCAACATTTGCTGAAAATGAGATTTGAGAAGCGAGTATATATCTGACTGCTCGATCGCCACAGCATTGGCCAGCGCTTGCAACCCCGCAACAGAAGCATAACGTACTACCCATTCAGGGTCTTGGGAAGTGAGCAGCAGAGTTTTTCCGACTCGTGCTTGAGTTTGTCTCACCTGTGCTGCTGGGATTTTCGACCAGAGTAAATTTCCTAAACCTTTAGCCGCAGCACGACGAACGCTCATAGAAAAATCAGTTTCTGCTGCTTCTAGCAATGTTTCTAGCGCTCTGGGGTCGCCAATTTCTGCTAATGCTCTAATTGCCCAAGCTCTCCCGCCATAATTATAGTCGTCAAGCAGGTTTAGCAATGGCATCACTGCTACCTCTCCTAATTGCACTAACCCCTCTACTGCTGCTACTGCTGCACCTGGGTTATTGTAGCTCAGGACGGCTATTAAGGTCGGTGCTGCTGACTCTAAACGCGCATCTGCTAATGCTTCTACTGCATCGATTAAACTATCGGAAGAATCTGCTTGCTCGACGGCTTTGATTAATTCGCTAGCTAGGGTAGTCTGATTCATCTGGAAACTTGAAACTTGAGAATTGAGAAGAACTATTAGCTATTATACAATCCTTCTCTTCGCTGTCATCCCGCTGCCGATTCAAGTCTCTCATATCTTTAATAAAATGATATTATCCTCTGCCCATATCCTCTGCCCAGAAACCATATTTATTTAATAAACCTGGTTTCTTATGTTTTACATATGTATTTACTTTTCCCTTTTCCCTTCCGCTAATTCTCGCAATAAACTCTGAAGCTGCACTCATTAACGAGCTGTCTATTTCTATTTTATACTTCTGCTGCTCTAATATTTTCTCTACGACCGTTTCTAGCTTGGCATTCCCTTTTCTGGCTCCCAACCGTCATTATTTCTTCTCGATCTGCGCTTGCCAACCCACAGATGATTGCTTGCTTAATTATTTGAGAAATATTGAATATTTCCTGAAAATCCTTTTGATATCTGCATACCCAACTTCGATCGCATCCACTCCCATTTTTTCTAGCAGTTGAGCGATATTAATTTTATCGGGAAGATTCATTTGCACGGGGCAAGTTCTCCATCCCGCATGGTGGTATCAAATATCATCACTTTATTATTATCCGTCACCATAATTGCAATTATAATAGGTTATCCATCAGGTTCATCAGATGGATGGCTGTCTCAGACAAGCGCTCAGATTCTTTGTTTTTGACATGATGCTCTAAAAGTCCTTTAAGAGAAATTAGCTTGAGACTGTTTTCTGCTAATGTTTCGGCGATCGCCTCTGCTGCAGGCAAATAGCCGATCGCCCCCAAGTCAGAAAGAGCCGCCCGTCGCAGTTGCAACTGGGAGCCTGCCAAAGCTGCCACCAGGCGATCGCCATATTGCGCCTCTCCCGTCAACTGATACATTGCTCTGGCGGCGCCGTACTGTTCCAGTTCTAGAGGATGTGCTAGAAATGGTTCAATCAGGGGTATTGCTTCTGTCGCACCCAACTTACCCAAAGCTTCGATCGCCCCATTGTAGGGTTGAGCTAAGTGAGGACATCCCGGTATCGGCATTGCCGAAGCTAACCCGCCTTCTAGCAGTTGCATCAGCTTCGGAACACAGCTGATATCTCCCAACATTCCCAAGGACTGGGCCGCTTTTTCCCGCACGTAAAAATCCTCGCAGTCCAAACACTCAATCAGTGCAGGCACTGCCGTTTTATCTCCCAGTTTTCCCAGCGCCGTTGCTGCATTTCTGCGCAGGGGATATCCTCCCGACTCTGTCCGGTCCTCTTCATCTTCTAAAGCCGCAATTAGCTCCTCTATTGCCTCCGGCCCATTCACTCGGAATTTCCCCAGCCACCAGGCAGCATAATAGCGATCGCCCCTATCTCCTGTTTTGAGATTAGCGATCGCCTTTTCCACCGTTAAAGACTCGCCATCTTCTGGAGAAGGCAGTAATGAGCCGACCGACTGCGCAGGTTCGTACAGCATCTGTTCTCACATCAGTAGACATAAACATAAAATTGCCCGGAAAAGTCAACAACTGCTAAGTACATGGACAAAATTAATTTCACACACTCTCTCGCGCTAGTCTCCATATCCGGAGCATGTCGCCCATGGCTATGTGCAATTATTTTTGTCTAACTACTTAACTCTCAGCTGGCAGCTGTTTGCCTTTCCGGGCTACACCCGCTACTTTTCTAGCTCAGGGCGTTGATCGCGTAGTCGAGATAGTTATTCGCCTCAGTACCTGGCTGACCACTTATACCGTGGTTTGACTTGATGTACTTCAGCGCTTCGATGTACCAGCTGGGAGACAACTCGAACGTCTGGTTGATTTCATCGATACCAGCAAGCAGGTACTCATCCATCGGTCCTGTGCCTCCAGCCACCAAGCAGTAGGTCACCATCCGCAGGTAGTAGCCAATGTCGCGAGCGCATTTCTGCTTACCTACCTCGGTAGAAGCATAGGTTGGTCCTGGCATGGTCGTGGTGTAGGGGAATTTGGTATACACCGCTTGGGCTGCCCCATTAATCAACCGGTCTGCATTGGCGGTCAAGCTTTTTGCTGCTTCTAAGCCAGCCGACGCCCGCTGGAATCGACCAAAAGCGCTTTGGATTTCTGTGTTGCTTAGAAACCGACCTTGTGAATCTGCGGCAGATACTGCTTCTGTCAGAGGTGTCTTCATTGTTGAGTTTTTCCCTTAGTTTTACAACTTGTTCAATGCTTAGTCAAGAATGGAATTGCGCTCAGAAAATACGGAATTCTGTTGTTTAGGCAACCGCACCTGCGGCGCGATCGAAGTAGGTAGCAATTTCCGCCATCAGGGCGCTGCAATCGCCAGGGGTAATTCCGTTCCGGTCATTTGCGATCGCGATCGCCGCTTCCTTCATCTTTTCTACCCCTACTGCCACTGAAGCACCTGGTGTACCTAGTGCCAAGTATGTTTCCCGCAGACCATTCAGGCACCGGTCTTCCAGTACGCTAGCATCACCTGCAAAAATTGCGTAGGTTACATAGCGCAGGATGATTTCCATATCCCGCAGGCAAGCTGCCATCCGCCGGCTCGTGTATGCGTTCCCACCAGGAGCAATCAACTGGGGCTGTTCGGCAAACAGAGAACGAGCCGCATTAGCAACGATAGTAGAAGCGTTGCTGGTAATCCGGTTTACCGCATCCATCCGCTTGTTGCTGTCTGCCACCATAGCTCCCAGAGCGTCCAGCTGGGCTGTGCTCAGCATTTCGCCCCGGGCATCAGCCTGAGAAATCACCTTTGTGAATGCATCGTACATTGATTTATACTCCTACTTTACTTGGTTTTGATTTTCTTGGGTGTTTTATTGAGCGCGAGTTCAGTGCTCCTCGGTGCAACCCTTCGCGCAGCGCAGCCATTGACAGACAATCGGCACCAACCGTTGCTTTTCTCACCTCCCCCTTGATATCCACTACTGGACGATCTATAGGTTTGTTAAGAAATCTCAGACTACTTCCTTTTTTCTGAGAAAGCACTTACTGCTTGTCTAGATCGTGTTTTCCTGTGCCTTTGCCTGTCCTCATTACCCTCCACTTTTCTCTTATACAATGATGTCGTGCCCTTATTTGTTACATATTGTTAAGATTTTAAAGTTTTGGTTTTTGAGCGCCGCACGAACCTCGCCAAACCTTTGTCACACGGCAACTACAGGCAATCTCCCTGTCATCTACCTGCTGTTAAAGGCTGATCAGGCCCCAGGCCGCTAACGCTACCGCGATCGTTCCTCCCGCCAACAGCACGGCACCGGTTATTGTAATCACCTTTCCAGCCAGACGAGCCGCTTTTGGATAAGGGGGCTTCTGCCACTCCCAAATGTATGTTTTGACTTTGGCTTGGAAGTATCCCAGTTGCTCCAGTTGCTGGCGATAGTCCTCTCCATAGCGTGGCATCCGAGCAAAGGGCAACTCTCCTCGATCCCGCTGGGGCAATATCCGCCGCCGCTGATATGGTACTGTCTCGTCCCCAAAGTTTTGCTGGTACTCCTCGCTATTTAGCAAGGCATCGATGAACCCTGGCAGCCCTTTGGTTGCCAGTACAATTGACCAGGCTAGCTTCTCCCGATCGTCATACAGTTCCCGCCCCAGGATCCGCTGCACGCACATCTGGACAAACCGGTAGTTGTTGTTGCACTCATAATTGCGCCGGCGGAATGGATCGGAAGTCGCCAGACCCCGAATGAATTCCCGCACTGTGATCTGACCAAATCTCAGCTGAGATTCTAAGAATGTTTGCCGGTTCCTGGTCAGCAACTGTTGTTCGTTAAATATCTGACGATAGCCTGCCCAGATCAACTGATCCATGTCTGTACCTGCTAGCAGGTTTTCGGCTGTGTAAATTCTGGGCTGCTCATCTCCTGGTATTTCATATCCCGCTACCCGCTGGTTTTGGCTTGATGCCGGATAGCTGAGTAATGGAATTGCCAATCGATCACCTCCTTCTGTACATTTACTTATTTTGTTCTTCCTTAAAGATTAAGCGCTCGAGTTCATATAAGTCTTGCTTTTGTTACAAATCTTAAAAAAAGTTGAACTTCTGTAATCCTTACGCTACCGGTTGACTAGCAGAGTCGCCTCAACCTCCATTAACCCACCTCTGCCAGTTTTTTCTCTAAGTCAAACAGGAAGCCGTGGATGTATTCCTCGGTCCATTCGATGCCATAGAAGCGGGTAAACATCCCCCGTGCTGGATCCTTCTCGGCTCGATAGCGCAGGTAGCGCAGTTGCGCTTGCTTAATCTCTTCTAGATGCTGCTCGTCAGCGACCGGTTCTGCCTGGTCCACAAAATCTAGGTAAGCCTGGAGATAGTCACAGAAGGCGGCAAATACCCGCGTTTCCACTACGGATGTTTCTGTAGGGCGGGTCCAGAGAAACGCCGGTGAGAAGAAGGGTTGAGCTTCTGCTGGAAAGTCGCCTCCCCAGGGCAGGTGTTGTTGATGGGCTTGGAAAATTGGTAGGATCGGCTGGGTATACTTTTCCTGGTATGCCAGATCGTCCCGAAACAGCGGTTGCATATCTAGGGCGATTAGGTGTCCCCCCGGTAAGGTGACTAGGTCCGCCCCGAAAAATGGGAGGTCATATTGGAGCTGGGGGAAAATCACGAAGTTCAATACCTGTAGCGCCTCTCCTCCCTGGACGTGAGCTGCTCGGATTTGCCGGAGCTTCTCCGTGGCAAAGGCGTGACTGGTGGTGAGCACCTCCGATTGCTTCTTCCCCTTTCCGACTGTCGCCTGCTTGCTCTCGAACCCTTCCGGGATAGGATAGGGTTTAAGGGAGAGTCGATCTTTCAAGTAGGAGATCGCGTAATCTAGGAATTTCTGATATAGAGTCATTTTGACATTGCTGATTAATGCTTACCAATTACCATTGAGAATTAAAAATTGATCAATTCACTATTGTTCAATTGCTCAATTCACCATTCACCAATACTGTCATTTTTTGCTGCTGACTGCTAATGGCTTGGCATCTGCAAACAAGAACTCATACAGAAATCGTTCCGACCACTCGTGACCGAAGTAGCTGCTGAATAGACCTGATGCTGGATCCCTTTCTGCACTATATTGGTCGTAGTCTTTCTGTGCTTTGACGATCCGATCGATGTCTGCGGTGTCCGTCAGCGGTTCTGCTTGCTCCAGCATTTGCCAATATAAATCTAAGTATTCTTGGTAAGCTGGCATTAGCCGATTTTTTACCGTCTCCGCATCAGTTTTGGCAAATAGCAAATATTTGGAAAAATACTGATTGGCATCGTAAAATTTCATTTCTAAGTTCTGCGCTAAGTCGTTGTAGCGATCGCGCACTGCTTTCATGGGCTTTATATATTTCTCCTGATACTCTGCATACCTAAACAAGGGCTGAAAGTCTAGTACCACCAGGATTTTCTTTTTGCCGAAAGACAATAAATCTATCCCTAGCAAAGGGATATCGTAACAGTGCGCGGGATAGATCACGCTGTTAAATACTTGCGCTGCTGCCCCCCCATCTATATAGGTATAGCGGATTTTCCGTAGTTCGGGGCATTGGTAACACCAACTCTGAATGGTCGCTCCTGTTTGGCCCCGATCGCTTACCTGACGTTCCAAGCCTGGGGGTATGGGCTGGCTTTGTAAATCGAACCGCCGAAATAGCTCTGTTTCTAAGTATTCCAGGAATGGTCTGTACATAATGGTCGCTCGCTTTGCCTTAACTCTCGCTGAGGATAGACTATATCTATTCGGCCTGTCTCCTTTGCGATCGACAAAGAAACAATCCTTAACATTCCCTACCCCCCATTCGGGCACAAAGCCAGGATTAATACACCGGTAACGACATGTGATTTCTGAGAAATGTGGGATTTTCAGCTGTTCTGCATGGTAACCTTGTCTGAGAACCGGTGGTGTCAAGGCAGGCGATCGGCGAACGGGAAGCACTAAAGTGCTTACTACGAACTTAAGTAAATACAGGAAGAGTGAGTAATGCGCGAGATTTAGCACATATGAACGGTATCGAATTGTTTTGTTGGCTGAAAAAAGAAATGTCCCCCGCAGCGTAGGGGTCCCGGAGCCTGTCCCCCGGGTAGTGCGAGTAGCGCTGGGACACAGCGTGAAGAATTCTTTTAGCCGCGATCGGGCGATGTTGGAAGAGGTGGCGGCAAAAATAAATAAATTTATTAACAACCCCGGGCCAAATATCCTGGAAATTGAAATGGAAGATTGGGGATGTAAATTACCCCGCATCTGATTTTATCATTTTTGCCTTTCTAGCCAGCTTATCCGTATATTTCAAAACTATAGGATCGGGAGTAACCTGTAGTTGGCATCAAACTAGAGATCCTGTCAAACTAATGCAAGTAAAGGACATTTTCAGGTCTCTTATCCTCTGGACAGAGTTCGCGGGGTAGAATATACTCACAGTCAGGGGAGTGGCTATCGTATTAGTTTAATTCTCTCCCCAAGCCTGCCTCGGCGTCAATCTTTAATCAGAAACTACAGTCCCGATCGCCAGAACCAATATAAAGCAGCAGAAAAGATTGGGCAGTTTCTCGGGCTGAATGAGGTGAAATATTTAGTTTACCGAGAAGGAAATGAATTATTAGATGTTACAACTGCAATTTCAGAACCAGAACGGCCAGAAGGAGAAATTATTTTTCAGGGAAAGAAACGAATTTATAGGACGGCAAAGATGATTAGCAGCGGTGCGATCTCCGCCTGCGATCGGGAGTTGGCCCGGGTTTCCAGCTGTTATGAAATCTGCAAATAACTCCTTATGAGGCGATCGCTGCTACAACAAAATGGCTACAGTTATGGTTATGTAAAAGAGGAGATCTGCTGGGAATTTAGAACTACCTTTGCTCAAGATGCCTCTCTCACAACTAGCACGATGTATTTTCTCACGGACATTAAGAGTAGAAGAATTTTTCCTAACTCCTATCCGGGAATGGGCATAGCACAGCTTTACCGCTGGGCAGGCTTGGGGAAAGAGTGCAAGAATTGGCGATCGCCTATGGGGAACCTAACCCCGTAGAGTGCGATTTGCGAGCTTTTGCTGCTACGGGCGATCGGCTGCTAGAGCGGATACCATCTAATCTATTCGAGAAGTTTTTAGCACATGTTTTTCCGGCACTACGTTCTTTAGATTAGGTGTGAATTGGGGAATAAATAGCGGTATTTCTGTATAGAGTTTTTGTTATAAAAGCGAGATCGTGTGCTAGAATAATAGGAGAAAATTAGATAATAATAATTATGGCAAAAACAGCAGACATAGGCAGCAAACGCCTAGTCAGTCTCGCGCCAGATGGGTGGGCGCAATGGGTGACTAATCGATGGCGATATCACAGTAATAACCTAAGTTGCTACCTATAGAACCTCAAAACCAAAATTAGCCAAAATTGGCCAAAATTACCTTAATATTTACCCCCAAATGGCATTTTGGCGGAGAAATTTACCAAAAATGGCTGTCTGGGACATAAAAATTTTTATAGGTAGCAACTTGAGTTAATAGACATCATTGATGCCCAGTTTCAGTGGGTGAGTTGCGATAGCGATGTTGGTAGTATATTTATTGGAGCGGGTTATGAGTTTACTTGCAGAAGCGGGCCGATTTGTTTCGGATAGAGACGGGCACAAGGATGCTGCCTACTTCGGCGGCGTTTTGGCGATGTGCCAGAATCCCTAGCTACAACTCCGCGTTCTTTGAGCGTGGAGGAATTAGAAGAGTTAGGAGACCTGTGTATGGATGCGAATTCTCTGGATGAGTTTATCGCTTCTATTCGGCAGGTGACTGACAACAATTAGTGATTGACGTTGGGGAGAGATGGTCGCGTTACCATCTCTCTTTCTCTAGATATTTTCTTGTTGTCAAGGTGCGATCGCCTGCTATGGGAATAGTAGGAAAATTTATTTCATGAATGGCAGCAACTTGTATTTTTTGGCTTTCAGCATTTTTGCTGAAAAATTAAGCAGTAAACTTAGTTAAGGTTTAATAATATACAGCATTTATCATAAAGATGAGGTACAATAGTGAGGTCAGCAGTAGAACCCTCGAAAACCATGAAGCCCTATTCAGTCGATCTCCGCCAGAAAATTATAGAAACCTATGAAAATGAGGAGATATCACAAAGACAACTAGCCAAAAGATTCCGAGTAGCATTCAGTTTCGTTATCAAAATTCTCAAGCAGTACCGGTCCACTGGCAACTTGAAGCCGGGTATTAGCACCGGTCGTCCCCTCAAGCTCAACCAGTCCCAACAGGAAAAGCTCAAAGTTTTAGTAGAGGAAAATAATGATTGGACATTGTCAGAATATCAGTCAGAATTAGAAAAACAGACGGAGGTAAAAGTCAGCCGTTCCACAATAGACAGAATGATTAAACGGTCGGGATTGACCGTAAAAAAAAAGGCATTACATCCGACGGAAAAGAGAAGTTCTCGAGTTCAGCAGTTAAGGTTAGACTACTGGAAAGAGATAGAAGGAATTGAGCCTACTGACCTCATTTTTCTGGATGAATCGGGCTGCAACCTGGCTTTAACACGGATGTATGCCCGCTCACAATGTGGTCTGAGAGCTTATGGAAGTAAACCCAGTAAGCGAGGACAAAATGTTTCAATAGTTGGGGCAGTTAGTCTCAATGGGATAGTGAGTTCATTGAATATTTTAGGTGCTTATGATAGCTTAACATTTGAGGCATTTGTGATTCGACACTTAGTGCCAAAGCTGTGGAAAGGAGCTTGTGTTGTGATGGACAACTGTACAATTCATAAGGGAGATGTAATCCGACAAGCTATTGAAAAAGTGGGGGCGCGGTTAGTCTATCTTCCTCCTTATTCGCCAGACTTCTCTCCAATTGAAAATATTTGGTCAAAGCTGAAGAGTTATCTCAAGAAACTAGAAGCCAGAACCTATCGGGCCTTAGTAGATGGCATTCAGGAGGGCTTTGCTACCATCAACCTGCAAGATATCCACAACTGGTTCACCCACTGTTGCTACTGTACCTCACCATTTTGATAAATGCTATAAAAAGAACCGCAATGATTTTACCAAAAAGTAATAATATACTCCGTTATTTAAGCATGGCTATTCTCCGGCAAAGGGTAGATGAAAGCATTAGAAGCAGGGCTAAAAAACTGGAAAAAATAGGAAGAAAACCTGTTGATGCCACGTGGCCGGGGTTGCCAAATGCGATCGCTTAATGGATTGCGATCGCCGTTTGATTAAACCCTGTCGCAGTTAAGGAACTATCGCGGGTTTATCCCTTAGTCTCTGCCAAAGATCAAGCGATGCTGCTGCGCAGCAGCATCGCCTTGCGGGATTTCGATGTCTCCTGGTCCCTCGATGTCTTCTGGGAGCGCTAGTCGCACGTTCCCAGGCTGCGCCGTGGGAACGAGGAGAAGACATCGTATTCGCACTACCCAGGAGACATCTTCGATGCACAAGTGGGGTCGCACGCTTCGGGAACCCTCCGCTACTCGCCGTACCCCTTGTCGCGCATCGAGGTCGCATTTTTTCAGGCGATCGCCGCCACTTTCAACAAACAAACCTCTAGCAGTGGGGGCCAAAAAGCATATTTAGATTTAGCAGTGAAGGAAATAGTCTCCGAGGCGATCGTTCCCAGGGAGTTATAGATCTCTTAGCGGTGGCCGGTTTAAACAGTAGGGCTCTTTCTATTTTATCCGATGAATTTATAGCAGAAGTGCGAGGAATAGCAAAATTTAGCCCGGGAGATTTTACTGAGATTAATTCAAGATCAGATTAAGGAACGAAGCAGCCAAAACATAGTCGAATCTCGTTCCTTTCAGGCAATGTTAGAAGATGCTTTGAAACCTTAAAAACAAAGGGCGATCTAAACCGCCCAATTAAGTAGGTGTGCATAATTAAACACAGTTAACTTTTGTTAAGTTTGCTGAAAGCCTCTCCCAGAATGAGATTCAGCTACTTTACATTTCTTAACATAGGCTAGTTTATTTGCGCCTACCTGCTTAATCGACGAATTAACGGGACTTAAACAAAAACTTCCCCCTAAAGCGGCTGAATTCCATGTATAATAGGCATTATACGTCAACGGACACGGTTTCACGGTAGCATATAGATGTACGGAGTTTCCCAGAAGTGGTTTTTTAAGTAAATATCCTGTATATCAGTATATTATACTACTAATTGGCCCTCACCGTAGGAGGAGAAAACAACATGAAAGAAACAGTTGCTCAGGCCATGCCACCTGGCTTTGAGAAATGGTGTCGTCGCTTTGATGATGTCTTTAGTCGTCAAGCTCAACGAAGAGAGTTCCGTAATTATTTAGGGGGGTTATTAGGAGAAAGTGAGCGAAAAAATATCTCTCAAATATCGAAAAATACTGTGGGAGTTTCTTATCACAAATTGCATCACTTTATAACCGAGTCTCCTTGGTCTGCTTCTCGTGTAAATGAAAGGCGATTAGAGATAATGAATATCTGTCGTCAAACAAAACATAGGAAAAATTTTAACTTAATAGTGGACGACACAGGTCATCGAAAAAGCGGCATATTAACTGAAGGGGTAGGACGACAATATATTGGGGAAGTTGGGCTCTACTGATAACGGGCTTGTAATGGTAACAACTCATCTCTATGATGGAGTAAGAAGTTTACCATTAGATTTTGCTCAATATTTACATGCCGATTCTTTAGAGAAAGGAAAAGAAGATCCCGAATTCAAGAAAAAACCCGAGTTAGCTTTAGAACTAATTGCTCGATGTTTAAATAGAGGCGAACGTCCTGAAGTGACGTTAATAGATGGAGGTTATGGTAATAATGGACCTTTTTTAAAAGAACTAGAAAAGAGAGGATTAATTTATATTGGAGTTGTCGCCAAGAATAGAAACGTCGAAGTAGAAATAGAGACCGGACAAAAAACAAAAATGAGATTAGATGAACTGACAGCAATATTACCAGAAGAATCTTTCAGTTCTATTAATATCGAGTTACAAAAACCTCGAAGGGTTTGGGTAGCAACAATAAAAATCGAAATTTCCGGGATGTCAGGTAAACGAACAGTAGCTATCGTAATGAATGCAAAAACTGTTTCCTCGGCAACGGAAATTGATTATTTAATCACCAATGCTCCCATTGAAAAAGCCACAGCATTATGGATAGTTACTACCTATTCACAACGCAATTGGGTTGAAGTTTTTTACCGAACGGTAAAAGGTTGGTTAGGTTTAAAAGAATGTCAAGTTAGAGGAAAAAAAAGTATTGAGCGTCATTGGATATTAGTTTTTTGTGCTTATACTTTTATTCTCTGGCATTGGTTGACCGGTGGTCTAGCGCGACAATGGGCGTCGAGACCATTAAAAACATTTGTTGAAGCGTTAGAGGCTTTTCGTACAGCTGTCTCTTATCGGTTTATGCGTTGGCTCGGTAACAATGTTGATGTATTTGCCGCTCACAAAGCGAGTTTCGGCTTGATTTGGGCTTAAATTTTGTCTAAGTCCCGTTAATCCAGTTAGTCAAAGATATTAGCGCCGCCCAAAGAAGAAGTCGCATGATGCCTTGGCAGTCAAAAATAATAGTTCAAGTCTTAGGAGACGAGGCGCTTAAGACTATTATCAGTCTCTTATTTCTCCTCGTTCGGAGTCGATAGATTCTCCAAATCTGGGAGTTTTACCAATTCTTTAGAAGCTTCCTTAACAGTTATAGGCAACTGTAGGGGTTGTGGTTGTTCTAAGAGCAAGCAACTGGCCACAGGCAGGATTTGGTCCAAATCATCTAGGGGTCTGGGAATCACCGTCACCGCATTCAACTCGCCTATTCGTTTCGCTTCATCCACCCCCGCTTGCACTGCTACAGCCACATCGGCCACAGAACCTCGGATAATCGCAGTACATAAACCATCCCCGACCGTTTCAAAAGCAGTCAGTTTCACCTCAGCTGACTTCAGCATCGCATCAGCTGCTCCCACCATAGCTGGAAAGCCCCGCGTTTCCAGCAGGCCCAAAGCTTGCTTGCTAACTCGACTGTGACGGTTCTGTTGAGCCAGCTCGATCAGCCGAGACCCGATCGGGAAAATTACTTCCAAATTAGGGAGCGGTCGCGGAATCACCGATGAAGAGACTAGCTTACCAGACTTTTCCACCTTGCGAGCACCCGCCTCCACCGCTAACCTAATATCAGCGATCCGACCCCGGACGAGGATCGTGCAGTAACCACTGCCAATTTTTTCAATCCCCACCAAGACTACCCCAGATGCTTTCACCATCGCGTCCGCCGTATCAATTATCGCCGGAAAGCTGCGGGTTGATACCATACCCAGAGCACTTTGCTTGAGACTTTCTAGTCTATTCATCTAATCCGCTCAACCAGGACACATTCCTTCTTACTCGATCCTATACGCTACCATTTTCAATCTGATGATGAACAAACAGCAATCTACTAGCTAAGGGTAGACCCAGCGGGCTCCTAACTCTGTTGCTTCCTCCAGGATTTATTATGGGGAAACAACGTTCCCATCAGTTCATCTAGCTGTTCTTGCCCATAAACTATAGCTTGATTTTCAGAAGCTTCTTCTAATGCTAGCGGCAGATCGGCCTCCTTGGCTGATGGAGTATCACTGGTAGAGTTATCATCTACCGGTGTTAGGGCCGCCCCTTCCTCTTCCATGCTGCGCCCACTCGACATCGAAGGCTTGGGGGTGTTAGCAGAGGCATTTCGCGCTACCGCCGAGTTGATCGACGCCTGCACCGCTGGAGTATTGACTATAGGATCCTTCGACCGAGTTTCCGGCTTGGACGACGCCGACTCAATGCTTGCTACAGTATTAACGATCGCCCCTTTGATCGCAGTATACTGTGCCACCTTACGCTGTACATATTTCTCATCTTTTGATTGCTCATCTTTTGATAGTTTGCGACTGTCCTCTCCCAGCAAGGAGCCTGGAGGCACAACCTGTCCCTGTTCAATGTCACTATTTATAATCGTCGTCATCGAGCCCACACAGGCATTAGCTCCAATCTTGCCCTTCCCAACTATTAGCACGCCCGCCCCCAAAGAAGCCCCCGACTCTACTGCCACGGTTCCTTTGCTCCCATGCACTATTGTGCCCATGCCTATACAGACACCCGCTGCGATGATAATCCGACTATCTCGATCCGCCTGCAGTAGCACCCCTGGCGCGATCGCCGCACTCCGATCTATCAAGACATCGCCACTCACTTTATACTGAGAGTTTTTGAGCGGTTGCAGTGGCGGAAAATACATGATTATTACAACCTAACTTGGTGTTTAATATCTCCGCAAGAGTGAAGTTTGAACTGTTTAAGGCGCTCAGGAAAAAGCATACACTGCATCCTTTCTACTTCACAGGTTCATCACTTCACTCAAGAGGAATGTTTTTCTTATGCAGGTCGTTGGATAATCATCTCCACCACCCGCCGTTTCGCTTTCGTGTCAATGCCAATCAAGCGCACGTACTCCCCGCTATGCTCCGTCATACATCCTTCTAGTGCCGCAATCACATCTGACTCCCGCTGGGACTCGATCGGGCTGCAACTCTGCCAAGAACTTGTCTTGAACCGGCGCTTATCCGCATGTTCCGTGCCAATCTTGTGCCCTTGAGCGAGAATATTGCGCACTTGCTCCAATGCTTCCGGGCTCAACTTGCTATCCGATGCTAGTGCCTGGGAGCTGCTGTTGGCTGGGGCCTTCGATGCCTTCCCATCCGGTCGCTGGATAATCTCCTCCAACACTCGCCGTTTCGCCTTCGAGTCAATGCCAATCAAGCGCACGTACTCCCCCACATGTTCCGCCATGCTCGCTTCCACTGCCGCGATCGCCTGGGACGCATTTGTTGCTGCGATCGGCGCTCCACTCTTCCAAGAACTCGTCTTAAACCGGCGCTTATCCGCATGTTCCGTGCCCACCTTGTAACCTTGAGCCAGTAGTTGGCGCACTTGCTCCGCCATTTCGGCACTTAAGCCACTACCATTTACCGACTCTATTGATGCTGGCTTGCTGTAGCTGCTAGACCCCGTGGCAGTTGTTGCTACGCTAAAGAGCGGTTTATCATCCGGTCGCTGGATAATTTCTTCGAGTACCCGCCGTTTCGCCTTTGAGTCAATCCCAATCAAGCGCACGTATTCGCCGCTATAATCCGCCATATAAGCGGACAGAGCTGCAATCACTTCCGACTCCCGCTGACTCTCAATGGGAGGACAACTCTGCCAGGAACTCGTCTTAAACCGGCGTTTATCTGCATGCTCCGCGCCAATTTTGTAACCTTGAGCCAGTAGTTGGCGAACTCGATCCATTATCTGATTGCTTAAACCTATAGTTTGTACTGTCCCTTTGCCATTGAACCCATTATCCGATTTACCCAGCTCGTCTCGTACTTTAATGATGCAACTAGCATCATCTGCACAGCGATAACCGGTGACCAGGGCATCATTAATTCCTACCACGTGACGGGCAAATTTTGTATCTGTCTCTGTTACCTCTGGCAAGCGGTCAGCTTGCTGCTGATTTGTAATCACCGAACCGCTAGGCACGTACTTGCCGGGGGCAATTTCCACATCTTGGATCAAGGCATGCATCATCACGATGCAACCATTTCCCACTCTGGCATTAAACACCGTCGAGCGAAAACCGATAAAGCAATCATCCCCTACATATGCTGGTCCGTGAATCAAAGCCATGTGGGTAATCGAAGCATTCTTGCCAATCCAGACAGAATACCTCTTGCCGTCATCTCCAACGACCCGACCTTCCTCTAGACCGTGAATCACCACGCCATCTTGTACATTCGTTCCCTCGCCGATCTGGAAGGGGTTGCCTTCATCCGCTCGAATCGAAGTCCCCGGCGCTACCAGCACGTGCGCACCAATGTAAACATCTCCGATTAGGTTAGAGAACGAGTGGACGTATGCCGTTTCATCTATCTGCGGCTCCGCCAATTTTTTTGACCAGGGGGTGGGGGGAGCCGCCTTGCTGCGGACTACCATGAGTTAATTCCTCCTTTCTCTCACTATTCCTTTGTCTTTTTGTTTGCGATTGCGCTGCGCGCATGACCGACATTTAGATTTTACTCCTTGACGATCGCCCTGAACCTATAACGAATGGGAGCATGTCGGGCTAAGTCAATAAGTATTTTTGCTCGCAGACAATTGCCTACTATAGGGAACGCTGACCACTAACAACTGACCACTAACAACTGACCACTAACAACTGACCACTAGCGGTATTGGTCTTTTTTGCTATATATGGGGCGATTTTCCACTGTCACCGTGTCTATTATCGCCACCACCATAGCATCGATCGGACGCTCTTCACTTCCTTCTACTTTTCTAGCGGCACTGCCACGACTAACCAGAACCCATTCATCAAAACCCGCTCCCACACTAATGTCTGCTGCCACCTCGTAAGTCGGCAATAGTTGTCCCGACTCATCTATAAACTGTAGCAGGAGTAGCTTTGCCCCTCTGAGACTCGGATCTTTTTGGGTACTGACTACCGTGCCCCGCACTTTGGCAATTTGCATTTATTCTCTTACTGGTCTGGAAGGGCGAATTGCGTTCGTACTCTCAGCGAACTGCTGCACGTCTTCCGTGTAGCGAATGGGCAGGACGTACTCCAGGTTTTCGTGCGGACGGGCAATGATGTGGGTTGACAGCACCTGTCCGCCGTTAACGCGCTTGATGTTATCTACCCCAGCTGCTACAGAAGCTTGCACTTCCGATACATCCCCCCGGACTATTACCGTCACCCGACCACTACCGATTTTTTCATATCCTACCAGGGTGACCCGGGCCGCCTTCACCATCGCGTCTGCTGCTTCCACTACCGCTGGAAACCCCAATGTTTCTACCATTCCAACTGCAATTGACATTCTGTCACTCCTTGATTTTTCTCAGACCACCGATCCTTTATCACCTTTGATGCCGTCGGGATGTCGCGCTAACCGCACTGTCCCCGCCCGCAGGGCGTAAAATCGCACATCGGTCCCTAGTAGCTGCGGAACTGCTCCACCGCTTCCGTGTAACGAATCGGCAAGACATACTCTAGGTTTTCATGGGGACGGGCAATGATGTGGGTTGACAGCACCTCACCGCCATTCACCCGCTTTGCTGATTCTATCCCAGCTGCCACAGAAGCTTGTACTTCCGATACATCTCCCCGGACTATCACCGTCACCCGACCACTGCCGATTTTTTCATATCCCACCAAGGTGACGCGGGCGGCTTTCACCATTGAGTCTGCTGCTTCTACCACAGCCGGAAACCCTTTTGTTTCAATCATTCCAACAGCGATTGGCATTTCTGTTCTCCTGTGTTTTGCGTTCGCGTCTGCTTGTGCCAGATCCCCGGGTAACGACCCCTCCGCTAGCGGGTCGGGATTTTTTCGGTAGACATCTCTGACTACTATGAAGCCAAAGCTGGAATTCGCTTCTTTTTATAAGCATATGGTCTTGCTGACTCTTAGCGCAACATAATTATACATAATATCTTTTAATTTTGCCGATTATTTTTGTTTATATTTTTAATATAATTAACCTTTATTAAAAAAACTTCATATACAGGGAAGTACCCACTTTAACTAAGTTTTTACTTATGTTATGGTGCGGGTGGCACATTTTGGGGTATAAGAAACGAGAGTGGCAAGGCTTCGCAAGAGCAGAAACCACTTGATATTGAGGCATAGCCGCGTGCGCAGGCTCCCGGCCCCCCGCACTCGCACTACCCGGGAGATCCTTCGGGAGCCAGCACTCGCACTACCCGGGAGATACTTCTTTTCGCGCGTAGCCGTGTGCGGTCTCCTGGGAGCGCTAATCGCACTACCCAGGGGATACGGAACTCGCACTACCCGGGAGATCCTTCGGGAGCACGCTCCGGGCCACCTCCGCTGCGCAGTTTGGCATTTGCGAATGGTACGGGGCTAATTGCTAATTGCTCGGGGCGAAGGTCAAAAGGGGCAATTCTCCTCGTTCTCTGGGGACCGCCAGGGAACGCAATTCTCAATTTACAAATCTGAGATGCGCCCATTCAATCTCTTTTATGCTAACGATGAATGAATTTTTGATCGCCAATAGTTGGTGGATACCTTTATATGGGTTAATAGGTGCGATCTTGACCCTGCCTTGGTCCACGGGAACTGTGCGTCGGACAGGACCGCGACCAGCTGCCTACTTTAACCTCTTGATGTCCTTGGGGGCGTTTGTGCATGGTTCGCTGCTGTTGAGACTTACCTTGAACCAGCCGCCAGAATATCTCACATTCCACTGGTTAACCGCAGCCGATTTAGACCTGTCTTTGACTCTGGAGGTCTCATCGGTAAGTGTGGGAGCAATGGAGTTAGTGACCGGTTTAAGTCTGCTAGCTCAACTTTACGCCCTGGGGTATATGGAGAAGGACTGGGCCTTGGCGAGATTCTTCGCCCTGATGGGATTTTTTGAAGGGGCCATGAGTGGCATAGCTCTGAGTGACTCGTTGTTACTCACCTATGCCCTGTTGGAAATGCTTACCCTCTCTACTTATTTACTGGTGGGGTTCTGGTATGCCCAGCCCCTGGTGGTGACGGCGGCACGAGATTCCTTCTTGACGAAGCGGGTGGGAGATATATTACTGTTGATGGGGGTGGTGGCCCTGGCAACGGAGGCAGGAAGCCTGGACTTTCTGGATCTGTATGACTGGGCGGAAACGGCGGATCTAAATCCAGTCTTCGCTACTCTCTTAGGCTTGGCTTTGATCGCTGGACCGACGGGTAAATGCGCTCAATTCCCCCTGCATCTGTGGTTAGATGAGGCGATGGAGGGTCCTAACCCAGCCTCGATCTTGCGGAACTCGGTGGTGGTGGCTTGTGGGGCCTACGTGCTGATTAAACTTCAGCCAGCGATCGCTATTTCCACCGTGGCATCGGCTACCTTAGTCGCGATCGGGACTGCCACTGCCATAGGGGCTTCCCTAGTGGCGATCGCTCAAGTTGATATCAAACGCGCCCTCTCCCATTCCACTAGCGCCTATCTGGGACTGGTGTTTGTGGCGGTCGGCACCCAATGGACGGGTTTTGCCCTGCTGTTGCTTTTGGCTCACGCGATCGCCAAGGCCCTGTTATTCATGAGCATTGGCTCCGTAATCTTAACCACTAACAGTCAAGATATCACCGAAATGGGCGGCCTAGCATCCAAAATGCCAGCAACAACCACTGCTTTTGCGGTCGGTACGGCAGGGTTGATCGGGCTACTGCCTCTGGGAGGCTTTTGGGCAATGCGCTTAGGAGCTGACGACTTGTGGTATTATGAGCCAGCTCTGATAGCAGTCTTACTCTTGGTCAACGCTTTAACGGCTATTAATTTAATCAGGGTGTTTCGGCTAGTGTTTTGGGGTCCCACTCAACCTAAGACTAGGCGATCGCCAGAGGTGGCTTGGCTAATGGCAACCCCGATGGTAACCTTGACGGTAGCCACCCTCCTATTTCCATTGCTACTGCAACGCTTGTCGTTGCTGCCTAGTTGGGAGTATATTAATCTGCCAGCAGTGATGCTGATCGTCTCCTCTGGTGCGATCGGCTGTGCTGTGGGCGCCAGGATTACTCTCCAGAGGAGTTTGTCCCGATCGATTATCAAGCCTTTGAAATTCGTCCAAGACTTACTGGCCTATGATTTTTACATCGATCGGCTTTATGAGGTGACGGTGGTGTTTGCCGTCAGTCTGCTTGCCAAAACCACTGCTTGGTTTGACCGCTATGTGGTGGATGGAGTGGTGAATTTGGTCGGTCTGGCGGCTATTTTTGGCGGTGAAGGCTTAAAGTATAGTGGAGCAGGTCAGTCTCAGCTTTATGTTTTGACTATCCTGCTGAGCCTGGGGTTTTTAGTCACTCTCATGGGTTGGTTTGTCTATTTCCATCCCTGAACGGGCCTGACAGCAGGTACAGTGGCGCCGGGTGCATCCCAGTTTGGTAATGAGTATTTTTGCTTAGTCGAGCAACTGACGAGATGATGTTAGGCTGAGATACCAGACAAACGTTCCCCCTGAAACGATGAATAGAGAGAAGTTGGCTCAAATACAAACTTATGCCTTGGCCATGGCCGCCTTGTTGTACGAGGAGGCTCAAGCGACTGTTCCAGAGGAATTGAAAACGCTCTCAGGGATAGAAGGCACCATCCGCAGGCAGTGGGTAGCGGCCTTTTTTCGAGACAATGCAGGACTGGTCACTACTTAGGAGCAAATTGGCAAATACTTGTCAGACATGTAATGCCTTTATTGGACAAAATTTTTCCGTGATTATAAGTACATGGACAAAATTAATTTCACACACTCTCTCGCGCTAGTCTCCATATCCGGAGCATGTCGCCCATGGCTATGTGCAATTATTTTTGTCTAACTACTTATAGGTTGTTATTCTACAGGATATTTCAATGGCAACATATAATTGTAGGCGTTGCACAATAACGGGATGATGGAGATAGTTGCAGAACTCTCAAACTTAGACAACAAGCCATTTTCAGTTATGTGCAAAAAAGGGCATCATCCCCAAAATGTGCAATGCCAATTGTACGCCGTGTGCAACTTTTTCCAACCAACGAGATTTAGGGAGTTTTGAGAACAACATTTTCAGCCAAAGACCACCAAACCGTTATTCTTCCGTAGAAAGTTGCACATCGCGTAATTGTCGATCGTTAATCGCAAATCACAAATCGCAATCAGGATAGCTATGTATTTAGATTTTCTGAGGCAACTAATGCCGCCCTCACGGACCTCAACCTCGACAACAGCATCGATGAAAACTCGGCAGCCAACACTAGCCAACACTGTTGTCGGCACTTTCTCGACCACCGACCCCGATACAGGGGATACCTTTACCTACCAGTTAGTAGCAGGTAGGGGAGATACGGATAATGCTGCCTTCACCATTCTCGGGGACCAACTGCTTTTCAACAGTTCCCCAGACTTTGAAACTCAGTCGAGTTACAGCATCCGAGTGAGAACAGAAGATGCCGTCGGGCTGAGTTACTCGGAGAATTTCACCATTAACATCAACGACGTTAATGAAGACCCCACCGACCTCAATCTCAGCAACAACAGCCAAATTGCCTTAAATATCGGCGGTAGCAGTAGTGACTATGGCCATGGCATAGCCACCGACAGCAATGGTAATGTCTGGGCTACAGGGTCTTTCAACGGCAGCATCGACATCGACGGAGACGTGCGATTCGTTCAGGTATAAGCTGAAAAACCAGTGAAAGCCTGGCTGGTCCCATTAGCCAGTAACTTTGGTA
>RFFC02000011.1 GCA_005518205.2 Hormoscilla sp. GUM202
CAATTGGTCGGGGTCGATGTTTTGCGATCGCAGATATTCTGCTAGCCGTTCGGCCCGTTGCTGAGCCTGCTGGGCCCGTTGCCGTTCTTGTTCCACCTCCTGCTGAGCCTGCTGGGCCCGTTGCCGTTCTTGTTCCACCTCCTGCTGAGCCTGCTGAGCCCGTTGCCGTTCTTGTTCCACCTCCTGCTGAGCCTGCTGAGCCCGTTGCCGTTCTTGTTCCACCTCCTGCTGAGCCTGCTGAGCCCGTTGCCGTTCTTGTTCCACCTCCTGCTGAGCCTGCTGAGCCCGTTGCCGTTCTTGTTCCACCTCCTGCTGAGCCTGCTGAGCCCGTTGCCGTTCTTGTTCCACCTCCTGCTGAGCCTGCTGAGCCCGTTGTCGTTCTTGTTCCAGCTCTTGCTGAGCCCGTTGTCGTTCTTGTTCCAGCTCTTGCTGAGCCCGTTGTCGTTCTTGTTCCAGCTCTTGCTGAGCCCGTTGTCGTTCCTGCTGTGCCTGTTGCCGTTCTTGTTCAGCTAACTCATCTGAGGTCAGATATCTCCTGCCCTCTTGGTCGTACCAGTACACCCATTCCCTGCTCCTGCCTCGATATCTTCCCAGTCCCGTTCCTATTCCCAAGCCTATTTCTGGCAACCAGATGGGATTTCCTGACAGCAGTCTGTATTGGTCCTCTTCTAACTTATATACTTCCAAAGGTTGATGGTCTGCATGGCGACTCCTTCGCCCCCGTCTTCCACTACCGATTGGACGGCAAAATGGATTGCATATTACATAGTACAATGCCCCTAGTTCTGCATAATCTGCCATTTTTTTGTCATACTCGCCCCCGTAGGTTTTGGAGACCACTTCCATCACCAAAATGGGCACTATTCCCTTTTCTTCCCACACCACGTAGCTGAGGCGCAGTGCTGCTGATTTTATCCGCTGTACCCCGATACTGAGAAATCCATCCGGGACTAGGGCTGGTTTTTCGGGGTGATAGTATATTCCCATATCTACTCCCCAAAACCAGTCATCCCGTTGGGCCCAGATCCGGGATAATATATCGTCAGCGGCGTTGGGGATTAAGTTTTGCAGTTCGTTGTCCACAGGCGTGTCGTCTGAGTCTGGTAATTCTTCTGCCGTTGGCAGGCGTAATGTGGAATCGTATGACAAAATTTTCATGATGTCTAGTAGGTGGCAGTATACGCTTACATTCTTGAGCTGTGAGTATTATCAATAGAACCCAGCCGGATGGAAAATTGATTATGGGCCCATCCCACAGCAGGAGCTGTCCATCCATTCTACATCAATTGGTCGGGGTCGATGTTTTGCGATCGCAGATATTCTGCTAGCCGTTCGGCCCGTTGCTGAGCCTGCTGGGCCCCTTGCCGTTCTTGTTCCATCTCCTGCTGAGCCCGTTGCCGTTCTTGTTCCACCTCCTGTTGAGCCTGCTGGGCCCGTTGCCGTTCTTGTTCCACCTCCTGTTGAGCCTGCTGGGCCCGTTGCCGTTCTTGTTCCACCTCCTGCTGAGCCTGCTGAGCCCGTTGCCGTTCTTGTTCCACCTCCTGCTGAGCCTGCTGAGCCCGTTGCCGTTCTTGTTCCACCTCCTGCTGAGCCTGCTGAGCCCGTTGCCGTTCTTGTTCCACCTCCTGCTGAGCCTGCTGAGCCCGTTGTCGTTCTTGTTCCAGCTCTTGCTGAGCCCGTTGTCGTTCTTGTTCCAGCTCTTGCTGAGCCCGTTGTCGTTCTTGTTCCAGCTCTTGCTGAGCCCGTTGTCGTTCTTGTTCCAGCTCTTGCTGAGCCCGTTGTCGTTCCTGCTGTGCCTGTTGCCGTTCTTGTTCAGCTAACTCATCTGAGGTCAGATATCTCCTGCCCTCTTGGTCGTACCAATACACCCATTCCCTGCTCCTGCCTCGATATTTTCCCAGTTCCGTTCCTATTCCCAAGCCTATTTCTGGCAACCAGATGGGATTTCCTGACAGCAGTCTGTATTGGTTCCCTTCTAACTTATACAGTTCCAAAGGTTGATGGTCTGCATGGCGACCACTAGCGCTGGGACCGCAAAATGGATTGTAGATCGCATAGTACAATGGCCCTAGTTCGGCATAATCTGCCATTTTTTGGTCATACTCGCCCCCGTCAGTTTTGGATGCCACTTCCATGACCAAAATTGGCACTATTCCCTTTTCTTCCCACACCACGTAGCTGAGGCGCAGTGCTGCTGATTTTATCCACTGTACCCCGATACTGAGAAATCCATCCGGGACTAGGGCTGGTTTTTCGGGGTGATAGTATATTCCCATATCTACTCCCCAAAACCAGTCATCCCGTTGGGCCCAGATCCGGGATAATATATCGTCAGCGGCGTTGGGGATTAAGTTTTGCAGTTCGTTGTCCACAGGCGTGTCGTCTGAGTCTGGTAATTCTTCTGCCGTTGGCAGGCGTAATGTGGAATCGTATGACAGAATTTTCATGATGTCTAGTAGGTGGCAGTATGATTACGGAAGTATACAGAGATTGTTAGTTGTCCGGGAGCCCTAGCGAAATCTCGATCGCCTTAGCCTCGGCAGCAGAGTACATCGAAGTGGATTCTCAACCATACAAATGTACGGAGTAGCAGTCACCTCCACCGGTGCGGCAGCCAATCGCCCCTGCGCAGCGGAGGGGGCCCGGAGCGTGGGCTTAGTTTATGTAGCGATACTCTTTAGGGTATCACGGCGCTAATTGTTCGTGTTTAACTAATTGAACAGTTTGCATCCATAACCTCTGGTGCATCTGTTAATGTTGGTGGCGGTGGGACTGGCTGACGGTAATCAATATGTACGTCCGGCCCTAAATATTCTTCTAAGTATGGGTCCATATTAATGGTAAATTAGATTATGGCTTGCTGGTTGACAAGGAGGCGATCGCTCCTAATTTCTCTGTTCCTAACGATCGTAGAGTTGCCGCTGCTGTGCTATGGGGGACTGCTGCTGCTGCGCTCCCCCAGAACCAACCAAGAACGGGTGCTGTTTAGGGGCATTACCTACAAGCGGTTAGCCCGTTCCCTGCCGCGCCGCGTTATGATTCATATCGTCACTATTGACTTAACTGCCCCCGGGATTAAGGTCTTTGTGACCCGTAGCGGGGGGAACGATTTTAGTTAAGAATGGCTTGCCAGTTACCTTAAACAAAGGTAAGGTATATGATGGACTGTATCCGCGCACGGCAGTAGGAATTGACCGGAAGGGTGAGAAAATCTGGATAGTTGTCATTGACGGTCGTCAAGCTTATTATAGTGAGGGTGTTTCCTTACCAGAACTGGCTGATATCTTGATAGAATTAGGCGTGGAAACAGCCCTGAACTTGGATGGAGGCGGTTCGACAACCTTAGTCCTAGGGGATGACCGCCCCCAGGTTTTAAATGCACCCATTCATACTCGCATTCCCATGCGCCAGCGCCCCGTTGCCAATCACTTGGGTTTCTATGCGATCGGGAATGAGGAACGATGATACAATAATTTGGTTTATGCTAATATCCGATTAGTTGTCGTTCGCTGGCAGAGGTAAAAAATGAATAATTGGCAAGAACAGATCCAGATCGACCCCAAGGTTTGTCACGGAAAACCTTGTATCAAAGGAACCCGCATTATGGTTTCAGTCATCCTGGATAACCTAGCTGAGGGACTAACATTAGAAGAGATTGTCGAGGATTATCCGCCGTTGACTTTAGAAAATGTGCGGGCGGCGATCGCTTATGCAGCGGCACTGGCAAGAGAAGAAGAACTGTTACCATTGCGATAAAGACTATGTTAGTAAAATTAGACTAAAATCTTAGTATTGCCCATGCAAAGTTTCTCCGGGATGAGGGTTACGATTGCGATCGGGTTACTGATGAAGGATTGTCCGGTGAAAACGACGAAGTTGTATGGCAACAAGCTTGTGCCGAGAAACGTTTTTTTATTACTCTCGACCTAGACTTTTCCGACGTCCGCCGTTTTCCACCTGGAAGTCACCCGGGTATTTTACTGTTGCGTTGTCGCAGTGGCAGTCGTCAGGCAGTGCTTGATGTTTTAGCTAGAGTTGTGCGGGAATATCCACTCGCTACTTTACGAAGTTGCCTGGCGGTGGTGGATGAGAGACAAACTCGAATTCGTCGTCCGCCTGTTTGAGGTTATTTGAATCAACTCGGCGGCATTTGCCCTGATATTGGTTTTTGCAGCTAAATGTAGGGTGGGCACCGCCCACCAGAAGCTAATTAGAGAATATGAAATCTAATGGTCACCGAAAATGGCTGAAGTGATTACCCTGAAACTCCCGGAAACCCTGGCCCAGCAGGCAAAAGAAATTGCGGCGCTAAAGGAGCAGCGACTTGAGGATGTCTTAGTAGAATGGATAGAGCGTGCTATTAAGGAAATTCCTGTGGAGTTACTACCGGACGAACAGGTTTTGGCTCTGTGCGATCTACAGATGGAGGCTTCCGATCAAGAGGTTTTCAGTGACCTTTTGGCTCGCAATGCAGAGGGACGCTAATGGTTGCTGAAGTCCGTCAACTCGATGAACTGATGCAGGTTTATCGACGGGGCATGGTGCGTAAAGCCCGTGCATTGAAGGTGGCTGTCGATCGGGGATTGAAACCGGCTCTCAACTGAAAGTGATGGCTCGCACTTATATTCCTATAGATATACAACGACTTGTCCGCGCCGCTGCTCAAAATCGCTGTGGTTATTGCTTGAGTCCACTGAGGTTTGTAGTGAGGACTTCCGTCCTCACTACAAACCTCAGAAAAATCAGCATTTGGTGATGGCGCGTTTGGAAATTGAACACATCATTCCCATTTCTCAAGGCGGTAGCAATGATGAATCTAATTTGTGGTTAGCTTGTCCGATTTGTAATCGCCACAAAAGTGATAAAACTACGGCTGTAGATCCGGAAACTGGGGAGAGGGTAACGCTGTTTAATCCACGTACCCAGATCTGGGGAGATCATTTTCAATGGAGTGCCGATGGTCTGCGCATTGTCGGGCGATCGCCGACTGGTCGAGCAACGGTTTTAGCCCTACATCTGAGTGACGATCCTGATGCGATCGAGGTTCGCAGTTATTGGGTACAGGCTGGCTGGCATCCCCCAGAAGACTGAGTCTAAAATCTCAGTATTACCCATGCAAAGTTTCTCCGGAATGAGAGAGTGTAGATCGCGATCGGGTTACTGATGAAGGATTGTCCGGTGAAGAAGACGGGGTTGCATGGCAGCGAAGAACGCTTTTTTCTATCTATTTTTTCGGAAAGTCCCGTTAATGCTTCCATAGATCCTCCTACTTTAGATAGGACTTTGCCCATTCATAGTGATTTGGATCTTTATTGAGAAGATACTCTGCAGCTTCTCTTCGCTTGTCCCTATCTTTTGTCATTCTGACAATTCTTTCAATTTCATCATCAATATCATCAGCCCCACGTTCTGCTGCCATCTCAAACCATGACTCGCCCTCATCATATTCACGTCGGTCGAAAGAAATTGCCCCCATTAAGGTATAGGGTTGATGACTATCGGGTTGACATTCCATCGCTTGCATTGCACAGTTTTCTGCTTCATCTAGTAGATTAAGATCGCGGAAAGCTGCGCCCCTAGTTACCAATAGAGCCGATTTCAGGTCAGATTCTTTTATTTTGTGCCAGTTCACTTTTTCTGTAACTTGCAACGCTTTTTCAGGATCGTCTGCCTTCCGCCAGTTACTACTAGAGCGTCGGTCCACTAATAAAGCTTGACAAATTGTTCAATCTGTGCATAGACGGAAAATCGTTCTCCAGTTCGTCTCCCGCTCTCCACTTAGGGCCCCTCTGGATCTCGTAATTTTGTTCAAAATCGTCTCACAAACCGACAAATTTTAGCACATGCACATTTCTTTTTTTTGTCAACTACTTCTACTGGACCGACGCTCTAGCAGTGGGTAAATTCCATCTATTTCCAGTTCCTTTATATTCCTTTTCATAAAACATTGCTTCTAATCTGTAGTGAGCGATCGCTATCTTTCCGTGTCGGGAAAGACGATCTTCTTCAATAAGCTGAATGACTTGTTTAGGGTCGAGTCGTTCCTCTCGCTCAAGCTTGAGCATTATTTCATAAAACAACGGGTCTAATTCCCCCAGAATCTCGTACTTCCTTTTCAACGATCTGAAGTGGATAGCTTTGGCAATCTCTGCTGTTTCAATAAGTCCTTCTTCTATCAGCCACTGAATATCTGCTTCGGATATTTGAAATTCTCCATTTTCAAGCTTTGCTTTGATATCTTTAGGAAGGTTTTGAGATTTCATTAACCCAATCTCAAGATTCCTAAGAATTAAAAACAAAGGGCTAGAAGTATCTGAGCTTTGATATTGAGTAGCTTTATATTTATTTTTCAGTTCCACAAAGAATATTCTGTTCTCATGCTCTCGCGCGATCGCGATTAACTTAGTTAACTGCTGCTGTTTTAACCATCCAAGTTCACTACGATCTAGTATCTCTTCTGAGTTTAATTTCTTCAAAATAGAATATAGCGGACTGGAAATAGAAGTGTCAGGGTGAGAATCAACCTCATATCTAGACTTTAATTCCAAAAACTCAAGTTCAGCTTTTCGCTCCTGTTCCTGTTGCCAATGAATTTATAGCGTTTCCTCAAAGTCCTGTTCGAAAAGCCATTCAGCTTCAGAATCAGATAATTGCTCTCTCACATCGAGTTTTTTCAGAATTGAATAAAGAGGCTCTTCGGGAAACATGTCTAGATGTTTGCTTGCCTTGTAATCAACTTTTAGCCTTGAAAAATCCCGGATATTCCCAATCAAGGTAATTGTGTCTGCGAGACCCCGATCGGTGAGTAGTTCAATTTCTGAATCTGTAAGGACGTATCCAGTATCTCCAGTATCTAATTTCCAAAGGATGGAATATACGGGGCTGGAGATCTGCAATTCTAAATCTTCTGGAATATGATACTTAGTTCGCAGTTGGATAAATTCAGCTTCTAGCCTCTGCTTTTCTTCTGCTTCGTATTGCTGCAAATAAATAATTTCAACGGTTTGAAAAAGATCATTTTCCGCTAGCCATTGAAACTCTATATTCGTGACCTGAATGCCCAACTCTGCTTTTCTCAGTATCAAATATAGAAAACTATCAGGCGCAGTCGCCTTATCCTGACCTATTTTATATTTCTCTTTCAGAGCAGCAAAGTGCCTTTTTTGTAGTTCACTATTATCCATACCTGATCTGTACCTAATGTGATATTGACTGCGTAGGAGGCCGATCGGGAGGTGCAGGCAGAATTTGCCCGATATCTTCCTTGACAGTTTTTTAGCCTAACTTACTATTTTAGCTAAAGTCAATGTTGTTAACAATATTTAACATTTTCACAGCATACCCTCGTTCCCAGGGTCTCCCTGGGAATGCTCAGTCACGAGGTGGTTGCCTCCTGTGAATTCCTTTATCCGCCTCGGGGTAACTTGTGAGTTCCTAACAACGGTCGTCTATTGATACCAGGAGCCAGTGTCTCCCGGGTAGTGCGAGTTCTTCGTAGGGTGGGCACCGCCCACCAGAATGTGGGTATTTTTTTACCAACTGATAGGTATGTGCTAACAGTTCTAGTGTAAGATTGCTGCTGTTGCAGGGATAGCACCTGCTGATGGCAAAACGTTGGTAGGGTGGGCAATGCCCACCTTGTCAATTGTGGGTTGTTGGTTGTCAGTTGCTATCGCTGATAAGGACTAAAGTCCTTACTACGAACCTCTGACCTATAGTCCCAGTCCCAAGCCTGAGTCACCAGACTACTCAGCCAGCATCTGCTAGGCAGTTCTAGCAGACCGTCATCAGCTAACACCTCCGCTATTAACTGTTCCAAGGAACGTCCTTGAGAACGAAACACCTGGATCACCCCCGCGATCGCCGTTGCAACCAGTTCTTCATCCACCTGCTTTTCTTTGAGGGCGACAATTTCTCCAGCATTGGTGGGAATTTCATAATTCATGGCTACTAATCGATTTTTTTAAAAAATGTGTTACAGATTATATTCCGAAAGTATCTGCCAGAGAGAGTTTGGCAATCTCAAACCCCAAATATTAAATCGTCAATTCCTATCAAAGAGTTTTTCACTCCCTAGCGCAACGCGCACTTCGTCTCACAAAATGAGAGGAATGTAAAGTTTCTTAACATGATTTTCATCTGTGATTCTGTATTATAGCGTAATTTGTACCCTTGTCAAGTCTGTTTCAAACAATTTTTATGCCCATGAAGGAATTACTTTATCTGGAAGTTCCCACCCCCGATCGGGCGGCGGTAACGGCCTGGTTACAGCAGGAATACGATCCGGGGATGGGGGCCAAGCAGGCCGCCGCCGATGGCATCAGGCTGGAATTTGGTCAAAATGGTTCCCAACCCACAGCAGAACTCTCGATATTTGTCTGGTCGGTGCAGCGAACGACATACTTAAAGGCATTTCGTTGGTCGGACAGACCAGTCAAGCAGGAAAAACAGTTGATTGCCAAACTCCGTACCGATCTAAGAGACAAGTTTCCCCATCAATATCCCGAACCGCCAGGGATTAACCTCTCCCAGCAAACTATCTTTGAGGCCCTGGTTGGCCAGTACCCCCTGACAGTCAAGTACTTTCAGAAAATGCCCAGGGGCGATTATCATCTGCAGCGGGTATATTGGTGGGAGCAACGTTGGCGTCAAAGCGTCCGCAACCCCCAGAAACCCCAACAAGTAGTTTTTCCCCAGCAGCAAGCAGCACCCAAAACAGAGTACGACCTGATCTATATTGGGGGTGCATTAGGGGCGATCCATGCAGCCAGAATGGCCCGGTTGGGCTATCGGGTGCTGCTGATCGAACGCTTACCCTTCGGACGGATGAACCGAGAGTGGAATATTTCCCGGGATGAGTTTCAAAGAATCATTGACCTGGGTTTGTTTACTCCACAGGAGTTTGAGGAGATCGTTGCCCGGGAGTATATTGATGGATTTAATAAATTCTTTGATGGTAACAACCCCAGCCACTTAAGAGCAAAAGTTTTACATACTCCAACTGTGCTGAATGTGGCCTTAGACTCGGAGAAGTTTTTGGATCTGTGCGGACAAAAGCTGCGGGACGCGGGGGGAGTTATCTGGGATGAAACTGAGTTTATCCGGGCGGATGTATCTAAAGATAATGTCCTAGTTCGCCTGCAACATTTGCCCACAGGGGCACAAGATCGAGCAACTGGACGCCTGCTGGTGGATGCCATGGGCACGGCTTCCCCGATCGCCTGGCAGCTGAACGGCGGGCGTACCTTCGATAGCGTTTGTCCTACCGTCGGAGGGGCGATCGCCAGTGGTTTTGAACCGGGAGTCTGGGATTCTAATTACGGGGACGTACTCAACTCCCATGGAGACATTTCCCGGGGACGACAGTTAATTTGGGAATTATTTCCCGGCGCGGGAGAGGAACTGACGATTTATTTGTTTCATTACCATCAGGTCCATCCCGATAATCCCGGTTCTCTTTTAGAAATGTATGAAGATTTCTTTACAATTCTCCCGGAGTATCGTCGCTGCGACATGGACAAGCTGGTCTGGAGAAAGCCCACCTTCGGCTATATTCCCGGTCACTTTTCTGTCGGCAGTCGCGATCGCGCGATCGCCTGCGATCGGATCCTGGCCATCGGCGACGCCGCCTCACTCCAGTCACCCCTAGTCTTCACCGGTTTTGGCTCCCTGGTCAGGAATCTGCCCCGTCTGACTGCACTTTTAGATACAGCCCTCAAGCATGACCTCTTGTCAGCCCAACATTTAAATCAAATCCGGGCTTACCAAAGCAACGTGGCCGTCACCTGGCTATTTTCCAAAGGGATGATGGTGCCCACAGGTCGCCACTTGCCCCCCGAACGGATTAATTCCATACTGAATACCTTCTTTGGCCTGCTAGCAAACGAACCGCCAGAAATAGCAGACACCTTCATTAAAGACCGTACAGACTGGCTGACCTTCAATCGACTGGCCCTAAAAGCAGCTTTCATGAACCCGGCCCTGTTATTATGGATTTGGGAAATGGCTGGTGCTAAAGATATGCTGCGTTGGTTAGGCAGCTACTTCAGCTTCACCGGAAGTGCCTTCGTCAACTTGTTGCTGGCAGGCTGGTTTCCGAGTTTTACCCGCTGGTGTCAGCCTTGGTTAGAACGGAAGTATCCCGCCCTGTGGTTGCGAATGCTGACTGTCAGCTACGGGCTGACTACGATGATGAAACGTCCGCTGTAGTACTCGGCCCTCCCCGCCCGCCGAACCCTAAAGGGTCCGGCTACATGAACAAAGCCCGCCTGCGCGGGATATAGCGTGTGGTCAAAAACAATTACCAAGATCGAGTACAAGTGAGGCGATCGTCAAGGCCCGATCTAACAAACAACCGGTATCACTTGTTGTGATATAAAATCATTGCAGCATATGATTTATATCACACATTGTTTTAGATAAAATATGTTGTAGTAATAGGAACAAGCGCCGCCATGTTTTTCAGACCCTGCCCCCAATTAATAATCAATTCACCTTCATTTAATAATTTATGAAGAAGTGCTTCTAATTCAAAAATAGAGCTAAATAATCTATTAGAAATAAATTCTTTCGCTGAATGCCACACGAGTTCGATTAAGTTATAGTCGGGGCTGTATTCAGGTAAAAATTCCCAAACTATATTTGGCATTTCAGCTTCAATCTTCTCAACGATCTCTTTTTTATTATGCAGGCTAGCATTATCTAAAATGATAACAATCTTCGTTTCGAAATCTTCAATTTTCCTATGCTCTCCTGCCCATTCATGTTTTAATTCTTCATAAAAACTTTTGAGGACTAGATAAAAATTATCTCCATCACTCTTTGGCAGAAACTCGACAATTCTTTTTTTGTCGGAGAACCGTAAAGCTCCCACTTTTTTTCTTCTGCCAGTTACTTTCTTGCGCTTACCTTTTTTACTCCATTTTTTCCGTCTTATCACTTTTAAACTAAAACCACCTTTCGTCCCAAAACCAGAGCTGGAGCCGCTCAGGAGATTCTTTAGTAATAGTAATTTTTAAATACTCCGTTAGTTTAGCCTTAAACAATTTACGTTTTTCCGGATCGTACTTTTTGGCCTTTAAGATTTTGCGGATTTGACTTGAACTCAAACTAATACCGGTTTCTTTTTCTAAATGTGTAGATAGTCGAGCAGCGGTCCAATTGCCAAATTCATACCCAATTTCTTATACACCCTATACACCCTACTTGAGCAAAAATAAGTCACGGTTGTGTGTCGCGCCCGGTAAGTTGTGCAATAACCTTAAGAGCGCAAATCCACACTACTGCAAGGGTTGCGCCTGTGCAAGGGGTGCGCGTGGTCCCGATGCGCACAGTCTCGCGGGAGGTATTTTCCCAGGGATAAAAACAGAAATGCTCACCTTGGCTCACCTTGCCAGCTAGGCATTTTCAATAAGCTGTCTCTCTTGCGGTGAGCAGTTACCCCAAAATACCCTGTAGAGGCCAAGTATTGGCGGGATGTATATTTTTGCATCCTACAGAACAGCCAGACCGGTCCACGCATGTGGGTACGTAGCGATTAACTTATGCTCAATTTAGTCGCGCTGACGTTAATGGCTCCTACAACATCATCCGAAAAGTAAAGTCAAATGCCTTCGATGGCTATGACTTAAAGGCAAGGCAGTTTTATGCCTTCAGTGCTTGACCCACTGAGAACACACGATTTTATACAGGTTGTGTGAACGGTAAGAGATGCAACTATTTTACATTTCTTAACATAGGCTGGTTTATTTGTGCCTACCTGCTTATTCATCGGGGAAAAGTTGGCAAGTCAATTGCGGCCAGGGACTTAATCTTCTTGTGGGGACGCAGGGGATAAACTAGAGGAGAGGGGGATTTTGTAGAGGAAAGCAGGGACAATGTCTCGGTCGTGTCCAGAGATACCACCCCATCGCGCGGGAAGCGCGATGTGGGTGTCCCTCTCGAATGACACGAGGCATCCACCGTGCCGGAAAAATCGGAACCCTCCTCTGAGGCTTGCTCTTCGCTTTGGTGGCTTTCTTGCTGCTCAAAGGTAGATGGGATGTCTCCGGAGACATCCCAAACGTCGGAAAGTGAGTCCTCTGGAGTTTGCTCATTCCCTATGCTTGAAGAGTCATCTACTGCTGCTGCTACTGTCTCGTCATTCAAGTCCTCACCAACTACCGTTCCGGAAAAATCAGTATACTCATCCTCTAATTGTTCCGAGACCGGAGCCATTACCGATAACTCATTCTCAGGGGAAGCGAGTTCTTCTGAGGCTGCGGACTCTGATACTCCAAGGGTTTCTCTGGGTTGTTCCTGCTGTGGGACGGGGGCGCGAACCACGCCGCTACCCGAATTCCACGAATCATCGCCCGATATCGGGCAGTAGTCAGGCTCACCCCAAGCCTGCCCAGGTACTGCATCCGACTCTTCTGGAACACGCTCCGGGTCCCCTCCGCTGCGCGAAAAATCGGGATCTAATTCAAGTTCTGCATATTCAGATGCTGCTGACCAAGGTTGAATTGCTGGCGCTTTCGGGACAACTCCCTGTACGATTTTTCGCGCAGCGTTCGCTCTGGTATATGTTTCCTGTTGAGTGCTCCGACCCACCGTTCCGGAAAAATCAGCCGATTGTTCCGGACCCGTCATCTCCAGGCATTTGTCCAGGGCATTTTTGAATTGCAGGGTGTAGCGTTGCTGCCGGTACAGACGCGATCGCAAATCCCGGCAAATCGTTTCCGCTTGGAAAAGCTTAGTTGTCTGTTCCTCGTAGCGTTGCTGAGTGAGAGCGCAATCTCGTTCCAACTGGGCCACTTGTTGTTGGTTAGTTTCCAACTGCCCGCGGAGTGTTTCTATGAGAATTTGTTGGCGATCGGAAGTTTGCTGGCCAAGTTCCTTTTCCTGCTGCACCTGAGAGTGCTGTTTTTTCAAGCTATGCAGTTCTGCGGACTGCTCGGAGAGTTTGGCCTCTTGAGCTTGACAATGCTCCCGATATAGCTGCAATTGCCTTTGAGCAACTGCCAGTTCTGATTCTAACTCCATTACCCGATCGATCAAATCCGTGTTTGACTCTACCGGTACTTCTGCTGATATCTGGTCCGGGTCTGGAGGTTGCAAGTCTTGTACTGGAGGCTCGGTTGACTCTAAGCTATTGGTGGCTCCGGGAATGTCATCTAATGGTCGATTTTCACCTAGTTCTTCTGTGGGCAAGTTATTTGGGGTGTCAGCTGTGGTACTCATAATTTTTCGGACTATTAAAGGATCTCAAGAATGGATTGCGGGGCTGCTGCCGACACCCCACATTAAGTAGTTCGTAGTTCGTAGTTCGTAGTTCGTAGTTTGAAAAAGAAAGCTCTTGCATCCCCACAGCGCATGGGTTATAGCGTTTTTTACGTTTCTTGGGCTTCCATTCAAATAATTTTGCACAAGTACTTAATACCAATAGTACGATTTTAATCTCTAGTCTGCCCATCTGGGGCTAAAACTTGATGCAATAAATCTCGATGACGACCGGCCCGGTCTACAAGGGACTGAATTTGATTGGCATCTAGGGGATCTCGCTGGCGAAAATGTGCTAACCAGGTTTTGCTCAGAAGATGGGGATCCTCTGGCATTTGGGCTAACTGCCATCCCGGTAGAGCCAGTTCTGCCATCAGTTGGTCTACCTTCGGATCGTAACTGAGCGCAAAGCATTGACATGGGGCTGCTGCTGCCATAATGATAGCATGCAGGCGCATGGCGATCGCCATCTCCACCCCCTGAAATACTGCTTTGAGAACACGAGGATCTTCGAGGGTGAGAATTTTGCTGACTCCCGGCAACTGGGGTTCGATGGCCTGGGCGATCGGCATCTCGATGTCCGGTTGAAAGGGGAGGAGTAAGATGCTGGCATCAGTAGCTTGCTGAAATAGTACCAGAGCCCGGGTGAAATTGTCCAGTCGCTCTGGTGTCAGTTGGGGGTGTGGGCGCAAGGTGACGGCCACTCTCGGTGCTGGTAAGTCTCCCAGTGCTGGGACTGGTTTTGAGTCTAAGGCCCAAACGGGGTCTGGTGCTAAATTATAGGGTATTTGCCATGCTTGCAGGAGGGCAGCTGAGGCCCGATCGCGGCACGAGACTGCCGTACAACCAGCAAAGGCCCGCCGGGCGATCGCGCGAGTCAGGGGACGTTGTAGGGGGCCAATTCCCTGGGCCCAAGCAATAGTTTTCAAGCCCAGCCGTTGTGCTAATATCATCAAACCACAATAGTATAGAGGACTAATGGCGCTAGTGGCATCTTGGATTAAACTACCGCCGCCCCAGATGAAAACCTCTGAGTTACGTAACGCTGACAGGACTGGGAACGCCGAGAAGCGATCGCGGGTTTCCACCCCATAGCGAGACTGAGTTTGGTGAGGATTTCCTGACAATACCAATGGCGTGACATTTTCTGGTAACATTTGCAATAGAGTTGCCAGCAATGCCTCATCGCCGCCATTACCTTTACCATAGTAGCCGCACAATACCGCCCTAATTTTATCCATTTTCTGTCAATTCTCAATTCTCAGAAGTAATTTATGCATGCCCTATCAATTCCCACTTGGATCATTCACATATCGAGCGTTATTGAGTGGATCGCCGCCATCTGGTATATCTGGACCTATGGCGAACTGACGCGCGATCGCACTTGGTACTGGTTATCATTAGCGATGTTACCAGCACTGGTAAGCGCCATGTGTGCTTGCACCTGGCATTTTTTTGATAACCCGGCATCTCTAGAATGGCTCGTTACACTACAAGCAGCGATGACAGTTTTAGGTAACTGCACCGCCTGTGCTGCTGGTTGGTGGATCTGGCGTTCTAGTCTCAGCGAACAGTAAGCAGTTAATCTGAATATTGCTCAATTGGTTTCCCAATTTTGAATTTTGAATTTTGAATTTTGAATTTTGAAGATGATTTCTAAAGACACGCTGTTTGCTTTATCCCTGTTTCCCTACCTGGGATTTTTGTGGTTTATTACGCGATCGGGAAAAATGCCGCGTTTAGCGCTGATCGGATTTTACATGACTCTAGTGTTTGTCGGGGTCACCATTCCAGCGGGTATTTACTCCCAGGTAGCCTATAGTGAATCTTTAGCAAATGTAGATTGGCTGCATGGTAGCGCGGAGTTGTTTTTAACCCTGTCGAATATTTTAATTGTCCTGGGTTTCTATCAAGCGGTGAGGGAGAAAAGACAGGAATAAACTTTTTAAATATTCATTCTTCAATTTCCAGGGATATTCAGGAGAGCAGCCGGAGAAAAAGTGAAGGTATTATTGATAATTTTAACGGCATTTTCTGGAGCTTGCACCCATAATTCATGTCCGAAACGAATCACTCGACGAATGTGAAAGTCATTACCCTCGACGATCGCGATCGTGGGAACTTTGGGTTTATTAGTCTCTCCTGAGAGGTCTTTCAACCTATTGTACAGGCGCTGGTGAAATAGCTTACTACTAGCCATTTCTGGTTTCAGTTTCAATACTACCAGGTAATTGGGTTCAATTTGGACAGCGTCTGACACCATCAGCAACCACCTTTCGGCATCCTGATGTTGCACTTTCCCCCAAAGGATGACAAAGCTGTCCTCCCACCGTTCCGGAAAAATCAGAGATGAGCCAATTTTCTGATACAGATCTGGTTTAATCATGGCCACACCCGATCCATTCAAGTCCTCAAGTAGCAGAAATGTCAGGAGATCGCCCTCTGGTTTATGTTCTTGCTGATGGAGATCTGCGATCGTAGCAACCACCGCGACAGTTCCTTGGGGGTGCTGTTGTGACAGTTGGCTGAGATCGATCGGATCGAGACCCAGTTTTTTGGCTGTGAGTTGTACGGACTTCAGGTGCTGGAGTTTTTGCCGATCGATTTCACCTTTTGTTTGGGTTGGCGATCTGAAGAGATCGCTAGCTGGAAAAACGTAAGACTGCTGCGCCGTCCTCACGCGCACCAACTGCTTATTCTCTTCTGGTCCTGACTGAGGTTCCATATTCATCTTCTGCTGTTCTGGTGCCTGGGTATCTGAGGCGATCGAGGATCTCCCCCCGGGGGTTTCAACCCCCGGCAACCCCTGACCATAAGGGGGGAACCCCTCATTTTCTTCTGGTTGAGACTTCGGTTCCATCTCGATCTCCTGTTTTCGTGGCTGGTCGAATGAGGCGATCGACGATCCCCCCCGATCCTCCTTACCATAAGCCATCGGTAACCGCTCATTTGAAGCGGACGACTGTGGTTGCAAGTTTAGCAACTGCTGTTCTGGTTGCTGGTCGTCCGAGGAGATCGACTCATTTTCTTCTGACTGTTCCGGTTCGTCCGACCTCAACTGATCCTCTGGTGGCTGACTGTCCCATTCTGGTTCCGACTGGGGTGCCGATAGCATCCCCTGCTGCTTTGGTTGTTCAGCATTATCCACGATCAGCTGAACTTTTTGTTCGTCCTGGCGATCGGGTTTACCCGTGAGGACGATCGCCTTATCTGTTACCAGCAACTCGGCAATATTTTCATAATTGCTGGGAAAGACGATCGCTTCTGCTTTCCCAGTCAGGTCTTCAATTTGCAAAAATGCCATGCGATCGCCCTTTTTCGTGATATGCTGTTTCACCTCTGTAAGCATCACCAGGACTTTAATCTGTGGTTTGCCTTTTTGCTCTTCTAGCTCGTCCAAATTTATGGCATCATCTGGTTGCTGCACCGATGTCAGGGGATGGTCCGAAACGTAATATCCCAAGTATTCTTTTTCCAACTGCAACTTCTCCTGCACGGTAAAATCCTTAACAACCGGTAGCTCCGGAGCCGGCGTCTTAAAGTTTTCCATGTCAAATAGAGTCAACTGCGAGCCTGAGTTGAGGCTATTTTTATTTTTCTGTGCCCACTCGGTCACCTTCGGCAGATATTCTACTAATTGATGACGATTATCATTTATCCGATCGAATGCTCCACATTTGATTAAAGCTTCCAAAGCCCGTTTGTTTACCGCCTGCAAATCTAGGCGATCGCACATTTCCGCCAGGTCTTGAAACTCCCCTGATGCTTCCCGGGCCTTAATAATAGATTCTATTGCATGTGTGCCCAGATTTTTCACCGCCGACAGTCCGAATAAAATCTTTTTGCCCTCTGGCATAAATTTCACTCCCGATCGATTAATATCCGGTCCTTCTACCTCAATGCCTATTTTCTTACAATTAGCGATATATTTTTGCACCTTATCCTGGTCGGAGCTGTTTTCACTCAGCAGCACCGCCATGTATTCTTCGGGATAGTTCGCCTTTAAGTAAGCTGTTTGATAGGTCACATAGGCATAGGCTGTAGAATGAGATTTGTTAAAGCAATATTCGGCAAACTTCACCATCTGGTCGAACAAAGATTCTGCTATTTTCGTCTTGACTCCATTTCTCGTGGAACCGTCTATAAACCTCTCTCTATGCTTCTGCATCTCATCCACTTTTTTCTTCCCGATGCAATTGTGAGCAATGAAATCATTGGCAATTAAGTTGTGCGTCGATCTAATTGTCAAGTCAAATACTTCTTCATCACCCATATATTCAATAGAAACTATCCGATCCCAAAAAACATCTGATTCCGCGATATTCATTAATTCTGGATCCTGGAAGGCTGTAGCAAAATTTTGCACTCTATGTCGTGACAAACTCCTATTTGAACTTTTCTGGAAATTCAAGCCAGAAGACATCGTTCCTTGCTTTGCTCCCACAGACCGGTCAATTTCTGCCCAAGTCATACCACTGGCTTTTTTCGCCTTAGCAATTATCCCGATTACTTCTGATATTTCACTGCTATGATCGATCGGGATGTTTTTGGCCAGGCCAATGCGATCGCCCACCTGAAAATCTCCCAGAGGCTTCCATCCTAACAGGGTGTAGAAAAGATGATCCGCCGTTGCCCTAATTTTGCGGTTAGTTTTGGTGGTAATTTCCCAAACAGAGCGCATCCCATTAGGATAAATTTCGTCTATTGGCTGCTGCGTAATCTTCTGGGTCTGCAAATCCAGGGAGAATACTTTTCTACGCAGCCAATACTCTGGGTTGGAGGCAATTTCACTCAGGGCTACCTTACCACCGGTTGCTGCATCTATTATTTCCGTCGATCCACTCAAGCAGCGACGCAATAAGTCCGCTTGACCCAAGGAATATCCTCCTAAGTCCTGAGCGATTCTCATGATTTGCTCCTGGTAGACCATCACCGCATAAGTTTCTTTGAGAATCGGCTCTAACATGGGATGTTCGTATTCAATGGGTTCCCGACCGTGCTTGCGATCGATAAATTTATCAACCAATCCCGCATCCAAAGGTCCAGGTCTGTACAGGGCCAGAATAGAAGATATATCTTCTATATTATCGGGCTTCAATTTCTGTACCACCTGACGCATTCCCGAAGATTCTAATTGAAAGATGCCTTCTAAATCTCCTTTCCCCAGCAGTTCGTAAGTATTTTTAATATCTTCTGGGATTTTCTTTGCCGTTCCTTTGGCAATAATTTCCCAAGCTTTTCTCTCATCTAGAGGTAACTGGTCTGGATCTATATCTCTTTGATGATTTTCTTTAATCAATTCTACCGTATTCTGGATAATTGTCAAGTTTTTCAATCCCAGAAAGTCCATTTTTAACAGACCCAGAGATTCCAATTCTTCCATAGAATACTGGGTGGTCGCCGCCCCTTCATTATTCTTTTGCAGCGGCACAATTTCATCCAGCGGTTCCGCTGAAATCACCACCCCCGCTGCATGGACACCAGCGCTTTTGTTTGTCCCTTCCAACCGCATCGCCATATCTATCCACTGGCGGACCGGTATCTCGCCGGTGATTTCTCCCCGATCGTCTTTAACTTCAACTTTGCCATTTTCGTATGCTTCTTTGAACTTCGGTTCCGGCGACTCATCGGAAATCATCTCCTTCAGTTTTGCTGGTTTCCCCCGCGCTACCGGGATGTATTTCGCCATCCGATCGGCGTCTCCGTAAGAAACCCCCAAAACCCTACCCACATCTTTGAGCACCGCCTTGGAAGTCATGCGGTTAAAAGTAATTATTTGCGCTACCTTTTCTGCACCATACTTGTTCGTGACATATTCAATCATGTCATCCCTTCTTTCAATGCAGAAATCAGAGTCAATATCCGGCATTGATTTCCGTTCGGGATTGAGAAATCGTTCAAATAGCAGTCCGTGATGTACGGGATCTATATTAGTAATTTTCAGGGCATAGGCCACCAGAGAACCCGCTGCACTTCCCCGTCCCGGCCCCACTGGAATATGATTTTCTCTGGCATAATCTATATAATCCCAAACTACTAAGAAGTAACTGGAAAATTTCTTTTCCTGCATTACTTTCAGCTCAATTTCCAACCGTTCTTTATATTCTGGATAGCGCGTTTCGATTTCCTTGCGTCCTTTGCAGTTTAGCCGTTCTTCCAGTCCTTTCCATGTTTTTTCCTCAAGAAAACTATCTGGTGTATGGCCTTCCTTCTGATAATTGGGGATGCGCGGTGCCCCCATTATGTCATATACTTGCACCTTATTCGCCACTTCTACCGTGTTCGCGATCGCCTCTTCGATCGCCTTATCTGGCAAATGATCTCTAAACAGCTGCTTCATCTCCTCTGCTGACTTGAGATACTCCGTCCCGCTGTAGCGAAAAGTCCGCTTTTCATCATTAAATAACTTATTCGTGTTAATACAAAGTAGAGCATCGTGAGCTTCTACATCATAGCAGTCAATATAATGGGAATCATTAGTCGCCACTACCTTAATTTCCAGTTTCTGGGCCATATCCCAGATTTTCACATTAACTATTCTATCTTCCTGGTAACCGTGGTCTTGGATCTCTAAATAGTAATCATCTCCAAATATTTCTTTGTACCATTTTGCCACTTCCCAAGCTTCTCCTGCTCGATCGTTGAGAATTAGCTTTGGCACTTCTCCCGCCCGGCAACCACTGGTTACTATCAGACCTTCATGGTATTCTGCTAGCAATTCTTTTGTGATACAAGGACGGGCAAATATCCCGCTGCCTCGCTTTCCCTCTAGATGGGACTTTGTCGTCAGCTTGACTAGATTTTTATAGCCCTGTGTATTTTTCGCCAACACTGTTTGGTGATGGTGGCTGTACTTCCCTTTATGATTTTTAATTGTTTCATTTATCACATACATTTCATTGCCGATAATTGGCCTAATATTTTTGCTCCTACAAACCTTAATCAGCTCGATCGCCCCATACATTACCCCGTGATCCGTCAGGGCGATCGCCTCCATACCCAACTCTTTAGCTCTAGAAACCAATTCTGGCAGTTGAGAAGCACCATCCAGCAGACTATAATCACTGTGAATATGTAGACCTACAAAATCCATAATTGCTAATTCTTAATTGGTTAAATCTCGAGCCCTGGTGGGCGCTGCCCACCTAACCCATCTCCACCGATGCCACAGTCGGGCGGTAGCGCTAATCGCACTACCCCTCGCGCATCGCCACCCAATTTGACAACTAAATCGGGGGGTTTCTTAAATGCCAGCTCGTCGTTTGCTCGTAGGCATTCGCCACTTCCAACAGCTGGTCTTCTCGCAGTACCTTGCCTATTAATTGTAGACCTATCGGGAGTCCTTTCTCATCCAACCCACAGGGCATACTTAAAGCTGGCAGTCCTGCCAGATTAACTGGGATAGTCATCAAGTCCAATAAGTACATACTCCAGGGGTCTTCTGTTTTTTCCCCCGCCTTAAAAGCCGTCGTCGGAGCCGTGGGACAGACCAATATATCTACCTTAGCAAAAGCCCGATCTAAGTCTTGCTTAATTAAAGTCCGGACCTTTTGGGCCTTGAGATAGTAAGCATCATAATACCCCGCCGAGAGAGCATAAGTCCCAATCATAATCCGGCGTTTCACTTCGGCCCCAAAGCCTAAAGCCCGAGTAGAACCATACATAGATAGGAGATTATCCCCCTCCGCCCGCAAGCCATATTTTACCCCATCATAACGGGCCAGATTCGCTGACGCTTCCGAAGGAGCAATAATGTAGTAGGCTGGCAGACCGTAGCGGAAACTGGGACAGGAAACTATCTGAACCTCTGCTCCCAAGTCCTGTAGATGTTCGATCGCCTTTTTCACCGTCTCTTCTACTACCGGTTCTAACCCCCAACCAAAGGTTTCTGTAATCACCCCGATTTTCAGGCGTCCTCTGACCTTAAAATTGGGTTTGAGCATCCCCACATAGTCGGGAACCTCAGCCTTCAGACTGGTAGCATCTTTGGGATCGTAACCCGCGATCGCCTGCAACACAATCGCCGCATCTTCTACTGTACGACCCAATGGTCCAATTTGATCCAGAGAGGAAGCAAAAGCCACCAACCCATAACGAGACACCCGACCGTAAGTAGGTTTGAGACCGAAGATGCCGCAGAACGATGCCGGTTGACGAATCGATCCTCCCGTATCCGAACCCACAGCCACCACTGCTTGAGATGATGCTACCGCCGCTGCCGAGCCGCCGGAGGAACCCCCTGGCACCCGGGATAGATCCCAAGGGTTAGCCGTCCCTTGATAAGCGGAATTCTCTGTCGAACCTCCCATCGCGAACTCATCCAGATTAGTTTTCCCCACCATCACCGCACCCGCCGCTGCTAGTTTCTGTGTCACCGTTGAGGAGTAAGGTGGCACAAAACCTTCCAGAATGCGGGAACCACAAGTCGTGGGGATCCCTCTAGTACAGAGATTGTCCTTGATGGCGATCGGGATACCTGCCAGTAGTCCAATTTCTTCTCCTGCGGCGATTTTAGCATCCACTGCCTTTGCCTGTTCCAGAGCCCGATCGGCTGTCACGCACAAAAAGCTGTGTAACTTTGGCTCCAAGGTCTCTATCCGCGCGAGAGCTTGGTGAGTTATTTCTGTAGCCGAACGTTCTTTATCAATCAGTTGCTTGTGCAACTCGCGAATGGATGCCATGCTTGTACCTTCTCTAATATTCCGTCCCGATTTTACTATAAGCCAAGCCTGTCTAATTTCTCTATTCTACCACAGCCCCTGCCTATCATCTCCCCACAGATCAATTTTTTCTTTACATTTACGATATCTGCCCGTCTGCCAGAAACCCGGCTTTTTCAAAAAACCGGGTTAATTTTTGCATCGCCTCTTTTTTTTCACTATTATTCGCTCATTTATTTAGCAGCACTTATCTACTTCTGACCAATAATCCTTGATTTATGTATGATTTATTATTCAATGATTACATCGTGCAGGAGCAAGAGACTTGAAAGTCGTCACGATCGCAAAAATTGCCGCTGGCAGCGGCAACAGCGAATAGTCCCTGTCAATATTGAACTACCAGCGAAAGAATTAAAAAAACCGGTTTTCAGTAAAAACCGGGTTGAGGGCTAATGGTGAAACCATCCCCGTAGGGAGAATCTCAAGCTCCCGGTTTTATCTAGGGTGCATCCCAGTTTGGCAATGAGTAAAAATACTTCATTGCGCAACTGTCACCTTGAGAATACTCCATTAAGATAAGCGCAGCGATGCAGCAGAACCTGGGGAACATTGACGGCTTTCCATTGCGATCCTGAAAGCTTTAGCCGTGCCGCCTTCTGTGTACCGTTGATTCCACCTCTCCCGAACCAATGGAAATCCCCTCGGCTTGATAATAGCTATAGTTCACAATGCGATGGCGATGCTTAGTAACATAGGCCCTAAAATTGTCCACCCGTGGATGGTCCCAGTCGTCAAATTCCTTGAGGGCCTCTGGCACCTTGCCAGACCAGAAAAGGGCTTTCACTCGTGCCAGTCGCTGGCCGGACCCGCCGATTTTTTCCAGATTTTCCATTAAGTGATACCAATCGAGGATTTCTTGACGAAAGATGGTCGGACCAATCTCGACAAACAGGTTCCAGATGCCATCATGGCCATCCCCGAGACACACAAGCGGATTCGCCAAGGGCTGCTGATTTACCCATTTGACCAGTCCTGCATTGTCTCGAAAAAAGGCCGCTACCCCCTGGTCATGCAGATTGACAGCCTTGTAATCGCGCCACTCACAGGGTTGACCAAGGGGAGTCCGTAAGCGCAATATCGGAAGTATATCTAGCCTTGGGTGTTCTACCGAGATTGGCAAGGGATTCTGGCAAATGAGTCAACTCAAAGGAAGGAGTGCGCTCTTTGTCCTGGTCGATGCTGATTTCTTCAATGGCCTCGGAGACCGTCGGCCACTCTTGCTCTGGGCCAGACTCTTTCTCTTGTGAATGCCTGATTTCTTCAATGGCCTCGGAGACCGTCGGGAACTCAAAATCATGGCGCTGCACCAGCCGTTGCTGAGTTCCCCGGGAGACGCTAATCCCCGTGAGCACCTTAAGATCTTCCGAGGCGTGCTCATAGGAAGAGTTTGCACTTAGCAATAAGCAACATTTCTCCAGATAGGGGCTCCACTGGCTATAGGGCTTTACCTCAAAATAGGCCGCTTGTTTGGAGGTGATTGAAATCTTGCCCACAATGCTATTTAAAGCTCTGGCTCGTCCGGCAGTGGTACCACTGCTACTTTGGATAAAAAAAGGGCAATCTCTGGACCGACGTATTGAAGCCACTGCCTGCGGATGGTGCCTTCTATCCCTGAGAGCGTTTTCAATTCCTCTGGAACAGTCGCTTGAGCCTCCTCGTACAACAAGGCGGCCATGGCCAAGGCATAAGTTTGTATTTGAGCCAACTTCTCTCTATTCATCGTTTCAGGGGGAACGTTTGTCTGGTATCTCAGCCTAACATCATCTCGTCAGTTGCTCGACTAAGCAAAAATACTCATTACCAAACTGGGATGCACCCTTTATCTATATCTATGCTGATAGCTGACACCTGCATGCTTAACTTATATTTACATCTGGCCGCTGAGGAATGTTGTCCTAGCTGCTGGCGCCGTCAACTCCTCCACCCATTCTTCAAAAATCGTCAGATTTATCGGTTTGCAGCGCACCACTACAACTGTAATCCCTTGAGCCCCTTCCTTTTCCAAGTCTTCTATGTATCCTGACTGGGCTACTTCCGCTTCATTCTTCTTCGCAAACGGTCCGAAATAGTAGGTGCAACGGGGGGTCTCGGTGACAATTTCCAACCACCATGCTAAACCCAGGGCGTTCAGAGAGCTAATCATCAATTCTTTCATTTCTTTCACCTCTTTATCAATGTTTGAGCGATAAGCTGTGATGCATTTAAATTGCATAGTCCCAAATTGCCGTTAGATCTGACGCTACGCTGTCGTGGGTTGCCTCGATTTTACCGGAAGCTCCAACATGCAGTTTAGATGCGCGACAGCTTATTATCCGGTGGTCCATAGGGGTTAGGTGCGTTACATTTTGTTATGGTTCGTTACTTTTCTTGTTTCACTGCTTAACTATTCTTTACATTATTACCCAAATTCAAGGTATTTTCCCAGCGCTGACGAAAAATTTCATAAAGACTCATGGCCGCTGCTACCGATGCATTCAAGGTTGGGGTGTGTCCCAGCAGCGGGATGGAGACCAACAGGTCGCAGTAGCGTTGTGTCAACATACTTAGACCTTCGCTTTCCGACCCTACTACTAATACCACCGGTCCAGTAAACTTAACAGCCTGTATTGGCTGACTAGCGGATGCGGCAGTGCCATAGATCCAAAAACCAGCCTCTTTCAATTCTTCCAAGGCCCGACTGAGATTGACAACCCGGGCAACTGGAAAAAATTCTAAAGACCCTGCCGCCACCTTCATCACCGTCGAAGTGACACCGGAGGCCCGGCGTTGCGGAATCACCAGTCCCTGACTCCCTAAAGCCTCTGCCGTGCGGATAATGGCACCTAAGTTTTGAGGGTCAGTAATGCCATCGGCTACCACCAGTACCGGTTGTTCGGAAAGAGATTTGGCTTTTGCGATCAGTTCGCCCAGGTTAATGTAGGCGTAGGGCGCTACTGTTGCTGCCACACCCTGGTGATTGGCGTGACTGGTAATCTGGTCCAGACGCCGGTAGGAAACCTCATCGATGACTGTGCCAGTTGCCTTCGCTTGCAGCAGCTGGGAGTGAAAGCGAGGATCGTAGCGCATGCGTTCCGCGATCCAGACTCGGTTTAAGCGGCGCTTACCTCTCAGGGCCGCTAGGACAGTATGAATGCCGTAGATTAAATCAGTCTCTCGGTCAGTTGCTTGTGGGTCGGGGGCGACTGTGGCTGCTGGCGGTCGCGAGTTCCCTATAGGTTTCAGGCGCGATGGCTCGATCTTGGGTTTGTCCGGTTTCCTCCGCTGAGACTGAAGTTTTCGATTTTTTGGGGCTGCCATAGAGTTGTCGTTGCCTCCAGAGGGTAGTTTACTGTATCAATCTGACATTAATCTGTGATCGTTGACACAATTTAGACCCAAAGTTGTCAGTTGTCAGTTGTCAATCTTGAATTTTGAATGAGAGAATTTTGAACTTTCAGTCATCCTTCCAGATCCAGCTGTGCCAACAACTGGTTCAATCGCTGGCAGTCTGTGAGGTATAGGTATCCGATCAAAGTCTCTAAGCTAGTAGCTTGCTGGTATGTTTCTGGGTCTAAGCGTCGGGGACATCCTGTAGCGCCGTTACGTCCGCGCTTCAAAATTTCCAGTTCTACTGGAGTGAGGTGAGGTTCTAAAGAGTGTAAATGTCGTGCCTGACTTTCTGCTCGTACCTGGGCCACCACCTGATGATGATAATCCCGCGATCGCTTGGGGGGCATCAGGTAATGGGTGCGGATATGTAGTTCATAGACAGCATCTCCTAAATAAGCCAATGCCGAGGGCGAAAGTCGTTTGATATCTGCCGGTGACAATGACAAACCCGGCTGAGTATTAAAGACCACCTGTTCCAAGATAGCAAACCTCACCAAAACAAGCTATCCAGAAAAACCTCTGGATAGCTTTCTGATAGTGCTGCGCTGGGGGCAGGCTCCCGGACCCCCACGCTGCCAGATGCGGTTGGTGGCTCAAGACGTCTGGTTCTGGACATGTTCGACCGCCTCATCTATCGAGTTCCGCAAGGACAAGAACTTCTCTAGTCGAACTAGCTTCACAGTTTGAGTCACGCGAGCATTTGAGATGATTTGCAAACTACCTTCGGAAGTTTGAGCCTTCTTGACCAGTTGCACTAATGCTCCTAGGCCAGAACTGTCAACAAAGTCTATCGTCGAGAGGTCCAAAATAATATTGGTCGGACCCTCATCGATATACATGCCGATCTTCTTACGAAAAGCTGGCTCGGAAAAGGCGTCTAACAAACCAGCGAGGCGAAATATTTGATAATTTTCCCTGACATCACGAGTGCCTCTTAAACTAACGGTCAGGGTTAGTGGCTCAGGAATAAAACCCCCTCCTATCAATATTTTGTTTGGCTCTATCAGGATCGATGATCTAGATTAACATGGGCAATGGGGTTTGTGCAACCTACCCAGGGACGGAAGTACGAGCCGATCGCATGGCCTGGACAAACCGCTCGAACAGATAATCGGCGTCGTGGGGACCGGGACTCGCCTCTGGGTGATGCTGGACGGAAAATAGCGGCAGCGATCTGTGCCGCAACCCAGCGACCGTGCGGTCATTCAGGTTCCAGTGACTAATTTCCACATCGGCGTTGGCCAAGGATTCCGGATCGATGGCAAAACTGTGATTCTGGCTGGTAATCTCAACCTGTTGAGATAACCCAGCAGGCTGATTTAAGCCGCGATGACCGAATTTGAGCTTGTAGGTTTGGGCCCCCAAGGACAGCCCGAAAATCTGGTGTCCCATACAGATGCCAAACATGGGTTTTTCCGCAGCCAACAAGGCTTTGGCGGTTTCGATCCCCTCGGTGACGGCGGCGGGATCTCCAGGACCGTTGGACAGAAAGATGCCATCGGGGTTGTATTTGAGAATCTCTGCTGCCGGTGTGTTGGCCGGGACGACGATGACGCGGCAACCGTAACTGGCCAAGCGGCGGAGAATATTGCGTTTGATGCCAAAATCGATGGCGACTACGGTGAAGGTTTCTGTGGTGCTACCCACACCAGTGGGGTTGAACTCCCAAACCTCCTCGGTGGCCTCAGACCACTCGTAGACTTGGGATGTGGTCACTTCGCGAACGAGATTTAAGCCATTCATGCTGGGTGCAAGCTTTACTTGGGCGAGTAATTCGGCCTCGTCCAGGATTTCGGTGGAAATGCCGCCGTTCATGGCCCCGACAACGCGGATTCTGCGGGTGACGGCGCGGGTGTCGATGCCGTATATGGCAATAATGCCGTGTTGTTTCAGGTAGTCCGGTAGAGATTGGGTGGACCGCCAGTTGCTGGGGCGGGTGCAGATGTTGCGGGCGATCGCCCCCTTGACCTGGGGCCTACTGGATTCTTCATCTTCCGGGTTGACGCCGGTGTTTCCCAATTCCGGATAGGTGAAGGTGACGATCTGACCGCAGTAGCTGGGGTCGGTCAGGACTTCTTGATAGCCAGTCATCCCGGTGTTAAACACGACCTCCCCTATGGTGGTTCCGGTGGCACCGAAAGACCAACCGCGATAGCTGGAACCATCGGCAAGCACTAGCAAGGCGGACTTAGCATGAGAATTTGGCATAGATATGTTCGTAAAGCTGACAACGATGGTTATTATGGCACGATCGCCCTGGGTTGGATGGGTATCTGGATGACAAATTCTGCCCCTGTGCCAGTGCTGCTATAGGCGATGGTGCTGATAACCGGAGGCGGGCGGTATCTCCTGTGGGCTGTAACCTTACTGCGAGCAGGGTGTAACCTTACTGCGAGCAGGGTGTAACCTTATTGCGAGCAGGGTGTAACCTTACTGCGAGCAGGGTATAACCTTACTCGAAGAGGGACGCCCGTTCTACGCAACAACCTGCGGTCGGATGGGAATCTCAATGACAAATTCCGCCCCCTGTCCCGGTGCTGAAATACAGCTAAGCTTTCCTCCATGTTTATTTACCACGATCGAGTAACTGGTAGACAACCCCAAGCCCGTGCCAGCACCCACGGGCTTCGTGGTCAAATTTTCCGGAGATAAAATAGCCGCGTTTGCGGGTAATAGGTTGATAAAGTTCCTGCACTAGAGCTGATTTGCCGATGCCCGAATAACCCGCCACTAACATCATCTCAGTTTTTCCCTGGCTGATGCGATCGAATGCCTTGAGTAAGGTCTCAACTTCTTGCTCTCGGCCATAGAGTTTTTGCGGAATTTGGAATTTTTCGGAAATATCTTGACTTCCCAGGGCAAATTCTGATATATTTCCCTGAGTCTGGAGTTGAGTGAGACATAATTCTGGTCGGGGTCGAGCCCGGAGTCGCCTCCGAACCCTCCCTTACAAAACCGGACTGGCGATTTTCACCGCAGGAGGCTCCCGCCTGTGCTGTCCCAAAACATGGGTTGTCTATGGTTCTGTTGCCAGTTCCTGCTTTGTCTCGTGGGCTTTTGTCTTTTCGTTGTTGTCTGGGAATGACATTAGTGCCGGACTCCGGAGGGTTCGTGCGGGAGAAAGTACCTTAAACGTCCCGGCTGCACTCTTTACTTACGGGCGGGCATCACTGGTCCCTGTACTTTTTCTTACCTGGTCACGGTCTTCATTCAACCATATATACCTTCCGACTATGGCTCTTACTCTCAGTTCACGGCTGATTGCAGGTGACCATTACCTGGCTCTTACTCTCTATCTCACCGGGTAAGGGAGCCCGATGGACAAGGCAGGTGACCGTTATTAGCGTCTGAGGTTCCGTATCATTTTGAGACTACTTGCTCCCTTGACTTCCAGCACAGGCGCCCTACGTCAGCATATCCTAGGCATTACCCTAGGCGTTGGCTTTTTAGAGCTTCCCTCCCCTGTTAGCTTTCGCTTATCATCTAACTTATCCCCTGGTCGGTTAATCGTCTAATGAGAACGGTTTTGCCGGTCCATGGATTGCTCAACAGAGGTTATAACGTTCCGCATAATCCATATGATGCTTTTAGGCCCCTGCAATACCCCGGGAGGATTGTTGTAATACGGAATAACCAAGAAGTACGATTATTCACACCTACCATTGCCTTTTGGCTCCAGCGCATAAAGCCTTATTTCGCTGGTCTTAAATAACGAGGCTTGTACAGATTCACTTATCGTTAGCCATGAACATCTAACAAGCGCGGAGTTGCCGGTTTAGGCTACCAGCTATCCTACATTTAAGTCCCTGCTCTCCACCGCCGGTGATGTCACTCCGCAGCAGTTGGGACCGGTGTACCTCCCGTATCCGGAGGGTGGGGTTTGGACCCACAAGGATTACACAGTTCCCCGGCTAATGATTCCGGTTTGGGCTGTCACAAGTATGCCTTGTTTACACCCGAACATTTCACACAAATCTGCTTTAATTCCACTGGCACTTTGATATCGTTCTTCTGCGGTTTTCGCTAACAATTTCATCACAATGGCTGATACTGCTTGCGGAATATCTCGATTAAGTTCATGAGGCGGCAATGGCTGTTTGGCGATGTGACAATGCACTAACTCCATGGCATCGGTGGCAGCAAAAGGCAGCTGATGGGTCAGCAGTTGGTAAAAGGTGGCACCGAGGCTGTAAAAGTCCGTGCGGTAATCGAGCGATCGGTTCATTCTGCCAGTCGGTTCCGGGGACATATAGGGTAAGGTTCCTTCTAAGACTGCCGGATTTTTGAGGCTGGTATTTGAACGTGATAAGATGGTGGCAATGCCAAAGTCGATGATTTTCAGCTCTCCTGTGGTGGAATTGAAGACGATATTGGCAGGGTTAATGTCTTTGTGGACGATCTGGGTAGGCGCAGCCTTGTGGAGTTCACCCAGAATCTCGGTAATGCGAATGGCGAGATCCAGAAATTCCGACAGGGTAAACTGGCGTTCCCCGATCGCTGACTGTAAGGAGGAACCACCGAAATCTTCCAATATCATTACCAGAGTATTCTTAACCAGCTGCAAGTCATAGGCTTCGATCGCGCCATGGATATTCAGTCCACGAAGCCGAGAATATTCCTGCTTATATCGGGTGAGTTCTCGCGGCGCGGGATAATCTTGCTTGAGTACCTTGAGGATAACGGGTTGACCATCCTGTTTGCGGATACCTCGATACACATGGGACTTGGCACTTTCATAGATTTTGGCGATAATCTGGTAACCGGGAAGGCGATCATACTCTCTGTTCTCCTAGAGGTGTAAATTCACTTCTTAGAAAATAATGCGTTATCGTAGCAGCAGATATGGGTGTTTAAGTCAGACGCTTTCACTTACAGCTATGTTAAAACATTATACCTCTGGTTCGGCATTAATCTTGGGCATTTTAGCAATCTTATTTGTCGCCTGTAGCCACAATGAAGTCACAGATGCCAGTAACAATGTCAGTTCAACACCAACAATGGATGGCGGTCCCGCATGCTCTCTGCGCCGTCGCCCCCTCCGTACAGCCGCCAAGCACAAAAGCGCAGCCGGATTATTATCAGCGAGCCCGTCTCAAAGCTGACAGTGCTGTAAGTATTGGTCAATCTGCTCAATCTCCTGATGATTGGCAGCTGGTGGCAAGTCGCTGGCAACAGGCGATCGCCCTCCTGCAAGCCATACCCCCAGATAGTCCCCAACGGACTCACGCCCTCACCAAAATAGCAGAATACCAGGGCCATCTTGCCCAGGCCCAGGAACAGGCCCAAAGCAACCACCCAGCTGCGTCGGCACCAGTGGTGCTAGAGTTAGCATCAGCAGCAAGCCAAACTTCACCACGAGTTTTTCCCGCCAGAATCAAGCGTCGAATTGGTGGTACGCCGGTAATAGATGTGCGTTTTAACGGCTCCCAGACCTTTGAGATGATTGTGGATACGGGAGCCAGTGGCGTTGCGATCACTGAAGATATGGCCCGATCGCTCGATGTGGTAACTGTCGGAGTAATTACAGCTAATACAGCTAGTGACAAGGAAGTAGAGTTCTCGATCGGTAATGTCTTGGAGATCGCCGTCGGCGGTGCTGTGGTTCGGGATGTGCAAGTGGCGATCGCCCCCCAGCTGGACATCGGACTTCTCGGACATGACTTCTTCGGCAATTACGATATCATTATTCGCCGAGATGTGATATAATTTCATCTCCGCTGAATCATATTTATGTAGAAAATTTAAGATTAAGTTAAGTTTTATTGCAATAAGTGAACAAAATCAAAGGGAGAGAGCTAAGATGTAAAAGGTTGAGGCTGCTAATTGCTAATAGTTAATAGTTAATAGCAATTCGTAGACGCGAGGGTGTCTCCCGACCCCTAGGATCGGAAAAGGGAGACACCTTCGATGGACGGCCATTATCAGTTAGGGGCATCTTTTACAAACTCAAAGGTTAATAAACAGAGAGAGGCAGAATTAGTTATGACTAGGTATTTGTGTCCTTGTTGTTCGCAACCTCTCATTTTTCACATCAGCCGCAAAAAAAAATTCTGGTATTGTATCAGCTGTCATCAAGAAATGCCAGCAATAGAAAACCATGAGACAGAATTAACACTTCCGATTGAGTCAAAGTGGGTATTGCCAGATAAGCAAGAGCTGTACGAACGGATTATTGAAACCACAAAAGAGGGGAGTTTGCTTCTGGATCCAGAAGGGAATACGGCTTTTGTGAATGGCAGGATGACAGAAATGCTGGGCTACAGTGGGTCGGCAATGCAACGGATGCCGCTGTTGATGTTGATAGATGAGGAATATCAACAGCAGGCAGCCGAAAATCTGCTGAAATGTCGTCAAGGGCTGGATCGGGAAATGGAGTTGAAATTCAGCCACAGAGATGGTTCGGAAGTATGGGCGAACCTGTCTACTAATTCCATCTTTGATGCAGCGAATATATACGCAGGAGTGCTAGTAATAGTTACCAACATTACCGAGCAGAAAAGGGCGGCAGAGAAATTGCAAAAGCAACGTCGGCAGCAGCAAGCCCTGAATTTTATAACTCAAGCCATCCGCAGTTCGATCGATTTAGAGACGATGTTTTCGGCAGCTGTATCGGAAATGCTCCAACTCCTGCAAGCTGACTACGTTCACATCTTCCAATATATATATGAACGTCAGCTGTGGTTGAATGTGGTTGAGTCTCGCAGCCATCCAGCATTGCCCGCGACTCTGGGACGGGAAATTCATGCAGGGGCCCTCCCTGCTAAAATCAACAGTTTAGAAATTGTGCGCAGTGATGATAACGGCATTGATGCAGACAAGCTGGCTGAAACTTTTACCGGAACTTGGTTGCTAGTACCGTTGCACTTGGGGGTATCAGTCTGGGGTGGGATAATTATAGTCATGCCAAGTGAATCCTACAAGTGGCAAGAATCAGAGATTGAGTGGCTGCGTACTGTTGCCAACCAACTAGACATGGGCATCAACCAAGCTGTATTATATCAACAGTTGGCAGCAGCTCACCAAGAATTAAAGTATTTGGCAGCCTTAGATGATATTCCCAAAAATGTCACTCTCACCTTGCGTTCCCAGGCGGATCCTGGGTTGACACGGGAGGATGGGGATACAAAAAAAAAGCCTGCGGGGTTGGAGAACATTACGACAGAAGGGCGATCGGGTTCTTTTCTCCCTGAGCAATCATTATTAATGAGCTATGTTGCCTATTATCTGAGTCGGGGTAAAACTGTGCTCAGTCCCATGAGTGGTGTCCTATCATTTGACGGGAAACTGTACAATTACCAAGGATATCACGAGGATTTCCAGGATTTTTGGCAGCAACTCCAGCAGCGTCGCGACTTCCGCGAGCTTTATCTGGAAGCAGATAGTTATTGCTTCGGTGACTTTTTGGCTGGAAGTTGCACTGTGAGCGAGTGCGCCCGTTGTCAGCTGCCAATATCCATGTCAGCAGGTCATGTTGACAAGGTTCCTGGTTGTAATGGATTCTGTGGGGGTTTATTATCTCAAAAAGAGAATCAGAACTTGGAAGAGCAACCTTGCTTAACCTCCGTGCTTGCCATTGGGGCGCTACCGAATGGCTCTAAAAACTTAGAGGAATTGTTCGCTCGCAACGGGTTTGCAGTCACCTTTGTCAGTCAACCAGAAGAAATTATCTGGCAATCTTTACCTGATACTATAGATCTGGTACTGATTCACGCGGAAGTTTCCCTTGTCGAGGGCAAAGCTTGGACGCAGAAACTGCGTCGTCACCCACAGCTAAACTCTACTCCCATTATTGCTCTGAGTGCTGAAGCTGGGCATCCTCTGAGCTGGGTTGAGCGAGATCTCGGAGTGGAAGATTACCTGCTGACTCCTCTAGGGGGCGAGAGGCTAGCTGCTCATTTGCGCGGCTGTTCTCAATCCCAACTCAGCTTTGCTGGCACTGAGTTGCATTGGTTTCCGCGTTAGATCGAAGGTTTGTAGTGAGGACTTTAGTCCTCACCGTGGGCGAGGTAAAAACTAAAGTCTGCTAGGCTCAGTTTGCCGCATCTCACTTTTGCTGCGACCAGATTTTGCCCAGAAACCAGGTTTTGACAAAAAACCTGGTTTCTTACTACGAACGGACTTTTTACATATTTGCTACATATGAGAAAAACTCAGTTTAGCAAACCCCACGGGACAATTGTACTTGCCATGAGCGCTGATGGCAAGATATCCGATGTGGGGCGATCGCCTGCTCGTTTCGGTTCAGCAGCAGACAAAGCCCATCTGGAAAAACAAATTGCGATGGCAGATGGAGTATTATTTGGAGCGGGTACTCTCCGCGCCTATGGGACAACGATGCCCATTGCTAACCCCAAACTATTGCAGCAACGAGAATCAGATGGCAAACCACCCCAACCAGTGCAAATACTGGTATCTAGATCGGCTAATATTGACTCTTCTTTACGTTTTTTCCAGCAACCCGTCCCCCGCTGGTTATTAACAACCGCTGCTGGAGCCAAACATTACCATAGTGACCGGTATCGGCCCGACGTCACCAATAGTACAGGCTCTGAGTTTGAAAAGATTATCATTGCGAAAATGGGGAATCAAGGGATTGATTGGGTTGAGGCTTTCCGTCAGTTAGCCCAGCTAGAATTGAAACGTTTAGCAATTCTGGGAGGCGGCGAATTGGTCGCCTCCCTGCTAGCTGCTGATGTGATTGATGAATTATGCTTGACAGTTTGTCCCTTAATTTTGGGTGGCGCAGCTGCACCCACTCCTGTGGAGGGTGCAGGATTGTTATCAGCGCAACATTTGCAGTTGTTATCTGTTGATACTAGAGAACAGGAGGTATTTCTGCATTATAGCATTGTCCGACGATCGGGAAATACCTTGAATAGTTTAAGCTGAAATTGGGAGCATGTCAACTTGGTTTATAAGTATTTTTGCTCTCAAACTGCATTACCTGCTCTTAGGTCAACTAACCACTGCTGACATGCTTTCCTGAAATTAGCTTGCCTTTTTCTCACGATCGATTGTTCAAGTTTTTCTCCCAGAGAGTCCCTATGGTCAAACAAATCTCGCCTCAAATTAGAGTTGCCTGGATTGACAAAATTGCCGAAATCCCCCTTGCTGAGTGGGATAGGCTAGCCCAACCCCTGAAGACGCCGTTTTTTGAATGGGATTGGTTGCACAATCTGGAAGCGTCTGGTTGTGCGGTGGCACGGGCGGGTTGGCAACCCTGCCATTTGACCCTGTGGCGGGATAAACAACTTATAGCAGCCGCGCCCCTTTATGTCAAGGGTCACAGCTATGGAGAATTTGTGTTTGACCACCAATGGGCAGATTTAGCCTATCGGTTGGGGATTGAATATTACCCGAAACTGCTAGGAATGAGTCCCTTTACCCCGGCGGTGGGCTATCGGTTTTTGATTGCCGATGGAGAAGATGAAGATGAACTTACGGAGTTGATGGTAGCAGCGATCGACCATTTTTGCGATCGCCACAACATTTCTGGCTGTAACTTTCTCTATGTCGATCCAGAATGGCGATCGCGCCTCGAAGGCCACGGCTTTTCCAGCTGGCTGCACCACAACAGTATTTGGCAAAATCAAGGCTTTCAGACCTTTGATGATTATTTGGGCATGTTCAATGCCAATCAGCGTCGGAATATCAAGCGGGAACGGAAAGCATTATCAAAATCAGGTTTAGAGATGAAAATGCACGCGGGCGATGATATTCCTCACTCCCTGCTTCTCTTAATGTACGATTTTTACAGCCACCATTGCGATCGGTTTGGCTGGTGGGGAAGCAAGTATTTAACTAAGGAATTCTTTGAGGCATTATATCACAATTATCGCCATCGAGTATTATTGGCCGCCGCCTACCGGGAAGGGGACGATCGCCATCCAGTAGGGATGTCTTTTTGCATCACCAAGGGCGATCGTTTGTACGGGCGCTATTGGGGCAGTTTTGCCGAATACGATTGCCTGCATTTTAACGCTTGCTATTACTCTCCCATTGAGTGGGCGATCGCGCGGGGCATTCAAATGTTTGACCCGGGTGCGGGAGGGAGTCACAAAAAGCGTCGCGGCTTTCCCGCCACCCCCCATCATAGCTTGCACCGCTTTTATAATCAACGTCTGATGCAAATTCTGCGTACCCACATCGCCAAAATTAATGAAATGGAACGGGAACAAATTGAGGCTATTAACCAAGAATTGCCCTTTAGTAAACGGGAGTGATTAATGATTATCTAGAAGGAATTTTCGGGCTTCGTTGTCAGCCCCTGCGGTGGTGATAAATATGTAGTGATGCATTATCTATCCCGATAAACATTTGTTGTAATAATGTACAAAATACCAAATAGCTCCGATGTGATTTTCTAGTTTCTTGGAGAATGATAATGTTTTACGAACCAAACGACTAATTCTTTGTCTTAATGTGTTGTTTAGCCTTTCAATATGATTAGTTTTTCCAGTTTCTTTACCTACTGGTTTATGACGTTTTTTGGGGATTACTGTGTTATAAGCTTCCCAAAAATATGTGTAAAAAACTGCGCCGATAAACAGGAGGTAAAGATTTCCACGCCGATTCCCGACTGCGAGCGCCCACATAAACTCCAACTATTTCTCTAGTTTTTGTATCTAACGCTAACCAAATCCATTGCTTATTTTCTTTATTCTCCACAAAAGACCACATTTCATCACATTCAATAGTCATTTTCCCTTTTGGCTTGTCTAAAACCTTTATCTCACGCGGAGTTTCCGCAGATTTTTTATTAACATAATCTTGGAGCAAAGTTTTTGAAACTCCAACTTGACGTGCAATTCCAGCTAAAGAAATTCTCTCAAGTAAAAGGCCATCTATTTTCTTTTTTGTTTCTGATGATATCGTTTTATTGGTAGGGTTTTCAACAAATTGCCTGCCACAGTCTTTACACTTATGTTTTTGCTTTTTGTTATGAGTACTACCGTTTTTTACTGTTCGCTCACTTTGACAGTGGGGACAAGAAGGTCGCAAGCATAAATCTGATGATGTGTTCATAAATTTAGACATTGTTTTTACCAATAACAATATAGCATTGTGACAACTAATTATACATGATTATCTCTGATATTTTTGATAAATTAAACTTATCAATGGTAATGAAAAATGTTATATTATCCCTTTGAAAAGCAAGGATTAATAGAGGGATAAAATGTTATATCACTACATATTTATCACTACCCCCCCTGCTAATAGCTAAAGTCGGTTAAAACTCATATCTTGCACCAGTCGCAATAACCTGCATCCGGTTAAAAAAGAGGCTAAGAGCCAAAGTCCACAAAGCGTGGGCTAAATCCTTTCTAAATAATGCTTTTAGTGGGTTTTAACTGAGATATTGCACCATTCTCAGTTAGTTTCTAGACCAGCCAAAATATTCTCGATTTGTTTCATGGCCCGCCGGGGGTTCAAACCCCCGGCTAATAGCTAAAGTCGGTTTAAAACCGACTAAAAATATTATTTTTTTACCCTCGCTATTGAGGCGATCGCCAGGGAACAAGGGTAAAACGAAGGTAAAATAAAATATCTTTTTCATAAGGTTTTCAGTGGGTTTTAACCCACTTTAGCTATTAGCCGTGGGTTTGAACCCACGGCGGGCCAGGAAGCCCAGGAAGCTTATCGAAAATGGTGCAAGATCTCAGTTTTAACCCACTTTAGCTATTAGCCGTGGGTTTGAACCCACGGCGGGCCAGGAGACCAATTGAGAATGGTGCAAGATGTCAGTTAAAACCGACTGGATAAGATAACGCTTCTCAAATGTAGCACGATTTTATTAATATTTTTTGTTTGGTAGGCGATTTTAGCGTAGAAGTAACCCACTGGGGGCATCATTGCACTCGGGTTGACTGTCGAACAAATTGCTACGGCCTTAGGTTTGGATGTTGAGGTCGTTCAGCAGGCCGCTGTCCCTGCTGAACAGCCCCACAACAGTCAGAAACACGGAGTTAGAAATCCCTTCTACCTCTAATACGGGTTGGGAGATTTTGTGATATAGCCCGCCCAGGCGGGTATGTCTCGCTTCACCCCTCGTTCCCAAGGAGACCCCCTGGGAACGGGTGACGGCGCGGTAGTGTCCGATCGATGCTATACCCGAAAGAAAACAGGTTCTTGAGAGAAATGCGATCGCCCGCTATGGCCTGGACTAGAATCAAATAAAATAACAAGGTTAATTGCGAGCGAAATTCCCTCTCATGAATCAAATTGCCCAAGACATTGCCACCATTGATGACAAACTCTCCAAGCGTGACCTCGCCCTCGATAATGGCGGATACTTCATTATCTACCTCGATCGAGAGGCGAAGTTAATTTGTGCCAAGCATTTCACCAATGCGATCGACTCTCGGGGTAGGGCGGTCGATCCAGAAACGGGCAAGGTGATCCCCGCACGGGGTAAGGTGGAACGCACCGCCGAAACCCTGTATACTGCCAGAACAGCTAAAGAATTATGTGTAAAGATTTTTGAAGAAGCCCAGCCTTGCCCCGTGACCCTATTAGATCACGCGGCGTATCTGGGACGAGAATTCATCAGGGCGGAACTAGCTCTGATCTCCGGACAAGAGTACGTTCAGGACTAGAATAGTTCGTGGCAAGCAATGAACTAGCCATCAATTTTGGTACAGCCAGAAGTAGGTAACCATCGGGATAATGGTCGCCAGAATTAGCAAGACAATCACCCAGGTGGTGGCGTTGCTGTTTTTGGTTTCTTCTGCGGTGGCAAAGGTGCCTTCCACTTGTACGTTATCTTCGATCGCGGGGGGACCGGGATCCGGCTTGCCAGATAATACCGCTGTGAGGCGATCGCCTGCCGCCAAGAAGGCACGGTTATATTGATTATCATTGCGGATGGGGACTTGCATGGTTTCGGAGACCACACTCTGGGCAATATCATCGGACATCAGCTGTTTGACAGCCGCCCCAGTGCGGATCCCAATGTTATTAGTGACGATATCCAGGACGACTAAGGTTTGATTAGCTTGCGCTTCTGGGGTGGGGAACCACTTAGCAAGCAGCAGCTCGGCAAAACTGTCGATCGTTTCCCCGTAGTCCAGGCGGCGGATGGTCACCATCCTGACTTCGTTGCCAGTTTCTTGGGCGAGTTTGGACAGCTGACTGCTGAGTTTGCCTTCATTCAGGCGGCTGATCGCTTCCCCCATATCCACTACCCAAGTATCGTCACCCGCTGTCAGGTTCGGCATTTGATAAACGCCAGTAGCTCCAGCTGGCAGGGCGAGCAGCTGGGTTGCCAGCAGCAGCGCCACTAGGGGCAAAATCAGGCGATCTAGTTGTGAGAGCAATTTTCTCATGACCTTAACCAAAAGTTTGCATATTGTAAAATTATCTCTTTTGGAGGTCGATCGTGTTAGGTTCTGAGTATTAGATTTGCGATCATCTTGGATATGACTTCCCCAGAGCTTTACAAAGGTTGGCTGATTGAGGCAAGACAAGTGTTCTGCGTACAGGTGTGGAGTGCAGGTGGTGGTGATTGCGTCATCCCCGTTCACAACGCCCAAAATGAGTCAGAGGCTCTCGCCCTCGCGAAGCGCTGGATCGACATGCAAACGGAACCCGCAGAGTCCCGTCACCCATCGGACTCCTCGGAAGAGCACGATCCCTTTCCCCTGGACTGGGACGACGACGATATCCCATTTTAGCCTGAGTTTCTTCCCTCAGATCGCCCCTGTGTACTTTCTGTTAAGAGGGCGCGGAGGGCGAAAGCCCGTAGTCCAAGAGTTTAACGATAAAGATTATGGTCAGGGTCTAACCAGACGATGTAAAAAACATTGTCTCTAAAAAATCCATGTACCCTGCCATGTTCGTTAGCGGATATTTGAAACTGATAGGCTGTGACCACCACCTGGTCTTCATTAGGAATGCCAAAGCCATTCGGTTCAGTAGTATCCTGCCAGTCTATTGGATGACATCGCAGACTTTTACTACGATTATTGACAATCTCTTGAACAGTCAATTTGGATAAGTCCCGCAGTCTTCTCAAGAGGACTTCTAGATATCTGACATCTCGCCCTCTAATTGAAAAATTTTCCTTGTCATCCTGATAATACATGAAGTCAAAGCTTACTTTGGGTATTTCTACTCCTAAGCGCTTTATCTCAGATGAGGAACCTTGGCTGCGAACATTTATCTTTTTCGTTTTTTTAGGCGGCACGGTTTTTGTAGTATTCTCTCATTGATTCTTTAGAAATGATAGCATCAGAATGTTCGGCGATTAGCAGCCCTCTCCTCGCCTTCAGCCAAGGGTCTTCCCGATGAACCATGATTTCCAGTTCAAAAGCATTACACGTGAAATACTCCTCTGTTATTTTAGCTAAAAAATCCTCTACTGCTTGCGGCAACTGTGGTTTTTTCACCTGCTTGAGAATGGGTTTCCATTGAAATTTTTTGTACTCCTCAAATAAGGTCGGAATAGTAGGGCCGGGTGCCCAAGCTTCAAAATCATCTTCAAACAGGGGAGTGTCGTGAATAGCCAGATGCCAAGCTTGGGCATAATACACCAGCTTCTGTAGCTTGAGATTACTGATGAATGAACCAGTATCGTTGGCAACCCAAATGAAGTAATCGGCAATTTCGCTAGCAGTCGTTATCGTCGTTGCTTCGACGGCACGACTCTTGTAAAACTCTCTCATTGATTCTTGAGAAATTATAGCATGAGAAGGTTCATCTCTAGGCAAACCTTTCCTGGCTTTAATCCAAGGATCTTCCCGACAAACCATGATTTCTAGTTCTAAACCAGTGCCAAGGAAATATTCTCCTGTTATCTCCTCCAAAAATTCTTCTAATTTTGGCGAAAATTGTGGTTGTTTTACCTCCTTGATAATTGGTTTCCATTGAAATTTTTTGTACTCCTCAAATAAAGCCGGGATAACAGGACCATGTACCCAAGCCTCGAAATCATCTTCAAACAGAGGACTGTCGTGAATCGCCAAATGCCAAGCTTGGGCATAATATACTAGCTTCTGTAGCTTGAGGTTACTGATGAATGAGCCAGTGTCGTTGGCTACCCAGATGAAGTAGTCGGCGATTTCGCCAGCAGTCGTTATTGTCTTCATCGAACAGGTGTCCGGCCTGTCTAAAGTTGCGTTGTCGCTCATAAAGGTAGAGTAAATAGTTGGGCATTTGGATTATAGTACGGGACAAGCAAAACCCGCAACATATCCTGCTGCGGGTGCGATCGCATCACTTATGGCCATCTGAACCAGTAGCCGAGAAACCCGGTTTCTTAATCTGTTGCATAATAGCGAAAAATCACTCTTAGTAGGAGTAAAATTTATCCTCAACCTGGGATAATTTATCCTCGATTTCAAAATGGTTGGACTCGGACAACTTTTCAGCTATGGTCAGGAGTTCTCCAATCACCGCATAGACCTCTTGTGAATCAGAAAGAGTTGCCAGTTCCCAATCACCATGATAAATCGCGGTTTCCTCAAGATATGCAAGTCTGTGGTCGAGTTCTATCCTAGCATCTAGGAGTATTTGACCCAGCCTTTTGGCATTGCGTTTTTGTGCTTTCGCTTGTTGACGTGTAAGTAACATAGTTTTTACCTCAATGGTTTATATGTATACAATAAAAAGCGATCCTTGGCCTTCGTAACTGCAATGTGCTACTTTATGAAGTGGCTACTTACCCCAAACAGGCAACTTGTTGCTTAGGTTCGGGAACCCTCCTGTGATGATGCAAAAACCAGCGGTTATGTTTCCCCACGGAACTCAACCTACAGTTGGCTAATAGTTGCATGCTTCACAAAGCCGCACCCCTCGTTCCCACGGCGAAGCCTGGGACGGGTGGCGGCGGCGAGGTATATTTGCCAAAGACCAGATGCATCCGGTGGGCGGTGCCCACTACTACTACAGTTGAGAAGCGCCTAATACAGAAATTTTTGAGAGTTTTGGGCCACTTCTACCAATTTACCCTTTCGACCCAAGGCAAGATCGGCCAATTCGACAAGGGTTGGGGTCTGCTTGGGGTCGAGAGGCCATGGCGATCGCCCAGCCTGCCCCGGGGCACGGCGGTATTCGCATTCATCTTAACCGAAATATCTTTGATGCCGTGCCCCTACAGGAAATGGCGATCGCCTGACCGCATCACATTCGCGATCGCCGAAAGGTAGGGGCACGGCATCCATAACATCAGTATCTCAACCCAAATATATCTATTGCCGTGCCCCGGCGGTGCATTCGAGATCGCATCCCATCGTGACACCTAGTTCATTGCCGATCGCCCAAAGGTCGAGGCATACAGGATATTTGGCGATCGCATCCCATCTGGGTACGACATTGGGCGGATCGCCCAGCCTGCCCCGGGGCACGGCGGTATTCGCATTCATCTTAACCGAAATATCTTTGATGCCGTGCCCCTACAGGAAATGGCGATCGCCTGACCGCATCACATTCGCGATCGCCGAAAGGTAGGGGCACGGCATCCATAACATCAGTATCTCAACCCAAATATATCTATTGCCGTGCCCCGGCGGTGCATTCGAGATCGCATCCCATCGTGACACCTAGTTCATTGCCGATCGCCCAAAGGTCGAGGCATACAGGATATTTGGCGATCGCATCTGGGTACGACATTGGGCGATCGCCCAGCCTGCCCCGGGGCACGGCGGTATTCACATTATCATCTTAACCGAAATATCTTTGATGCCGTGCCCCTACATTATCTTTGCGATCGCCTTTTGCTTGGACTTTGACAATTCCCTCAGCCTTGGTTATGATTCTAGCCAGTCTTCTATAGTAATCCCCGTCACTCTCTGCATATCCAGATCGTGCGATACTATAATTATACCTTGCGCGATCGCCGTCGCCGCTATCAAGATATCTGCATCTTCTAACAGCCTCCCTTGACGTTTTACATCTGCATGGATTTCTGATGCTTTTTCCAACACCTCTATTTCGTTCAACACCGGTAAAACTCTATAATTTCTGCAAAAAAAATTGAAATCCAATAGCTTTCTCGTTGCATTGCTAGCCAGCAATCCTCTTTTTACCTCGTAATATGTAATGCCACTGATGAACGCTGATTGACCTTGACGCCGCACTTGCTCCATTTTTTTGTTAATCTTTTCATTCTTCTTTAAAATCGCCGAGACGATATTTGTATCCAACAGATAATTCTTACTCATGCCATTTTTGCCATGTTGGGCTGAATACTTCATTAGATGGGGAGACTTACCCCCATGCGATCGCATGCCATAATAACAGTTAAAGTAATACCAGATTACTATCGATTTTCTACTGCGGCATCGAAAATTTCCAGTTGCTCTGGAGTCAGATCGTTTAATGTGCCCGACACTGCATGGAGAATCAGAATACTATCTATTCTATCTTTGAGATCTTCATCGCCAATCGCTTTTAGTTCTGCTGTCGAAAATTCATCGAATAACTCGATCATATGTTCTCTCATCTCCTCTCTATCCAATTTTTCCTGGTAGAAGCTCTCTCTGGCAATTAAATTTTCTGTAATCTCCGATACGCGAGCGAGTTCCACTTCTTTCCCTGCTGCTACTTGTACCATAATTCCCCTCCTGGTTGTTGAATTACTTTGCCATCTCTTACATCCTAGCATATTCTGGGGCGATTTACCATCTATTTTCTACTGCCGCCTCGAATATTTCCAGTTCTTCTGGTGTCAAATCGTTTAACGTGCCCGAAACTGCCTCCACGATCGGAATACGATCGATCCTGTATGCTAGATACTCGTCGGATATCTCTTTCATTTCTTCTGCTGAAAACTTATCAAAAAGCCTGACTAAACCTTCGATCATTTCATCGAGATAATTTCTCCTGGTAGAGGCGATCTGAGGCAATTACTTTTTCCGTTATCTCCGATATCCGGGCGATCGCCACTTCTTTCCCTGCTGCTACTTGTACCATAGATTACCCTCCTGGTTGTTGAGTTACTCGATCGTCTCTTTCATTCTAGCAGATCGTCGGGCGATTTACCATCGATTTTTCGCGTGGGGCCAGAAACCCGGTTTCTTTTACCACAAATTACCGCGTTTAGAGACTGATTTTACCATTCTCCATTCTCCATTCACAATTTTCAATATTTTTTACCGATTAACCAATAAGTAGTCATTTCTCCTTTACCTTTGACGCTGATCTTGCCCCGTTCCTCAAATAGGTACTTATCTAACAATAGCTTGTAGGTGGCTGCTGTTACTTGAATTCGGTTCGGTTCTCCAGATGATTCCATCCGAGACGCAACGTTAACCGCATCCCCCCACAAGTCATAGATAAACTTCTTGATGCCAATTACTCCTGCTACTACTACCCCACTGTTTATGCCTATACGAATTTGAAACGAGTCGCCAACTTCTACTTGGAAATTGTTCACGGCAGTTTGCATTGCTAGTGCCATGTCCGCGATCGCCTCTGCATGATCTGGCCTCGGTATCGGGAGTCCCGCCGCTACCATGTAGGCATCGCCAATGGTTTTAATCTTTTCTAAACCCAGTTCTGACGCGAGCGCGTCAAAGGTGGAAAATATTTTATTCAGTAAATTTACCAATGCAATCGGTTCTAGTCGCGCGGATAGGGGCGTAAAGCCGACAATATCGGCAAACATGATCGTCACTTCCTCAAAGTTTTCGGCAATATGTTCTTGGCTTTGTTTGAGTTTGGCCGCGATCGGCTCGGGCAAAATATTCAGTAATAGCTGCTCGGATTTTTCTTGTTCTAGTCGCAGGGCTTGCTCGGCATCATGTCGGGCCCGGGCGATCGCAATAATCTCCCCGACTAACTCGAGCATTTTAATATCTTCTTCAGTCCAATCCTTTGTTGAACCACAATCTAGACCGATAAATCCCACCAGTTTATCTAAATGAAGCATGGGCACGTGGAGCGTGGCCTGGATCCCGTACTGTTCCAGCAATGCTTTTTCAGCATCCGCCTCGATGGGAGGGAAATCAGCAGGAGAGCAAATTTTTATGATTTGGCCCGACTGGCACTGTTGGTGAAACCAAGATAACGCCGATTCGGGAATGCCTTGAACTTGGTCAATTAAAGGCTCAATTCCCGCTGCCCGCCATCCGTGGGTGACGCTATATTGCTTTTGGTCATAGCCCATGACATAGCTGCGATCGCACTCTGTGAATTCCCCCATGAGTTGTAGCGCCAAATTGATTGCCGTATCCAGGTTTCGGTCAATAAAAGCGCGGGAGATTTGACTGAGCAGATAATCTCTCGCTGCTTCCAGTGCCAGTGCCCGTTCTGCTTGCTTGCGACTCGTGATCTCCCGCGCTACCCAAATAACTGAGTTGTCTGAGATTGGGGAAATACTAGCAGCACACCAAATTTCTCCTCTTTCCTCAACCTCCAAGCAATACTCCACGTTCAAAGTTCGCTTGCTGGAGAGTGCTTGTTCGATGTAGCCCAAAAAACTGTCAACTATTTCCGGTGCAAATACCTCAGACAACTTCTTGCCCAGCCGTTCTGTATAAGATGCGTATAATAGAGATGGATTGATCGAGGCAATTTTCAGGTGCCGTCCTTCAGCATCAAATACGATTACCAATTCCGTCATCGCTTCAAACAAACCCCGCAACTCGGCTTCTGCGGCAGCAAGTTGGGCCGTCCGTTCTTCAACTCGCTCCTCTGATTGCTCTTTGCTCTCTTCTAGGGCTAAAAACGACTGACTCAACTGCATTGCCATTTGCTTAAAGGCATCGGCCAGCGATCGCAGTTCCGCGATACATACGGGGCGATCTTTGTACATCTCTAGGTTTTGCTTGATTCCCTCCCTAGCAATGGTGCGACTGGCTTCGCCCAAGCGCAGGATGGGCTTGGCGATCCAGCGAGCAGTCAAAAGTCCCAGTAAGGTGGCGACGCCTAAAGCCGCCGCGCACAGTCCAATGGTTGTACGGGTGTTAGCATTGATTCGTGCCATGAAATCGGCTTCGGGAACCACCGCCACGATCGTCCATTCCAGCCCCCACTGGTCTCGATAGGGCGTTACCTGCACTAGCTGCCGCGAGCGCTTGAACTTAAATGCTAGCTGTTTTGTTTCAGAGATTTGGTTAAGGTCGCCAAATTCTGCTTGCAGATGTGCTGCTGTCGATTTAATCAAAGCATCATCCGCCTCGATCGCTTGCAGTCGCTGCGGTTCGCCATTGTCCGTGATAAAGGGCAGTTGGGAGGTTGAAGTTGCTACTAACAGTCCATTTGGCTCCATAATGAAAGTCTGGCCCGTGCGACCGACTCTCAAACTCGCTAGAAAATGACTAATATCTAACAAAGACAAATCTACAGCAAAAACCCCTATCATCTGTCCTGGGGCTTCGTAGACAGGCTTGACTGCAGGCAGGGCTACATTCGGATAGGGCGCTGCCCAAACATATATCTCTCCCCACGCGGCTTTTCCAGCTTTCAATGCTGCTCTGTACCAGGGCCGATTCAGCACTTCATTGTTCTCAATTACCGATATAATTTTCGCGCGATCGCCTTGTTCGTTTGTCCCGTAGGTATAAAACCCGCTCTGAGCAGATTTTCCATCCCAGTAGCCAAGATTTATTTTACCGTCTGCTGCTCGTTCCGCGCCGCTGGATAACCGATGTTTATCGCTACCGAAATAAATGTATCTTGCCCAATCAAATAACTCTATATGCTTATAAAAGTGCCGTTCCCAACCACTTATTTCTTGCAAATTCAACTTGCCGATTTCAAGATCGTTCGCATTGATTTGATTAATCGCGTGGGGCTTACTCAAGTAACTGTTGAGTCGATCTTGGATGCGGTTGACTATCTCCTGTCGTAACTGGGTTTCCAGGTCTTTAACTGACTGCTGACCGTTTCTAAAGGAGAGATATCCTACAAGTCCCACGGCTGTCAATATTTGCAAGACAAACGGCAGAACCATGATGATTCTCAGAGGGACTTCTCCCGAAATTTTCTTAATCAACTGGTTCATAAATATCAATACCATTGATTACCCTGATTAAAGAGAGATTGGTTAGCTAATATGACCCCTCGGAAGGAACTGGATCATCTCATATTTGCCTATGTATTATAAGTTATAGCAGCGACGGTTGCAGCTTTATCCGAATAAAGCTAATTGCTGAGGCCCGGAGGAAAAGGCAGTACCCGCATCGAGACAAACCAAAGCTTTATGGATATTCTCGCCTAGTCGTCGAGCAAACTCCACTGGCACGGCGTTGCCAATTTGTATCATAATCGATCGTTTGTTATTGCCCTTAAACTCCCAATCGTCGGGAAACGTTTGCAGTCGTGCATATTCTCGATGGGTGAAGGCTCTCAATCGTGATGCTGATATACGCCAGAGCTTTGCGTTGGCCTTTGGATTTCGGATATACTGACCGTTGATACGATCTTTTACTTGACGACTCGCTCGTATATTGCCTTGGGCCCAACCCCACACTGTTGCCGTGTCGATCGCGGGGAAGGGCCGATCGTAACTGCGAATCGGATGACCGTCGGATGCGGTGCGGGAAAAGCGTACTGGCAAGACGCAATCAGTTGGATCGAAAGGTTCGCCAGTTTCGATGTGAACTGCGCTCTTGAATCCCCAGACTGGATCGTGATTTGGTACAGTTGGTACGGAACTGAGGCTGTGGACCAGGTCGAACAGAAAGGGGCGAATGGAAGTCTGGCACTTGTCGGGTTGGGGTAAATAATAGCCAAGTGGCGGTGGTTCGCAAAAGGCGACGAAGACAAAGCGGCGGCGGGTTTGCGGGACTCCATAGTGACACATCTTAAAAATGTCGTGAAAGACGGTGTAGCCACAGCGTTCTAAATCCTGCGTAATTTGCATGGCTACAGGGTTACCTGTTTCTGGCGATTTCATTGTCCGTAGGTTGAGGACGTTTTCGATCGCGATGATGCGGGGTCTTCCTTGCCGCGCAATCCGTAAAACCTGTTTATAAAGCTGATTTCTCGGATCGTCATCCTGACGGTTACCGCCCAGAGAAAAGCCCTGACAGGGAACTCCTGCTAGTAAGACATCCGGTGAAATCACCGAATCTAATTCAAATTCTCGGAGGTCTGCTTGGAGAACTGGCCAGTGGGGACGATTGTGCTTGAGCGTGGCGATCGCCCACGGATCCAGATCGATCGCCTGTCGGTGCTGAAAACCAGCTAACTCGAACCCCAGGTCCAGTCCTCCCGCACCCGCACACAATCCAATGACAGTGAAGTTCGATTGACTCATCGATCTTCCTCCTGACGCAGCGTTACAGCGGGTTGGTGAGAGTGACGTGATGAGCGATATGCAATGAAATGGTGCTGTTGTCCTGCCGATGGGTTTTCGGTATAGGTAGCCTGTAGCTTATTCGTCGTCAGGTCGAAATAGTATCCAGTCATCAGGCGATCGCATATCCTCCTTCCGGTCGCCCTTTGCCTTGATATGACCGGGCCAGGAAATGACCATGGGATTGCGGGTGCCGCCAAAGTAAGAGGCGATCTTTTTAGTCCAGCGGAAGGGACTATCCAGGGCCCATGCCCAGCCCACCGCATAGTGGGGAGAGGTTGTGGGACCACCCCAAGTGTCTTTGCACTCTAGGTTTTGGTCCATTGTCAGGGGAATGCCGACTCCTGGTAACTTCACCCCAAGAGCAATTCCAGTCCCCAGCGAGTGGGGACTGGCACCACGCCTGATTAATTCGCGTCCCCAGCGAGTGGGGACACAGTCCGGCCGTGATGCGCGGCAAAGGCGTTCAATACGCCGATGTCCACAAAATAGAACTATGATAATTGCGAATCCGCAGAAGCAAAAGACAGCCCGAGGCGTTGTCCCACAAGCTTCTTTATCATCACCTGATAACCGCAGCTAATGACGTCATATTCCCCGTCATGAACCGTCATAAAAGCGTCAATTCCACCTTTCGGGTGGCTGATGGTGCCCTCCCGCGCCTGGTTCCATTCGTAGTCGTCAAAAACCAGAAGAGCCCCGTTTTTTGCCATTCTCCACGCCATTTCTGCGTCCATAAGCACATCATCAGCGCGATGGGAGCCGTCAATATAAACAAAGTCAAAGCCGAGGGCGGACTGCCCTTCCATCTCCTTCATCAACTGCACAAGCGCTGGCATCGAAAATTCCCGCAGAACGCGCACCCGGTCGCCAAGACCGGTGGACGCTATATTGCCTTGAAAGGTTTTGAAGCGCGCGCGCCCCTCCTTGGTTGCGAGCAAATCAAAATGGTCCACGCAGACCAACTGATTGCCCGGGCTGTCGCATCCGCAAAGATTTTGGAGAATCCAGACCGCAGAACCTCCTTCCCATGAACCGATTTCAAGAGCCCTGCACGTATGAACGCCCGAAAAAAAGGGGGTAACAACACGCTCCCAGACGTGTTGTTGTCCTTTAAACCACTCTTGCCCCGGCGTCAATTTGACCATAGCCACACAATCGCTTTCTATTATACTCTAATTTTGACTGCTCAGCTTTCGCCTTGTTTCCATTAATTCTCGTCCCGAGTGGGGACATCAACGTCGGATAACCGTACCTCAATGGTAGAGTGTTTCCATTAATTCTCGTCCCCAGGTCTAGTCCTCCGGCACCCGCACACAATCCAACGACAGTGAAACTCGATTGACTCATCGATCGAACTTTTATAGTGCTGTTGTCTGCGATCGCCTAATCTTGAAGAAACTGTACCAACTGTTCCAACTTGGTCCACGCAGCACCACTCGCCAGGATATCCTTGGCCACCTTAACACCCTCTGCATGAGCCTGAAGTGGAACAACTTCACCTACCTGAAGGGCCAAAGATGCATTCAATGCCACAGCATCCTGCTGGGCCGCTGTACCCTTGCCTTGCAGCACATCGGACATAATCTCGACATTGTCTTTAAGTTCGCCCCCTCGCAAGGCATCGACCCTTGCTGCTGTCAAACCCAGTTCCTGGGGATTGATTGCGGTTATCTGTACCCGACCGTCTGACAATATGGCCAAATCTGTTAAATCTCCTAGTCCCGCCTCATCTAGTTTTTCCCGTCCGTGGAGGACGATCGCCTTCTGGGTTCCCAGTTGCTGCAATGCTTGGGCGATCGTTTCTATCATCCCCCCATCGAATACCCCGATCGCCTGACCTGTCGGGCCCATGGGATTCACTAGCGGGCCCAAGAGATTAAATACAGTTCGCACCTTCAGAGTTTTCCGCAGACTCACTACGGCCTTCATCGCTGGATGCCAACCGGGGGCAAATAGAAACGTGATTCCTACTTCATCCAGGGCGGAGACAACCTTCTGAGTGGGTGCATTCAGCGGAACCCCCAAACCTTCCAACACATCCGCCGAACCCACCTTACTAGAGGCCGAACGATTGCCATGTTTGGCCACTTTCACCCCTGCTGCGGCGGCCACAAAGGCAACAGCAGTAGAGATATTAAAGGTGGAAGCACCATCTCCACCCGTCCCGCAAGTATCTATTACAGGGGTCGAATGTACGGTTTTGGGGTATGATTTCGATTGAGATTGCAATACCGAAGCCATCCCGGCCAGTTCTGTTGCTTCTACTCCTTTAGCTTGGATGGCCGCTAAGATCGCACCTGAGAGTACTGGCGGAATTGTCTCACTTAACCATCCCTCCATTAAGGACTCTGCTTGGGCCCGTGAGAGCGATCGCTTATCTAGGAGTTGTTGTAGTAACTTGGACCAGTTGGGGATTTGCTCGTCAATTGCCATCGCTCGATCCTGAGTCATAATTGTTGCTATATTTGACTATTTTCAATTGAAGATCGTCATGGGTTATTCAGTCAAGTCCTAGCCCTCTAATCGCACTACCCAGGAAACCAGGCGGCAGACAAGACACCTTCAGCATCTCCTGTTGTGCTTTTGTCCCAGGGGACAGGGTGTGATCAAAAGTAGTTGATAGCTGGGTGCCAGATCCCCGGGTAACGAACCCTCCGCATGTACTCTAGCCCCTGCACGCTCCAGGCCCCTTCCGCTGCGAGAAGGGGGCCCGGAGCGTGGACTTTGTTCATGTAGCCGGGCCCCTCGTTCCCACGGCTCCGCCTGGGAACGGGCTTGGCTTCCGGACTTGGCTTCCGGGCTTGGCTTCCGGGTTTTGACCACACCCCAGGGGACATGGCTAAACGCTACGCTACGCTGCGCGATTGTACGGCACACAGGAGATGCTGGATTTCCATTAATTCCCGTCTCCAGCGAGTGGGGACACTAATTCCCAAACCACCCCCGGGGTGATCTACTGGCGAGTTTCCATTAATTCCCGTCCCCAGCGAGTGGGGACGTAATAAACGTTACAACACCTTCCGACTCATCCACGTTTCCATTAATTCCCGTCCCCAGCGAGTGGGGACCGAACTGCCTGGCTGCATTGCTTTTTTACTCAAAGGCGTTTCCATTAATTCCCGTCCCCAGCGAGTGGGGACCCCTCCCATTGAAACCCATATCCTGCCTGGTGTCTAGACCAAATTTGCGAGGGATCCTGTTTTCGCACCCTTTTTCCTACCCCATGACTCCTAAAAAAATGGCTGAAACCCTTACAGGTCAAAAGAGCGAGCGATACCACGTTAACTCGTTGTTTTAGCCATTTTTCAGATCCCTCGCAAATTTGACTAAATAATCAACTATCGGGGAGGTTTTGTAACAGGCGGGCCACCGCACCTAGTTACTGGAGGGCCCATAAACGATCGACGGGTTTTGACCACACGACCTGGTTCATATTTTGGCGGGACAGCGGGTAAAATCGCACCTTGCTGGCTGGGATTTATCGAACGATGGGCCCGGCTACATGAAACTGTTCCCAGGCAGAGTCGTGGGAACGAGTAGTTGGGCTACATGAACGCTATTGCATGCTTACACTAAGTTATTGCATGCTTACACTAAGTTATTGCATGCTTACACTAAGTTATTGTATGTTTACACTAAGCATTGCATGCTTACACTAAGTTATTGCATGCTTACACTAAGCTATTGTATGTTTACACTAAGCATTGTATTCTTACACTAAGCTATTGTAAACCTATGTTACAATTTTCTGACGCTCTGCGCCAGCAACCGCTCTCAAGGTCGCCGTGCCCGGCACGGCAACCCCTTGATGCAGAGCTTATCAGACCCCCGTGGGAATCATTAACTTAGAGGGAAAAAGTAAATCCCATTTTTACCTCCCAGATGCTGTCATTGTCGCTGTCGCTTTCTGGGTTAATCAGTACAGACAAACTAGAATCCCATCTTATCCGGTCAGTCAAAGGATAGCGATAGGAGGCTTGAATGTTGAACCCAGTATCAGGATCTATACGTTCGGAAACGTCATTGCTGGTCACCTTCGGTTCCATTCTGAACAGGAAACTCAACTGAGACCCTAGTTTACCTATATCTGGAAAAGCCAGGGAGAGCCCCCAGTGCCAGATCTCGGCATCAGCACCTCTCGTTCCTGCAAAGATTCCCTGAGATCCAGGAGAACTTTCTGCCTTCGCCTCAGTATAACCCACCCAAGCCCCAGCGATCGGGCTATCGCCGAACCGATAGTTAGCTTCTATGCCATAAGCATTTGCTGATGTTGCGGTATCTTCTCCAAAAGGTGCTCCCGCAAAGCTGCTGCCACCACGCCCTACATTCGGGCTATTAGGAGCATAGTAACGCGCATAGGTAAGACCGAGCCCTAAACGATCGTTCGGTGTCAAAGTCACCTGAGCTAAAGCTCCAAATTGACCGTTAAAAAGCCCTTTCCCCTCACTCGGATCTGATATACTATCATCCGAACCGAAATAAGTTGCGCCAATTTCCAGCCAATCATTTAATTGATAGTTTATCCCCACGCCACCACCAGAACTGAGCCCGTAGATAGGGCTGCTGGAGACGGGATTTAATGAGGGAACAACGCTTGTTGCCGACTGACCCCTTGCCACTAAGTAGAATTGACCGCGAAAGCCCAGGGGAAATCGATAGAAAACCGAGCCCCAACTAATCTCACCACTGCCAGTGAGCCCAGCTCGCAGCAGGTCTCTACCGGTGAAACTGCTGTCAAAGTTGAGAGATGCCGAACCTCCAAATGTGAGATTTTCCTCTGGATCTTTGTTCCAACTCTCAGTAAAAGTGAAGTTAGCTGACCCAAATAGCTTTGCCGTAGTCGAGAACTGATTCGCTTCCAGTTCCGCAGTCAGGGCTTCCAGGGCATCTACCCGACCCCGCAGAGTTGCCAGTTCTGGGGCATACTCGTCTTGCAGCCGTTGCAATCTATTTATGTCTTCTCTGGCCAATACATTGCTTGTCGCACTGGCAATCAGTTCATTTATCCTGTCTAAACAGGCATTCAATCCCGCCGCAAACTCATATCTGGTTAAGGCCCGATTCCCCCGATACCTGCCATCGGGATAACCCGCGACACAACCGTAGCGTTCTACCAATGATTGTAATGCTTGGTATGCCCAATCTGTTGGTTGGATATCAGATAGTTGAGACACCGATGTTGTCTGCTCACGCTGCCGGGAATCTCCAACATTCTCCCCCACATCAGAAGATAATTCTTCTACTGAGGTGAAGGGACTCCCTAAGCTGCTATTTATCTGGGCCAGACCTGCATCGGATATCGTCAAGCTCGGAACCAGTATTGCCGACGCGATCGGCAATAGACATTTTTTCACCGTCTATTCTCCTCACACAACACATCCCTCGATCTCTGGTGATATAATATCAATCACACCCTGTCAAGAGATTGGGCAACGTGCATTTACGGGCAAGGTGCAGCACTGCCTATAAGACAACTGACCACTGACAATTCACAATGTCCTAGGGACTAATCGTGATATTGTTATGGATGTAATCCCGCAGCCGGGGACGCTCGGAAGGAGAAAGTGCCACGTAAAATAGCTCAGTGTTAATTTCTGGACCCCTACTCGTCACCCAACTGACGAAGTCTTTAATTGCTTGAGCGATCTCGGCATTGGGGTACTTCTGGTAAAATATCAGCATACTCGTACCAATAATCGGATAGCCCTCATCTGGATCGTCTATTTTTAAGAGTGTGAAATTTTCGTCCCACTCTGTTGTTAGCAGCGCTTTATGTGACTCGTCAACGGTAGGTCGGACATATTCACCCTTCTTATTTTGCAGTCGGGCTGTCGATAAGTTGTGGCTGAGGGCATAATTTGCCTCTACATAGCCGATCGCCCCATTATTTAGGGCCACCGCCGAAGCCACTGCCGCATCCCCGTCACGACTCGCAAACACATTGAAACCCCACTCTGGGTCTTTAGTAGCCTTAATCTCTCCATCTGTCAGGGCCCTTAAGTGACGGGTGAAAATAAAGTTCGTACCGCTTCCCTCTCCGTGGACAACCACCTGAATTTTTCTGTTTGGCAACCTCGGGCTCACCTGATTCCAATTGCCTATTTTCCCCGTGAATATTTTCACCAGCGTCTCCCGAGATATCTTGATATCCGGGGGTGCCTCTCTGAGATTGTAAATCACCGCCACCCCGTTGCCTACCGTGGACAGCAATAGCAAACCCCGACTCATCCTTTCTCTTTCTGCACCTGTTGGCGGTGCATCGCTGGCAATGAAGTCAACCGACTCATCAATAAATCTCTCTATACTACCAGCGCTACTCCTGACTGCGTAATTTACTTTTACACCGGTTTCTTCGGAGTATTCTTCAAAATAACGCCGGTACGCTGGGAGACCAAAACTTGTTACTACACCGCTAATACTTTGCGCTACTGCTGTAGTCAGCCAACTTAAGGAAAGCCCGAAAGCCAGGCTTGTTGCTGTTAAGGATCTACGCCAACTGCTTGCTTTCACCACCATCATTCGCTATTTTCTCCTCTCTTGGGTATATCATCATCCATTATAGCCCTATTCTCTGTGTATTTGTCAAATATTAAGCAAGTATGATGAAGTCCGAGACCTGACATGGCCTACAGGATTTCACCGATCCTACCAGACCAGCCGTGTCTCCTGGTCGCTTGATGTCTCCGGACAATCGCACATTTATAGGAGACATCGCGGATCCATTATTCATTAACTATCATAGCCGCAGCAACCTAAATCAAGTTGTCAATGTTCCTTGACAGGTAGCAGGGCTGGTGTGGTAAGATGGACTTGTCGCGATCGCCAGCGTATGGCTGCACAGGCTACAGGGCTACTGGGGATAGTATAGCCCGTGGGCTCAAAATTTTGGATCGTGGAAAAAGAAAATGGTAAAGTAAGGAAAAGCTTAGAGATTTGTTCTCAAATTTTTCGCAATAATTTTGAATCAATAATTTTGAATTGCTGATTATGACGCTGCCAACCTGGATTACTTTTTCTCGTTTGCTGGGGGCGCCATTTATCCTCTACTTTTTAACAGCGCCTACTCCAACCCAGCGCTGGATATCTCTGGCAATCTTTCTAGTTGCTGCTGGTACGGATTGGTTAGATGGCTATTTGGCTAGGAAACTGAATCAAGTTACAGATTTGGGCAAGTTTCTCGATCCCTTGGTAGATAAGTTGCTCGTGCTTGCTCCTTTGCTTTGTTTAATTGATTTGGGGCAAGTTCCAGCTTGGGGCGTGTTTATGATTTTAGCACGAGAGTTGGCGATCGCAGGTTGGCGGGTTAATCAACCCCAAATCTCTGGGGCGAATATCTGGGGGAAGCTGAAAACTGTCAGTCAAATCGGGGCCTGTGCCCTTCTCATCGCCCCCACTCCTGATAGCTGGGAAATCCCTTCTCTGATTGTCTTCTGGGTTGCTGTCGCTCTCACTTTGATTTCTGGTGCTATCTATCTATTGCCCAAAAAAGCTAACAACTATAATGTCTAAGCGCTCTTTGGGTATAGGCAAAATGTGGCGACTGCGATTAAAACTGAGACTCTGTTAGTCAATCAACCGGTGGTTTTGTAACTGCTTGTGCATGTCGCGGCTTTTCAAGATCGCCTATAATAGGCGATCTTGCTCTCTGTTGCTCCCAAGCTCTATCATACTCCCCGATTTTTCGGGCCGTCCGCGGACCGATCGGGCCCCGTTATCAGATGTGAATTTTATCTATTTTTTGTTGGAGTTTAAGATGGAAAATCTTAGGGATAAAAAGCTCAACTTACCAGATTGCAAATTTGGATTTGACAGACCAATCCTGCCATATCTAATTATTGCTTTTGGCGGTGAGGTTGGTTCAATATTTGTCCAATCGTTCTCTATGGGCGGATGAAGCCGTTTTGGCTTTGAATATTGTCAATCGTTCTTATCTGGAATTGCTCCAACCTTTGGATTATGACCAAGGTGCGCCGATTGGTTTTTTGATGGTGGAAAAGTTTGCCGTTCAGATATTGGGCAATAACGAGTATGCGCTGCGGTTATTTCCTTTTATCTGTGGTGTTGCATCCTTGTTTTTGTTTTATGAATTAGGCAAGAAATGGCTTCTTAAATCTGGAGTTACTATTAGCTTACTTTTGTTTGCCTGTTTGAAATATTTAGTTTACTATTCCGCAGAGGTGAAACAGTATTCTAGTGATGTGACGATCGCCCTCCTATTATATTTATTATTGCTGCCTCTGGCGAAGCAAAAATTGAACCGGGGTCAGATGATTAAATATTGTCTAGTAGGAGCGATCGTTATTTGGTTTTCCCATCCATCCATCTTTATATTAGCAAGTATTGGGAGTAGTGCATTGCTAAGGAGGCAGAAAGACCAAAATCAAACCAAAAAGTTGTTAGGCATTTACTCAGCTTGGATATTCAGTTTTGTCATCTTTTATTTTGTGTCTCTGAGCAACTTAACTGGCAATGAAACATTAACGACCTCTTGGGGTAATGCTTTTCCCGATACGACCTTTGATATCATCTGGATGCTAGATGCTTTCGGGAAATTTTTCTATAAACCTTTAGGCTTTGGTAAATGGATAGATGGATTAGCCATAGTCGCTTTTTTAGTGGGTTGTGTTTCCTACTGGTTGCGAAGAAAAGAAATTTTGTTGCTGTTGTTATCGCCATTATTGGCAACCTTTTCCGCTTCATTTTTACACCAATATCCGTTTCGCAGTCGTTTAGTTTTATTTCTCACACCATTCGTGATTTTTCTCATCGCAGAAGGGGTACATTTTGAGCAAACCTCGGATAAAATTTATCAGTATTTTCTTCGCGATCTTATTGCTATGGCAACCTTTAGCAAAAGGGATTCATCTAATGAAAAACCCGCGAACTTACTCAGAAATTAAACGGGTATTGAATTATATCAAAGCACGTCAACAACCAGGAGATATTTTATATATTTATCAACGAGGTATATATCAGTTCGAGTATTATGCCGAAAAATATGGTTATCAAGAAGGTGATTATATTATTGGCGTGGATGACTTAGATGAATATGATGGGAAAAAACTATCAATTGCGGAAATTGCCAGATATAAAAAGGACTTGGATAGACTGCGTGGGAATAAAAGAGTTTGGTTATTATTTTCTCACAATCATATTCCAGCAGAAAGGAGATTTTTCAAGGCTTATCTAAAAGAAATTGGCCTGAGAATAGATCGGTTTGTAAAAAAAGGATCTTATGTAGTTTTAGTTTTATACGATCTTAGTTACAAAAATGATGGTGAAATAATGAGTAAAACTTTTGGCGTTGCACAATTACGGGATGATTTAAATAGGTACCGGTACAGAATTATAACGTAGATAGTGCAATAATAACTTAATTGAAAGCCTCAACATTTCTTCGGACTTTGAGTAACATAATGTTTTTCTTTTTAATCCAGCTCGATAATGTCTTAATCGACCTATTTCACATTCAACACGGGTCATGTAGGTTTTGCTGACTATATGGTCAATATATTCAATAAACATTGGATAAACAGGCCATCCATCAGTAACGTATAAAAAGCATTGCCAACATTTTATAATATCCCACATAGGCTTAAAAGTTTCTGCAGAACGATCGCCTAATACCCATGTTATAATCCCTGGCTTGAAATGATTTACGACTGTCCATAGCCACTTTTTATTCTTTTTTTTATTGACATAAGTATGCAACTCGTCAATTTCTGCAACCTCCGGAATATCGTAGTTTTCAGGGATTGACGGTAATTCTTTAGCTGCCTGTTTTACCCAATCAATTTGAGTATTATGGCTGACACCAGTTATCCTTTCAATACCTCGAAATCCATTGCCATTAACGTACATTGTCAAACAATTTTTCTTGACATCTTCTGAATAACCGCGCGGATAATAATGTTCGAGAAACTGGCGACGACAATCTTTACAAATTCAATTCTGTTTGCCGCGTCGGTGACCATTTTTATTGATGTTTTCAGAACCACATCTGGGACATTTCATGTTCGACTCCTTTAGCTAATTCTTTCGCCTTACTATCCATGATAACACATATTATGACTAGGTCGAAAACAAACATCATACTATACATAAATTCTGACTGTAAAATTGCAGATTATCATAATCTGCAATAACCCATCATCCCGAAAATGTGCAACGCCAAACTTTTGATGATTGTAAATTTCTGTACCTACGAGGTAAAAATTGCCTAAAAAATCACAATGTCACGGCGATGGCCAGATGCGATCGCCAATATCAATCCGGGGCAATGAAAATCAGGGGCACGATTAATATTTAGGTTGATATATTGATTATTGATGCCGTGCCCCTACCACCATGCGATTTTTCGGGCCGTCCGCGGACCGATCGCCAATAATTTTATCATCTACAGAAAGGTAGATCGTGGGCGGTGCCCGGGTTTAGATAATTTCATCATCTACAGAAAAATCAACTTCCGCCTTATCCTTACTCTGAGTTAGGTAATCCTTCTCGAAGGAGTCTTTCAGACCAGAAATCAGATCGAATTCTGGCCGCCAGTTGAGTTCGGTCATGGCTTTATGTACGTCAGCGAAGAAATGCTGCATTCGCAGGGGGAAGGCTTTGCGCTTGCCGAAATCAAACTTTTTCGGGTCGTAATGTACTATATTAATGCTATCAGCTGATTTGCCAGCAGCTTGCGTACAAGCACGGGCTAATCCATCAAAGGTGACGTAGCGATCGCCCGAAACATTATAGATCTGCCCGATCGCCTGAGAGTTTCCCAAGACAGCAGCCATAGCCCGGGCCAAGTCTTGACAATGTCCCAGTTGGGTGATATGATAGCCATTACCGGGAATAGGAATGGGGCGATCGCGGACAATCCGGTCAAAGAACCAGGATTCCAAAGGATTATAATTCTTGGGTCCATAGATATAGGTAGGACGAATGGCAGTAAAGGGCAAACCAAGTGCTTGGAGATATGCTTCCGTTTCATACTTACCCTTGTGGCGAGAATTGGGGTCGATCGCATCTGACTCTACATGGGGCATTTGGTCGGATTTGAGATAGACTCCGGCAGAACTCATGTAGACAAAATGCTGGACCTTGTCCTTAAACATATCGGCAAGGGGTTGAGTGTCGCTGAGTTGGCGGCCATTGTTATCAAAGATAGCGTCAAACTTTTCCTGGGAAAGTTTTTCCTGGAGTTGGGCCGGATCGGTGCGATCGCCATGAATCTGCTTGACCCCCGGGACTGGTACCGGTTGATTGCCGCGATTAAACAGCACAACTTCATGACCTTGTGCGACCAGAATTGGCGTGAGGTAAACACCGATAAACCGGGTGCCACCCATAATTAAGATTCTCATGACCTTGTTGATTGTTAGTGGTTAAAGGTGAATTGCCAGCTTCCCGAGAAAGGGAAGGCATTGGCAATCTGGTAGATATTGTACTCCAGAAAGTAAAATATACTATACTGAAGCAGGTTTGATAGGTGAGGTTGATGATGATGGCTGCGGCTCGTTTTTGGCGGAAAATCAGGGCCTTCGGGCAGAAGGGGAAAAGAATGATTTTGGCCTTGCTACTCATGCTGCTGTGGTTGACACTTTTAGGGCCAGCATGGGCAGAAAAGCCTCCAGAAAAGGTAGTGGTGAAGGTGCCAGTGATGCTGGATGGTAGGGAGTTGTTTTGGGTGAGTGATTCTGGAGAGTTCACTGCCGCCGAACGAGGGAAAAATATTAATGCCCTACTAGAGGAAAAACTAGATGGGACATTGAAATCGGGCATGGCGCTGGAGGTGAAAATTGCCCTGCAAAACGAACAAATCACCCTGCGGATAAATGACCGGCATCTGGTGACGGTGACGGCGCGAGATACCATTCCAGGCGTGATGTTAGCAGAACAGGCGCAAATATGGCAGGAAAATCTTCAAGAGGCGATCGCCAGAGCCAAATATGAGCGGACACCTGCTTACATGGATCTGGCGATAAAATTGACTCTGGGGAGTATAATAGTGGCGATCGCGGTGCAGTGTATATTAATCTGGATAGATAGGCGGTATAGACGCCGACAGCTGCGACGGGAAGGTAGCGAAAGAGGATCTTGGCAATTATTAGTGCTGCTGCTACTGCGGATCGGGATAGGGATAGCAGTTGCTGGTTATATTGCCAATTTATTTCCCTGGACTCGTCGCTGGCTATACAAAGCCTACCAAGTTTTAATAACCACATTTTCAGTTGAGATTTTTACCTTAGGAAAAGAAGTAGTTTCACTCAACCGACTGCTGCTGATGGCTGTCTTAACACTGGGACTGTGGATAGGGGTCAGTTGGTTGACCAAATTGCTGAAATCTCATATCTTACCCTTAGGGGGAGGAGACCAAACTGTCCGAGAGTCGATCGCCTATTTCCTCCGCTACGGGTTAATTTTCTTTGGTTCCCTGCTAATCCTCACCGTTGGCGGGTTTGATTTTCGTTCCCTGGCCATTATAATTAGCGTCCTGGGGGTAGGAATTGGCTTTGGACTGCAAAATATTGTTAAAGACTTCATCAGTGGCTTGATCATGAGCTTCGATCGTCCGATAAAAGTCGGTGAATTAGTCCAAGTCGGGGAATTTCAGGGTTTAGTCCAACGCATCGGTCCGCGCGTTACCGAGATTTCTACCATAGAACGAGTAATTGTGATGATACCCAATTCTCGGTTTATCGAAGGGGAGGTGCAAAACTGGAATCGTAGCGGACTGACTCGCGTGAAAGTCTATGTCGGGGTCCCCTATGGTGCGGATATGGAATTAGTGCATAAAGTGCTCTTAGCTGCTGCTCAAGCTGCTCAAGCTCACCATCCTGATATTTTACGCCATCCTCCCCCCAAGGTGAAGTTTCGGGGGTTTGGCGATAGCGCCCTCAATTTTCGGGTGGTGGTGTTTATTCGCAACCCCCTGTCCGAACCAAAGGTGAGAACTCTGGTTTACAATCAGGTGGAAGCTTATCTGCGCCAATATCAGATCGAAATTCCTTTTCCCCAGCGTTCTTTACAGGTAAATATTCCTCAATTTAAGGAACTGGCCGCAACTTGGCAAAAGCAACCAGCTAAAGGAGATCTTGACTATCCCGATCGGGTCAGGGACAATGATATCCCAGCACCCCCGGTCGTGCAACCAGAATATGATTGGCAGGCGATCGTTTCCCAGATGCGGGGACCGTCCGGAGTAGAAATTAAAGACCGCCGATCTAATCTGAAGTCGTTCGGCAAATGCTTTGTCGGGTCCGAAGCAGTAGACTGGTTGATGGAGCATGAAAAAGCTACCAGAGAAGAAGCGATTCTGATCGGAGAATTAATGGTCTCCGAGAGGTTAATTCACCATGTCCTGGACGAACATGGCTTTAACGATGGACCCTTATTCTATCGCTTCTATGCTGATGAAAATACCACGTCCAAGCCAGACTAATCCAATTTTCAGCCCACAGCTACCGTTCCGGAAAAATCAGAACGCGATCGGGGTCTAGACAATGACGAAGGTCGAGACAGCAAGGATGGAGAATATTCTGGGGGAGTTATCGATGACTAAAGGCTAAGTTTGGTAACGGCAATGTTACCAGAAAAACAAACATCGACATCCGTGCCAGCAGCCCGATCGCGCTTACCATACTCTCCGATATAATAATATTGGTCTTCCTCAATCCGATATTGTACAGGTAAAGGATGGGTACTGGGTTCACATAAAACTATATCTGGATCGGCAGCACCTGGTTCGAGATGAGGTAAATTCACGTTCCAGAAACTACCCGGATCGAGGGGACGAGAGAAAAGGTCCGCTAATAGCATAGCAGTCCATTTGGTCGCCCGCTCCCAATCAATTACCAAAGGTTTTTTGATCCAATGGGAAATAGCAATGCCGGGGATACCGAGAATGACAGCTTCTCGGACAGCAGCGACAGTTCCAGACATATAAACATCAACTCCCAAATTGCCCCCCGCATTAATCCCAGATAAGACCCACTCGACATCAGGACAAAGATGTGTTATGGCCAGACGAGAGCAGTCTGCGGGAGTACCGCCAACAGCATATTCTGTGTCTGATTTTTCCGGAACGGTGGGACGGCCGACGTGAATTGGTCGATCTGTGGTAACTTGGTGCCCGCAGCCCGATAAATGCTCTTTAGGTGCGACAATGATACCATTGCCATCTAGCGCCCGCTGTAGCGCCCGGATGCCTGGGGCATCTATGCCATCATCGTTGGTTAGAATTAGGGTCATAAAGTTCAGGGTGGAAAGGATATGAATGCAAAGGACAGCATTAACTATAATAGTGGAACGAGTGCTGGGGGAGTGGAACAAGTGCTGGGGGAGTAGGACGAGTGCGGGTTGGATAATGACTGTCGCCCGTTGAGCAGTGACCTGTGCGGGTTGAGCAGTGACCAGAGTTGGGAAAGTAGCATAGCTGGTTCGGATTGCTCGATTTTTCCTCGCACTCTCCAGTATAATAGAATCAAAGTTTATAATAGAGTAAGTTACCAGATAGGATGAGATAGATGTATGGCCATTGACGACCAAAATAATTTGTCCGCAGAAGCACTAATCCGGCAGCTTCCCAATTTTCACGATCGGACGCTGAAACAGGATTATCTGAATTGGCTAGCAAATACAGAACCTCTAGCCAAGATTTTGCCGCAATTGTCAGATGAGACCCAGGCCCTGGGGGTGGTGAAGTTAGCCATAGAGGTGGATCTGCGACTGGGGGCAAGGTTAGCAGGGGCGGTGAAGCCAGAGTTTCAAGAGCAAACGGTGGGTTTAATTGCGCAGTTAGAGGTGCCTCCCTTACTCAAGACTAAGCTTTTGGGCATGACAAAATCAACAGTGGCAGTTCCTATGCTGCTAACAGCTTTGTCAGATGCAGATGAGTTGGTTCGCAGTAGCGCCGCAGAGGGATTAGGATATATCGGTGATGAATCGGCGATCGGGCCTTTAATCAAAGCTTTATCCGATCGAGAAGAGTCGATGGTCTGCAGTGCAGTTAAGGCTTTAGGAGATATCGGCACCCCAGCAGCGATCGCGCCCCTGGGAGAAGCATTAGAGGATGAAGCCCGGCAGGTGCGAGTCCTGGCGGTGGAGGGGTTAGGAAAGATTGGCAGTAATGAGGCGATCGGGCTGTTGGGCCAAGCCTTAGAAGATGAAGATAGCTTGGTGAGACGGCAAGCTGTCAAAATGTTGGAGAGTATAGGCAGTGAAGCAGTAATTCCAGTATTGCGACAAGCTTTGTTCAATCTTAGTGGGTGGCACGAGACTCGGGAGATATTAAGTGCGCTTTTAAGGGCGATGGACACCCCGGCAGCAATTGAGTTGCTAAAGGAGGTTGTCTCATCTGAGAATCATTCAGCTCACGGAATGGCTACTGAAGCCTTAGTGAATATCGGCCATCAAGTGATGGTGGAAGCCCTGCACCAAGCCTTGTCAAGTCCAGACAGTGAGGTGCGCAGGGAGGCTGTTGAAGAGTTGGTCAATATTACCATCCCCGCAGCGGTTCCGGCTTTAGCACAAGCCTTGTCGGATCCAGACTTGCATATTCATCAGGCCGTGCTGGAAACCTTAGGAAAGATCGGCAATGATGAGGCGATCGAGGTGTTGATCGAAGCGATGCTTTCCCCTGAAAACGAAGCCATTAGCAGTACAGCGGCTGAGGTGCTAGGAAATATTGCCTCAGATGCCGTGGTTGACGAACTAATTGAAGCTTTATCCGATGAAAGAGAAGAGGTTCGTTGTGCAGTGGTGTCGGCCCTCGGAAATATTAATTCAGAAGACTCAGTTGACGTGCTGATCGGGACTTTGCAGCAGGATCCAGATGCAGATGTGCGCAGTCGTGCAGCAGCAGCATTAGGTAATATTAACTCTGACGAGGCAGTTGTGGCGCTGATCTCCGCTTTGCAGCAGGATCCTGAAGGAAATGTGCGCGAAACAGCGGCTGAGGTATTGGGAAAGATCGGCTCCCAGTCGGCAGTTGAGGCCCTCCAGTCAGCCTTGTCAGATGCCAACTTTTGGGTGCGGAATACTGCTGCTGAAGCCTTAAAAAATATCGGCGGCAGTCAGAAAAAAGTGCGATCGCTCTTCGGGCAGTTCCCAGCAGTGAATGCGCAGGCTTCCGCAGTGATTTCTGCTCTCATCCCAGTTGTGTCAAAGCAAGAACGTTATTATAGCTGGGAAGTGCAGAAAGCGATCGAACTGTTAGAGAAGATTGGCACCCCAGCAGCTATTGCAGCGCTGCAACAAGCTTTTTTAACTCCCGATCGAAATGTGCGTATAAAAGCTGTGGAGGCTTTAGTAAAGATCGGCAGTCCCGAAACAATAGAGGCCCTGCGACAAGCTTTGCTAGATCCAGAAATATACAATTATCGGGCGCTCATCAAGGTTTTAGGGAAGATTGGCACGCCAGAGGCAATTGAACTGCTGCTTCAAGTCTTGTTAAATGAGAAAGGATATTTCTACAGGGAAGCGGCGGTGGTGCTAGGGAAGATCGGTACAGCAAAAGCAGTTTCGGCGTTATTACAAGCAATGTCTTGCGATCGAGAAAATGTTCGCAGCACAGCAGTTGGGGCATTAGCTGAGGTATTAATGGATAAGGTCGCCCCATCACAGGAAATTCGACAACGACTGCTGGCGGCCTTAAAGGATGAAGACAAGCACGTGCGCAGCAGTGCGGCGGAAGCATTAGGGAAGATCGGCGATCGCGAGGCAGTGTCGGCGCTGATCGCGGCCTTAGAGGATGAAGACGATTTTGTGCGCAGAAATGCAGCTGAAGCATTAGGGAAGATCGGTTCGACCGTAGCAGTGCCAGCATTGCGATCTGCTTTGTCAGATCCAAAAGATTGGGTTCGCAGTAGCGCTGTGGAAGCTTTAGGCGCGATTGCGCTGCGCGCACGCTGCGCGAACGGCACGGAGTCAGTGATTCAACCGCTGTTTGAAGCTTTGTCAAATCCCAACCACTCTGTCGATCGAGAAGCAGCTGAAGCTTTAGGGAATATTGGTACGCCAGCAGCAATAGAAGCCTTGCTGCAAGGGTGGTTAAATGATGAAGATCGTTGGGATTTGTTGCCAGCAATGAAAGTGCTAGAAGAAATCGGTGAAGAGTTACTTCCGCGTCTGTCAGATATACTGTCAAACGCCAACAGTAACTACCTAACTCTGAGTGTTATCAAACTAATTGATGCGATTCAAGAGCGTTGCCAGTTCTACAACTATGCGATCGCTCATCCTTCTGGCAGTTGTTAGTTGTTAGTTCTCTGGTCCCTTTCACTGGTTCCTTCACTGGTTCCGATTTTTCCGGAACGGTGGCTCCGCGAAGGAACCCCCCTCACCCAGCCCGTTCCCTGCCTGAGACAGGGAACGAGGTGAAATAATTAATAAGGGCAGCATAAACCCGGTTTCTGAGACTTAGACAAAGAAACCGGGTCTCTTGAAGCATGACAAAATCAACAGTGGCAGTTCCTCAAGCAAAAAAATTGGGCGATCGCAGCTAAAGAAGGGCAAATTGCGAATGGCGAAGGGAAAATTGCGTATACGCAGTGCCGCACGCTGCGCGTGCTCGCGACGCCGGAGCGCTAGGGAAAATAATACATGAATCAACAATTGACAATTGACAATTTAGTCGGAGGAAGTCAGATGCCTATATTTAAGACAAAGATTACGGAAGATGGTAGAGTGGTAATTCCACCAGAGTATCTCCAGCAGATGGGATTGCAACCTGGGGATAAAGTGATTATGCAGTTGAAAGAATCGGAAATTATAATTTTTACTCCCGATCGGGCGATAGAGCGATCGCAAGCCTTGGTACGCAGTTTTATTCCGGAAGGGCATTCTCTAGTAGATGAACTAATTGCCGAACGACGGGAGGAAAGTCGGAGTGAATAGTTGACAATTGACAATTGACAATTGAGTCGGAGGAAGTCAGATGCCTATATTTAAGATAAAAATTGCTAAGGACGGTCGGGTAGTAATTCCACTAGAGTATCTCCAGCAACTGGGATTGCAACCTGGGAATAAAGTGATTATGCAATTGAAAGATTCAGAAATCAGAATTTTTACTCCCGATCGGGCGATCGAGCGAGCGCAAACATGGGTACGCAGTTTTATTCCGGAAGGGCATTCTCTAGTAGATGAATTAATTGCCGAACGACGGAAGGAGAGTTTGCGTGAGTAATTATGTTTTAGATGCTTAGGCAGTTTTGGCGTGCTTGAATAGGGAACCGGGTGGCGATCGAGTCATGGAAATTATTTCCGAATGCGTCATCAGCAGCGTTAACTTGAGCGAAGTGGTAGCGAGAATGGCAGATGCAGGAAGAACCCAGACAGAAATTAGCGATTTCCTTATGGCATTTGGATTCGAGGTAGTCAATTTTGATGTTGACATGGCGTACCGTGCTGGAATGCTTCGCCCCCTGACTAGACAAGCTGGATTATCCTTTGGAGATAGAGCCTGTTTGGCCCTAGCTCAATCTTTGGGGTTGCCAGTTCTCACTAGCGATCGGAATTGGGCGGGCTTAGATCTCGGTATAGATATACAGTTGATTCGATGAAATGAGATGACAACCTCTAGGATATTTATATCTATATCTTGCATCATTCGAGGGCTAGAGGCAGAGCCTCTATCTTCCCGTTCCCAGGAACGAGGGTTTAGCCGCCTACTGAAGTTCTCCTGTTACCAACCTCCTCAAAATCTCCGTCACTTCCGCTGCCATCCGGGCGTCTACCTCGATCGCCTCCCGATCGCCATCTCCCAATGCTTTAGCACAGCGCAGGGTCATCGCTACAGACCTGGGTTTTTCTTGGTAATGAAACTGAGTAAAGCAGGTATATGTTAACTCGGTCCGCTGTCGCCAGCTAGTGTAGCCAAAGCCAATTTTAGAGAGAATAACAGGCTTAGAGATACTATTTTCGATGCCTAATTTCTCAATGGCTACGTCAAGGTAACGACCAGTATCTTTACCCAGGGCAGGAATAAATGGTTTCAAATTGTCCCAAGAACTTCCAGGCAATTGCGCTGTCGGTGGCAGGTGATAATGCCATCCTACCATGGAGATGATTCTCGTTAAGTCATAAGCTGTCACCGAGTTTTCACCCTTTTCTGTTTCTGGTGCCGCAGTCAATAGCACCTCATCTGACTTAACCACTTCCGGGTTCGCAATCAACGGCGCTTCACCATACATCCCCCGAAATCTGGTATGGGGCGTGCCAGTAATTCCCTTCAGCCATGCTTCTAAATCAGCAAAGGTTTGGAAACGCTTAAACATGGCTCCTATAGAATTAGAACTACCGATCTTTTCTGCATAGGTAAAAACATCTTCCATCAGTTCCGAGATGCCAAAGCTTTTGTCATCACCCCTGATTTCACAACCATTGATATCTGTCTTGAGGGAACAGATGACATTCAGAATGGGAATGATTTTGGTCGTACTCCAAAATTCCCCCCGGGAGAGGGCTTCTCTGCCCAACCAACGGGCTTTGAATGGTCCTCCTTCCGTACCGCCAATGCAAATACAGGCTTGCTTGATGTCGGGATGGAGAAATTCTAGTGCCTGTTCGTCAATTGTGGGCAACTCCCCTACCTGGGGATAGGAGGGAACTCCCCCGATCGCCAAGGAAGGCTGTTCGGTTAAATAGTCTGGGTAATTCTCCACCTGACTGTGATAGGGTGAGTTTTTAATCCCCTTGTCCAGAAAGGCTAGCCGATCGCTGTTGAAGCCAGCTTCTGAGTCCAGAAACTGATTGTAGACCAGATGACGATCTTGGGCTATTGTCAGAGAGACTGTTTCGCTGACAAAATTGGCAAAGTTAGTAATCAGCTCAGTTATCGATTCTACTGTCAATTCATTCATTTTTCTTTCTTTTTTAGATCTAAAGCATCCCCGGTCATTACAAAAACCACAAACGCCGATCGCGCTGCATTCCTGACGGCAGCAGGTCTTTTAAGGCACGCGACGCTGCCCGATCGGCATAATAGGTGGTAATGGGTAAGCGGACAGTCTGAGTCGTGCCCACTTGCATCAGACTTAACCAGTATATCTGTTCGGCGAGGGTAAGTAAATCTGTATCACCCATCCTTTTTCTAATGCGCAGGGGACGGGGAGCACTCTTAGAACTTACTTTAGTCTCGCGCTGACCCGTCGTCAGAATCACTGCTTCATTGCGAGCATATTCCCAAGCATATCCATCTTCCGGGTTGCTGAAATTCTTAGGATTCTCTGGGTTATATTTTACAGCTCGACAAGTCCCTGATTTAATTACTTCCACCACATCCACCTGTTCTATTCGGGTGCATCCCAGTTTTGCTTCTTGGCTGCGGGGATCTGAACATGCTGTTGCCAGCTATACTAGCCCAGAAACCCAGTTTTTCCACAAAACCGGGTTTCTTCATGCATTCTTGAGATGCTCTCGTGGCACCTTATTGATGGCGATCGCCACCTGCTAGCACCGGCGTATACAGGCTCCTTCCCTGGGAGGTTATGACTCGCAGTTGTCACCTGCTGGCACCGGCGTACTGAACGATGCTCTCGCAGTCTGTGAGGTTATTGCTCGCAAGCTGCGAGGTTATTGCTCGCAAATGGCACCTTATTGATGGCGATCGCCACCTGCTAGCACCGGCGTATACAGGCTCCTTCCCAGGGAGGTTATGACTCGCAGTCGCCACCTGCTGGCACCTGTAGACCATCGAGAGATTTAATAAGGCATTTAAGAATTTCTTAATCATTCGGGCGTTTCCGGGAGCACCCACCCTGTTGTGTCGCATCCTGCGCACAACATAGGTGGGTGCTCCGGAAACGAATTGTCAAAAAATGGAAAAAGCTGCTAGATATGGATTGGTAGGGGTTTGGAGAGATTTGGCCGCGAGGAGATGGTTAATCAGAGAGAGTCTCCCCTTGAGTCACGAGGTGATTTACCCCAAAATGGCATTTTGGCGGCGAAATTTACCAAAAATGGCTGTCGGAGACGGAAAAAAAATTTTTTCGATGTGGCAACTTGATGTTAAGATCGTCTAGAGAAGCTCAAAACCCCAATAAGCCTTGGCCAAAACTGCCGATTGTTTGCCAGAAGAGCCGGCTCAACCCCAAATAACGAGGAACTTTTTTTGAGGAAATAAAAAATGACTCTCAATGCAAATGATTATGCAGCCCTGAAGGCTCTCTATAACAGTACTTCTGGGGAGAATTGGAAAAACAAGACAGGCTGGGATTTCAGCAGCGAAACTCCCGATGCTGATGTTGTTAATGGCTGGCATGGGGTGACGGTAGTCGGCTCACAGGTGACGGCAATCGACCTGCCCTCCAACGACCTTCGCGGTACGCTCCCCTCTGAGTTAGGTTGGCAATTTCATCTCTTGAGGTAATTTTTGCATTAATTTTTCACCAGATAGCGACAGGAAGGTGGGCATTGCCCACCCTACCATCTTAACCAAAAATGCTGCCAAAAAACTCTACAGCTTCTTGCAAGGCAGCGATGAACCGGTCAATTTCTTCCCGGGTGTTGTAGAAATACAAACTCGCCCTGGCAGTTGACTGCACCCCCAAGGCCCGATGTAATGGCTGCGTGCAATGATGTCCCGCCCGAATTGCTACCCCTGCTTGGTCTAAAATTGTAGAGAGGTCGTGGGGGTGAACGTCTCCCGCTGTAAATGATGCTAATGCTGCCCTTCCTTCCCCGTTAGCTTTCGGTTGCGGTCCGTAAACTTGCACTTCCGGAATTTTACCCAATTGCTCCCATAAATAAGCTGTCAATTCTGCTTCGTAGATGTGAATTTTCTCCATGCCAATGTTGGTCAGGTAATCTACTGCTGCACCTAGCGCGATCGCCTCTCCAATGGCCGGAGTTCCAGCCTCAAACTTATGGGGCACATCTGCATAGGTAGCATGTTCCAGAAACACTTCGGCAATCATCTCGCCACCGCCCAAAAATGGCGGCATCGATCGCAGTAATTCCCGTTTCCCATACAGAAACCCTATGCCCGTGGGGCCGCACATCTTATGTCCGGAAGCCACCAGCCAGTCACAATCGATCGCCTGCACGTCAACTGCCATATAGGGGACACTTTGGCAAGCATCTATTAACACTTTTGCCCCATATTGATGGGCGATCGCGCAAATTTCCTCTACGGGATTAATACAACCGATGGTATTAGAAACATGCACCACAGCCACCAGTTTTGTCTTATCGGAAACCAGAGACTTAAAATGATCTAGATCGAATTCCTCATTAGCAGTCAGTTCGACAAACTTGAGGACGGCACCAGTTTTTTGAGCAATCATCTGCCAGGGAATCAAATTACTGTGATGTTCCATCACCGAGAGAATAATTTCATCTCCCTGTTGTAAATTATTCAAGCCCCAACTGTAGGCGACTAAATTAATCGCTTCACTAGCATTGCGGGTGTAAACAATTTCTTCCCGCACCGCAGCATTAATAAAACTGGCAATTTTATCCCGCGTCCCCTCATAAGCATCTGTTGCTTTACCGCTGAGGGTATGAACCCCCCGATGCACGTTAGAATTATACTCCGAGTAATAATCCCGCAAAGTATTTAAAACAGCGATCGGCTTTTGGGAAGTAGCAGCATTATCCAGATAAACCAGGGGTTTGCCATTAACTTCCTGCTGCAAAATAGGGAAGTCACCGCGAGTTAAGGCAGCAAGAGTTATTTCCTGAGTGAGAGTCATCATAATCTTTGCGAATGGCTAATTGTGAATGGTGAATGGCTAATTGCGAATGGCTAATTGCTAATTGTTGAGATGTTGGATATCCTCACATCTTGCACCTGCGGGCCGTGAAACTAAACGTTTTCTCTATAAGGCTTCCAGTGGGTTTTAACCCACTTAAGCTATTAGCCGGGGGTTTTAACCCCCGGCGGGCCAGGAGACTAATCGACTAATCGACTTATCGGCAAGCTACACAGCGTGATAGCATTTGCTTTAAGGAAGCCACGGGAATGCGATCGAGTATTTCTCCAGCAAAGGCATCAACTAGCAAATTGCAGCTAGTTTCCCGGTCTAAACCGCGACTTTGCAGATAAAATACCTCCTCTGGGTCAAGCTGACCGACAGTGGCACCGTGAGCGCATTTAACATTATCAGCAGTAATCTCCAACTGAGGCTTAGTGTCCACCCGGGCTTGGGGCGACAGTAATAAGTTACGATTTAACTGTGCCGCATCTGTCAGTTGGGCGGGTTTGGGGACAAAGATTTTGCCGTTAAAGACTGCATGGGCTTTGCCATCCACAATGCACTTATGCAACTGCTTGCTAGTCCCATTGGCATGATTGTACCCGATCGCGCTATGGGTATCTGCCAGCTGTGTACCCGAAATCTGAGTCAAACCATTGAGAGTCGTGTAAGTACCCTCACCATTTTGCCATACTTCCAGATTATGCCGAGATAACCTGGCCCCCAAGCTAATGGCATTACAAGTATAGCGGCTATCCCGGGCTTGGGCGATCGCGCTTTTACCAATATGAAAAGCCACGCCAGCTTCTCGTTGCAGTCTCGTGTGGTTGACCTCAGCATTTTGCCCCACCCAAATTTCCGTCACCGCATTAGTAAAATAAGGGTTCTTAAGCAGGACATCCGGGCAACTGATAGCTGCGGTATAATCTTCAACTATGGTGAGGGTACTATTCGCCTCCGCTACCACCAGACAGCGGGGCCCAGAAATAGTCGCCACCTCGCCCATAGTTGAGATAAACAGCAGATGAATGGGTCGATCGACCACCTGATTTTTCGGCACCCAAACTATAGCCCCATCTGTCATACTAGCTGTATTGAGGGCTGTAAATACTTCTTCAGCACCCCGTTGCCTTGCCAGATAGTTTTGCAACTCTGCTGGCGGGATCTTGCCTGCCAACAAATTACCCACAAACACATTTTCTGGCAACCCACTCACGTCCGACAACTGCGGTGCATAAATGCCATTGACAAATACCAAGCAGCTACTATCGGCTTCGGCGATACTCAAATCTCTAACATCTGATACCTGAGTACTGCTAACCCCTGCAAACTTCACCTCCAACAAGGGGGACAAGTCCGTAAACCGCCATTCTTCATCCCGCTTAGTCGGAAAGAAATTTTCCGTGACTAACACCGCTGCATGTTCCCGAATTGCTTGCAACCACGCCGTCATTTCCGCGTCCATTGCTTGGGGATCCAGTTCCCGGCGCCCTTCCAGTAACTCTATCAGATAGCGATCGCGCCCGATCGCCTTTTTTTCCTCGTCCACAATTCTCTCAACAGAAGCTATACTCATACTGCTGCACCTACCTTTACTGCATCTTCTGCATTTGGAGCGATCGCCCAATCATAACCACGGGACTCCAGTTCCAGGGCCAATTCCTTCCCGCCAGTCGTCAGAATCTTTCCATCTGCCATCACGTGAACGTAGTCGGGGACAATATAATCGAGTAACCGTTGGTAGTGGGTAATCATGAGAGTAGCATTTTCTGCTTTTGCCAACTGGTTCACCCCGGAAGCGACAATCTTCAAAGCATCAATATCCAAACCAGAATCCGTCTCATCCAGAATTGCCAAGGTCGGTTCCAGTAAAGCCATTTGCAGAATTTCATTCCGCTTCTTCTCACCACCAGAAAATCCCTCATTCAGACTTCTGCTCAAAAAGGCCGGATTCATCTTCACCAGTTCCAGCTTTTCTTCTACCAAATCTTGAAAATCAAAAGAATCTAACTCTTCCATTCCCCGTTGCTTGAGACGGGAATTGTAAGCGACCCGCAAGAAATCTAGATTGCTGACACCTGGAATTTCCATGGGATACTGAAAAGCCAGAAACACCCCAGACAGGGCCCTGTCTTCCGGTTCCATCTCCAGCAAATTTTCTCCTTTGAAGAGTACCTCCCCGCCAGTGACTTCATAAGCTGGATGACCTGCTAATACTTTAGAAAAGGTACTCTTTCCAGATCCATTCGGTCCCATAATAGCATGGATTTCTCCAGCCTTGATTTCCAGATTCAAACCCTTAAGAATCTGGGTCCCATCCACATCCGCCGTCAAATTGCGGACAGACAAAATTACTTCGCTGTTTTCAACGATCATTCCTTACCTCTTCTGATATATTTTCTCCTTCATTGCCTTTTGACCCCAGCGCATAAAGCCTTATGGCGACAATCTTGCTTAGTTTAATGGAATGGCGCTTACCTCCCGTCCGAGTAAGTTGCTATCCTGTTTCCGCCCACATCTGTTACTTTATAACCCGGTTGGTCGTAATTGTCTGTCAATTAATCATAGTTCTGATGAGCCTACTCATGACTATAGCACAAAAAAAGTGCCCCCCTCGAAGGAGAGCGCTTTTTGTTTTTAGCTAATTCTTAGCCATCGAATCACGCGACCTTGTGAGTCGATAATGGACTGGTTGAAGTTGAAACCGTTCAGGTTGAAGGCCACCATGCTCACGGGCTACATCATGCCGAAAGATTGCATGTGCTCGTTAATTGCCTCCGCAGTAGTACGGGTGGCATCCTCGCTTACTGCACCCTCGATCAAAGCCCGATCCTCGAACCCGAGAGCATCGCGCAGGAATAAAATGCCATCAGTTAACGCTCCTGCCGTGCCATTGCCATCTACATCTAACATGGTGTTCGCCGTTTCATCCAAGTAGGCAACAATTTCTGACGTATCGCGAGTGGCACCTTCACCTACAACATCTTCAGTCAAAGTCTCTCCCCTGAACCCGAAGAGATAACGTATGGCCACAAGGCCGTCAGTTAACGCATCTATAACTCCATTCCCATCAATGTCCAGGTCCAGTGTCGGTGATGGAGTACGCGTTAATGCAATGGAACTGGGGACAAAGTTGCTATTTGCAGGCAGGTCATCTGAGTTGGCACTAAAGTTGATCTGCGTCCCTTCAAACCCTGGTAGCGCCGTGAAGTTGGCCGTGTAGAGGGTAGGATTAGAATTGTTGGGCCAATTTCCGTTAGCATCTATCCAAGCTTGCAGGATGTATTTGTCTGTGTTCGGGTCGCCGTCCAAACCCCCGTTGGTGACCGGATCGTCCAAGACTGCACTTATAGGTTGCGCGCCCAAAGAAAAGCGCGAGGTCAGACCGGTGACTGGATCGAATGCTACTTGAGAACTGTCCCAATGCATGCCAAAGACTATTCCCGTGGTGGGAGTTTCCGCAGGTTCGGTAGAGTAGTTGACATCAAAGCTGACGCTCGTGTTTGGTTCTACTGCTTTGGTCGGTTCTTCAGGGGTGATTTTCAGTTGAGTGACTTCTTCAGGGGCAGAGATTACTGTTATGTCCTCCTCCGCAGTGTCCGGAGCGGTGGTGTCCGTGGGGGCGGCATTAGTTGCCTTCTCAACTTGAATTACATAGATATCTTCATAGCCATTACTGGTCAAATCATTGCTGCCGTCTCCATCGATGTCGATGCTGTTCTCGAACCTTCCTGCAGCCCACACATTACCATTGCTATCGGCGGCTATGACACGACCGCCGTCACTATCGCTACCGCCGATATTTAAGGCCTGAACCAAATTCCCATTGCTGTCAAACTGAGCTACATAGCTATCATGACTGCCATTACTGGTCAAATCATTGTTGCCGTCTCCGTCGATGTCGATGTTGCCCTCGAACCATCCTGTAACCCACAGACGATCGTTGCTATCGGTGGCTATGGCCTCAACATGGTCATCGATATTTAAGGCTTTGACGAAATCACCATTGCTCTCGAACTTGGCTAAATATTCATCAGTGGCCCAAGGATACTCAAGTGAGCCATCGGTCAAATCATTGATGCCGTCTCCGTCGATGTCGATGTTGCCCTGGAAACGTCCTAACACCCACGCATCGCCATTGCTGTCGGTGGCTATGTCAATGCTCAAGTCATCATCCTTACCGCCGATCTGGGAGGCAAAGAGCAAAGCCCCCTCCGAGTCGAACTTGGCTACATAGCCATCCCAACTGCCATTACCGATCAAATCATCTTTTCCGTCTTCGTCAATGTCGATGCTGCCGGAGAAAGAGCCTGTAGTCCACACATTATCATCGCTGTCGATGGCTATGCCAAAGCCAACTTCATCACCGCTACCGCCGATCTGGAAGACGTTGACCAAATTTCCCTCCGAGTCGAACTTGGCGAAATAGCTATCTCGAGTATCTCCAGGACGGCCCTCGGTATTATTGGTCAAATCATTGATGCCGTCTTTGTCGAGGTCGAGGTGGTAGAAGAAACTTCCTTTAGTCCACACATTATCATTGCTGTCAATGGCTATGATCTTGCCCGAATTAATATGCGGAGCGTAGATCTCTAAGGCCTTAACAAAGTTCCCCTCCGAGTCGAACTTGGCTAAATAGTTATCCCCTTTGCTACTGGTCAAATCATTGATGCCGTCTCCGTCGATGTCGATGCTGCCGGAGAAAGTTCCTAGAACCCACGCATTACCATTGCTGCCAATGGCTATGCTATTGGCAGAGTCGTAACCACTATTGCCGAAATCATAGGCCCGAACCAAATTCCCTTCAGAGGAGAACTTGGCTACATAGCTATCCTCTTTGCCATTACCGATCAAATCATTCTCGCCGTCTCCGTCGAGGTCGATGCTTTGCCAGAAATTTCCTGTAACCCAGACATCACCATTGCGATCGATCGCCATGTCCTCGGGTGTTTCCCGCCAACCGCTACCGCCGATCTGGAAGACAACCTTATCCATTACTGTTGATTTCATTTTTTTGTACCTCATTCTTGGTGAACATTTTGTTTTCTGCCTCTCCCAACCCCCCAACCGCACATGCTTTCTGTTACTATCTCCCTTGGTTTCCTGCTCGATCCGGACTGTTAGATGAAATCATCTCGATCGATAAGTCCAGAATCAATTCCCGGCAAAATTGCCAACACTTTCGCAAAACCCTCGACTTCAGCTTGAATGTAAATCGAACCGCCCCGATCGAGAGTTACTAAATCATTATAATCCAAATCTCCTTCTAACTTGATGCGGTCCGTGTCATTATAGCCGAGGATGGTATCCGTGCCCCTGCCCCGGGCTAAGACATAAACATTCGCACCATCGCCTCCGGAAAGAGTATCATCTCCGCTGCCCCCATCGAGGGTATCATCTCCGCTACCCCCATTGAGGACATCGTTTCCTTCTCGCCCATTGAGGAGATCGTCTCCCCCTCGCCCATTGAGGGTATCGTTGCCCCTGTCTCCAGAGAGGGTGTCGGCGTTTTCGGTGCCCGTGATGACGGACGATACCGTAATGTTAAATTCATCTTCTGCCTCGGCACTCCCATCCGATGCAGTTACTGTCACCGGAAAAAATCCCGGAGTAGTCGGGGTGCCAGCGATCTCCCCAGTAACGGGGTCAATAGTTAAACCGTCTGGCAAACCATTGGCTCTGTAGTTGCTAATATCGTTGTTAATGTCGCCGAAGTGCTCGCTGCTATTGAGGTAGAAGTCTTGACCCGAAATAGCTTCCGCGTCTCTAATCTCAAATATCAGATATGGGGGATTTGTTTGCACACTAAGATCGTATAGGCTTTCTAAGTTGGTTACCTCAGGCGGTATCGGGCCTCTCAGGGAGTTGTCGTACAGCCATAGCCTTGCCAAATTGCTGAGGTTTCCCAACGAGGAGGGTATTGTGCCTTTCAGATTGTTATCGTTCAGGTAAATATATTCTAAACTGGTGGCGTTCCCTAATGAAGATGGGATGCTGCCGCTGAGGGAATTGGTGCTCATCCAGAGCTCCTGCAAGTTCCTCAGGTTCCCGAATTCAGATGGAATCGGACCGCTCAGAGAATTCACGTTCAACTTGAGGGACGTCAAATTGCGGAGGATTCCTAATTCAGAGGGAACGGTGCCGTGAAGACCTCTGTGCTCCAGATCTAGTTTCTGCAAACCGGTGAGCTTGCCTAACTCAGAAGGGAGCGTACCGCTCACTCCGGCTGAGAGTTCCGTCACCCGGGAGTTCTTGGCTGTCACCCCATTCAACAACTTGTTAACATTTATATCAAGGGGGACGAAACCATGATCCTTATCACTGACGCGCATGCGCTTGGGGTCGAGATCCCAATAGCGATTATTATTATTGATCTCCTTCAGGGTTTGATAATCGCTGGCGTTAGTGAAGTAAAGCCCAGAGCTTTCAAAGGATACCGCAATGTTGAACTTGCTTGTTACTGAGCCTCCCGCATCATCTGATGCAGTTACGGTGACAAGAAAATTGCCATTATCAGACGTAGTAGAATCATCAGGATTAGGAAAAGCAGCAGACCTAGCAGGCGTGCCACTAATCACCCCAGTAGCGGAGTCAATGGTTAACCCGTCTGGCAAATTGTCGGCGCTATAGCTAGTAATGTTGCCGTTGATGTCGCCAAAGTGCTCGCTGATATCAAGGCGGATGCTGCGATCGAGAGCGGAGTTCCTGTATTCTAAAAAAGCATTCACGTCCTCGATCTGAGCTTCAATATATGGCGGGTTTTCTAGCTTTTTGCTTGCCGACAAAGCCTCGACACTTGGGGGTATACTGCCGGTCAGGCCGTTATCTTGGAGCCACAGGTTCCGCAAGCTGGCGAGGTTGCCGAACTCGGACGGGATCGTGCCGGTCAGATCGTTCTCCCACAGATAGAGGCCTGTTAAATTGGTAAGGCTGCCCAACGGGGAGGGAATCGTACCGGTAAAGTTGTTCTTGGACAACCCGAGGGTCTGTAAATTAGTGAACTCACCTAACCAAGAGGGTATGGTGTCGGCGAACTCGTTGTTGTGTAGACGGAGCTTTGTTAAACTGCTCAGCCCACTCAGCTCGGAGGGGATGGTGCCGCCGAGCGAATTATTGATCAGGTTGAGATCCTCCAACTGGCTAAGCCCACCCAGCTCAGAGGGGATGCTGCCGACCAGGTTATTTTTGTTGAGCTTGATTTTGGTTACCCGCGAGCCTTCGACGGTGACCCCGTGCCAGGTGGCAACTTCCTGGGCGGAGGGGGGTGTGTCGCTGCTGACATCCCAGTTTTCCTTGTTCAGCCAATTTGGCCCGCCAGTGCTCTTGTACAGATCTTGCATGCCTAGATAGTCGGCGGCGTCGATACTCGTCATAGGTTTTTCCTCCAAGGATGGATGAGTGTTTGAAAGAACATGAATACAGTATAGCTAACTTAACTTGCTTGACTGCGTTTTGTCAAGGGTTTTGAGAAAATATTTTTTTCTTATACCTCATATAAGCTGAGATCTATGCCTGGAGGCCATGTCATCCGGGAGAGGATCGGATCCGGGCGGAGAGAGGATCGGATCCGGGCGGGGAGAGGATCGGATCCGGGGAGGGGATCGGATCCGGGCCCACGTTGGCAGCGATCGCCCTGTCAAAGCCCTGTATTGTTCTTGTAGCCGAACCCGTTCCCACGGCTCCGCCTGGGAACGGGTATGGCTGCGCCACGCTGCGCGATGGGGCGGCGAGGCACCAGATTAAACCAGATTGATAGTTTACCCAACCGAACCTTCTAACTTCAGGCTCAACAACCGGTCAGCTTCCACAGCAAATTCCATCGGCAACTGATTGAAGACATCCTTACAGAAACCACTAATCATCATCGAGATAGCGTCTTCTGCCGAAATGCCCCGTTGAGCAAAATAGAACAGTTGGTCTTCTCCAATCTTCGAGGTTGAAGCTTCATGCTCTACCTTACCAGTATTCTCTTGCACCTGGATATAAGGAAAAGTGTTCGCCTCAGCGTTATCGCCTATTAGCATCGAGTCGCACTGAGAATAGTTACGTGCCCCCTTTGCATTCGGTCCCACTTTCACCAAACCCCGATAGCTATTCTTGGAGTTGCCAGCTGAAATTCCCTTAGAAATAATCGTGCTGCGAGTGTTTTTACCGATATGCACCATCTTGGTGCCCGTGTCAGCTTGCTGCTTATTATTGGTCAGGGCCACGGAGTAAAACTCGCCCACGGAGTTATCCCCCACTAATACGCAACTGGGATATTTCCAGGTGATCGCCGAACCCGTTTCTACCTGGGTCCAGGAAATCTTGGAATTGACCCCTTTACACAATCCCCGCTTGGTGACAAAGTTGTATATCCCACCCTTGCCGTTGGCATCCCCAGCGTACCAGTTTTGCACTGTGGAATATTTTATGTCGGCATTATCCAGGGCGACCAGTTCTACTACTGCTGCGTGCAACTGGTTGGTGTCGAACATGGGGGCGGTGCAGCCTTCTAGATAGGATACTTCACTGCCTTCCTCTGCGATAATCAATGTACGCTCGAACTGTCCCGTGTCGCCGCTGTTGATCCGGAAGTAGGTGGACAACTCCATCGGGCATTTGGTATTTTTGGGAATATATACAAAGGAGCCATCGCTGAACACGGCTGAGTTGAGGGCTGTAAAATAATTATCTCCCACTGGCACCACGCTGCCCAAATACTTTTCTACCAATTCGGGATATTCCTTTACCGCTTCCGAGATCGAGCAAAAGATTACTCCCTCCTTCGCCAGTTTCTCTCTGAACGTGGTGGCGATCGAGACGCTATCGAAGACCGCATCTACGGCAACATTAGAGAGACGCTTTTGTTCGGATAAAGGGATACCCAGCTTCTCGAAGGTTTCTAGCAGGGTGGGGTCCACTTCATCGAGAGAATTCAGCTTTTCCTTTTTCTGTTTCGGCGCTGAATAATAGATAATGTCCTGATAGTCGATCGGGGGATAGGTGACATGGGGCCAAGTAGGTTCTGTCATCGTCAGCCACTTGCGGTAAGCTTTGAGGCGAAATTCCAACATGAATGAGGGTTCCTCTTTTTTAGCCGATATCAGGCGCACCACATCTTCACTCAAGCCGCGAGGGATGGTATCGGTTTCAATATCAGTGACGAAGCCGTACTTGTAGGGTTGATTTACTAAGGTTTTAACGCTAGTAGCCATCTTGGTGTTCTCTCAATATTGCCAGGGACTGGGAATGGGGTAAACTATGACACAATCGGGGGTTGCCAGTTACAGACTAAATCGCGCAGCGTTGCGTTTACGAAGTGCGCGTAGCGCTGCGCCAGCGAAGCAATCCCCCACTGCCATCAATGACTGGTATAGGCTCGAATTTCCTCAGCCGTAATCTTTTGCATCTCGCCGGCAAAGTCGTTGTCTGAGGTGAGGAACAGCATGCAGTGGCATTCTTTGCGTTCCCGCATGGGCACGCAGGGGCAATTCCAGTAGGCCGCTGCCACTTCTGCCTGTTTGTCCTCGTAGTGACGGCAAGGACATAGGGGCGCACCCAACTCATCCTTGTGCTTCGCTAGTCCTTCCACCACCACAGCGGTGACGCTGAGATCCGAGCAGAAGTAGGTGCCGGTTCGCTGGGCGTATGTCTCCGAGAAGTGCCGCATCGCTTCCAGGCTCTTCTCTGTTGCTTGTTTGGTGCCGTTTGCCGTGTTCATGGAGCTGACCTATCTAAGAAACTGAGTATAATGAGTTAAACAACCTATTTGTTGCTTAACTCCTATCTTAGGATAGTTTAGCAACATATGTGTTGTTTAAGTCAAGTTTTTTTTTGCAGTGCGCCAAGTAAAGCTTTGTGAAGATGATGACAACCACCCAGCAACCCTCCACAAAAGAAGACATTCTACAATATTTACTCAAGCAAGGTCAAGCAACGGCTCAGGAAATGGCGCAATATCTGGGGATTAGCCCCCAAGCGATCCGCCGTCACCTCAAGGATTTGCAGGCTGCTGGGTCCATCGACCAGCAAGTGGCTGGGGGGAGAGGGACCGGTCAGACCATGGGACGCCCCCAGTACCTCTATCAACTCAGTCGCCAGGGACGCGATCGCTTCGGCAATAGCCACGCGGAGTTTGCGGTTTCCCTGCTGGATACCCTGGCGGAGACCGTCGGACAAGACCAGGTAAGTTCGATCCTGCGCAAGCAATGGGAACGGAAAGCGAAGGTCTATCGCGATCGCCTGAGCGCCGGTTCATTGCGGGAGCGGGTGGCCACTTTAGTCGAACTGAGAAAAGCGGAAGGCTACATGGCCGAGTGGCATCCTGTGGAAACAGATGGCACCGTTCCGGAAAAATCGGAAAAGGCTCATAGCAGCCGGTTCATCTTGGTAGAGCATAATTGTGCCATTGCCGACGTGGCCTCCTCCTTTCCCACGGTCTGCGGTCACGAGTTAGAAATGTTTGCCGCTGTGCTGCCAGATTGCCTTGTGGAACGCACCCAGTGGATTATTGATGGCGAACATAGGTGCGGTTATTTAATCTCCCCGCGATCGGAAGAGCAAGCTGAGTCAGCTTAGGATTTGGCTAGTGTCAATGTATCGGTAGTATAAATTACAGGGAAGCAGGACAAGAAATATCAGCTACCAAGCAATAGGGCGGTAGCGATCGCAGCCGCGATGCTGCTGCGCAGCCGCTGCGCCACGGGAGGCAGGTTATGATTGATAACGATAGCCAAACTGGGGTTATGGGAGGAATGGCAACATGACGAATGCACTGAGTATAAGGGAAGATGTGACATCTAGAATCATGTCATTGTCGGAATTTCTCAACTACGATGATGGTACAGATGCTCGTTATGAGCTAGAAGATGGGAGACTACTGTTTATGCCTTGCGAGAGCGACGTAAATCGATGTATTGCAATGTTTTTGTTAGCGTATTTTCTCGGACTGGGGATTTCCTTTTCTCGGTTGACCATGAAGACAGAAGTGGCGGTGACCGGGACGCGCTCATCGGTGCGACTCCCAGATTTGATCCTGCTGACAGAGGAGTTGGCGCAAGCATTAAAAGGGGCGAGTCGTTCCATGGTAAAGCCTGATATGCCACCGCCGCAGTTAGTGGTGGAGGTAGTCAGCCCCGGACGGGAAAATTCAGACCGAGATTATCGCTACAAGCGATCGCAATACCAAGCACGAGGAATTGCCGAATATTGGATCGTCGATCCGATACAGGAGCAGATTACAGTATTGACTCTGGTGTCAGGACTTTATGAAGAAGCAGTGTTTGCCGGGGATGATGCGATCGCCTCTGTTCTGCTATCAGAATTGGGTCAAGAGTCACCTTTGACAGCAAGGCAGGTATTGGAGGTAGGGTAAAGTCAATAAAATCAGGCTACTAATGCCAGAAATATGTATGCGATCGCGGGCACGATAATTGCTATGATTGATAAAGATCGCCAAACTGTGGTTATGGGAGGAATGATAGCATGACGAATGCACTGACTACAAGGGACGAGGTGACATCGGAAATCATGTCCTTGGAAGACTTCCTCAACTATGATGATGGAACAGATGCTCGTTATGAGCTAGAGGATGGCAGACTGCTGTTTATGCCAAGCGAGAGCGATATAAATCAACGAATTGCAACGTTTTTGTTGGTGTATTTTCTGCAACTAGGCATTTCGTTTTATCGGTTGAGGATCGGGATAGAAGTGGCGGTGAGTGGGAGGCGATCGTCAGTACGACTCCCAGATTTGATGGTGCTGACAGAGGAGTTGGCGCAAGCATTGGAAGGCGCGAGTCGTTCGATCGTGATGCTGGATATGCCACCGCCGCAGTTAGTGGTGGAGGTAGTCAGCCCCGGACGGGAAAATGCAGACCGAGATTATCGCTACAAGCGATCGCAATACGAAGCCCGAGGAATTGCCGAATATTGGATCGTCGATCCGATCCAGAAGCAGATTACAGTATTGACTCTGGTGTCAGGACTTTATGAAGAAGCAGTGTTTGCGGGAGATGATGCGATCGCCTCTGTTCTGCTATCAGAATTGTCTCAAGAGTCACCTTTGACAGCAAAGCAGGTATTGCAGGTATGGACAAGTAAATAAACTCCGGCTATTGAGTTATACCATCTTAGAAAAAAATGCTACAATTCCAATTATTCCGAGGATTATTCTCTTAGTGGGTGTGGTCAAAACCAGTTGATAGTTCTAGGACCGGACCAGTCGTCGGATCCCCCCAAACCCCCCTTTTTAAGGGGGGTTTGGGGGGGGATCGGATCCAACTACTTTTGACCACACCCTCTCTTAGTCGGTTTTAACCGACTTGAGCTATTAGCCGTGGGTTTGAACCCACGGCGGGCTAACAGCGAAGTTTAGCAATTGTAAATGTATCAGTAGGATAAATTTCATGGAAGCAGGACCACAACCATCAGCGCAATTTTTAACCCCAGAAGAGTCCGCTGATGTAGACAAAGCTTTACTCTCTAGTTCAGAGAAGTTTTTGACTAGATTGACGATTTCATCTCTAAGACTATTGAAGCAGATCGCTGCCGATACAGAGGTTCCTATGGAAGAACTCACCCATCAGCAGGTGATTGACTGGTTTGAAAAAGATGGGAAAATTAGGCGCGATCGGGGAGTTGACGCAGCGTTCCTGAAGTGGTAACCCGCCTTCCCACTGGCAGACTAACGCAGAATGATGGTGACTCTGAGGGGCTCCCTCTGCAACGGGTGCATCTCACTTTTGTAATGCAGCCCGCGCAGGCGGGCTTTGTATACCTGTAGCCGGGCCCTTTAGGGTTCGGGCGGCGAGGCAAATGCACCCCTCTGCAACTCCCACTGAGATGACCAGAACTGTGAGGGGCTCCTATCCACAGGGATGACGAAAATTGCTGGCGGATTACTTATTTACGACACTTGACATATATCTCAGGGACGATCTATAAGTGATGATACAGAATAGAGACCGATCGCGCAATGAATACAGAGGAACTGGTAAACTTTGCCGAGACTGCCATATCCCGCCAAATGGGCGTATCTCTGAATGATCTGCAACAGTTCGTTTTGCGTGCATGTGCATGATTTGGCCCAACGGCACCAACTGCCTCTATCATCTCAGGAGTTTACTCAGTTACAGTCTTTCGTCGGGGGCTTTCCCTATCTAACGCGCAAGCTCTTTTACCAAGCGGCCCGTTGCGAGCTGGACTGGAACCAGTTGCTCGCAAGTGCCGCCACCGATACGGGAATTTTTAGCGACCATTTGCACGCGCTCTTACAGGTTCTTCAAGACTTCCCCGATCTTCTGGGGGCTTATCGGCAGGTGGTGACAGCAGAAACCCCGATAGTATTAGAGCAAAAACAGACATTTGGGCTCATTTGTTTGGGACTGGTCCGGAAGGAGCACAATCAAGTGATGGCTAGAGCGTCGGTCCAGTAGAGGGGGGTTGACAAAACAACAAAAGTGTGCATAGCGAGTATTTGTGTAAATATTCTGGGGACTCATGACCGGAAAGCTGTTTGTACTACAAAGGAGATTACGAAAAAAAACATTTTTGTGGTAGCTTCCGCGTTGCGAACACAGAGCGTAATTGCACAACTCAACACCGACATGCTATAGTAGAAAAAAAGGAAATCTGTTGTCAGCAGGAGTACCAGATATGCGTCCAGGAGTTTGGAATCCCCCGATTGCACTTTCTGTGTCTGAGCAAAAAGTCGCCATTATCATCAAAAAAGCTAAACTATTCCTAATTTTAAGAGAGATTCGTCATGAATTATTTGACGAACAATTTCAAAAAGAACTGGCAACTATATTTAAAGACAGCACAGTTGGTTTATGTCCAGTTCCACCAGCTCAACTAGCATTAGCTATCATTTTACAGGCTTATACGGGTGTTTCAGATGATGAAGTCATAGAAGCTTTGAACGCGGATAGAAGATGGCAATTAGTGTTAGATTGTCTAGACTGTGATCGAGCACCCTTTGGTAAAGGTACTTATGTGAGGTTCCGTGGGGCATTAATTGACGCAGAAGGCGATCTTCGTTTAGTAGAACGCACAGTAGAAATGGTAGAAAAAAAAGGGGGATTTAATTCTCGCGCTCTTAAAGCAGCACTAGATTCAAGTCCATTGTGGGGAGCTGCAAGAGTTGAAGATACCTATAACCTTTTGGGTCATGCCTTGCGGAAAGCTTTAACAATAATCGCGGATGAAAAACAGCAAGAGTTAGAGGCGATCGCCACACAATCAGGAGCTTCTATTCTGGCTGGCTCAAGTCTAAAAGCAGCCTTAGACTTGGATTGGGACGATCCACAAGAGAGAACAGAAGCTTTAAAGACGATTCTTCAAATCCTTAATGATGTTGAATTATGTGTTGAACAAGAAACTGATTTACCTGACCAAACTATTGAGAAAGCCAAAAAAAATCTGGACGTAGCTAGACAAATTGAAGCGCAAGACGTGGAACGGGGAGAAAATGGCGACCCAAAGCTTCGTAAGGGAGTAGCTAAAAACCGACGCATTGCTATAGAAGATTCCGAAATGCGTCATGGCAGAAAAAGTAAGAAGAAACGATTTGATGGTTACAAACGTCATATTGAAGGACTTAGAATCGGGATTGTGCAGTAGGGATAACACCAGCGAATGTTCCAGAAGCTAATGTAACCCACGATATCGCCTCGGATTTAGAAGCACAAAACGTGACATTGAAAGAATTACATATAGACCGAGGATATCTGAATAGTCATTTAGTTAAAGAACGGGACGAAAATTTAACAATTATTTGTAAGGCTTGGTCAGTCCGTAACGGGAAATATTTTGATAAAACAGCTTTTGTTCTTAACTGGGAAGAAAAAATAATTCGTTGTCCTAATGGAGTTAGTGTTCCTTTTGATGAAGGCAAACCTGTTCAGTTTCCTAGGGATAAGTGTAAAATTTGTCCTTTACGTTCTCAATGCACTACTAACGTAAAAGGTCGCACTGTTTCTATTCATCCTGATGAGTCACTGTTGCAAGAATTACGTGAACGCCAAACCACTCCGTCCGGTCGAGCCAAACTACGAGAGCGAGTAACGGTAGAACATAGTCTTGCTCACATTGGTCAGTGGCAGGGCGATCGCGCGCGTTATATAGGAGTTCGCAAGAACCTCTTTGATCTACGGCGCATGGCTGTTGTCCATAATCTTCACCTTTTGGCAAGAATGCCAGCAACAACTCAAGAGAAAACTGCATCAATTTTGAGCCTTGCTTGAGCCATACCACATGTTTATTTATTTGTCAACTACTTCTACTGGACCGACGCTCTAGCTGCCAGTTGTATCGGCAGTATTTTCGGGACCAGTTGTAATCTGGCATTCTACAAGGAAACTAAGCGCTCACGCTTCTTTCGGTGTGAGCGCTTTTTTTTGTGGATTCTGCTGAAGTGCGATCGCCGGTGGTTGTGGTTCTGGGATCTTATCGCCTCCTTCGAGGATGGAAAGGGATCGCGCCCCCAACCGGCGAATCTCATGCCAAAAAGGTTGATTTTAGATGCCCAAATAAGTTAATTTTGGGGATTGACAAATTGCCATTTTGTGAAGGTAGGCAAAAATAGGTTGATTCGAGGGGGATTGACAAATTGTTATTTTGTGCAGGTAGGCAAAAATAGGTGGATGTTTTCAGTGAAAAAGGTGGATAAAGGTTGATTGTCGTTGAGAAAAAGGTTAATTATGATGGAACTATAGTGAGTCGCAAGCAATAGCAAGTGAAAGACGACATAAAAGAGACAGTGCAATAACTGGATGTGACCAGTCCGATATAGGCTCTCAGTGAGAGGTCGCAATGGCTCGAACTGAGAGACATGCTCGATCGCTGCTGTCTCAAGAAGCACCTGAGCCGGATGCGGGGAAACTTGCACGTCCGGGACGCCAAAGGCGGCACCTTCGGTGTCGTAGGAGAGGGGCGGGATGGTAACATCTCCCTCGACTCTAATAACCTCGGAGGATTAACCTTAAAGGAGTAACAGATGAGCAAAAGTCAGATGGGGTGCATCCCAATTTGGCAATGAGCCAAAATACTTCATTGTTAAACTGTCACTAATAGACCCTTGGTCTGTCAAGGAAATGATGACGGATAAGAGAAGGGAAGGCTCGGACCAATTTGGCAATGAGCCAAAATACTTCATTGTTAAACTGTCACTAATAGACTCTTGGTATGTCAAGGAAATGATGACGGATAAGAGAAGGGAAGGCTCGGAAGCGGTTATCTCCGTAAAATTCGTCAATTTTATCTTGACAGACCACGAGATGATGAGAATGTCAAGATTGACTCACCTTGAGAATACTCCATTGAGATAAGCACGCTCCGGGCCCCCTACGCTGCGAGATGCCGCAGAACTTGGGGAACATTGGCAGCTTTCCACTGCGCTCCTGAGAGCTTCACCCGTGCCGCAACCTGCTTAATCGTTGATTCCACCTCTCCCGAACCGATTGAAATTCCCTCGGCTTGGTAATAGCCATAGTTCACAATGCGGTGACGATGCTTAGTAACATAGGCCCTGAAGTTATCAACCCGTGGATGCTCCCAGTCGTCAAATTCTTTGAGGGCTGCATCTACCTTGCCTGACCATAGGAGAGCTTTCACTCGTGCCAGTCTAGAGCTGGACCCACCGACTTGCTCGAGGTTTTCCATCAAGTGATACCAATCGAGGATTTCCAGACGGAAGATGGTTGGGCCAATCTCGGCAAACAAATTCCAAACGCCATCATGACCGTCTCCGATACTCACAAGTGGATTCGCCAAGGGCTGCTGGTTGACCCATTTGACCAGTCCTGCATTGTCCCGAAAGAAGGCCGCTACCCCGAGGTCATGTAGATTAACGCCCTTGTAATCGCGCCACTCACAGGGTCTCCCTTGCGGGGTCCGTAAGCGTACTTTCCCCCCATCAATGCTCATTTCCTCAACAACTTCCTTGACAGTCGGCAACTTCAACTCATGGGCGAGCACTTTCGGTTCTTGAGGGCTGATTTCGGAAACAGCTTTTTTAGCCGTCGGCAACTCAAACTCCTGAGGGGGCAGTTTCGGTCCTTGAGGGCCCGTTGAGGAAACGGCTTCTTTAGCTGTGGGCAACTCAAACTCCTGAAGGGGCAGTTTCGGTTCTTGAGCGCTCGTTGAGGAAACGGCTTCTTTAACTGTCAGTAATTCAAACTCATAACGTTGCACCAGTCGTTGCTGAGTTCCCCGGGAAACGCTCATCCCCGTGAGCTGCTTAAGATCTTCCGAGGCGTGCTCATAAGAAGAGTTCGCACTCAGTAACAAGCAACATTTTTCCAGATAGGGACTCCACTGGCTATAGGCTCTCACATCAAAATAAGTCGCTTGCTTCTCCGTGATGAGGAGCTGGCCCAAAATGCTGTTTAAGATTCGGGTTCGCCCTGCGGTGGTGCCACTGGTGCTTTCGATAAAAAAAGGGCAATCTCTGGACTGACGTATTGAAGCAACTGCCCACGGACTGTAGCTTCGAGTCCTGAGAGTGTTTTCAATTGCTCTGGAACAGTCCCTTGGGCCTCCTCATACAACAAGGCGGCTATTCCCAAAGCATAGGTTTTAATTTGAGCTAAATTTTCAGGATTCATAGTTTTAGAGGGAGCGTTTACCGACTGTCTCAGCTTAACACCATCTCGGAACCCGTTCGACTAAGCATTTCTACTCATTGCGAAACTGGGATGCACCCCATACGATCGGTATGTATTTTTAATTTTGAATCTTTGTATATGATAATAGTGAAAGATAAATGTTGGTTAGAGGAGAGATATTGTGAAAACAATTGAAACCATTGCCACGGTGAATGCAGAGGGTACAATTACCTTGAAATTGCCGCCGGATATTTTGCCAGGAGAACATCAAATACGGTTGGCGATTGCTCGGAGAAAATTTGGTGACAGAGAAAGCAGTGACAGAGAAACCAACCACAAAGAAAGAACGTCCACCGCTAGACTTTCCTGCGATTACGGTAGGAACTTGGCCTGCCGATCTTTCTCTGAGACGGGAGGATATGTATTAATGATGGGCTAAATTGCTGTCTTTCTCAACACCAACATCCTTGTATCTGCCAGCATTATCGAGTCTCCTTTTCACTTGACAGCTATAAATGCCATTAAGGGAGCTTACTGTCGAGATTAGATATTTTACCAACCACTTTTTTATAGCTGAAGATAGTCCGCAGGTGACTGAAAGGCTGTTGACGCTTATGGAACAAATTACTATCGGTGGCGCACAGGTCCATGATGCTAATATTGTGGCAACTATGCTAGTTTATGGAATTGGTGAGTTGCTGACAAATAATGTTGATGATTTTAACAGGTTTTCCGAGTTAATTGTCCCACTGGCAGAGTAATCAGTGTTTTTATTCTTACGCAATACGACGACATTGGATCGCATATCCTAACAAGAGGGAGTGAATGGCTATAAGCATCTCCACAGTAGATCTGTTTTGTGGTGCTGGAGGACTAACCTATGGGTTTGAGCAAGCAGGTCTTCCAGTCAAAGCTGGATATGATATCGATCCCGCGTGTAAGTTTCCATACGAACATAACAATAAAGCCAAATTCCTATTGCAAGATGTGCAAAATGTCAACGGTCTTGATTTAGCAGAACATTTTTCTGGAAGCAGTATTAAAGTATTAGCAGGATGCGCCCCTTGTCAGCCATTTTCTAGTTATTCAAGACGTTATAACGATCGGCAGTCGAAGTGGAAGCTTTTGCAAGATTTTGCTCGTCTGATTGAAGAATGCGAACCTGATATTATTTCAATGGAAAATGTACTTCAGTTAAAACTTCATTCAGTTTTTCAGGAGTTTATCGCCCAGCTGAAAAAGTTAAACTATTGCTTTGAGTATTATGAGGTGAACTGTCGAGATTATGGAATTCCTCAATCTCGAAAGCGATTAGTCTTATTTGCTTCAAGATTTGGTAAAATTAACCTAATTGCACCAACACATAACCCAGATACTTACCAAACAGTCAGACAAACTATTGAAAATCTCGAACCCCTTTGTGCGGGGCAAGCTTCTCCGATAGATCGCCTCCATAGAAGTAGCAAGCTTTCGGCTCTAAATCTGCGCCGTATTCGGGCTTCCAAACCAGGAGGAACTTGGCGAGATTGGCCTCAAGACTTAATGGCCAAATGCCACATAAAAAAGAGCGGTAAAACCTATCCAGCAGTGTATGGTAGAATGAAATGGGATAAACCTAGCCCAACTATTACTACCCAGTGTTTTGGTTTTGGCAATGGTCGGTTTGGTCATCCCGAACAAGATAGGGCTATCTCTCTGAGAGAAGCAGCCTTATTACAAACTTTTCCACCAACATACCAGTTTGTCGCCCCTGATGAACCGGTGCTGTTCTCTCTAGTAGGGCGATTAATTGGGAATGCCGTGCCGGTCAAACTCGGTCAAGTAATTGCTCATAGTATCCTAAATCATATTCATCAATTTAATTAAGGAGTCCCTGTAGTCGATGAATCTAAGTATTCTTTATTTGATAAATATTGTTCAATATTTTGCAATATTTCCCTTAAATAGCTGACTGTCTTCTCCTTAATCTTTAATAACTCATCTGCGGTTCTTTGTTTCCCTACCTCGGCAAAAGATTTATGGCCATGTGCTAAATCATTCCTATTTGACTTAATTATCAATAAATCCTCTCCATTACCTGTTTTGGCATAGTCAGTCTGATATGAAAATCCATATTCCTTTGCCGTATCTCTTATTTTTCTAGCATCAACGTTTCCAGAAAAAAGATCTTCTTTCTCAAATCCAGCAGCAATAATATCTACCGCAATAGCTGTTATACTTGAAAATATTTTTTCTGTGTTTCGCTTCTTGAGGTTTTTCAGGATAATTTTTTTGAGTTCAGGTCTAATTTGATCGTAGGAAACTCCTTGACTTTGTAGTTCATAAAATATTGCTTCGATCGCGTTTCGCATTGTTGCTTCTACTAGGTTATATAGCAACAGAAAACCACTGGCTTTTAACGTCTTAATTAACTCAGAATCAATTTCTTTGATTTTTGGGATTCCTCCCTTACCTTCCATACTTAATTTGGTAGCCCCCTGCTCCAAACTCTTCAAGAACATAAAATATTTGCTCACTTCCTGAGAGCGTTCATTGAAGTCCTGAAATAATGTGCTTGTCATGATTTACCGAGAAGTCGATCGCGAACATATTCAATACGCCGAATTACTTTAGGTCTGGAGTTGCTTGAATCTGAGGTAGTATATTCCTTGAATGCTGATGAGTCAAGCCAGGCCATTGATTTTGGTTCGAGATCGCTCTTTTTTCTCAAAGCAAGTGCAACACCTACAGAAATTGCCTCGAAGCGAATTCTTGGTATTCTTACATGACCTTTGGATTTACTAAATCCATGGGGAAAGTATTTGTCAACAAAGTCTAACATTTTGTGAAATTCAGAGCTCATACTATCTTGGTCAATTCCATCATTGTTATGTTTTTCTAGATATTCATTAAGAAACACATTAACCTGTCTTTCAAACTTCTGATAGTTATTTAAGTAGGCAAAAAAACGTAACACAAATTCTTCAGGTTCGCGTTTGCGGACAAGTGTTTCTGATATAGGACATAGTTTAATAAATTTGGGAGTTTTGGCGAGTTCTTCAAGAAGTTTGACAAACGGGCCAGGAGATATACCTCGACGCTTCTCCATGTCATTTAGTTGGACGCTACCTGTATTGATACGTTCAAACATATCCCGTCGCGTTTCTTCATCAGCTTTCTCAGTTAGCACAATCATGCGAATGGTAGCACGGTTGAAGCGTCTCCGTCTTGCCATGGGCAAATCGCTGAATTTGAAGTTGTTAAGATTCTTTAACTTTTCTAGTCCACGCAGCTTTAGTTCATTATTGAGGAATCTGTCTAAAGTACGGATACGTTGAGTTCCATCAACAATTTCTAACCGGGCTAAATCATCTTCATCATCTTCTTGCTTTGGTCGCAGATCTGCAACAAAAATATAAGGAATAGGTAGTCCTAGAAAAATTGATTCAATAAACTTTGACTGCCGAGTTTCTTCCCAAATCATATCTCGCTGATAGTCGGGTATATACAACTCATTGGTATCTTCATCAAGTCCATCTCGGTATTTCAGGACAAGCACTTCCACTGGATATTCTTTTGTGTCATAGTCAACTGTTTTTTGCTTTTCCCTGATTTCTGCTTCTGCTACTTCTCTTTTTTCGTGTGTAATCTCGGGTTCCGGTGGTATGTTTGGGGCTTTTGGCATTTAGACCTCCTGTTCTTACAGAATATTGAATCTAAGGTTTGTATATCTACGATTTTAACCGCTACAGTCTTTGAATCGCGCAAATCTCAAGTCTGACTCTTACTCGGCGATCGACCTTTCTATTTGTGTCATTCTTTCTTCATTGTAGCATGAGTTATTCTTTAGAGATAACGTTATTCAGAAAACTACTTGTAATTCTTTCTTTTTCGTTGAACCGGCGATCGCCTGATTAGTTTAGGCCCCCACCCCTGTCAAGGTGTAGTTGAACTAATTTTTGTGGTTTCATCCTTAATATTATCAATTAATTTTAACTGTTGAGAATCTTCCCTCTCCTTGGGGTCGGGGAACAAGATGGCCATTTTAGGAAAATGAAAAGGGTACGAACAACTCTGGGGTCACCCTTCTTATCTTGTGTTCCCGATCGAAATGGCCATTTTGGATCGAACTCCCTATTTTCCCGATCCTATGGCCAATCATGGCGATCGCTGCTATAATAGCACCAATCGATCTGTTTACAGGGACGCGATCGCCATATCTAACTAAGCTTCGGCATCCAGAGCCCAGTCAATTCTTAGTTTAACGCATCGGAGTGCCTGCGAAAGAGTGCTCCTTTCAGTTTCTCAATAGTGACTGACAATAGCTACCGGTTGAGGACAATTTTGCTCGTCAGGATAATGGCAATGAACTGCATCTTCGATCAATTCTCGCAGTTAAAGTTTTTGAAGACGTTCGATAGTAACTGCGAAGGCAATATCGACAACTGTTTTATACTCTCGTTGGCACTGGCGATCGCTGGAAACGGGTGCAAGAGGCTCTACCTCGCGGTGGCATTAGCTTTTTGTGACTGTCCGCAGAGCCTCAACTACAACGTCCGTATTAGTCCTATAATAAGTAGGTGGACCGACTTATATATTTACACATTATTGAGTTGGCTTAACTCTTGCAATGGTGGTGGGCGGTGCCCTACGTCCAGTCCACAGTGAAATTAATTTTGTCCTATTACTTACAAGCATTGTCCATAGTTTGCTAGTTACTTACCGCCGTTACTAGCGTCTTCAATGCTCGTTCTATCGCTTCTGCTTCGTTGGCACATACCCCGCTGGCTATTACTTGGGATAGCATTTTTTTTATTTGCGGACGCTCTAAGATATTATAGGCTTGTCGTTCCGCTTTTCGCTGCTCTAAAGCTGACTGTAACGACATAACATCGTCATGTACTTCCTCCGCTGATAATAACTCGGCATTTGGTTCTGGTACTGTCTTTTTCATATTTTACCTCCCGTAATTTTCTGCTAATGTCTCAATTAGTCGATCGCTATAGTAAGTGCCTTGCTGCTGGCAAGTTTTTAGCACTTGTCGAATGTCTGACTTCGTCAAAAATCCATCCCTTCCACACCATCCTACCACACCGGGAAATCCTGTGAGTCTTAGTCCCAGTTCTCTCGCTATCTGACGCGCCGCTTTCTCATCTAAAAGAATTATCCCTACTCCTAACTCTGTTCTTTCCTGAGTCAAGGCGATCGCCTCTGCTTCCGGAAGGTGGTGACGCCAGTCCGGGTTTCCAGATGTCGGTAATTTGGCAATTTGCTGCGCCACTGCTTCTGCTTGCTGTTGTTCGGTAACATTCAACTCTATCACAACTACAAAGTCCTCAGCAATTAATTGGTTAATTTCAGCTGTCCATCCATGATTGGCAAACTCTGCTAACTCTGAAGAACTGATGTAAATTAGGGAAAAGTATCGCTTGAGCAAGTCGGTCCGACCAGATTCAAATGCTGAAATTAGCGGTCCTGTATTCGATACTGCTACTATTTTATCTATTTCCGCTATCTCTGTCATTTTTTCAATAGGTGGTTCTGCTTTAATTATAGTTCGCTTTACCCCCGAACCGTTCCGGAAAAATCGGATGGTGTGCCCGGACAGCCTTTGCCAGGGAGAAGCATTCTGGCATTGCATCGATCGCAGTTTTCCCAGATTTGATACCAGAACTCCCCTACAGATATTGCCCTGAGTACAGCCTTAGAACAAGTCGATATTGATGGGAACGAAACTACCCGACAGCATATCGGGCGACACTCGCCCTGTTAAAGCGTCTTTGTCTTGCTAGGGACAAATCGCGGAATTTGAAGTTGTTAAGTTTCTTGAGCTTTTCTAGTCCACACAACTGTAGCTCGTTATTGAGAAATCTGTCTAAAGTACGGATACGTTGAGTTCCATCAACAATTTCTAACCGACCTAAATTCTCCCCATCATCTTCTGGCTTTGGTCGCAGATCGGCCACAACAATATGGGTAGGTAATCCTAGAAAAATAGATTCAATAAACTTTGACTGCCGACTTTCGTCCCACATCAGATCGCGTTGATAGTCTGGTATATACAACTCATTGGTATCTTCATCCAGCCCATCTCGGTATTTCAGGACAAGCACTTCCACTGGATATTCTTTTGTGTCATAGTCAACTGTTTTTTGCTTTTCCCTGATTTCTGCTTCTGCTACTTCTCTTTTTTCGTGTGTAATCTCGGGTTCCGGTGGTATGTTTGGGGCTTTTGGCATTTAGACCTCCTGTTCTTACAGAATATTGAATCTAAGGTTTGTATATCTACGATTTTAACCGCTACAGTCTTTGAATCGCGCAAATCTCAAGTCTGACTCTTACTCGGCGATCGACCTTTCTATCTGTGTCATTATTTCTTCATTGTAGCACGAGTTCTTCTTCAGGGATAACGTTATTTTGTCGTTGAACCGGCGATCGCACGATTCCGAACAACTCCTTCCGATCTTGCGATCGGGATCGAAATGGCCATTTTCGCTCGAACTCCCTATTTTCCCGATCCGATCGCCATATCCAACTAAGCTTCGGCATCCAGAGGCCCAGTCAATTCTTAGCTTAACGCATCGGAGTGCCTGCTGTCAATTGCTACTTTGGCTTGACAATAGTGACGGACAACAGGTCGCTCTCACGCTTTGCTATGCTACCACCAGATTCCGTATAGGCAGTGCGCGACGTCGGAGCGCTAGTCAATGGGGTGCTACTCAGCAGGATCTAAAAAGTCATTCAGGACTAATATTTGCAATTCCGTGACTCGCTTGAGCATAGCATCATTAGTAAGAAACGACTCGCAGTTTGTAGCTAAAGCAACAGCAACTTGAAAAGCATCTGTTAGAGAGAGATTGTATCTAGCCCGCAGTTCAGCCGCTTGCAGTGCTATATTTTGGTTAATTGATAGGAAGTCTATGTTCTTGGTATTTGTAATTAATTGAATGAAGTTTTGTTGCAGTTGCATGTCTCCACGAGTATAGGGATGAACCAAACACTCTGCCAAAGTTACGGGTGAGGTTACAGCTATTGGCGAACCCTCTCGAATACACTGGAACACTGCTCTGACTAATACTAAGTATTGCGTGTTTTGCTCAACCAGGTAGATGACTGGCGCAGTGTCCAGAAACAGCCTGGTTATACTCTGTATACTTTCATCAATGCTCACTTTTCTTTCCTTGGTTTAATTTCTAGTTCGGGAAACTCACCCCGCCTCATGCGGTTGACATATTCCTGAGCATCCATTCCTCCTAACATATTGGGTGCTATTCCCATAAATTCCATCACATCTCGGCGTGGCTTCGCTTCGATTTGGCAATGTCCGATACTTTCTACTAGATGAGCGATTAGTTGTAGTTGCTCATCTGGCGTTAGTGCATTTGCTTGTCTCATTAATTCAACTAATTCTTTAGACATTGATTGCTATCCTATCATTGATTTTTCTATCATACTTAAACAGACCCAATCTTCCCACCCAGACGCTTCTCCATGTCATATAGCCTGTGATATAAGTACCCGATCGCCATATCCAACTAAGTGGGTGCATCTCATATTTGCAAAAATATTAATGTCGTAGGTTGGGTTGAGGCACGAAACCCAACCCGCGAGATGTTGTTAGCTTTGCGCTTGTTGGGTAACAAACGACAACCCAACCTACGAATGTCAAAAGTGAGATGCACCCAACTAAGTTTCGGCATCCTCCAGCCCAGTCAATTATTAGCTTAACGCATCGGAGTGCCTGCTGTCAACTGCTCCTTGACTAATAGTGACGGACAACAGCTACCGGTTGAGGACAATTTTGCTCGTCGGGATAATGGCAATGAACAGCATCTTTAATCATTTCTCCCAGTTCTTGCATGCTATCTGCTTGAGTGAAAATAGATTCCCCGATCGCTTTACCAATATAACCACCTTCCGGATCGTCTGACACCAAGAAAATTATTTCTTTTATACTATTTTCACCCATATTTATCTATTACCTCTTTTCTCTCTAATATAGCCCATTTGTAGGATAATCATTGATTTGCCATTCTTGCTAATCTCTATCCTACTCCATCACCGACTTTGCCAAGAGATCTAATGATATCTGGAAATTGGTTGGAAAATTCCCAAGTTGGGACACCTACCATAAGAGCATTATCATTCCGCAAATATACCTCGATATCCCGTTTACGTTCGGTAAACAAAGGCGCATCTTCTAAGTGACGCGAACTTAAGAAATGCACGACCTGGTTAGTAGATCCTCGCCAACCGCGATTATCGTTTTGAGCTTCGATATACAAGCCATCAATCAGAACATCTATGTATGAGAGCATTACAGCAATCTCGGGATCGTTTTTGGCTTCAAGCTGGGCCAGGGTAAAGCCTGTATAGCAGATAATGGAAAGATCCCGTTCTTGACGTAAAATCGCAAACAGTTCGCTGAGTGCTGGGGCTTGAAGCATAGGTTCCCCTCCCGATATGGCGATGCCGTCTAACTGAGAATTGCTAAGAATAGCTTGGGCAATTACTTTAGGCTCAATGAGGGTTGCTTTTACTTGAGGTATTGTATCTGGGGAAATGCATCCTTGACAGCGAAAGCAGCAGCCTTGTACCCACAGTACAAAACGTAATCCTGGACCGAGGACGCGAGTTGCTGGACAAAAATCAGCAAGGTTGATAAGAGTCATTGGACTATCCTACAGTTGTCTAAGGTTGCGTTCTAAAGGTAATGTATTGCTTTTGTTGAGAGAGTTCGTGCCGTGTGTGGGCAGCCTGAAGTTCCCGATCGAATTCATCTAACTGTTCTTGAATGGTCTTTCTCAGCATTTCTATCCGACTGTGATTGATGGGCAAGTGACGTCCTAAATCTACATCAATTTTATAGTGGAGATCGAGATCCTCACGAATTGCTTCTGTCTCCGTCTGATAGCGATTGTAGCTATTGATAACTTCCTGTAGTTGCTGCCACTGCTGGTTATATTCATCCCGTTGACAGTCAATATTTTTAAGGGCTTCAGCTAAGGAATTACTCAATTTTGCTTTAGCAGTTTCCGTGAGATCGCACAATTTGCTAATTGGACTCATAACATCTAATTCTTGACGTAGTTTTCGTTCTTCTTGGGACTCAATTTCCCTCTTTAAGCTTTGCTGTTGGATATGTAAAAAACCTATTTCTGTTTCCAGATCTGCTTTTTGTTGCTGCAACTGTACGATGGTCTCTTTGGCGGGTAACAGATCCCTTTCTTTTCGATCTACTTCTGCTCGTAAGCTTGGCAAATCAGTAGCACTCACCTCGGCTTCAATGGTTTGTAATTCATTAACTTTTGCTCGCAATGCATCAAGTTCTGCCCCTTGCTTATGTAACTCTGTTTCTCGTTCCAATAAGTTGGGAACAGCTTGCAGTAATGCGAATTTTTCTTTGGCAAGTTGCTCTAGTTCCGCAGTCCGCTTTTCGGCTCTTTGTCGCAAATTCGGAGGCAGAGAGGTGCTCAAAAATGGCATCCATTGGTTTAATATACCTAACTGCACTTGCAGAGTACTATTCAGGCCGATCGCCCATGCTTCCAGAGTCTCAGGATCGTCATTAGCTAAGTTTTGCAGCATGGGTATGGAAAAACAATCTGTCCATAGTTCCATGCAGGCTTGCGTTAATTGAAATGGAATCTCAATCTTGTCGAAATCCTGCAATCCCGAATCGCTGTTAATGGCTACTGCGATCCGCTCTAAAGTTTGTTTAATTTTGTCTATTTTTTGGTTGTTAGCCATTGGTATAATTGTCTATTTTATTAGCCCCGTATTCCGGTTATTCAGCGAAAGAAATTCAATTAAGGATATCTTTCGCTTTGGGAAGAGAAATCGATCGTCAGAGTCAAGTTGACCCTTGTGAAAAGCGCTGTTCTGTTTGCGAACGGTTAACTATACGGCGTCTCACTTGTTCAATATCTTGATATTCTTCTTTGGGGACGTGAATTTTGGTTTCACCCTTGAGTTCTAGTCCGACTTCCTCATGAAGGGCATCAAAAATACGTTCAGCTCGTTTGCCTAGTTCTGCATCATTGTGTAAGCGATCGCTGAAGGTGTTAATGGAAACGTTGTTGGCGCCAAATTCTTTTTCGGGGCTAATGACTGTCACCACTTCATCGCCAGCAATATTTTTGACCTTGACTACAAAAGCATTACGACGATCGGAACCTTCGTAGGTTACATCTGCATTAGGATCGTCAATTTGATAGCCATAGTCGGATTCCATGATTTTGACCACTGCATCCGCAATGTCTTCACGCATTATGGACAAAATCACTTGCATTTTTGCGTACTCGGCAATTTCAGCCAATTCAGGACTCAAGGCATCGATTTGCTCTGCCAATTGCTTGATTTGCTCGGTTGTGAGGGTTTGCTCGCCATCTTTGAGTTGCCGTTCAAGATCTTTAAGTTTCTGCTCGTGGGCAGTTAAACGTCCATCTGTCCAATAGTCTACTTCTTCACGAAAGGTTTCGACTTCGTCGGACGCCTCGCCAAGTTCGATTTCGACTTGACGATGAGCTTGTACTTCGGTAATCAGGGTCCGCAGGTCTTTCAGGGCAGCATTATAGTAAAGCAACCACTCCTGCTCTTTTTGTTCCAGTTCCAGGCGCAGATCGGCGAGTTCGAGATAGGTTGCTTGGGAGGTGGCGATCGCAGCTTCCGAGGTTCCAGCAGCAAGATTTTGTTTCGCCATTTCCAAATTGCGCCGCAGGTCAGCTAATTTATGGGGGGCAAAGCGCTGGTGCTGATAGTCGCGGTCGATTTGCTGCCAGATTTGTTCGACATCCGCAAGCAGGTCTTGAGCAATTTTGGCTTTATACTGCCTTTCCTGTTCGATGTTTTCAAACACGCGATCGATTTGCTGTTGCAATATTTGCTCTCCCGCTTTCCGTGCTTGGCGTTCTTCATCAAGCAGTTGGGAAAATTTACGATCGAGTTGTTTATTGAGATCGAGATATTCTTGACGTTGTTGGGCAGTGATGCGAAGATACTCGGCACGTTGCTGCTGGAACCCTGCCCGCATGGCTGACTCTAGGCGAGTGCTTTCACGGGCAAGTGCCTGCCGTTGTCGATCCTCCGATTCCCGCACCGATTTCTGAAATTCTTGGCGCTGTTGCTGCAATCGCTGTTGGGTACTGCGTTCGAGATCGCCAATATTACTCCGCAGGCGTTGGGTCTCTTTTTCCTGTTGTCTTGCCCGTTTCTCTAGGGGGGCGAGGCGTTGCTGCATCTGGAGCCGTGCTTCCTCACGAACGCGATTGAGGCGATCGGGCAAATCTTGTTGAACAGAACGCAGTCGGCTTTCCTGTTCGCGTAATCTGCGTAATTCCCGTTCCTCAACACTCACATATCTCTCTTTTCCCCGACTCATAACAACCTCCTGTTACTCATTATTCTGTTGACTAGAAGAATCCGCTAGCAGCTCATCTAGTTTTTCCTCGAACTGATTCGGATTGTCTAATTTATGAATTTTTATTTCCAGTTCCTCAATAACGTCACGCCGTTCTATTCTCAATAACTTCTCTAGCAGGCAAGCTTCTGACTCTTTGTATGTTGAGTCTTGAGAATCAAACCATTTAGCCTTCACGCCCTTTATTAAAGATTCTCGTTTTGCCTCCAAACGGATCCTTTCTTCATCCTCCTTGCCCTCTGTCGATTTTGTTGTAGTTGCAAGGTGACTAGATTCCGATTCTGTTGAAGATGGTGTGTTGTTAATAGTGCTTGGATGCGAAGCCTCAGATGACGATTCAGTTAATACAACTGCTTTAACTTTTGCTTTTCCGTTTACGAGATAGACAGGATAGATTGTTTTTATGACTGTCCCTTCATCATCCCAACCTTTTGCAGCTTCGTGATAGTCGATGCGGAAAGAAGCACCTTCATTGTCGAGTCTTAGGTCTGCTGCTGGATCTGCACAAGCAGCTCGTTCCAGAAAGTGCAAAGCATTTTGAATCGCTTTTTGTATTTCGGTCTGTAAGTCGGGAGTCAGGTTTGCCAAGTCAAGTTTTAGCTCTTGGTAAAGGAGAGGCATCAGTTCTGCGGAGGCTTGATTGAAGTCTTTTTCTTGCCATTTACCAGGTTCAGGATACTCGACTTTACCCTGCGCGCGGTTTACTGCTTTTTTCAGGAATTCTATAGCTTCGGGCGGAAACTCTTGATTATTTAATTGTAGCTTCTGACACAACAAGCTTTGCATTTCCTTTAGCATTTCTGAGGGTATATCTACTGACCCAGTGCTTTCTCCTCGCATAATTGCCTGACCTTCTATCAGAACAGTAGCAGAGATAGCAGCTTTGATGTCATTTACTTTTTGTTTGCGCTGTTTCTTTAGTTCTGGATCGAGCGTTGCCATGAATGTAAACAAGCTGGTTGCCAAAGGATCGAGATGCTGCTCTTTGAGGGTTTTATATTCCCCTGTCAAAACATGGTGCTGTGGTCGCTCGCTCGTTCCGTCATAATGCGTACCTGTATTTAGTTTCAGGCGTGCCACTTCTGCTAACAGTTTACTCTTGCTTGCTTCTTCTTCTTTAAGCTCTCCTTCCAAAGATTCCTTCTGTCCTTTGACTGTTTCAACTTCCTGAGCATTTTGCCTGTATTGAGCCTGAAGTTCTTTATATTCTTCCTCCAAGCTTTGTCTTGTGCGGCGAAGCCCATCCCTTTCTGATACCAGATTTTTATTCTGTTGTTTTAGTGACTTGCACTCTGACTCAAATTCACGATTATCTTGTTCTAGTTCTGCTAATTGAGCGCGGAGTTCTTCTTTATCATTTGACAATCGATCAATTAGATCCAGTGCTGCCTTTATATACTCACAACTCAAATCAATTCGCTTGTCTGTAAAAGATACATTTGTTTTTCCCTTGTGTATTTTAGCTAGCCAGTCATAAACCTCTATAAGGTTGTTGTAGATTTTTTCGTTTGCTTGAGACATCCCGAACATACCTTTAATTCTACCTCCAATTCCAATTCTTTTTTTACTTGGCGGCGGTGCTATTTTTGGGTCAGCAGGATCTACAGTTTCTTGTGATTCCATCATGTATACGCTCCCTTATTCGATTGTGGAATAAAAACGCAGATGTGTCTTGTACGTTTGTCCTGTTTTCATATCTCTGGCAGTAACGGCTATTTCGGTTCTGCCAAAGTTCATGGAAACTTCGACATTCCGTTCATCTGCCTGTTTACCAACTGTTGAAGATATATCAACTTCTAACCGTCCCAACTCTTCTACATCTGGCTCATCTACATAGCGTGGATTCTTTTTCCGCGTTGCATAAAATGTAAAATTTATTCCCTTCTGATCCGACCTCATAGGATAAAATGGGTGCGTGACTACTTTGTTGACATCAACACTTTCACCTGCTAGCACAAAGTGACTAAAATGATTGCAAATATACCAGTCACCTTTTTCTTCAAAATATTGACGCTTGCTTTTCTGATGGCGATCGCGATTTTCATCAAACACTTTACAAACCTCGCAACCATAGGTAAGGCGAGAACGGCGGGAGCTGATGCTTTCTAGATTTAGACCAAACGAGGCTGCCCCTTCCACTATTGCTGCACCGGGTTGTTTTGGCATCACAATCTTGATGCGATCGCCAAATTCTTGCTGAATGCGTTGACGTAAAACAGGCGATGTAGAAAATCCACCGACGAGATACATAATATCGCACCCGCGACTATCTTCAATAAATTTTTTAACTATTGCCTGCTTGGTTTCTTGGCTAAGGTGAATTTTTTCCTCCGCAAGCGCAAGTTTTTCCCAAACCTGCGGATAGTCCTTTGACAAAATTTTGTAGAAGCGGTGCTTATTTACACTTGCAAATTGTTCTTTAACTTTTTTCACCAAACCATCCAATACAGGTTTAAACATTGCCTGCATGGTTTCTTGGCTAAGGTGAACTTTTTCATCATCCTCATCCTGTTCCTCCGCAAGTTTTTCCAAAACCTGCGGATAGTCCTTTGACAAAATTTTGTAGAGGCGGTTGGGGATCTCCAAGTAGCTTATCGTAGTTGTTGCCGGATCGAAGTCACACTTTTTCCGTTCCCAGTCTCCCATCAGTTCCAACCAACCAATAGGGTCTTCTTCTTCATAGCGTGTCAAAGCTGGATCTGTCAGCTTCCTGGCAAGGTATTCGCGAAACTCTTTGTCCACATATGTAGAACCATAAGCTCCACCAGTCCCTTCGGCTACTTCATCCAACCCACCATGGGGCGAAACCTCATGGGTGGTAATATCAACTGTGCCTCCACCGCAGTCTACAACCATAAAGCGTTTACCTGCCTCAAGTTGGGCTTGGTCTTTTTCTTGGCAGTAAATTGCAGCAGCTTCCGGCTCCAGGACCAGCAACAATCGTTCGCGATCGCTTTCGCTATCGGTAATCAGTCCCGCTTTGACAGCCGCACTACGCATGAAAGACTTTTCGTTGTCTTTCCAGATCGCTGGAATTGTTAAGCACCAAAGAATTTCGTTATCTTTTAGTTCTCCGCTAGTGGCATTTTTCAGTTCTGTACGCAGCAGCCCACCTAGTTCCCGTAGGTAATCAGCAACTAGATCGATGACGGGAAACTCTTGTCCGTTGTTGGCAACGGCAATGGGACCATCATTAGTGCGCTTACTGCTTTCCCGCAGTGCCATCTTAAAAGTTGAGAAAAAGCTATGGTCTTTAGCATTTTTAGCTTTACGCAGTTCTGCTAGCCGGTATAGAGCAGCATACCCCCACCCTTCTAGCCGGCGATCGCTGTTATATAGGCTTTGTGTAAGGGTTTTGATGTATTGAAATGGTTGTTTGTCCCACTCATAGCGTCCGATTATGTGCTTGTCATCTTTGAATGCATAGGCGTAGCCCGAACGCGACGTCCCAAAATCAATGGCTGCTACAACTTTTATTTGTTTGCTGTCATAAGTCACTGTGCTACTCCCCTATAAACCCTATAACCGGTTAAATCTCAGTTCTGCGCCTACTGCTATAACTGCATGGCCGCTATCGGGTTAAATCGTGGCAACCCTGTATATAAGTGTTTCCGCCACCCAGCCCCATTTTTGACTATGCATGTTAAAGGCGCCACTGCTTACTATGCTATCATATTTTTCCCATTCTCGCCAAGATTTTGCTATTTTTTTTGCTGTCGTCCTCACTTTCCTGCTCCCTATAAACCCTGAAGCCGGTTATATCTCAGTTCGGCGCGTACTGCTATAACTGCATCCGCCACTACTATGCTATCATATTCTTCCAATTCTCGCCAAGATTTTGCTATTTTTTTTGCTGTCGTCCTCACTTTCCTGCTCCCTATAAACCCTGAAGCCGGTTATATCTCAGTTCGGCGCGTACTGCTATAACTGCATCCGCCACTACTATGCTATCATATTCTTCCAATTCTCGCCAAGATTTTGCTATTTTTTTTGCTGTCGTCCTCACTTTCCTGCTCCCTATAAACCCTGAAGCCGGTTATATCTCAGTTCGGCGCGTACTGCTATAACTGCATCCGCCACTACTATGCTATCATATTCTTCCAATTCTCCCTTGTGTTTTGCTAATTTTTCTTTCTCTTGTCCCGGTTCTTGTTTTAATAGATCGATCGCCAGTTGGAGTAGGTGACAGCGAACTGGACGATCGTGCCATTCTTGGTTAAGGCGCTTTTGCTGAAGGCGTTGTATGCCGGCAACTGCTTCCCGGCGATCGGTGATGCTTTCTACTTCGTCAATAAAGCCATCCCATAAATCCGACTGGATCCACTGGGAGAGGGCCGCCTGTGCCATCCGCTCCCGTTGAGTCAGATGCTTTACTTGCTCGTGAGCTTCCTGTAGTTGGGCTTGGAGCGCTTGTCGCTGCCGGTCATTCTGAATCTGTTGCTTTTGCAGATTCGCTTCCAGTTGTTCGTTACCGCTTTGAGCAACTTGAAGTCTGCCTTGCAACTTCCTCACCTCAGCTTCTAGTTGGCCCACGCGATCGAGTTCTTGCTGTCGGGCAATTTCGAGTGCTTGGTCTTTCTCCGCAGTCACTTGTGACAACCGGCGCTGCCATAGCTCCATTTGCCTTTGGCGATCGTCTAGTTGGTTTTGTAGTTCTATCTGGAGTTCTTGACTTGTTGCTTCTGCCTGTTGGAGTAATTGTTTTAGTTGAGCAATTTCTACTTCTAGCGGTCTGATTGTTTCCTGGGCAATGCGCTCCCGTTCTTGCTGTCTAGCAGCTTCCAAATCTTGCTCTTTTTCAAGGGTAAGTCTTTCTAACCGTCTTTGCAAGAGGTCAATCCGCGATTCGAGATCCTCTATTTTATTTTCTCGATCTACGACGGCACTTTGGCCCTGCATTGCTCTCATTTCTGCTGCTTGGTTACGCGCCCAATATCTTTTGGCCCACTCGATTTTCTTGGCCGACTTCAAATCTTCTGAAGTCTCCGACAATATCCACCCGCAAATTGTACAGAAGTTTGGCGGATTCTGTGAATATTCTGTCTGGCAAACGGGACAGGTAATAGACATATCTTTCACGGTACATCAATTGAACGAAGGTAGATCGGACAGAGCAAACGTAACCATCGCCTCACCTTGGAGATCTTCCCGTACTAGACGCACCTGCTGTAAGCCTACCATTGCTTCAAAAAGGTTACGGACATCTCGCCCATTGCCAAAATTACCAGTGCGGGTTTCATACATCCTATGCAAGCGATCGCGCACCGCCCGTTCTACATCAGGCGGACAAATGTAAACTGGCTTGTTGGTGCGACAAAAATATAGAAAAATTAAGAGCATTTCATCCCCAGTGTAGTCAGGAAACTCGATCGTCTTGGGGATGCGTGACTGAAGACCAGGATTAGTCGCCATAAAGTCCTGCATCTGGCGGGTATAGCCTGCAAAAATTACCACCAGGCGATCGCGGTAGTTTTCCAGCATTGGTACGAGAGTCTCGATCGCTTTCTGACCATAGTTATATGTTCCTCCCCGTTGAGCTGCTAGTCCATAAGCTTCATCAATAAATAAAACACCATCAAGTGCTTCTTCTACTTGAGCGCGGGTTTTAGGTGCAGTCTGCCCTAGGTATTTCGCCACTAAAGAGTCAGGGTTTGCCTCGACAAATTGTCCTTTTTTCAATACACCTAAAGCCTTGAAAATTTTCCCAATCAACCTTGCTACAGTAGTTTTACCCGTCCCCGAATTTCCTAAAAACAGCATGTGACGGGTAATGCGATCGTCTGTCTCATAACCCTCTTGCCGCAATCGTTGCTTTGCTTGTTCCCTTTCTACAAATTGGTGCATGGCTTTTTTAACAGAAGTTAAGCCAATCATCCCGTCTAGTTCTGCCAGTAAAGCTGCAAGTGTATCCTCGTCCCGTCTGCCTGCTTCAGCGGTAAGGGTGGCAAAATCTAAGACCGGTTGTTCGCGATCGGACGGCAGGATCTGCATCCTGCCATCTTGAAGAATCAATTCCGCACGGGTAATCCCCTGAGTTTGTAAATTAATCAACTCGTCATCTGTCAACAGATCGGCGATCGCCCGATCGACACCCCGTCCGCCATAGTTTTGTGCCTGTTCATAGGTTTTTTGTACCAGTGCTGCGAGGACCGGGCGATCTACTACTAAATCAATGCCATACTTCTCTTGAGCCAACCGTTTCACCAAGTGCAGAATCATCTCTGCTTGTTCGGCAAGTTCCAAACGACCCAAGGGAATTACTTTATCAATCCGACCGATAAATTCTGGAGGTAAAAATCCGGTTTTTTGCAATATTTCTTTGGCACGAGTAGGAGTTTCAGAAATCTGCTCGCTTGCTAAGTTAGTGGTCAATAGACAAATCGTATCTTTGGGCGCGATCGCCGTTCCATTAGCATCACCGGCTCTACCCTCATCAAAAAATGCCAACATCTTTCGCCAGATAGAAGCATGGGCTTTTTCTATTTCATCAAATAAAAACACACAACGCTGTTGATTCTGCCGCAGAGCGTTAGGTAGCCATCCGCCCTGTTCTGAACCTACATATCCAAGAGGACTGCCAAAAAGATTTGCTACTTTCAGCTCTTCACCATATTCGCCCATGTCGCACCGTTCAAGGGTCGTGCCGAGGGCTTCTGCTAAGGCTTTACTGAGTTCAGTCTTGCCTGTACCAGTAGGACCTGGCAACAAAATCACAAGGGGCTTGGGACTTTTTTTTGCTGCTATTTTTCCCCGCACCAGTTTGACTAGATTGGCTATCTGTTCTTGGTGTCCGATTATCTTTTGACGGAGTTTGCTTGTAAACTCTTCAGCCGTAGGTAGGGGCATTTTATGCGTCCATTTCGCACTATATGCCTGTTCCAAGGAAAATTCAGTAACGGGCCTGAAGGTATCGTGCCAATATTTAAGCCGCTTAGATTCTTGGGCTAATGCTGTAGTTAAGGGAACTAATTCCTTCCATGTAATACGCCGTTCATGCTGCAAACGAAAGCGCTGAATCAAGTTGCCAATCTCTGAAGCCGTAGGTGTTGCGACACGACAAATATTCACCTGACTTTGCAATTCCTGACGATTTGCCAGCAATTCGCTCAAACTGGTCAATCCGATCTCTTGGCACAAATCCCGAAGTTGGTTATAAGTATCTTGATGGAAAATAAACACGCATAGATTGCGATTATTCGGCAATAGCTGCGACCACTCAACGATCGTCCCATGCAGTTCGCGGGGTAGTTCAAATCGACCCAAGTCTTCTGGATGAGCAAATATAATCGCCGATCGTTGGGTCGTGTCTTCCATGAATGCTTGCAAAAAAGTAATTACATCTCGATCCTGCATTCCTGATGTACGCGGGAGTGTTGCAGCTTGATTGGTAGCTTGACGTTTTTTTCTGCCTATAACTTTATTTTTTCGTTTCCACTGCGATGGGAAACTCATCTCATCGGTGGCGCTTGCTGGAGATGGACTTTGCGGACGGAAAAGAGCGCGATCGCGAGATTCCGAATCTAGAAAATACAGCTTGCGATTTCCTGAATAGAAAGCAATGCGCTGATAGCCTTGACTTTTGAGGTAGCGATGCAACGCCTGTTGGATGTCTTGCAGAATCAGATCGTCACTACAAAAACTATCACTCGTGTTTGAGCCATACAGTATGATAAAGCGATCTCCCACTTCTAAGCTAATTTCTTGTGTTATGCGATCGACAGTCACATTTGCTCACAAACCTCCCTTTATGATGTCCAATCAGTTATGCCAAACCCTGAATTGCGATGATAGGGGATTGATTGATTATGTTCCCGATCCTCCCTTTATGATGTCCAATCAGTTATGTCAAATCCTGAATTGCGATGATAGGGGATTGATTGATTATGTTCCCGATCGCCTCTCGACCAGTGAGCCATCAGATAGCACTGCATTAATACTCTTCAACTGTCCCACCCTATACCGGCGATCGCCCCTGCTAATAATCTTGCTATACCTTATGCTAGCGCCAATCTCAACTCCCACACTTACTAAGCGAGCCAAGTTTCTCTCGGCGTCATTATTTTTTCTGATTGTAGCATGAGTTCTTCTTTAGGCATAACGTTATTCGGAAAACCACTTGTAATTCATTTTTCCTCCTTGAACTGGCGATCATTTGACTGTTGAGAATATCACCTCCTCCCCCTGGGTTCAGGTAACAAAATGGCCATTTTTCGGAAAATGAACAGGGTACACCCTATTCCAGGTCGTCTTTCCTCCCAGAAAACATGTTACTACCGGTCCTACCGGAAAAATCGGCAAGGATCGCCGGAGCATATCTATTGTCTCGTTCCCAGGGCGCGATCGCTCTCGACCGGTGCTCGAGGCAAAGCCTCGCGGTGACATCAGCAAGACCGCCAGGGCCCCTCGGCCTGTACCAGAGGTTCTGCCTCAAGGGATTCGCCAAAAGCGGTGGATGGGTTACAATATCAGGAAAGCGACTAGCGTACTAGCAAGGTGGCCCGACCGAACCCAACACCACCATTGTTAGATTATGAGATTTTAATTTTGGGAGTTACCCCTATGGAAATATATACTTTTGCAGACTTTAAAAAGAGACAGGAAGAAGTGTTTAATCAAGCAGCCAAAAGCCCTGTTTTCTTAACAGAGCGATCGCGCCCCAGCCATGTCATCATGTCGGCTGAAACCTATCAACAACTAATCGAACAATTGGCAGAATTAGAAGATGCTATCTGGGGTAAAGCGGCAGAAGCTGCCCTAACTAATTCCCAAATGGTAGGAGCAGATAAGTTCGTAGAAACCCTAAAAAAATTAGCAAATGGCGAAGCTTGACGGTCTAGAAATAGTTCTCGATTTTCTTCAGGGATTACAACCTAAAATTGTTGCTCAAATTGCTAAAAAGATATTAGCATTAAATATGGATCCTTTGCCTGCTGATAGCAAAAAACTAGCAGGATATTCTGATTTGTACCGAGTCAGTATTGGGGAATATCGAATTGTTTATCGATTTCTGGTTGATGAGGATCTAGTAGAGGTGATTTTAGTTGGCAAGCGCAATGATGACGAGGTTTATAAACAACTGAAGCGGATGCTGGAATAGTATGTGGAGGGATGTGGAGGGTATTCCAGGTCGTCTTCCCTCCCCAAAAAAACATGTTACTACCGGTCCTTGGGCAACGATCGCCGGAGCATATCTATTGTCTCGTTCCCACTGGCGATCGCTGAGAACGGGTGTTAAAGGCGAAGCCTTGCGGTAACATCAGCAAGACTGCTAGGGCCCCCCTCGCCTTGTGACCGGAGGCTCTGCCTCAGATATGCGTTCCCTGGCTCTGCCTGGGAACGAGGAAACCATAAATCACCGGTAGCGAGACCGTTCCCTGGCTCTGCCTGGGAACGAGGTAGAGGTAGGGGAGTATTCTTCTTCCCTCCACCGTTCCGGAAAAATCAGAAAACAGGTTACTACCGGTCGTGCTCAGGTGCGACTCTCGTACTCTCGGAACGCAGTCTCTGGCTGCCAACGGATGCTAGAGACGAAGCCGACCCCGTGGGTGGCATCGGCTTTACCAGTAGGGCTCTTTGCCTTGTGACCAGAGGCTGGGCCTATGTTCTGGGTTCCCAAAGATCGCCCGGCAACGAGTCAAATATGCCGCATATGATATTTGATATGGTCCATATGATATTTGATATGGCCCATATAATATTTGATATGGCCCATATGATATTTGATATGGCCCATATAATATTTGATATGGCCCATATAATATTTGATATGGCCCAGAGCAAATATTATTTGTCGCAAAGCAATTATCCCACCAAGTCAAACCGACAGCAAGCGATCTTCCTCCGTCATCTGTCATAGAGAGTATAGCACAGACGTACATCCACTATGCTGAAGCCGTGACCGAAAGAGACGACGATAAACTGAAACTCCTAGGTTGGGCGGGACGTTCCGCAGAGGATGCAAGTTCCCGGAGCGATCGAGCAATTCCAAGCCACTCGCACTGATCCTGGCACAATTAAATTAACTTGGCAGCGGAGAACCCAGTAAAGGGGGAAGAGTTGCTGCCTATAAAGTGCAAGAATTAAATCGCACTTTGGGAATTTGGCAAACCGTGGAAACTGCGATCGATACTGCTGCCCAGCCCCTTCGGGACCTAGAAGTTGTCTTATCCCATCGCCAGTTAGGAGAAAAGCCTTGCGGTAACATCAGCAAGACTGCTAGAGCCCCCCTCGCCTTGTGACCGGAGGCTCTGCCTCAGATATGCGTTCCCAGGCAGAGCCAGGGAACGAGGGAAACGAGGGAACCATAAATCACCGGTAGCGAGACCGTTCCCAAGCAGATGTCGGTTTTGGTTTCCCCCACTCGCAGCGGAGGGGGCCCGGAGCGTGCGAAAAATCGCAATGACAGATTATTAACCGAGAAGTATTGGGTTTGGAGGGCGATCGTTCCCATTCCGTTGCCGCCATAAGGTCCGGGGAAACCGGGATGCGGGCAGGGCGATGCCCTACTTTGGGTTTATAATATTAGCAGCGTTTCACTGCCAGAGGGCAAGTCAATGACAACGGCTAAACGGAAAAAAAAAGACCGTCTCCCAGCGCTTGTGGTCTCTACATTGGTGGATGGCGGCGATCTACGTACCGATCTTTGTGGTTGGCACTTACATGGCCGACCTGTCAAGGGATGTCTCTTACAGAGGGATGTTATATAATTTCCACAAGTCCCTGGGCATTTTAACCACGATCTTGCTCGCAGTCAGGATCTTTATGCTGTCGATCAAACTCCAGCACAAAGCACCCCCAAGCCGCCCCAAACAGAAGTTCGATCGCATCCGCAGAATCGCGCTGCACGCATTGTTGTACATTTTCATGCTAGCAGTTCCCCTGAGCGGTTGGTTCTTTTCCAACTCCTATGACAAAGACGTAGCCTTCTTCGGCATCGTTTTGCCCCGTCTGTTTGTCGTGAATAAGGGAATAGCAGAATTTGGCAGAAGTATGCATTTTTGGCTAGCATACAGCTTTCTGGCATTTATCGTCTTACACGCCATAGACCAATGGAAATTCTTGCGGGCCACTGTCCGACGTTACTATAAAGCTATGGTAAAAAAATTCGCCTCATCATAAAGGAGAACTTTATTAAGAAACCCGTAAATTAAGAAACCAGGTTTTTAGAGAAAACCTGGTTTATGACTCACAGTTAATGCGGTTAGGTTTCGTGCTCCAGACCCAACCTACAGTCTACAGTCTTATGACTCAAATTATATCGTCTTTAGATAATGGATTCTATTTTCTCTAACCAACGCCGAAATCCCGGACATTCTGTGCGAAAAGTCTCAAGTCCAATATCAATCGCTGCCAAGTTACCATGTAGAGGCTTTTGGTACTCTGGCATCAAGGTTTTAATTCTTTGAGATGGATGAGTTTCGGGAGAATCATTAATCTCTTCTGGAGAGGAGTATCGATCGCGAATGTTTTGAAACTTAGTGGCTAAGTCCTCCCGAACGATACTCCTAGCAAACTGCTTGCAGTTACTAAACAGTAACCCCTCAAACTCATGCATAATGATATAGGGAATAAATCGTTCTGTATTCGTTGTGCTTTGAGCGACAATATCTTGCTGTAGTTCTGCTTCAATATGTTGAGCCTTATTGTCAAACTCTAAACAACTCGCTTGAAATCGCCCTGGCCATGCATTTGGATTATTTTCTCCTGCTGGTAAAGCATAGTAATTTACCATTGTTGACACATATAGGGCTCTATCTGTATTGAGATGTCGGATAATTTCTTCACGCACTCCGGGCCACCTTTTAATTCCACCCCTTCGATCGCGCTTGCGGGCATTACCCATCAACTTAGCGATAACTGCATGAAATCCTTTGTTATAAAGATGCGGGGCCAAAGCTTCATTAACAAAAGTTTCTTCTGTTTCTCCTTCTACGACTACCAACAATCTAACCATGTTAAGGTCTGCCACCAAATTGATTTTTTTCCCAAAGTTGTCCCAAGCTATAGTCTTCAAGCCATGCTTCTAACTCACTAGATTGCAAACGAGTGAGAGTTGTGGCCCCATCTTCTAATTCTGTGACCAAAATATCTTCTGGTTCAAAATGATCCAGAAGCAGGGGTGATTGTGTAGAAATAATAATCTGAGTTTCTGTAGCAGCAGCTTTGACCATGCTTGCCAACATCGCAATCGCATAAGGATGTAAACCCAGTTCTGGCTCATCTAAAATGATAGGAGAAGGGCGTTTTTGGGTAGGTTGCAGTAATAAGGTCGCCAGACAAATGAAGCGTAATGTTCCATCAGATAGAGACGAAACATCAAAGTATTGGTCTGAGAGTTTGTGCATCCATTCTAGGCGAATTTTATTTTGATTGCGACGCAAGGGAGCTAATTGAAAGTCATATAAAAAAGGTGCTACCCTTCGCACTGTATTGCGTATCAAACGATAACTAGACTGATTTTGTTCTCTTAAGAGAAGTAAATAAGCAGGAAGATTTGAGCCATCCGAACGCAAAAAATAATTATCATTAACATCTGCAAGTCGTTTCATGGGTGACTGTTTGCTCGTATCGTGAAAGTGATAAATTCGCAAACGATCGAGACGTGACTGCACCCAACTGGTAATCCTTGGACCAGGTTGACTAATGCCAGCTTCACCGTTCACCGCATTTAAGATCCAATATTGTTTACCCAAAAACCAACAGCCTTCATCTTTGATATAAAGTTCATCGATATCTGTCGATCCTAACAATATTTGATACCCGCCGTTAACCTGCGAGTTAAAGGAAATTTCTATTTCTATTTCTGGTGTAACTTTCGAGCCAAAGTGCAAGATTGTATCTGCTCCACCTCTTTCGGCTGTATAATTTCTTAACTTACCACCGCGAATAGCATTTAAGAAGGAAAATACTTCCACAAAGTTAGATTTTCCCGACCCGTTAGCCCCGATCAATATATTGATCGGGCGTAGTTTTAGCTTCTGGATCTCCCAGATACTCCGGAAGCCCTTGATGGAAATATAATCTAGGTAATGTTGCATGGTGCTAGTTTTAGCTGATGCTGGCATCTATTCTGGTGGAAATTTGCAGCACGGTCCTCTTTACTGGCCGCCCCTTGCTGGCACTCTACCATGATAACTGGCGATCGGGCTTCTGTCAACCCTACCGTTTTATTTTTAACGTGAGTAGGTTGGGTTGAGCCCCAGGGAAACCCAACATGGGTTGGGGCTGTTGGGTAAGGAACCTCAACCCAACCTACAAGATGCTAAGAGGCTGGGAGAATCTTTTGTAACTCATCGCAGGCCATATGGAGCGATCGGGGGGCATTTTCATCCAGTCCGCGAGGACATTGCTGCGCTAATTCTTCAACATCAGACTTGCAATCACTCTCTCGCGGCAGTTTTGGATAGACTGTTTCTTCATCAACAGTTTCTCCCTGTAAATAGTAAATCCAAGTTTCGATATTTCTTTTCGGCACGAAGATAGCAATCTGTTCGTCCTCTCGGCGTCGAGTTTGCGAGTTTTCCTCAAGGGCTGTGTCTAGCTGGTGTAGGCGATCTGCTACTGTATATTTATCTGCATCAATGACGACTACCAAGGAAATCGCAAGATAGTTTTTTTTGCTGCGATATGCCTTCACTTCCATTGGGTAAAGTTCGCGCACATACTGTTCTCCAGACTGTTTACCTTTCGGGCATATTTTGACCGAGAATGGTCCAGGAAATCCTCTTTTTTGGAGAAAATGACGCGCAAAAACTTCTTGTTGCCTATCTTCGCATAAGATAACAACCGTCGATCTACGCTGACTCATGGATCCACCCCCGCGCCACCAGCTCTGAAATGGGCAGTCCAGTATCGTTATCGTTGCTTATACGTTTAACCCGAACGGGACTGTTTTGCTGGCGATCGAACCAATAGCCCACGGGCGATGCCAAAAGATAGTCAATCAATATAGGATGATGAGAAATCAGCAAAGCTTGAGTTTTTCCTTCGCTACAGAAGTCATAAAGTTGCATCAACCAAGGTTGGATCTCTGGTAAAGCCAAAAAGTTTTCTGGTTCGTCAATGCAGAGGGTATAATCTTCAGACTGGGTGCAGTATATGAGCGTGTAGAGAGCGATTAGTACGCGCTGACCATCGGAAAGTTCCCCAAATCGATATGCAATATAGTCTTCCCGATCGCGTAGCGCAGCGCAATCGCCCGATCTGGAAAAATACAACTTGAGAATCTTGTTTGGTAGACCGGCATCAGCAAATTCAAAATACGAGAATCCATCGAAAATCTCTTTTAACTCATGGGTGAGTTGAATGATTTTGCCCTGATTCTGAGACAGATAGCGATACCAAGAAACGAAGTTTTCCATACTGGGCGATAAGTGCGTTTCTTCTCCTTCGCTATTATCGACCATCAGAGTCGGGTTAATTTGTACAATAATGAAACGATCTATTCTTTCTTTGAACCCATTCAGTTTAATCGTCTCCTTCGTAGAGTTTAGTAATGGCAGCACTGACTGAACCCCGTTCAAGGAAAACTCCTGAAGTATATTGCCATTTTCATGGTACAATGTCACCTCTCCCGATTCAAAGTTCAGCAAAGGTTGGTTATCAAAGCACAAGCGTTCCTGTTGGACAAAAGCATGGTTTTTTTCCCGATCTTGTTCTAGAAAAAGCTCATATTTGTAAATCCCCTCATTCCCGGTAATTTCTAACTCGAAGTTTTGGATAGGAGATGTCTGCCAGCCTGTACAATCATCGGAATTAAAAATAGCATTAACCTTGCCCTCACCATTCACAAATGATTGGATTTTTCGTAACACATCGAAAACAGCTGATTTCCCAGTCCCATTAGGTCCGAGAAACAAATTAATCCCGTTAACAGACAGTTCAAAATTGACAAGACATCGGAAATTGTCGATATATATTCGTTTCAGCATTCTTTTTCTCCGGTGGGCGGTGCCCACCCTACTAATCTGATAGGATACTATGCAGGTTAACTATATTGCCAATAACCGCGATCGCGGGCGCAGTAAATTCCGTTGATTCGACTCGCACCATCACAGTCTCCAGAGTAGCGATTAACACTTCTTGATCCGGTCGAGTCCCCCAGCGCACTAAGGCGATCGGGGTTTGCCCACTCAACCCAGCAGCCATCAGTAAGCCAACAATTTGCCCCAAATTGTGAATCCCCATGTAGATGACAATCGTTTCTGAACCCTGGCCGATCGCCTGCCAATTCACCTCTGGTCGATACTTGCCCGCAGCCTCGTGACCCGTAACAAAAGTTACCGAAGAACTATAATGGCGATGGGTCAGAGGAATGCCCGCATAAGCAGGGGCAGCAATGCCAGAAGTCACTCCGGGCACCACTTCCACAGGCACCCCAGCAGCAATTAAATCTTCCATCTCCTCCCCGCCCCGCCCAAACATAAAGGGATCGCCCCCTTTCAGGCGCACTACGATCGCGTGATTCTGCGCTTTGGCAATTAATAGCTGAGTCGTCTCGGACTGTAATAAAGAATGTCGTCCCCGACGCTTACCCGCATGAATTTTTTCGGCCTCGGGATTAATCATTGCCAAGATCGAGTCGCTAACCAAGGCATCATAGACCACCACATCCGCACATTGCAGCAGTCCCTTCCCCTTAAGAGTCATTAATCCCGGATCGCCGGGTCCAGCACCCACCAAATATACCTTGCCCACCATTAGGTTAGCTCCAAAATCAAATCTGCTAATTCTACACTGGCCTCTATCGGTTTGCCCAACTGGAGTTGCACTGTCGGAAACTCAAAAAGCAGTTGTCTCACCCGCCAGGCGATCGCCTCTGTAATCCCTCCAGCAAACAAAAAGTAAGGCAAAATCCCAATCGATGCTGCCCCAGCTGCGGCTAATTCTGCTATGCTCGACTCTAGACTGGGCCTCAGCGACCAGTAAGCAGCCATTGCGGACAACTTGCTTGCCATCTCAAGAACATGTTGATTGCCACCCACGCGGCGACTACCGTGAGACAGCAGAATCCAGGCATCTGCCAGTAATTCCTGCTGCTGGGTTGCTAGCAACTGTTCTAGTCCCCCATGACTTCCCAAGTAGGGGCGGATCTCGATCGCCATTCGGTTACCCAAAGCTTGCTGGGCCAGCGCCACTGCTGCGGGAATATCTTCCATGACGTGAACTCCCGGTAACAGAAACAGAGGCAACACCTGTAGCTGCTTGCACCCAACTGCGATCGCCCTGTTGGCCAATTCACAAATTTGGGCGTGCAAAGGCAGCGGCCCCAGTTCTAAGGTCGCCGTACCCACCTCTACACCCAGTTTATCCGATAGTAGCTGACCTAGTTTTGCCATAGCCAGCTGGGGACGCCGATCGCGACTACCGTGAGATACTAATATATAAGCCGATCTAACTTTCAATTCCCATTATTTTAAGCTTTAATATATCTTAGCCATCTTCGATAAAGTTTCTGCTTGCAGAATTATCTATTTTGCATACCAACTATGCTGAAATTGCATTCCTTTAATATTCTCAAGCCCGCGCAGGCGGGCTTCGTTCCTGTAGCCCCACCCTTTAGGGTGGGGGGCTAGTTAGCAGCTTGCACAAAGCCCAATGTTAGGCTATCCGAGGCCAGGAAGTGATCCAGATGAAATGCCCGATCTTCGGTCTCCATCAGGATTTTTTCATACATGTAACGAGTCGCCCGATCGCCCATACTTTCCGCCTGTGCTGCCATCCGCCGAATCATTTGGATAATCGCTTGTTCTGCTTGCAGGTCATGTTCCACCATCGCGCGGCAGCTATAGATGCCATCTGCTTCTGGTTCAAAGCAACATAATTCCGCTAACTTGCTAAAGCTTGCTGCTGGAACGCCCCCCAGTCCATTCAAGCGTTCTGCCAGATCGTGGACATGTTCCTGCGCTTCTTCATAGCTTTCATTAAAGAACTCGTGCAGCGAGTAGAATTCGGCACCATCTACTACAAAATGGTGTTTTTGATATTGCAGGTAAAGCGCTTGAAAACTCGACAGGGCTACGTTTAATCCTTCACAGACGGGCATTGTCACTGATTTATCCAGTAACACCGGATTGTCACCCACCCGATCGAAAGCGCGGATTATAGTTTTAGTTTCTGGCATAGTGTTCTCCTCTCTTGCTGTCGGAACGACCCCTCGTTCCCAGGCAGAGCCGTGGGAACGAGTCTCATCCCTTGCTTCTTCAACTTAATACTTTCTTTCCCGATACGTCAACCCGATTTTTTGGTAAACTAGGAATTAATAGCAATAAACTACGAAACTTTTCCCCAGGCAGGCGATCGGGGCATGAAATTCCGCTATTCTGACGCCCCGATCGGGGCGACAACTGAAATTAATTTCTAGAATGAAAATATTGAAAATGGGGAGATTTACCCATCGGGACGATGTGCGATGCGCGCGCTAGGAGCACTGCTTAATGTGCTCTGCGCGCGCTAATCGCACTACGCAGAGCACATTAATCGCACATCGCTAGGAAATCCCACATTTTGTCAATTTGGCTACCATCGCCTGGACATGATTCGACTGTGTCACGCCCCCCACCCAAACTCGTGAGGGCAGATGTCCTGCGGGCGCGCGCAAGTTAAATCGCAGCCCCCTGTTAGAGTTATGAGGTTGGTGGACCGGCCATCCCACCCGATCGCAAAAACTCACGTAGTCCTCACCCACTTCTCCATAAATCCGTGCTTGCACGGTGAAGCCAAAGCGCCCGCCGCTGGACTTCACCCACAACTGGTCGATCGCCTGCAAATCATCGCAGGGGATCTTCTGAATATCTCCGGCCAAGAGATAACCCCTCAGTCCCTTACCTGACGCCTGAGACAGCATTGTCCAGGTTTCCCGATCGGTCCGCGGACGGCCCGAAAAATCGGCAGCTTGCCATCGCTTCCATGTCAGTAATGAAGCTAACCTACTATAATCAAGCCCGGACGAGGAAGGTAAAACCTCATTTTCTAGAGGTTTCAGCAAGTTTTTGACATAGGTAACTGTCGAACGCAGGTGATTAGGGGACACCGGTTGAGGCGGTCTCTGGGAGACTTTGCGGATTGCTTTTGGGGCAGATTTCCCTATTGCTTGTGGTGGCCTCAGCACTTCTAAAACTTCTGAAGCAGTTTGATAGCGCTTTGTGAGGGAATCTTGTAATAACTTATCCAGGATGCGACCCAGGGCATAGCTGACTTGGTTTTCTGGCAGTAAATAATCCCGCCATGCCCACCTACATGCCACTATATCATACATATCCAGAGGAGAGGACATATTCGTCAGTAAGTGAGAGCAGGTGACGCCCAAGCTATAGAGGTCGCTAGCGGGCATCGCTTTGCCCCGCAGTTGTTCGGGGGCCACATAGGCGGGCGTACCCACCATAGTCCCAGTCTGCTGGAGGGAAGTTGCAGTAATCAATTTAGCAATCCCAAAGTCAATCAGCAGCAATTGACCATTGCTCTGGCGTCGCATAATATTAGAGGGTTTAATATCCCGATGAATCACCCGACGCTGATGCACGAACTGCAACACGAGTAGCATACTTTGCAGCAATTCCCATATTTGCTCTTCCCTAAAGGCCCCTTGTGTCTCTAACTCCTGGGCTAGGTCATGCCCCTCAATCAACTCCTGCACCAGATAAAGCTGCTGGTTTTCTTCAAAATGTGCTAGCAATGTCGGTATTTGAGGATGCTTGCCCAATCGATCCAACCGTACCGCTTCTTTTCTAAAAAGTTCGATCTTCTTGTCCGTGCTTTTACTCCGATCGGACTCCAAATAGAGTTGCTTGACTACACAAGCAGGTTGAGAAGGGATATCTTCATCAATAGCCAAAAAAGTATGGCTGCACGCTCCGGGCCTCCTCCGCTACGCAGTGCGCGAACGGCCAAATCCCCCTTCACCGATCTTTTGTATAGGCCGATACCGTTCCTTGAGCAATAGGGGCGATCCACAACTGGCACAAATTCTGCTAGTTTGGGAGTTTTGGGGGCTAAGGTATTCCGGATTTACACAGATAGTCATGGCGATGAACCACTGCTAGAGGAGGCTGTCGTTCTGCAGTATATCGCGGGAGTTCGATCGGCTTAAATTAAGAAACCCGGTTTTTCCAAAAAACCGGGTTTCTGGGGTATGTCTGCCACAGCTATTTACTTTTCCTCGGTCTTGTAGATATATAAATTTCCCAAAACTCCTACAGTGCCAAACTCATAGCTAAGCAAGAAATCCGCCAGGTACAATTCGGTTTTATAGATGCTGAACAACCTCCAATTATTCCGCTCAGTATTTTCAGCGATAATTGTCTGTAACTGCGGCTGTAGGGACTTCACCAGTTTTTTGCATTGAGCCTGTAAAATGTCTCTAAAGGATGCTTCTCCCTGGGTACAAACATTTTCTTGCACATAGGCCGACAACTCCTGAGTTGCAAACTCCTCATAGGCAGTCCGGCCAGGATTATTCATCGCCATCGCCGCAATTAAAGCCGCACCGCCTGCTATGCCAACAACTTGCAAAGCTTTCATCTCAATCACCTTTATTGGCTACTACTTCTAGAATACACATCAGGGCAAGTAGCGGAATCAGGATAGTTCACTCTTTTCTGCTGGCCCGGACAGACCAGTGGAGGTCGGGATCTCGATCTGCTTGAATAAGAAACCCAGTTTTCGGTAAAAACCGGACTTCCGGCGGCAGTGAGAAAACATCTCCCCAGTATAGCCAGTTAAAGCGATAGGCCATTGCCCGGCACTGGTCAGTCTAATTAAAGCACTAAAGTGCTTGCTGTCCGGGTCCAGACGAGATCGATCGCCCATCGTCGGAAATTTCAATGTCCCAGCACCATCACCAAACCTATGCCGCCAAAATAGAGACCCAGGACCGCGCTTGCGAGTAAACTTTGAGTTACCGGGTCGGTGGAAGGAGTGAGAATAGCACCCAAAACGACTGCACCTAGGACAACGTAGCGCCAACCAGAGAGCATTTGTTTGGAAGAGACAAGGCCCAGCAGGCCCAGTAGGGCTTGAATCACGGGAATTTGAAAGGCCAAACCCGTGCTGAACATCAGCAGCAGGACAAATTCAAAATAGCGGTCGATCGACCACAACTGTTCTACCACACCGGAGCCATAGTTAATGAAAAAATTCAGAGCAGCTGGCAGGAGAACCAAGAAAGAAAAGACCAATCCTGCGACAAACAGCACGCTGGATCCTAAAACCACCGGTCCTATGAGCCTTCGTTCCCGGCGGGTGAGTCCGGGTAAGACAAACATAATAATTTGGTAGAGGACAAAGGGGCTAGCTACCAAGAGGCCACTGTAACCTGCGACTTTCAGAGAAACAAAGAAATATTCACCCGGGGCCAACTGGAGGAATTTTACACCTTGGGCGGGAATTTCGAGCAACCCGACGATCGGCTTTACCGTCGCGAAGCAGGCGATCGCTCCCAGGAGAACAGCAATTAAAGCATAAAAAATCCGCTGGCGCAACTCCTTCAAATGGTCAAACAAGGACATCTCCACATCATCTGGCAGTTCGTCAAGATATTCATCGTCAATCTCAGGGTTAGCAGTCGATTCTATGTTACTGTCTCGATTGCGCTGCGCGCACGCTACGCGATCGGGGGTAGTTGCAGATTTCATCTCAGGGGTCATCAGCTCGGCTATAGTATTATCTCCAGATTTGTTACCATTGTAAGTCTCGCCGTTCGTAGTAAACACTTTAGTGTTTACCGCCGTTCGTAGTAAACACTTTAGTGTTTACCGCCGTTAGTAGTAAACACTTTAGTGTTTACTGGCTAGCGTTGGTCCGCCATACATGAGTCCAGATCGCCATGCTTGAGGCACCAGATCGTCAACAGAGAGCCAAAATTGCTCTACTTTTACTAAGCAGACTATTTGCCTCCAGTCCAAATTAATCAACCTACATTCCGCACGACAACGGAATGATTACAAACGCTTGGTGATTTTGCAAACCTAAAAGCTGAGATCAGTATAAATATTTATACCTTGTGTTTGCCAAATTGCTAGATATGTTTTGTATTATAAAACGTAGGACAACGGCAATCGTCCCGAGCAATTTAGTATTACATAGCATGTTACAGCTTGTGGTGCGTAATATGGGATCGAGGTTAATTAATTTATACTTAGCCTTGATTATACATAGTTTTTTAAAAAACTTTGCTCAACATTGCTTTTTGCCTTATCTTTCGCCTCAAAATTTGTATGTAATTAACAGATTTAGCAAGTATAATTATGGTTTATTATGATAACAAGGGCGGAAGTTCGTATAGCGACCAGAACACAACAAAGAGACAGCATAAGATCGTCGCACAATAAACCATAAAATTACTTAATATTACTGGAGAGTGCGAAGTTCTCCTGAAAAAAGACCTAGTCTAAAAGCTGAAACCCTTGCTGGGAGTAGCTTACAGCCAGTAGTGACCCGCTTATTGCCCATGGTCGGTCGATCGGACCCAAACCCGCTTATGACAAGCCGTTATCCAAAGAACTTCGCACTGTCCAGTTAATATTAATTTAACAGACTGTCAAATTTTAATGGGCAACTCAATCATAAAGCAGGTTTTACCCTCTCCACTTTCCACCTCGATCATCCCACCTAAGTGACCAACACGTTTCTGAACTAAAGCTAAGCCTAAGCCAGTGCCGCCCTGCTTCCAGGGGTCAGTACTGGGGACGCGGTAGAACTTATCAAAAATGCGTGGCAGTTCATTGGCAGGAATGACCACCCCATAATTAGTCACTCTGAGAATAATTTTATCCTGGTGACTGCGTGCAGAAAGTAGAATGCGTTCTCCGGGTGGAGTATATTTGCAAGCATTATTGAGCAACTCGCGTATTACCCCTTCCAGAATAGCCGGATCGGAGATTACAGGAGGCAGTTGGTCGTCCAGATCTACCTCTAGGACTTGTTGACGGCTGCTGGCCCGATCGATAAACGGTTTTACCAGGGTTCGGAGCCAGGACTGGAATTCTATGGCTTCGGACGCTATAGGTTGTGATTGATTCTCCAGTCGCTGCAAATCTAGCAGATCGTTAATCAAACTAATTTCTCGTTTACATTCATCTTGGATAATCTTCCAATAATGAGCCACCTTTGAAGGCTTACCCTCTGGAGCTTCTGTCCCTGGTGCGGGCAAAACTCCCGCCTGACGCAGACCGATCGTCAACATTTTAATCGCCATGGTCATGTTGGTCATCGGCGTCCGTAATTCATGTTGCACCGTGCTGACGAACTCATCCTTGAGGCGACTGAGCTTTTGTAGTTCTTCTACCTGTGTTTGGGCAGCTTGGTAGAGTCTCGCTTGGCGGAGGGCGATCGCGCATTGATTGGCGACCTGCTGCACCAAGCGAATCTGCAACTCACTAAATACATAATCTGCATGATTGATCAGCCAGAGATCGCCCAAAACACTTTGGTTATCAAAAATGGGGCAAGCGAGCATTGCCACCCTACCCCTGTCTGGGTTAGGGAGCAAAGAACAAAACTGAAAATACTGACCCTGCAAGAGCTGCTGCTGGTAGATTTCCGGGAATTTCTTCAGCGCAGCAACTCGTCCGACCCGCTCTTGATTAACTATAGGACCTTTACTATAGGCTGCACTGATAATGGATGTTTCTTTTTCTCGGTCGTACAGAGCTGCATTACAACCTCGGATGCCCAGAACTTCAGTTACTTCCCGCACTGCTGCTTGCCAAATCTGGGTTTCATCCAGACTATCGCGGACCTTATCCGTGATGCGTTTGAGCATCGCCTCAAAGTTCAGTGCTTGTTCCAGTTGGGCCGTGCGTTTCCGTACCTGGTTTTCTAGAGCGCTGTTCAGGTTTTGAACCTGTTGGTAAAGTTCCGATTGCTGAATGGCGATCGCCACCTGTGTTGCCAATTGTTCCAGGGCATCTATTTCCAAGGGCTGCCATTTTCTGGGGCCATTGCACTGATGTACCATTAACAAACCCCACAACGCATCTCCCACCCACAGGGGCACGCCCACCTTTGCCACTACCTGAAAATCCGAGAGTAACTGAACTTGAGACTCTTGCAACCCTGCCCTATATATATCCGCGATCGCCTTAATTTTCCCTTCCTGGTATTCCTGCACCTCTGCTGCTGGTATTAATCTCTCATCTACCTGCAATCCTAACATACTTTCCCTAGCCGTTGTGCCGGCTGACACTATCACCACAAACCCGCTTTTTCGGTGATTCCATCTGTAGATCATGACTCTATCTGCCTTGAGGAACTCCCGGACTTCCCGAACAGTTATGCTGAGAATTTCCTGTATTTTTTCCTGAGGGTGGATGCATTCTTGCATCATCGACAGCAACATCTTTTGTTGGAAAAGATCCTGGAGAGTTTTTTCCGCTTGTTTGCGAGCCTTTCTATCATTCATAACTAGCTATTCACCACTATCTCGCCCCGATCTCCTAGGATGACAGGGAAGACTATCTTCCTATCATCCCATTGGGAGTGCTACACCGCCTTCTCTTCCATTAAAGCATCATCCCTTGATCGACGGCCAACTATTTTTCACCTTCTCTCCTGTAGTCTCCTGACTCATCCGATTTTTCCGGAACGGTAGAGGCTGCCACTGCTGATTGCAGCTGGGCTAGCTGCTGGGAAATCATGGGGTCGTAAAGTCTGGCGTAGTTCCAGTAGTTACCAAATACCGATTTAACATAGCCTTTGGTTTCGCCAAAGGGGATGAACTCGACAAAACGGTCTGGGTCGCGCAAACCAAATCTTTCTATCCATCTGTCCACATTAGTCGTTCCCGCGTTGTAGCTAGCAACTGCTAACATGGAATTGTTTTGATATTGCCAGTGAGTGAAATCCAGATACCAGGTGCCCAGTTGAATATTGTCATTGGCCTTGTTTAATTTGTAGTCAGTCAGATTGATTTGATCGGCAATCCATGCTCCGGTCTCTGGCATCACCTGCATTAAGCCAGTGGCACCAACAGGGGACTCGATCTTTTCCATAAACCGGGATTCTTGACGGATTAAACCGACCACCAAGAGAGGATTGATCTGGTATGCTTTTGACCAGGATAATATCTGCTCTCGATAGGGAAAGGGATAGAGGGCCTGCCAATAAGCCCGTTGTTGCTTGAGCATCTTTACCTGTTCGCGGTCTGCCGGTTCGTCCCGCCAACTGATGCTATTAATCATAAAAATGCCTTCCAGATGCTCCCCGATCGCTAAACGTATGAGCGCATCTGTAAACTGTTCTGCTACGGTGCGGCCAGAGCGATTAGTAAATTCCACCTGCCAGAGTTTCCAAGCATCCCTGTCTTGACCTAACTGATAGAGTTCTTTGAGGGTGTTCGATCCTGCCAGCAATACCGATCGGACTGGGAGCCGGGGTTTGAGCTTACGCACAGTCTTAAAGACCCCCACATCCCAGCCCAATAACACCGCCGAGCGCCAGGCATAATAAGACTCTGGGTAGCGCATTATTACATAAGCAAAGGACTGCTGGGCATCGTCTGTCCGCCCCAGACGTGAAGCCCATTTCCCCACCCAAAAGGCTGCTTCTGGAGCCAGGGGACTGTCGGGGTTTTCCGTCGTCAGCAGCTGGGCCCATTCCCACGCTTCCGTCAACTCTCCACCTTGTGCTCGCTTTTGTGCCAGTCTCCATCGCAACTGAGCTGCCTCGTCGGAATTGCTATATTGAGTCAGGAGCGATTCCCGGGCCACAAAAGCTGCTTTAGCACTTCCCAGACTATTGAGAACTTTTGATTTCTCTAATAGAGCCTCTGCTGCGAAGTCAGGGAACTGTGTCTGCACTTTTTCCAGATAGTCTAGGGCATATTTCGGCTCCGAGAGTCTTGAGAGGTGCAGCATCCCTCGGGCGGTTATTTTAGCGTCGGGAAACTCTTCTATTAGTTGTTTGTATGCTCCTACGCTATCGTGTTTTTTCCCTCCCAGTTGCAGCCCTCTGCCCGCACGGTAACGATTTACTGGCGTTGCTGGCGCTTTCCTATACGCTACACCGGCTTCTCCGTAGGCTTCTTTTTCCCAGTAACCAAAGGCGATCGCCTCCCAATCTGCGGCGGTCAGCTGCTCCTTATATTTGCTCACTAGCTGATTGAGGAGCGCTGTATAATCCTGTCTGTAATGGGCATGTTTTGCCAATAGCAGCAACAGCGGCAGTTGGTCGGTATCCTCTTGAGAGAGTCTTCGGTAGGCCATTTCCACTGTCCCTGGATGGGCCGGAAATTGGGCGATCGCTTTTTCCCAGTATTTCGGATCTGTCGAGCCCAGGGCCAACAGTGCTTCCGCTGCTACTGGGTCTTGGGAGTACCGACGCTGCAAATCTTTCCAGGCCGATATCGCACCCAGGCGATCGCCCATTACCTCGTAAGCTTGGGCGCGTTTGAGAGCGATGTGAGAGCCTAAAACTGGGTAGTCCCGCTCTAGTTTTTCTAGCAGGGCGAGCGCCTTTTGGCCCTGCTGCTGCTCTATCAGGTCTGATGCCAGCAAATAACGAGCGCGGTTGCTCTCAATCGAGCCTGTCTCTTGGGCTAGCGCTTGCAGTTTCTGCTCCCTGTCCTTGGGTGCCAGTTGCACCAACCGACCTATTACCGAATTTTCCCCAATGGGTGTCAGCCGCAACTGCCGCGACTGCTCAGCCGATGCCGACCATTGAGCCAGCCTTTGGCGTAGTCCATCTACTACTGGCGTTTTGTGTAGGGTTACTCCCATCAACAATACGCCAATACCGGCACAAGCCGCCCAAGAAACTTTATTATTTCTCTGTCGCTTCTCCTTAAACATGGCTCTTCACACAGAAGGTATACTTCGATCCCCTTGAGACTCTAACAGTGCTGATAAAGTTCAACCTCTGGGATATCAGGTCTGATTTTTGCTCTTTCCTCTTGACAAAAGCTAAGCTGTTAGATTACAACTATATGGATTTTTCGAGCTATACTTTTACTCATCAACTCAGCCACGAGCAGCCAATTGGCCCTAATTGTCGCTATTGAGTTTGGTTTCTGACAGCTGCTGCCGACGGGTGTGGTCAAAACCCGTTGATACGGAGAGCAAACATTCCGTTGCCAACAAATGCATGACCACACCCGCTGCCGACTTAACTTTTGTTATTAGCTGTCTTATCCCCTCTAATAGACGATCTACAATTCGGACTGGCTAGATCCCAGGGCAAACGATCGAAAGAGATACAGATAAACAGATGGAATATAGAGCAATTGACACGCCACGGCTTAACTGGACTGGGGACGCCCTGGTAATTGGTTTTTTTGAGGATGCCGTTGATTTGACAGGCGATCTCCGGCAGATGGACGAGCGGCTGAACGGGACCATCAGCGAACTGTTGCAGGAGACGGAATTTAAGGGTAAAGAGGGCACCAGCGCTTGCACGCGCACTGGCGTGCGCGACGGAATCCGCAAAATTATGCTGGTGGGTATGGGTAAACCAGACTCCCTTAATTTGGATAGCTGGCGTCGTACTGCTGCTACTGGGGCCACTTTGGCGAAAAAGGAACGATGTAAAACCTTGGGGATGAGCCTGCCAGTGTGGAATGATGACCCAGAGGCCACCACTCAGGCAATAGTAGAAGGTATAGAGTTGGCTTTATACCAGGATAACCGTTTTAAGTCAGAACCGGAAGATAAACCGAGCAAATTAGAGCAAATCGATTTGCTCGGGCTTGCCGGTCAGCAAGAGGCCATATCCCGTGGGCAGATTATCTGTTCTGGCGTGTTCCTGGCACGGCAATTGGTGGCAGCACCGGCAAATGAGGTAACGCCGATAACTTTGGCCCAAACGGCCCAAGACCTGGCCCAAGCCTATGGGATGGATGTAGAAATCTTGGAACGAGAAGATTGTGAAAAGTTGGGGATGGGTGCGTTTTTGGGTGTAGCGAAGGCTTCGGATCTGCCCCCGAAGTTTATCCACCTCACCTATAAGCCTAAAGATACGCCCCGCCGCAAGTTAGCAATTGTGGGCAAAGGTCTGACATTTGACTCTGGCGGTTATAATATTAAAGTTAGCGGTAGCGGCATTGAAATGATGAAGATCGACATGGGTGGAGCTGGGGCTACCCTCGGTGCAGCAAAAGCTATTGGTCAGCTCAAACCTGATGTTGAGGTTCACTTCATTTCAGCAGCAACTGAGAATATGATTAGTGGTCATGGAATTCACCCAGGAGACATTCTTAAGGCTTCTAATGACAAGACGATCGAGGTTAACAACACTGATGCGGAAGGGCGTCTAACTCTAGCAGATGCTTTGGTGTTTGCGGAAAAGCTCTCACCAGATGCTATTGTAGATCTGGCGACCCTGACAGGTGCCTGTGTGGTTGCTTTGGGCAATGATATTGGCGGGATGTGGAGTACAGACGAGACTTTAGCACAAGAGCTGAGTTCTGCTGCTGAAATTTCAGGTGAAAAGTTCTGGCGCATGCCAATGGAGGAGAAGTATTTTGAAGGCATGAAGTCCGTGGTTGCTGATCTGAAAAATGCTGGTCCACGTCCTGGTGGTTCGATTACTGCCGCCCTGTTTTTGCAGCAATTTGTTAAGGAGACTCCTTGGGTACATTTAGACATCGCTGGACCGGTTTGGACAGATAAGGAAAATGGCTACAATGGCGTTGGCGCTACGGGTTTCCCGGTCCGGACTCTGGTAAATTGGGTGATAGCTGAGACTGATTAGTACGCGATGTCTCTTGGGTAGTGCGAGTAGCGCTCCTAAGAGACATCGTAGGGGGGCGATCGCGGCGATCGCCCCTTCCTCATCAGGCTCTATTCTGTCCCAGACAACACCTAGATCCAAAAAGTCAGCCACGCGAGTAGCTAGAACAGGAGATATCCGTTATAAAAACACCGATGGCTCAGAACGAACCGAAACAGTTTCAAGAGATACGCTTTTAGACAGGAAATCTCTTGATTCCCTTAGCATGAAGCCGATCGCGCGAGCGCATCCGCCAAAAATGCTTGATAGTGACAAGGTCAGGGAGCATATGGTAGGAATGACTAGCCAGAGAATCATTGTTGACGATGACTTTGATTGTCGAGCTTTTGAAGCTCATTATTGAGGCAGTCCCTCGTCTGAGAAGTTTAAACTCATGCATAAAATTTGGCAATTTGCCAGTTATAATCTCTGGTCTTTGTTTTCTTCACCAGTAGGACAGGAATACTGGCACTGTGATATGAAGCGGGGTTTCACTAAGGCTCGCAAGAAAGAACCCCAAGTTAAAGCGCTCTTGGAGCAAGACAACACAGCTCAGCGGATTGGCATTCTCGCCCAAAAGGGGGTTTACGAGTTTCATCAGAATCCCCCGATCTTGTATCGAAAAGATGCTGTCGAGCAAGTGGCAGAGATTTTGCAATTATCTCAAGAGTCAGCTACAGTTCAGGCGCGAGTGACTGCCATCCTCAAAAAGTACCGTGAAAATCCTATTCTCCTTGGGAAGAACATCGTCAAGCTGATCCGAGGTGATGAGGGATATCCCAAACCTATTTTAATCAAGCAGGGGAACTATCTCTTTAAGCTCTTTGCGGCGATCGACTGTATTTTTACTGAGCCTGACGGCACGCTGCATATTTTAGACTTCAAGACGGGTAAATCAGATTTTGACCGCCGACAGGCATTTGTTTACCTGCTAGCCGCCTGCTATCTATATCCGCAACAACCAGCGATCGCCTCTTTCTATAATTTGGAAACTGGTAAGGCGTCTGAGGATATTAAGGCGACAAATGCCCAACTGCAAGCCATCCAGAGTGAGTTGACGCAAATAGCCAAACAGCATCAGCAAGATTTGAGACGTTACCGACAAAACCCTGCTTGCTTCGCGGAAGTTTTTCCGCCAAACCCAGGTTTTGCTTGTCGGTACTGCGCCTTTAATTCCATTTGTAAATTTTCTGTTTCTGAGGTTTCCGCATGACTACTCAAGTTCAAGTCCAGACATCTCCCATCTTTTTAAGTGAGATTTTCCCCCTAACTATCTCGCAGCCGAATTTAATTTGTTTTAGACTGACACCTGAAGTGGAACAGCAGGAGGGAAACCGCTTAGCTTTCCGGTTTAGTCGCCAGTTTCCCGATCTAGTTGTTATCTGGAAAAAATCATATTTTTGGATTTTAGCCAAACCAGGTAGTACTATGCCAGACCCAGCTGAGTTTAAAAAGGCACTAGAAAATATCGAAGAAGAGTTAAAAGATGAGATTGGCGATCGCTACTGGTCATTTCAATGGGTGCGCGAGCCAAAGACAACTCCTTTAATTATAGCTCAACTGGCCGTTCAAGTCTTAAGGGAAACGAAATTAGATCGACCTGTGGTTTTCTCTGACAAAGGAGTTGAAGTCAGGCGCAAGGTAGATATTTGGTCAGAAACCATCGAACTCGACGATCGATTGCAGCCTGCTGTAACTCTAACGATTAGCAGCAGTATACTCTACCAGGGAAACTTGGCTGATTTCTATGAGAATCATCCCTTCCGGCAAAATTATCAAGAACTTTTAATTGATTTGAAAGTTCTTGACTTGGAATCTGGAGGTAGCGGTACTATTAGCGCCATTGTCGGCAAAATTGGAGAACACCGGGAAAAATTAATCGCAAAGGCGACAGGTGCAGTCAGCAAACAAGCACTGCGAGATGCGCCTGACAATCAACCCTTGGTGGGGGTAAAATTTGGCAAGAATGGGAAGCTGTATCACTATGGGATGGCGGCTTTACGTCCTTGCGTAACCCCTGAAACAGCTGCGCGTTTTGAGGTAGAATATGGAAAGTTGCTCAAGGAAAGTAAAATTTCCCACTCACAGCGGCAACAACTATTGGTTGACTCCAAGGTTATAGCTGACAAAGCACTAGCAGCCTATGGATTTAAGCTACAGCGTAGTATCAACAGCAAAGATTTCCTATCTTTGTTCTGGCAACCATCGACTCCCCTACAGCAAACTCCACTTCTTTTCGGAAAAAATGTTACTCGCGCATCAGGTGAAATTCTCAAGGGTTTGTCTAAAGGAGGTGTTTATCGCTGTCACGATGAATACCGAGATAATCGGCGACCAATCCGCATTGCAGCTCTGAAATTATACGATGGCAAGCTGACTCCATTTCTCAAGAAAGTTCAAGAACAGCTAAAACGCTATGGTTTTGAGAGCGAAATTATTAATAAGATGCCCTTGTCAGTCAATGATTTGAGTGCAGAAAAGGCAAAAGCTGAAGTCGAGAAAGCGCTTGAAAAATTGCTTGTGCCGACCCCTGACATTGTTTTGACCTTTTTGCCCGAGAGCGATCGCCACGCCGATCGGGAAGAGGACGGCAGTCTATATTATTGGGTATACTCGCGGTTGCTTCGACGCAGGATCGCCAGCCAAGTGATTTATGAGGATACCTTGAAGGTGCAAATCAACTACGTTCTCAATCAGGTGATTCCAGGGGTTCTGGCAAAACTGGGGAACTTGCCTTTCATTCTAGCTGAACCTTTAGAGGTCGCCGATTATTTCGTGGGCTTGGATATTTCCCGAATTGCAAAAAAGAAAGTATCCGGAAGTCAAAATGCCTGTGCAAGTATTCGTCTCTATGGACGACGAGGAGAATTCATTCGCTACCATCTGGAAGATGCGATAATTGAAGGAGAAGAAATTCCGGCACGGCTTTTGAACACCTTGCTACCCGCACCTCAACTCCAAGGCAAGACTGTTCTGCTCTACAGGGACGGACCTTTTTGTGGCAATGAAGTTGATAATTTAGTAAAATGGCAAAAGGCAATTGACTCGAAGTTTATTTTAGTGGAGTGCATAAAGGATGGCGTTCCTCGACTGTACAATCTGAACCAGAAAGTATTGACTGCACCGAAAAAGGGATTGGCACTTCGCAAATCCTTACGGGAAGCTATTGTCATAACGACTGAGGTTTCTGCTAATGTTGGTTTGGCGCGTCCCCTGCGTTTGACCGTGGGTGTAATTAAAAGTGACACTTAGGCATTATTAACCGGTCCGGGGGTTTTACCTCTGTATGACCGGCGGTATCAGATCTCCGCCAGTGATGGCCAGTGGATGGAACCACTTCTTAGGTGAATTCTGCCTTGACCCTTGAGATTTTTTTACCCTTATGTTATATAATTATTATAGCAGTTCTCAGATTAATGTGATATGCGATTGGTGAGATTGCTTCGGGGGGTTAACTCTATGAAAGCATAAGTTGAGCGCGGTCATCCCCCTCGCAATGACTTGCTAGGCGATCGAAAATATACCACATCAATTTGAGAAATGCAATATAAGTTTACTATGGAGCTAAAGTCCTATGTCTGAATTCATGAATCATAATCAAACGGTTGAACTAACCAGTAGCGCTTATGAATTAGCTCTAAGATTGCAGGCTCATCCCAATATATCAGCTCGTGTTTTATCTATTTTAGATCTTGTTGAAAATCCGGATGATAATTGTGAAACAGCGAGCTTTGCGGAATTAGAAGTTGTCTCGGAACTCCAAAAACTGGGAAATGATGCTCTTCAAGATTGGGCCAATTCCCAAGAGAAAAAAAAAGCCTTAGCTTGTGAGAAATCTCCTGAGATGCGCCGTCAGAGAAAAAAGCAACTATATTGGTATAGCCTGTTCGGAACTATCCAAGTTATAGAACAAACATTTATTTGCGTAAAAACGGAAAAAGTATTTAGACCGTTTTCATCATCGGCCCAAATACATTGTCGAGGTTATTCTTTACCATTACAACGAGCAATTACAGATTTTGGAGCCGATGTATCTTTTGGAAAAATCCCTGAAAAGCTCAAAGAACATTACGGTATAACTGTACCGATTAGTTCGGCACAAGCGATTACTCAAAAACATGCACATGCGGTTAAACTATCTCAAAATTTAGCATCCGAAATCCCCCATCGAGATGGAGTAGATCAGATAATTACAGAAATGGATGGCACGATGATTCCAATTGTGAACACGACGCCAGCAACCGATGATGTTCAAATTGTCGATCGCCGAAAAAACCGAAAGCTTAGTTGGAAAGAAGCTCGCCTATCACTTGTGGAAATTCCTGGCCAAAAACAGTCACTTATTGGAGGTACAGTAGGTACTGTTAATGATGCAGGAAACCAATTACTGCATAGTGCAATTCGGGCTGGTATAGGTAGCAATACTAAAGTTCATGCCATTGGAGATGGAGCCAGTTGGATTGTTAATCAGGTAAGGCGCTTGTTTGGAGAACGTGCTAGCTATCTAATAGATTTTTATCATCTGTGTGAATATTTAGCCGCCGCTGCTCCTGGAAATGAACAGCAACAAAAAAAATGGTTGAAACAACAAAAGCAAGATCTCAAAAAAAATCAGCTCCTCAAAGTATTAAAGAATTTATCAACTCGTATGGAACCAGAACATCTAGCTGATAAATTTGCTCCCGTCCGAGTTTGTACACGATACATCAAAAACCGGCTTGAATACTTAGACTACAAAAGTGCTATTGATGCTGATTTACCAATTGGCTCTGGAGAAATTGAGAGCGCACATCGTTATGTAATTCAAAACCGTTTGAAATTAACAGGTTCTTGGTGGACAGTTGAAAAAGCTGATGATATGTTAGCTTTAAGGATATTAAGAGTTAATAATGATTGGCAATCCTATTGGTTCAATTATTATCAAGAGACTCCCCTCATCGGCGCCGTCTAACAGTTATTGAGACTCTCACCAGTCACCAGACGACCATCATTTTTCTGCCATGAGAGCGCTCTGAACATATATATAGCATTTATCAAATAAGTGTGATATTTGGGTAAATCGCTGAAAACCTTATCCTGTCTGAATTTCATCGCACCATGTTATATCACATCAATTTGAGAAACGCAATAATATAAATCTCGGGGGTCAATATTGCCAGATATTCACTGGCGATATTAACGCTTGATCCTACCAATTAGTTTTGATGACATCGCCGGTTCATGATTGAGTGTCACTTTTAATTACACCCTTTGACCGTACATGATCGAGGACACCAAGCATCCATCGAAACTGTAGTAGAAGCTACCCTGAAACTGACATTGTTGCATCATGGCGCGTTAAAATCGCCACGCTTGCCCATGCCACTCTATGGATCCGATCGCATGGCTTATCTGCGGTTACACGGGATTTATCCCACCGGCATGCTGGAGGGCGATCGGCAGTTTTGGCTATAGTAGAGCGATTTTTCTCTGTTCGCCCTAAGTAGACAGGTGAAAATAAACAGGTTGGGGTCGAGCTAGGAATTGCTTCCCAACCCTCCCTTTCAAAACCGGACTTGCGACTTTCACCGCAGGAGGCTCCTGGTTGGTGAGCCGTTGGCTCACGGTAGCCGGTGATTGGATTACTCCGCTCTGGCCTTATCTTCTGGATTTTTGCCCCTTCTTTTTTTCCCCATTTCGTACAAGCTAAATCCGTCAAGTATCGGGTGGTGAATAACGGGGAATCTGCCAACCCATTCTGTCATCCTTTCCTAACGTGGTCTCTCCCTGCTGGGCTGAGAACCGCAGCGTTTTACCTCGCTTGAACTTTAGCTTCGTATATATGCCATATGGACAAATCCACTGGCACCGTATCTTATTAGAGCTACTTGTCCCTCTGATTTCTCACCATATCCGTCCTACGTCAGCGGCGACCTGGAATCGCAACTTCCCTATTTGCAGTTAGCTCGGTTCCAGTTCGCAACCTATCCTGGGCATTACCCCAGGCATTAGCTTCTTAGGACATCCCTCCCCTGCTGCCTTTCGCTTAACATCTCACTTATCCCCTGGTCGGCAATGCCGGTCCCTGGATTGAACAACAGAGGTTATAACGTTCCATGGAATCCATACGATGCTTTTAGGCCCCTGCATTACCCCGGGAGGGTTTTTGTGATACGGAGCAGTTATAGACTACAACTGCCCACACCTACCATTACCTTTTGGTCCAGCGTTACAGCCTTATTTCGCTGGTTCATACTAACGAGGCTTATACAGGTTTACTTATCGTTAGCCATGGGCATCTTTCCTAGCGACTTTCCGGCTTAGGCTGCCAGATTGCCTACATTTGAGTCCCTGCTCTCCACCGCCGGTGATGTCACTCCGCAGCAGTTGGGACCGGTGTACCTTCCGTATCTGAAGGGTGGGGTTTGGACCCACAAGGATTCCACAGTTCCCCAGCAGATGATACTGGTTTGGGTTGTCACATGTCCATATGGATTTGCTTATACCCTAACGTCTCGCACAGTCTATGTTATGTTAAGAAGTGTAAACATAAATGAACGTCTTTCTGGAAGATGTATGTGGCGGTTGTTAACAAAACTTGACATAGGTTTGTTGAATTACTCCGCTCAGGCAGGAAAAATACGCTTGGTTTAGCCCCAGCATCACCCCTGGCGCTAAACCAAGAAAATTTTTGGTGCCAGATCGGGATTTTCCTGGCAAAATGGTAAATAAGCCTAATCGCAACCAGCATCCATCGGCCTATGAATAACTTACCAGATTTCTCCAGCCACAACTATCAAGTCGAACGGGAACTGGGGCAAAATCGCACCTGTGGTCGCGTTACTTACCTGGCGAGTAGAAGTCCCATTTCGCCAGAGACCCCACAAGCACTGGCCCGGAGATGCTCCCGTGCTGAAGCCGTGGTGATTAAACAGTTCAATTTTGCTCAGGCAGCCTCCAGCTGGTCAGAATACGACGCCTATGAGCAGGAAATTCGGGTACTGCAACAACTCAATCATCCCAGCATCCCCTGCTATCTGGATTCTTTCGCCACCCCAACGGGCTTCTGTATGGTGCAGGAATACAAACAGGCACCCTCTTTAGCCGAACCTTACCCCTGGACCCCCCAGGAAATTAAGCAGATTGGCTGTGCTATCTTAGAAGTGCTGATTTACTTACAATCACTGAACCCTCCCATCATCCATCAAGATATTAAACCTGAAAATATCCTGGTCGATCGTTGGCAAAACCTCAAGGTTTACCTGGTGGATTTTGGCTTGGCCCGCAATGGCGGCACTGTTCCGGAAAAATCGGAAGTGGCCGCTAGTAGCGCTGTCAAAGGCACTTTAGGATTTATGCCTCCAGAAAAGCTGTTTAATCGCCAGCTGACGGCAGCATCGGACCTTTACAGTCTGGGTGCAACCATGATCTGCTTGCTGACTAACACGAAATCAACGGAAATCGGCAATTTAGTTGATGGGTCTTTTCGCCTCAACTTCAAGCATTTGGTGCCAAGGGTAAATCGTCAGTTTATCCGCTGGCTAGAAAAAATGACGGCACCTAACCCCAAACATCGCTTTGCCAATGCCGCAACTGCCCTGAAAGCACTGCGACCTATCGATGTTGTCGGCCTAAGCACTTCCCGAGGCATGTTAGTCAACAGCCTTCAATTCTCTACCGGAGCAACTGTGGTCGCACTAGCCACCCTGGGTAGTTTATCTCTTATGGGTCGAGGTCCGATCCTGTTGCGAAACGAACCTGCTTTATACGACACAGCGCTGCATCATCACAACATCCAACAGCATCACAACCATCTGACCTCGGGAAATATCCATCACCGGTTGCTGGATAATCGTCAATGTACCAACTGCGATCTCAGAGGTGCTAATCTCGGGGGTATGAAACTAGCGGGTGCTAACCTCGCTGGAGCTAATCTCCGAGGCGCTAATCTGCGAGGCGCTGACCTTGTTGGCGCCAACCTGCAGGGTGCTGACCTGGGATCGGCCTATCTTACAGGTGCCAATCTGGGAAATGCTAACCTCCAAGGTGCCGATCTGGGAAATGCTGACCTCCGGCGTGCTTACCTCGGACATGCTAAACTCCCAGATGCCTACCTAGAAGATGCCTACCTGAAGGAAGCATACTTAGGAGATGCCAAATTATGGCGTGCCAACTTGGAGGGGGCCCATCTGGAGGGTGCTAAACTAGGGCGTGCCCAGCTAGGGAATGCGGACCTCTCTGGTGCCGACTTGCGGGGTGCCGATCTCAAGCGGGCTAATCTCAGCAATGCCGATCTTAAGGGTGCAGACCTGCGGCGTGCTCACTTATGGGGTGCTCGTCTCCAGGGTGCTAACCTCGAAGATGCCTACCTCCGGGGTGCTGACCTTGAAGGTGCTCATATTAAAGGTGCCAATGGTCATATCCATCCCTAGTGTCAGTGACCAGTGGTATCAAATCCTGGTATACCCGTAAGGGACTTGCGGGAAAATAAGATACCAATTATCATAGAGGATAGCAAAGGAGTCGTATAGTTCTGTTGCAAACCCGCTCTCCGAGGTATAGAGTATAAATGCTAACCAAACAAGTCAAGGCCACTTTCAAGGATGCCGCCAAGAAGCTAACAGGTCACAAAAAGAGGGACTACATGGCCAAAGTGGCCTCCGATTACTTCGAGGGTTCAGCTCGGAAAACAGAGACTCAGATGGGTTGGAATCGCCACAGTGTCCAACTCGGTCTAAATGAGAGGCGAACAGGGATTGTGTGTGTAGATAACTATGGAGCAAGAGGGAGGCACAAGAGCGAAGAGAATCTTCCCAACTTGGAAGCAGATATACGAGCCTTGGTCGATGCTCAAGCGCAAGCCGACCCCAAATTTCAATCTTCTTTGTTATATTCGCGTATCAGTGCCCGATCAGTGCGAGAAGCTTTAATTGAGGAGAAGGGGTATGAGAATTGGCAACTGCCCAGTCGTCAAACCATCGGAGAGATTCTCAATCGGCTTGGATATAGTCTAAAAAAAACAAAAAAGACAACACCGTTAAAGAAGATTCCCGAAACAGATGCAATTTTCGAGAATGTCTTCCGTCAGAACCAAGCTACTGATGACAATCCTGAGTGCTTGAGACTCTCAATTGATAGCAAGGCCAAGGTCAAAATTGGCAACCTCTCACGAGGGGGCAAAGACCGGGGACTAGAGGCAAAACAGGCTTTGGACCACGATACAGAGTGGCAAGCAGTTTTAGTCCCATTTGGCATTTTGAACACTGAAACTGACCAACTTTCGATTTACTTTGGTCAATCGGCAGAAACCAGTGATTTTATTGTCGATTGCTTATCAGCTTGGTGGCAAGACAATCAAAATCATTACTCCCATCTCAAAGAGTTAGCGATTGATTTGGATGGAGGCTCTGCAACTCGCAGTGACCGCACGCAATTGCTCGAGCGCATGGTTGAGTTTTCCCAAACCACTGGGATGAAAATTAGACTGATTTACTACCCTCCGTATCACAGCAAATACAACCAGATTGAGCGGTGTTGGGCGGCACTGGAAAACTATTGGAACGGAGCTATCTTAGATTCAGTTGAAACGGCAGTTAAATGGGCTAGCAATATGACCTGGAAAGGTATTAAACCGATTGTTAATTTGGTCACAACTACCTATGAAACTGGGGTTAAAGTCTTAGCAGATGCCTTAAAACCCTACAAAGTCTTTTGGCAACGCTCTGAAAACTTGCCCAAATGGGATATCACCATTGTCCCCTATTGACTGGTATCTTATTTTCCCGCAAGTCCCTAATCTAAGGGAAGTTGTTGCGCTAAAGCGCCAACCGCAGAGCATATAGGCGCTATGTGCGCAACTACGAACCCTAGTTTCGGCAATGATCTACTGATGGGTGTAATTAAAAGTGACACTTAATCATGAACAGGTGATGTGTGTAGTCAAAAGCAGTTGGTAGGACAGAACCTCAATATCGCCGGTGAACGAAAGCGCAATATTGACGCCCGAGATTTATATATGTTCAGAGCGCTTAATCATGGCAGAAAACTGATGTCGAGAGGAGAGACCCTCATTTTCAGATATTAGATATTAGCTCACATCTATCTGAGAAACGCTATAATTTTTAGACTGCTTGGGCTGATGACGACTTTTCTTGATAATAATTGAACCAATAGGATTGCCAATCATTATTAACTCTTAATATCCTTAAAGCTAACATATCATCAGCTTTTTCAACTGTCCACCAAGAACCTGTTAATTTCAAACGGTTTTGAATTACATAACGATGTGCGCTCTCAATTTTTCCAGAGCCAATTGGTAAATCAGCATCAATAGCACTTTTGTAGTCTAAGTATTCAAGCCGGTTTTTGATGTATCTTGTACAGACTCGGACGGGAGCAAATTTATCAGCTAGATGTTCTGGTTCCATACAAGTTGATAAATTTTTTAATACCTTAAGTACCTGATTTTTTTTGAAATCTTGCTTTTGTTGTTTCAACCAATTTTTTTGTTGCTTTTCATTTCCAGGAGCAGCCGCAGCTAAATATTCACACAGATGATAAAAATCTATGAGATAGCTAGCACGTTCTCCAAACAAGCGCTTTACTTGATTAACAATCCAACTGGCTCCATCTCCAATTGCATGAACTCTAGTATTGCTACCTAGACCAGCCCGAATGGCACTATGCAGTAATTGGTTTCCTGCATCATTAACAGTACCTACTGTATCTCCAATAATTGACTTTTTCTCCCCAGGGATTTCTACAAGTGATAGACGAGCTTCTTTCCAACTAAGCTCTCGGTTTTTTCGGCGATCGCCCCGGAGCTCCTCATTGGTCTGGCCGGTAGTTTTTACGATAGGAATCATCGTGCCATCCATTTCTGTAATGAGAAGCTCTACTCCGTCTATCTCCGGAATTTTTTCTGTTAGTTCTTGAGATTTTTTTACCACACGTGCATGTTTTTGAGTAATAACTTGTGCTGAACTAATTGGCACAGTTATACCATAATGTTCTTGCAGCTTTTCGGGAATTCGCCCAAATGATACATCGGCTCCAAAATCTGTAATTGCTCGTTGCAATGGTAAAGAATAGCCTCGACAATGTATTTGAGCAGAATCAGAGAAAGATCTAACTACTTTCCCATCGGACGTGTTATAATAAGTTTGTTCTATCACTTGTATAGTCCCGAACAGGCTATGCCAATGTAGTCGCTTTTTTCTCTGACGGCGCATTGATGGGAGTTTTTCACAAGCCTTAGCTTTTTTTTTCTCTTGAGAATTTCCCCAATCTTGAAGAGCATCTTTTCCCAGTTTTTGGAGTTCAGATACGATTGACAACTCCGTACCGCTCGCTGTTTCATCCATGCGATCTCGATTTTCAACAATATCTAGCAGAGATAAAACACGAGCCGATATATTGGGATGAGCCTGCAATCTTAGAGCCAATTGCTTAGCGCTGCTTGTTAATTCAACCGTCTCATTATTATTCATAAATTCAGACATTTGTTTTGCTCCCGAGAAAACTGCTAAATAAAATTCTATAACTAAGGGGGAAAAAATCAAGCTTACGCGAGAAAAAATGTGCAGTTTGAGTCCTATCCACCCTTCGGCAATCACCGGTAATCACCGGCTCTTGCTGAAGAGACCACCGGTTATATAGAAGTGTAACTCCCGGTCCAAGACTCCCTTAACTCCTTAGACCTCCTTAGACCTAAATTTTACTCAGTTTTACTCAATCTGTCAGGTACCGGCTCATAATGCCGAAGTGTCACTTTTAATTACACCCTCTACTGATGTATCTGAAATATAGCGTTTCTCAGATAGATTAGGTAAGTAGTTGTGCAAAATTATTTTTAACCTAAGTTGCAACAAGATAGAAAATCAACGTCAAAATCAACCCATATGATCCGATATTGCCTTGTAAATTACCCCAAAATGGCATTTTTGTGGATAAATTTGCCAAAAATGGCTGTTTCGGACGTGGAAATTTTTATCTGATATTCTGGGCTATCTGGCGGCAGGCGGGCTGAACCAAACATGGTAATTTTGCGCACATGCCGATAGGGATAAAATATTTGAAACCCTCGATCCATGTCTTGCATGGATGCTGTCAGGATTTTCCAATCCAACAGGTATATTTCGGATCCAGCCATCTGCACCAGTGTGACTAGGACCTGCTGGATCCATTTGCCATGCTGTAAGGAAGGCAGCTAGTTAATTACATCCGCCTGGAGAGATGCCAGTTCCTGAGAATTAGATGATGATTTTACCATGCTGTGACAGTTCCGATTTTTCCGGAACGGTGCCGAAAAGCGCCTCGAATGCGCTGTATAGCTTCAAGGCGCTTACGCAACTGGGCGAGTTAGAAGCACTCTTTCCCGACCAAACTGGTGGTAGCTACTCCTCATCTTTTTTAAGATGCTTTTCCAAAGTATCCGCCAGCGTACTCTTGGGCACAGCACCTACTACCATATCCACCCGTTGACCACCCTTAAAGATCATGAGTGTGGGAATACTGCGGATCCCATACTTGGTAGCGATGTTGGGATTATCGTCTGTATTAACTTTAACGACCTTCACCTTTCCGTCGTACTGTTCTGCTATTTCCTCTACCACAGGTGACACCATCCGACATGGTCCGCACCAAGGAGCCCAAAAATCTACTAAAACGGGAATTTCACTGTCTAGTACTTCTTTCTGAAAGCTTCCGTCTGTAACTTGTGTGGTTGCTGACATTCCTGGCAATCCTTTCCTATCTTGCACTTATAAGGTTTATCTTGACATTTCCCTGGATCGAAGGGGCTTGGTGAAAACCTAAGAATAGGCTTTTTCCCACTTTAACCTGTGCGACCGGGAAAAGTCAAGAGTCTGATGGCACTCTTGACTTTTGTTTGCGCTTGCGGCATCTAGGGTTACTGGCCCGATCGCACATCAGGCCCCCAACTTGCTTCTACCGGTGAAGGTAGACTCCACAACCATTATCCACTAGTTGGGGGCAGTCGCGATCTATTGCCCCAGATAAAGAGATGATATATTAGGTGGGAGTTTGACTGCCGATAGCTGGAGCGGGACTCCTCTATCCATCGTCATGTTCCTACTTTAGCATATTTTAGCAAAGTGGTTTGTTTATATCAGCGGAATCGCTGAAAGCAGCCGATCGCCCCTAGAAAAGAAAGAACCGCCCGAACCGCAGTTCAGACGGAGTGTGGTGTGAGGAGTGAACGGAAACATGCGTCTCCGCTATCTCTATGTTAGACGACGGATTTGGTTTTGCCCCCGATTTTGTCAATCGGGTCAGATGGTAAGTCTATTTACCCATGCCTAGCTGCTGGGCTTTTTGATAGACTTTTCCTTCGGTCAGCAAGGAGGGTGCGATCACTACCTCTACTTGCTGCATTTCTTTGATATTCTTCGCTCCCACTGTGCCCATGCTAGTTTTTAAGGCCCCCAAGAGGTTATGGGTGCCGTCATCCAGTCTTGCTGGACCGGTGAGGATTTCTGCTAAGGTACCGGTTGCGCCGACGCTAATGCGCGTGCCCCGAGGTAAAACGGGACTGGGAGTGGCCATGCCCCAATGATAACCCCGTCCGGGGGCTTCTTTGGCTCTGGCTAGGGGTGAACCGATCATGACGCCGTCAGCACCGCAGGCTATGCATTTGCAGATGTCACCTCCGGTAATTAATCCGCCATCGGCAATTACTGGGATGTAGTTGCTGGTTTCCTGGTAATAGCTATCCCGGGCCGCAGCACAGTCGGCGATCGCCGTTGCTTGGGGGACTCCCACACCCAGTACGCCGCGAGAGGTACAGGCTGCACCAGGCCCTATACCGATCAGCACCGCTGCGGCACCTGCTTTCATCAAATTCAGGGCGACTTCATAGGTGACGCAGTTGCCCACAATCACTGGTACTGGCATTTCCTGACAAAGTTTGACCAAGTCTAGGGGTGTAACTGACTCCGGCGACAGGTGGGTCGTTGAGACTACCGTTGCTTGCACGAAGAATAGATTCGCACCCGCCTCTGCTACTATTGAGCCATATTTGCTCGCTCCTATTGGAGTCGCACTGACTGCTGCTATTCCATGCTGACTTTTAATTTCTCCAATCCGCGCTCGTATTAGTTCTGGTTGAATTGGTTCGGCATATAGCTGCTGCATCAGGGAGACAAACTCTGTTTTTCCCACAGAAGCGATCTTGTCTAGCACTGGTGCTGGATCTGGGTAGCGAGTATAAATTCCTTCTAAGTTCAGCACACCTAATGCCCCCAACTGAGATAGGGAGACTGCCATCTTCACATCTACTACACTATCCATCGCACTGGCGATGATGGGAATTTCTCGCTTGATGCCACCGATGCTCCAGCTGGTGTCTGCCAACTTCGGATCTAAGGTCCGATTTCCTGGCACTAAGGCTATTTCATCGATTCCGTAAGCTCTGCGAGCTGTTTTGCCCCGCCCTATTTGAATGTCCACCTTGATTGTCCCGTTCCCAAGAGTATTTTTGCTAGGGTATCAAATTCCTGGCTCGATCTGTTTGGGTTACCGCAGCTGATTGTGCTTCCTCTATGGTTATTGGTGTTTCTTGGTTTTCTGGTACCGCTGTGGACTGATGCAATGCTACTCTGGCAGCGGAGGGGGCCCGGAGCGTGCTGGTGTTGGTGCTGGCGGTTTTGTTGCCGATCGCGTAGCGTGCGCCCCGCGCATTCGGGCTTCTGTATCTTCTGGCTGGCTGTCTGTGGCTATTGTACCATTACTGCTGCGCAGTTGACTTACACCAGAGAGCAAAGTCCCCAGTTTTCCTTCTTTGAGTAAGGTGTTGCCCGAGGCGACGCCACTGGTTGACAGTAGCATTTTGTTGATAGATACTGTGGGGTAATAAACTGGTGGGTATAACCCCTTATCAGCCGGAGAGGCTGATAATAGCGCTTGACTTCCCCCCCCTCCCCCCCTCTCTTTCCTGCAAGCGTACTCTGGAGGCAAATCACTTTATGCATCCGTAGGCGAGGCCCGATCGCATTTACTGGAATATCCCTTCATATGTGGGCAGGCTGGGGGTTGCCTGTAATTTTCCAGAACCCAAGCGCAGTTCCGACCACTTGGGACGAATTGAATCGAGAATAATTGGGTCTCATGGCCCGCCGTTCCAACCCCCGCGTTACCAGCGCCAGCTCCCCAACGCCCCCTCCGCTCCGGAGCAGGCGCGCGCTCCGGGCCTGCGGAGAGGAGAGCAGCCAGGTAACTCGGTAGAAGTCGGTTGAAAACCGGTTGAAAACCGACTAAAAAAACATTGTCGGTTCTGTGCGAGCGATTATGGTATTATCGTGCTCTAATAGTTGATAACCAGCTATTAAAGCATGCGATCGCGATCGGGCTTGGTTAAAGCGCGACTTGGTTTTGGCGATCGCTATACATTCTAGTGCTAATGCTACGGTTTGGGTTGGGTTGAGGCACGAAACCCAACCTACAGAGTGCTGGAACCGGATGTTAACAGGAGGGCGGTTTGAGGGAGATTTCATCAAGTTCATGCGGTGGCGGGAAAAATAGGATTTAGCCCCACCCCAAGTCGGGCTAAAGGATGGTGACAACGAACTGTGGCTTACTTTGGCTTAACGGACTTTTGCAAGGCGAAAAATTGGTAACCATAGTAATCATGGTATTCCCGGTACATTTCAATCTCGCGCTGCTCGTTTTCCAAGACAGTCAACGCCTCTGAACCATTGCCGTACAACTCCCGCTGGCGATCTATTCTGGCTGCCAATGGCTGATAGTAGTTCCACCAAGCCTGTTCTGGAAGGGTAAAGTGCCCCACTATGTCGTATCCACACTCGGGAATCAGGTTTAATAGCTGCTCTACGGTCGGCATACCAGGATAGTTTTGCTGCCAAAACTCTTGGATTATTTTCGGGGGGTGCTGCTGCAACCAAACCAGTTCGGACGCTACCACATAGCCTCCCGATTTTACCAAAGGACGCCATTGCTTCAATCCGCGTTCAAAACCCATGATATAAATCGACCCTTCCGCCCATAGCACGTCAAAGGTCTTGTCCGGAAAAGATAGGTCAAACATCGATCGGTTCAAACAGGTAATCCTGTCGATCAAACCGGACGCTGCTGCTGCGGCTTCCAGCCGATCTAAGAAGGGTTGATGGGTATCGATCGCGACGATCTTCCCGTCAGTCAACCTGGCCAGTTCTAGGGTTTGAGCTCCGGGACCGCAACCAATATCGAGAATAGTCGGCTGGGATAATAAGGGAAGCATCCCATATGCCTGGCGAGTATACTCGTCACCACCCGGGCTTTCCTTGGGTAAGTCCTTATGAATTTCAAAGAAGATTTCCATCACCGTTCGCTATCTACCATACATCTCTCGTTCCCAGATTCTACCTGGGAATGCCGATCGGGAGGCTCCCGCCTCCGATCTTACCTGGGAATGAGGATCTAGAGACTCCCGCCTCCTACCAATCTCGGAACTGGCCATGCTACCAGATGCACCGGTTGGGCTGAGGTGCGACCTACCTACGCACTACTGAATAACAACTTGAGGAATTAACAATATATTATTCTCTTCATTGCCCAGCTTGCCAATCCCTAATATACGTCCATCGGCATGTTTTACTCTTACTATTCGATCGCCATCTGCATCAGATAGATTATTAATTTCTGCTGCATGATTTACCGTTAAACGTTGACCCTGACACCAGCGTCGCGCTTTGTCTGCCGGAAGTTCGATCGCCTTTAAATGTGCCAGGGCGATATCGGGGGATATGGGGGTAAAGATCTGCTGTTGCAACTGAGATTCAAACTCATCAAATGTCAAGCTATCTGCTAAACTGAAGCCACTGCTATGAGTGCGATCGAGTGCTGCGAGGGTGCCACCAACCAGCAAAGCAGCACCCAAGTCCCGGGCGATCGCCCGAATATAGGTGCCCGGACCGCAGGCGATCGCCAGATCCAGTTCGGGAAAATCCCCTGGGCGCCAAGCCAAAACATCTATATTATAAACTTCCACAGAACGGGCCTGAACCTGAATCTTTTCGCCACTCCGGGCCATGTTATAGAGGCGTTTTCCCTGGACCTGAATGGCGCTATAATTGGGAGGCACCTGCTGAATTTTGCCCTCAAACTGCTTCAGGGCCGATCGCACGGTATCCAGGGTTACATGATCTGCCGCTTGAGAAGAGATAACCTCCCCTTGGGTATCATCAGTAGTAGTAGTAACTCCCAAGCGAATAGTGGCATGATAAGCTTTATCTTGAGGGAGAAACTGTAATAGTCGCGTCGCCTTAGAGAGGGCGATCGGCAAAACCCCAGTCGCCGCCGGGTCTAAAGTGCCAGCATGACCCACCCGCTTGAGGCGCAGCAACCGCCGCACCCGCGCCACGCAGTCATGAGAAGTTAAACCCGCTGGTTTATTTAAGTTGAGAAAACCTGTCACAGTTAGCAAATGGATAATGGATAATGGTAATACAAGTTAAAAAAAATGCGACGGAAAATCCACCCTGGAAAAGACTTACATACGATCATTTGTAGCATTATACCATTTTTTTGATATCCGATCTACTTGACGGGATCGCGGACGCTCGGGAGGCGGGAGCCTCAGAAGATCGTTACCAGGTTCTACCTGGTAACGAGATGGTAGGTTTTTTCTCTATGACAACGTCAAATAAATTTGTATTATTTTTTCTAAATGTATTAGTCGGTTTTTAACCGACTTTCGCCTCGAAACCAGGCTCCCGCCTGGTAACGCGCGGGGTTTGCAACCCCCGGCGGTATAACAGCGAAGTGAGGGAATTACCCGGCTGAGAGTGTAGCAACATTCAAAAATAGTGCAAGATATCAGAAGAGCCCAACCGTAGCGTTTGTGAGATTTCATGAAAAAGAAAATCATAGCAGCGGCGACATTGTTGACCAGTATAGCCTTATCAGCCCCCGTGGCCGCCGAAAATCTCGTCGAACTCACCCAGCTGCTAGGGACAAAAACCTGTCCGGGATGCGATCTCTCTAACGCTGGTTTGTACTTGGCAAACTTGCGCAAAGCCGATCTCAGGGAAGCTGACCTGTCAGGTGCTAATCTGGATCGAGCAAACCTCAGCCGTGCCAACCTCAGCGGTGCCGACCTGTCGGGTGCAGTTCTCTTTGACGCCAACCTCAGCGGTGCTAACCTCAGCGGTGCCAACCTCATGGGTGCCAACCTCAGTCGCGCTAACCTCGCAGGTGCCAATTTTACAGGTGCTAACCTCGCAGGTGCCAACCTCGGTCATGCCTTTCTCGGAAATGCAATTTTACAGGATGCTGTTTTAGAGGGGGCGATTTTGCGCGGCACAATTGCCCTTCCCAGGGGTATCCTCCAGCCTGAAGATCGTTATAAGCTGGCTATAGCAGACGTGCAGCTGGGAGACCATAGAGGCGCGATCGCCAATTACGAGCAAGCATTAGAGCTAAATCCCGAATTTGCGCCAGCATACCTAGGTCGGGGCATTAGTCGCCTCCAGTTAGGAGATGCCCCCAGCGCCATAGCAGATTGGCAGACAGCTCGCGAACTGTTTGAACTCCAACAGAATACTCAGGGCTACGAAATTTCCCAGGAGTTGGTCGCCAAGACCGAAGAAGCGATCGCAGAAAGTCGCCGGGCAGCCAAACACCAGCGCTTTATGAATGCTATAGGATCGATCGCCTCCATGCTGCTCCAGTTTGTCCTCTAAGGGATGTAATACTGAGCATAGGGATGGAATCTCGCAGCGGAGGGGGCGTTGGGGAGCTGGCAGCAGTCTGGCTAGGGGTTTACCATGGAGTAAATGTCGTTCTATCACCTCTGGCACATCTTGGGGCTGAACTCGGCAATACCAGGTTTCATCTGGCAGCACCTGCACCGTTGGACCAGTGCTACACTGTCCTTGGCAGTAACTGCCAGTGACCTCCACTCCCGGAATTTCTCCTGACTTGAAAGCTGCCAGCACTGCTGCGGAACCATTTTTCTGACAAGATCGGTACTGGCACACTAATACAGAATGTTGAGCATCAGCATTGGGATTTGCTCTTGAGCTGCTGGTTGGAGAAAAATCCTGTTCCTGCGGAGTTATTGGGCGTTGCACATTTTTGGGATGATAGCAGTCAATGGTTGCAAATTGAAAATTGCCACGAGGAAAATTGAATAAGCTAATATAGTCTATTCTAGAACATTTATGACTATTTCAATTGACCATTCACAATTTTCAATTTTCAACCCTTATCATCCCGTAGTTGTGCAACGCCAGTTATTGAATTCACGAATCTATTTTATATAGGTGCCAGTTAACTTGCATCTTAGCACCACTGTACCCTCTAACCGCAAGTATATATTTAGATCGTACTGACAGCAGTCTGAGAGGAAATGAGCAGATGCTTGCCAGGTAGCTTTACATTTAGTAACATAGTCTTTAGATTATCTTAACCTAAGTTGCTACCTATAAAACCTCAAAACCCAAATTAGCCCAAATTGGCCAAAATTGCCTTGTGATTTACCCCAAAATGGCATTTTTGCGGAGAAATTTACCAAAAATGGCTGTCGGGGACGTGGAAATTTTTAGAGGTCGCAACTTGAGTTATCTTAAGACTATTGGTAGGCATACAGCCAGCAGAGAGCCAGTCAAAGCAAAGCAGAAGACTAAGAAGAGTAAATATGCAAAGGACGATCGAGAGAGAAAGACAGAGAACGGGCTGTCGGGACCTGGGACAGTCCGAGGAAAGGGCGATCGGGCCTCTGCTGGAGCAGCTGGCAAGGCAGACGGCGATCGCACAGCTATCAGGGCGGGCCTTGAGTAGAATACCCCTGGCAACGCTGCTGTCGGAAGCGGCAGATATGGTGATGGAGACGCTCAAGGTAAAGGTGCTAGAACGGGAATCTCAGGTCTGGGAAGTGCGTACCAGTGTAGGCCAGAAATATCCAAATATAGTAGGAAGGGAAAGAGAAACTGCTACAGAGAAAGATTATGATTGTTGTCTGTTGTGCGATTCGTTTAGTGTAAACTAACTTGACACGGGTCAAGAAAGGGGACCACTAACAGGGTTTCATTAGCCCTGAGAACTTACAGGTGATGGTGGTGAAAGCCCACCTCGACTCTGCAGGGGTAACAGCACCTTCCCCACGTTCGAGATGGCATCAAACCGTGAAGCGGGAAGGAAAGGCGCTCTGACTGGCAGCCTAGACCGGTCACCGTCGAGCAAGTAGTCATGATGAGCGAAAGCAAAGGTTTACAGATGTCGTAACAATCAACCAGCGGAATAAGGCTTATACGCTGGCCCAAAAGGGAAAGGATATAGGTCGTTGGCGGACAATCGACCGACCAATAAGCACTGACCATAAACCCGGCATATAGAACCCATCTAAAACTACAACCAATCGTCTGTAGGAACGAAGTAAACCGGTTGCAGTACTCTCCATCACCGGTCGATACGATGGAGTAGCCACCACAGGCGCAACATCTGCTCTCATCAAGCAGGTCTCAACCGGGAAAGATTGAGTGGAGAAGCAAATGGCTGCTTGTAATGAGCAGAATAGAGCTGACGCCCTCACGGTTTCGTCAAATGTAAAGTTGTATGTAGTAGTGAATATGTCACGGAACATAGTCGAAAGACAAGTGTATGACTGGAAGGCTGTCCCCTGGCGCAAGCTGGAAAGGATAGTCTTTAAGCTACAAAAGCGAATCTACAGAGCGGCAGAAGAAGGCAATAAGCGGAAAGTTCGCAGGCTCCAAGGGTTACTGAATAGGTCATGGTCCGCAAAGATGATTGCGGTACGTCAGGTAACACAACAGAACCAGGGAAAGAAGACGGCAGGTGTGGATGGTGTGATAGCACTGTCCCCAGTAAAGCGTCAAGAACTGGCAAGGCAACTAAAAGTCACCAGAAAGGCAAAGGCCAAACCTACACGACGAGTGTGGATACCAAAACCAGGACGGGACGAGAAACGGCCACTGGGAATACCGACGATGTACGACCGCGCATTACAGGGGTTGGTCAAACAGTCACTAGAACCAGAGTGGGAAGCGTACATGGAGGCCAACTCATACGGATTCAGACCGGGTCGGGGATGTCATGATGCAATCGGAGCAATAAGTAGTTGGACAAAATTAATTGCACAAAATCGAGAAAACTTGTTATACTAGATATAGCTACTCGTACATGTAGCAGATTTTTGTCAAACTAACGGGGAGTCGGTTTTCATGCTCATCCCCGGCCAGATATATTTGACATAATATGACGATAAATTAGGAGAAATTAAGAAGGATTTTAATGCGCGAAATAAATGAGCTTTCTGCAAAATTGCTCTTACGAATTTATCATCAAAGTCGCCATCATCAAGTTCGTCAAAGAGCACATTGTTTACTTTTGCGAGATCGAGAACATAAAAAAGTTAAAGAACTTATGGAAATCTTTGATGTTAGTTATAGAACTATCTACAATTGGATTAAAAATTGGGATTCCGAGGGAATGGTCGGACTATATAATAAGTCTGGAAGAGGTCGTAAGCAAACCTTTAGTCTCGAACAAAAAGAAAAAATTAAAGCCTGGACTGAAGAAGAACCGAGGCAATTAAAAAAAGTGGTGGCTAAAATCAAAGAAGAATGGGGAATTGAAACAAGTGTTAAAACTGTTCAGAGAATATTGAAAACAATGAATATGAGTTGGCATCGGATGCGTAAAGGGGTAGCTGTCAGCCCCCCAGCTCAAGAGTATGAGGAAAAAAAAGCACAACTTGAACAACTGAAACTGTTAGACAATTTGGGGGAAATTAATTTGTATTATTTAGATGAAAGTGGGTTTTATTTAATCCCTTGTGTCCCTTATGGATGGCAAAATATTGGGGAATATATAGAAGTACCTAGTCGGAGTAGCCGCAGATTAAATGTATTAGGAATAATGAATCGCCACAATCATTTAGAAGCGTATGTATCTACTCAAAATATTAATTCAGATGTAGTCATAGCTTGTATCGATGCATTTTTTCCCACGAGAATGGAAAAGCAAACAGTAATTGTAGTAGACCAAGCATCTGTCCATACTAGTGATGCTATTCAAGATAAGATTGAAGAATGGAAAGAACGCAATATTACTATATTCCATCTCCCCACTTATTCACCTCATTTGAATTTGATTGAAATCTTGTGGCGGTTTATTAAATACGAATGGATTGAAATCGATGCTTATTCTTGCTGGAAAAACTTAGTTGATTCCGTTGAAACAATCATAAAAAATTTTGGAGAAAAATATGTAATTAATTTTGTCTGACTACTTATTCAACAGCATCAGAAAACCTAAATGGGTGCTGGATGCGGATATTGCAAAGTGTTTTGATAGGATTGACCACTCAGCGATCCTGAACAAACTGAATACTACATCACCAATCCGTAGACAAATACGGGCATGGTTAAAAGCCGCTGGGTAGCGTAGGGGTCCCGGAGCGTGGACCAGGGGACATGGCAAACCACAGATGCAGGAACTCCACAAGGGGGTGTGATATCCCCTCTGTTGGCCAATATAGCCCTACATGGGTTAGAGAACGAGGTCATGAGGCTTGCAAAAACAAAAAGAGAGAAAGAGAATCTGACAGTCGTCAGATATGCGGACGACTTTGTGGTAATACACGATGACCGGTCAATGATAGAACGAGCAAAAGGAGTTGTCGAGCAGTGGTTAAAAGGAGTAGGTCTGGAGTTAAAAGCCGAAAAAACCAACATATCCCACACCCTTGAGGGGAATGACCCTGGGTTCGACTTCCTGGGGTTCAATATTCGCCAGTACAGGGTAGGGAAACACAGAAGCGGCAAATCTCCGCACGGGGCCATCTTAGGATTCAAGACACTAATCAAGCCCAGCAGCAAATCCATCAGGAAACATAAAGAGCGACTATCTCAAATAGTGCGCAGCCACAAAGCGGCACCACAGGCAGCATTGATAACCAAACTCAACCCGGTAATACGGGGATGGTGCAACTACTTCAAGACTGCGGTGAGTAAGGAAACTTACTCCGACATGGACAATTACCTGTGGGAGATACTATGGCAATGGGCAAACAGACGGCATCCCAACAAATCGGGCGAATGGATTGCCAGGAAGTATTGGACCCCTACCAAGGAAGTCAAATGGAACTTCATTGGCAAAACAAAACACAAGGAGGAAATAGAGCTTACCCGACATGCAAAAACTGAAATAGTCAGACACGTAAAAGTGAAGGGGACAGCTAGCCCATTCGACGGTAACCTAGTGTATTGGAGCAAGAGACTTCCAAAGAGCCCGGACGTAAGCACACGAGTGATTAACTTACTGAAGAGGCAACACGGGAAATGCGAAATGTGCGGACTAACGTTTAAGGACAGTGACCAGTGGGAAGTGGACCACATCATGCCAACCATGCGTGGTGGTAAAGACTGGTACTCTAACCTCCAGTTGCTGCACGACTATTGCCACGATTCCAAGTCTGCCCGGGATGGCAGCAAGGGAGGCCGTATCTATGACAAAGATGGCGAAACTGAGGAGCCGGATGAGGTGAAAGTCTCACGTCCGGTTCTGAAGACGAGTCGGTCCGGTGACGGACTGGCTTAGTTTAATACCTTTGGCCTCTGGAGAAGCTCAGATGGCCGACTATATTCTCCAGTTGAGCAAGCCAGTGGCCATCGAAGACTTGTGGCAGATGCCCGGTGCAGAATCTCAAGAATTGCGCGATCGAGGGTTAGTCAGCTGTGCGGGGGTGGTGATTCCCAGGACGGAACAGCCTTTTGGGGTATTATTGGCTTGCAGCTACCAAAGGCAAAAATTTACCGATTATGACGTACAATTCCTGGAGGCGATCGCCAATATTCTGTCCCAGGCGATCGAGCAGCACCGTTCCCAGGAAGAACTGCGACTGTTGGCCTCAGCAGTACACAATGCTCAAGATTCGATCCTGATTACTAACACTAATCTCAAGTCACCCGGTCCCGAAATTGTGTTCGTCAATCCCGCCTTCACCCGGATGACCGGCTATAGTGCATCGGAGGCGATCGGGAATACGCCCCGGATGCTGCAAGGTCCAGACACGGACCCGAAAGTGTTGGATCGACTGCGGGAAGATTTATCAGCAGGACGGGTGTTCTATGGAGAAACCATCAACTACCGCAAAGATGGAACGGAATTTTACAACGGGTGGCACATAGAGCCAATTTACGACAGTAAAGGGGAAGTGACTCACTATCTGGCCATTCAGCGGGACATTACCGATCGCAAAAAGGCAGAGGAGCAATTATATTATCGGCGTTGCACATTTTTGGGATGATAGCAGTCAATGGTTGCAAATTTAAAATTGCCACGAGGAAAATTGAATAAGCTAATTTAGTCTATTCTAGAACATTTATGACTATTTCAATTGACCATTCACAATTTTAAATTTTCAACCCTTATCATCCCGTAGTTGTGCAACGCCATATTATCAAGCATTTCACGATGGACTGACAGGGTTACCCAACCGAGAATTATTGAGGAAACAACTGTGGGCAGCAGCGACGCGACTGCAACAGGAACCAGGATATCAGCTGGCGCTGCTGTTTTTGGACCTGGAGCGCTTCAAACTGATTAATGACAGTCTGGGACATTTGGCAGGGGACCAACTGCTGATTGCCATTGCCAAGCGCTTGAATTTCTATCTCAACCCCTCAGATCTGGTAGCCCGAGTAGGAGGAGATGAGTTTGCTATCCTGCTAGAAAATGCCAATCAAGAGATGGCGATCGAGGTAGCGGAATTAATCCAGAAGGAATTGAGCGTTCCCTTGCTGATTGACGGACAGGAAGTATTTACTACTGCTAGCATTGGTATAGTTCTGGGTGTCTCGGAGGGGATGGATCGATCTGGATGGAACCTTGATTTATCTGGAAAGATGTACTCAGATCTGTCACAAGAGTTGCTGCGAAATGCCGATATTGCCATGTATCGTGCCAAGGCAGAGGGTGGGGCAAAAGCGGTGGTGTTCGACCAAAAGATGCACGATGTCTGTGTCTCACGCCTGCGCCTGGAGAACGACTTGCGACCGGCAATTGAGCAGCAGCAATTACTACTTCATTATCAGCCCATTATCTCACTCCAGACGGGCAAAATTACAGGTTTCGAGGCCCTAGTACGCTGGCAACATCCCAGTCGGGGTCTAATTTCTCCAGTCCAGTTTATCCCCGTAGCAGAGGAGACTGGGTTAATTATTCCTTTGGGTTGGTGGGTATTGCGAGAAGCTTGCACGCAGTTGGCCCATTGGCAACAGCGCTTTTCTACACCATTAACTATGTGTGTGAATCTGTCTACGAAGCAGTTTTCTCAACCGGATATGATCTGGCGGTTGGATCAAATTTTGCGCCATACTAAGTGCGATCGGTACAGTCTGAAGCTGGAAATCACTGAAAGCGCGATCGTGGAAAATGATGAATTGGTAGTCTGTACCTTGGAAAAGATAAAATCCTTGGGAATAGGGCTGAGTATTGATGACTTTGGTACGGGGTACTCTTCTCTGAGTCGCCTGCACAAATTGCCAATACATACCTTAAAGATTGACAAGTCCTTTGTCAGTCCCATGCACATCGATCGGGAGAACGCCGAGAGCGTGCGGACGATCGTGTCTCTGGCCCACAACTTAGGGAGGGTGCATCCCAGTTTGGTAATGAGTATTTTTGCTTAGTCGAGCAACTGACGAGATGATGTTAGGCTGAGATACCAGACAAACGTTCCCCCTGAAACGATGAATAGAGAGAAGTTGGCTCAAATACAAACTTATGCCTTGGCCATGGCCGCCTTGTTGTACGAGGAGGCTCAAGCGACTGTTCCAGAGGAATTGAAAACGCTCTCAGGGATAGAAGGCACCATCCGCAGGCAGTGGCTTCAATACGTCGGTCCAGAGATTGCCCTTTTTTTATCCAAAGTAGCAGTGGTACCACTGCCGGACGAGCCAGAGCTTTAAATAGCATTGTGGGCAAGATTTCAATCACCTCCAAACAAGCGGCCTATTTTGAGGTAAAGCCCTATAGCCAGTGGAGCCCCTATCTGGAGAAATGTTGCTTATTGCTAAGTGCAAACTCTTCCTATGAGCACGCCTCGGAAGATCTTAAGGTGCTCACGGGGATTAGCGTCTCCCGGGGAACTCAGCAACGGCTGGTGCAGCGCCATGATTTTGAGTTCCCGACGGTCTCCGAGGCCATTGAAGAAATCAGGCATTCACAAGAGAAAGAGTCTGGCCCAGAGCAAGAGTGGCCGACGGTCTCCGAGGCCATTGAAGAAATCAGCATCGACCAGGACAAAGAGCGCACTCCTTCCTTTGAGTTGACTCATTTGCCAGAATCCCTTGCCAATCTCGGTAGAACACCCAAGGCTAGATATACTTCCGATATTGCGCTTACGGACTCCCCTTGGTCAACCCTGTGAGTGGCGCGATTACAAGGCTGTCAATCTGCATGACCAGGGGGTAGCGGCCTTTTTTCGAGACAATGCAGGACTGGTCAAATGGGTAAATCAGCAGCCCTTGGCGAATCCGCTTGTGTGTCTCGGGGATGGCCATGATGGCATCTGGAACCTGTTTGTCGAGATTGGTCCGACCATCTTTCGTCAAGAAATCCTCGATTGGTATCACTTAATGGAAAATCTGGAAAAAATCGGCGGGTCCGGCCAGCGACTGGCACGAGTGAAAGCCCTTTTCTGGTCTGGCAAGGTGCCAGAGGCCCTCAAGGAATTTGACGACTGGGACCATCCACGGGTGGACAATTTTAGGGCCTATGTTACTAAGCATCGCCATCGCATTGTGAACTATAGCTATTAAGTACATGGACAAAATTAATTTCACACACTCTCTCGCGCTAGTCTCCATATCCGGAGCATGTCGCCCATGGCTATGTGCAATTATTTTTGTCTAACTACTTATCAAGCCGAGGGGATTTCCATTGGTTCGGGAGAGGTGGAATCAACGGTACACAGAAGGCGGCACGGCTAAAGCTTTCAGGATCGCAATGGAAAGCCGTCAATGTTCCCCAGGTTCTGCTGCATCGCTGCGCTTATCTTAATGGAGTATTCTCAAGGTGACAGTTGCGCAATGAAGTATTTTTACTCATTGCCAAACTGGGATGCACCCCTTAGGGATGGATATTGTCGCCGAGGGAGTGGAAGTAGCACAACAGCTAAGTCAGTTGAGAGAATTAAAATGCGAATATGGCCAGGGCTATTTCTTTTCTAAACCTACCGATAGCATAGCTGCTAGCAAGTTGCTTGCCAAAATGCCCCAATGGTAATATGTAGGGTGGGCGGTGCCCACCACCTCCTTTGGATATCACTATGAAAATTTTTCAATCCTCATCATTCTGGTTTTTCTGCTTTACGGTGATAGCGGTTCTTACCCTTAATTTTTGGTCTGGGGGACAAGACATTTCCTTGTCATTCTTAAATCTGCCCACATGGTTCTTATATTTGGTTGCCTTGCAAATTGTCCTGACTGTTGCTATGCTGATATTTACGCTACAATTTTGGAAGACGGAGGAAAACGACTGATGTCAATAGAGTACCTGATGCCCTATCTGGCGATCGCCCTCTATTTGTTAGGGACGCTGTGGGTAGGACTGGCGGGTTATCAAAAAGAACAGAATACGGTGGAAGGCTATTTCCTCGCCGATCGCAAAATAAACCCGATCGTCCTTTTTTTCACCCTGAGTGCCACCAATTTCAGCGCCTTCTTTTTTCTGGGATTTGCCGGATCTGGCTATCGCATCGGCCTGAGTTATTACCCGATGATGGCCTTTGACACGGGCATGGCAGCACTGGGTTTCTATTATATCGGCTACAAAGTCTGGCAGTTGGGGAAGAAAAAAGGATTAATTACTCCCCCAGAATTGATTGATGTTTGCTTCCATAGCAAAGCCCTAAAATTGCTAGTAATGGCGGTGATGGTAATTTTCACTATGCCTTATTTAACTTTACAGCCGATCGGGGCAGGGTATCTGCTATCAAGCTTGACTAACGGACAAATTCCCTACTTTTTGGGGGCGACGCTTTTAACATTGATTATTGTTTTCTATGTCTGCGTGGGCGGGATGAAAAGCGTCGCTTTAACCGATATCTGGCAAGGAGTGTTAATGTTTGTACTCATGAGCGCCGCCTTCGGAGCGATCGCCAATAGCCTTGGGGGTTTAGCGACAGCTAACAGCAATGTCTACGAGATTTCCCCAGAACTTTTATCTCGACAGGGAGTCAATAATTTTTTCACGCAGAAAAAGTTGTTTAGCTATATTATTCTCTGGAATTTTGCCCTGCCAATGCTACCGCAAATGTTAATGCGGTTTTATGCAGCGAAAAATGCCAATTCACTGAAAGTTTCTACAGTATTCTATCCAATTGTCACAACAATCTTATTTATTTGCCCCGTGATGATTGGGATGTGGGGGCATATAGCTTTTCCGGATCTGGTAGGAAAAGATGCCGATCGAATTTTGCCCATGATGCTGGAAAAATATGCTCCCATATGGCTGAGTTCCTTTGTGATGGTGGGGGCCTTGGCAGCATTTATGTCAACAATGGATTCCCAGTTGTTGGCGATCGGTTCGATGCTGACCCGGGATATTTACATCTCCTACTTCCGCAAAAATGCTTCCCTCAAAGAACAAACCCTTATGGGCAGAGTGCTGATTGTTTTAGCAGCCATCGTTGGTTTGATCCTCGCCTACAAACCGCCAGCTTCAATCTTTGCCATGGCCACCCAAGCCTTTACGGGATTATCGGTACTCTTCCCGACAGTAATTGCGGCCTTATATGGCAAAAACATTCACCCCCTGAGTTGTATCATCTCTATTGTAGCGGGAGAATTGGTGCTGCTGGGCTTTCAATTGGGTCTGATTCCCCCAAGTTTGACCTTTGGGTTTCTCCCCGTTGTCCCGATCGTCGCTCTTTCGGCCCTGATTATTGTCCTGGGAAATCCGATTATTAACCAGCTACAGGGCGCACAGCCCGAACCCTAAAGGGTCCGGCTACAGGAACGAAGCCCGCCTGCGCGGGCTATATTGCTGGCATTAATTTACGGCGCGATCGCACTCGGGCAACTTATAATAAGTTAAAGTAGACTCGAAGGACTACAGGAGAAAAAATGAGCCTAGTCATCCCAGATGAAATACTCCAATCTGCACGCATGTCTGAAAATGAGTTCATGCAGGAAATTGTGCTGATGCTATTCCGACAAAATAAATTAAGTATAGGCAAAGCGAGTCGCCTACTTGGAATGCATTTAATCCAATTCCAACATCTACTTGCCAGTCGTGACATCTGCGTTCATTACGATGTCGCTGACTTCAGAGAAGACCTCAATACTATCAAGGAAATGTACGGAGAATGATAGTTGTCAGCAACACTTCACCAATTAGCAATTTAGCTGCCCTTGGTCGTCTATCTCTGTTAGAACAAGTCTATGGCAAAATTACCATTCCCACAGCCGTCGCCAACGAAATTTCTAACGTAGGTACGACCTACACACAAGCAGCAGCAGTACCAACCCTGCCTTGGATTCAAATCCAGTCAGTGACAGATGGTACAATGTTACAAACACTCCGTACAGACCTGGATGAGGGTGAGTCGGAAGCGATCGCACTTGCGATTGAACTCAAAGCAGACTTGCTGCTGATAGATGAACAATTAGGCAGGAAAGTAGCCTCTGGGTATGGACTGAAGTTAAAAGGGCTATTAGGAGTCCTGATTACAGCCAAATTCAGAGGATTAATTCCAGCTGTTAAGCCGATCGTAGATGATTTAATTGTGCAGGCAAGGTTCAGAGTGAGTAATAAGCTTTACGCTGATGTCATACAGTCTGCTGGTGAATAGATCGTTACTCAACCGTATCTGAAGGCGGTGTCACTTGTCAAGTGACACCAGATCGTCATTATCACTGTTCAGTTCAGATATAGTTTCCGCGATGAGCGATCGCCAATTTTCATTCTGTTCCAGAGTCAGGATTATTTTCTGGAAAGACTCCTCCTGGAATGACAATACCAAGTAATCCCGATCGTTCGTCACGTACCAGAACTCCTTACCGCGATTACTGTAATAGGTTCCCGCCTTGATTATACCGGGAAAGAAAGTACCTGGAGCGCGGATTTCAGTCCAACTGCTGGCCGGTTCCTCTGTAGTCACTCCTTGGATATGACTGAGGGAAATTTCCCAGGTTTTTTCCAGGTTTGCTCCCCATAATTGCTCGTACCATTCCCACTCTATCTGCAATTTGTCGCCTACTATGTTCAAAATCATTGTTTTCTTCCTCCCTTGTTGATTATACCATAAATTCTCCAGTTTATGCTGAGGGATTGTCAGAAGGGTTATTTTCCTGCAATCCTAATGTAGACAATAGTTGATTTGCCCAGGTATCATCTTCAGTGGATAAAGCAGGTGTCAGCTTTGTTTGATAATCGACTCTCAAATCGTAGCTTCCCCGATCGTACAGAGTATGTAATAATGATTGGAGTGGAATTAACGGTTCTTCATCTTCTGCTTGCAAGGGTAAAGGAATAGATGGTATTTCTTGCGGCAAATTAAAGGCATAGAGATCTGCCATAGGGCGGGTCTGGCTGCGGCTCACCACAATGCGGTAGTGAGTCTTCAGATCCTGGTTGAACATGGCCATGGGTTTGCCCTGGCGCAATAAATCAATTTCGATTAAATGGGTAGAACTGCCGAGAATCTTTTCCCGTTTTTGCATGTAGCTTTTCCTTCCTTCTTTTGCTTGTTTGTTTTTCGGCGAGAGGATTTCAATCACGGTAATGACTTCATCTGTCCCCACTTCTCGCACTTCCAGATACCATTCCTTAACTGTTTCTGGCATTGGCAAGTTAATCTGAACTGGCTGGGTAGGAGGGGCTGCGATCGCAACAGCTCCGGTTGAGGGGGGGATAATGTTGACTCTACTTTGCCCTCTCACTACATTGTCGGGAATTCCTACGAGCAAAGTGCCATCACCATTTCCAGTTGTTTGATACACTCGCTCCTCAACAGATACCCAATATTTGGGGCGGATTTTCTGATTCATAATTTCTGCAATCAATATCGTTAACCATTTATGGATTTCATGCCAAAAGCGGGGATTTTCCAGATAGGGGTTCATTCCGGGAAATGGTGAGGGCATGGGGACTTCTCCTAATTTACTCTTTTTATATTCTATATCATTCTGAGAAAATTGTCTAGAGCGTCGTCGGCCAAGAAACCGGGTTTCTTTTTGCAAAATACCGATATTTCGTTGCTCGTTTCAGGAGAAACCCGGTTTCTGACAATCCTCGATGTCCTAGACCTTGTCTTGTCTAAGTCAGAAGGATTAGCAGGCGATCGCACCAATGCTTGCCCGCTGTCTCTAGATCGCGATCGCCCTTAAGATTTAATAATTTTTGATATATTCTATTACCAATAAACGGAGATAGTTCAATTTCTCTACATAGCGTTTTATCTGTGGATAATGCAATTCAATCGAAAAATACCAATCTGCAAAATACGGGATATCAAATATGTTTAATTGATGTAAACTATCGACAATATTTTCTTCTAAGCGAGCGTCCGCAATAGCTTGAAAAGCATATCCTCGAATATCAGTCGCAAAGATTTCGATCGCACCTAAGATAGTAAACTCTTGAGTCTCTTCCCATACTGCTAGCTGATCTCTTTCTGATGAAGTTGTCTGATAATCAGTCAGTAGCTGATTTAATACTCGCTCAAGATATTCCTTGGCCCTTTTGGCATTGCCGGCTTTATCTTTGACGTCTAAGTTCTGCATTGTCTTCTTAATTTTCTCCGTAAGATATAATTTTGCCATCTCTTTTGATGAGAAATTCAGATCCTTTATTCCATCTATATGCCCCATTAGGTAATAGTTTCTTTCGCGCTCCTTTTATCTGAAAATTACTGGCTTTTCTCAAGTACCTTAAATAATCATCTGTAAAACCGTGTCTATCCGCACGATCTACAATGCTATGAGCTAAAGTAAGATAGGTTGCTTTATCCCAATTTGACATGAGACTTTTGATTTCTGCTATCTCTGCATCTGTGTATCCCTCAAGCAATATTTGTTCATAAATATCTGCTTTTTCCGTTTCATTATTATGGTCCTGGTTATTCCCATGCATCTCTTCGATAGAGCGACTACTGGTCTGCGACTAAAAATTGTCTTGTTTGATGAGGTTGGGTTTAATTTCAATCCATTTTTTCCAACCATAATACCACATGCACTAATTTTACCTGCTGTTGGGCAAAATCCGGCTTACTTTGCTGAGGGGCTGAGGGTTTTAAGCTGTCGCTACGCGCAACCACCGGTGTCTAGGCGACCCTTAATGTTTGAGGGCGATCGATCTCCCCCACCGGACCTCAGTATCAAACAAAGTTGTTCCATACTATTCTATCACATTTCAAGCATTACGGACTTGCTGCTGAATCCAACTTCTCAAATCTCTCTCGGCGTCCATTTCATCCGCGATCGCCGCTTCCAGAAACTCATAAAGTTTTGTTTTTGACACCCAGTCGGGAAAAGTCGGACTATTTTCCACTTCCACATATCGGGAGTCCTGCAATTGATAAATCCGCAGCACTTCCCCATTATAACGCCACAACTCGGGAACCCCCATTGCTGCATACAGGCGAGGTTTGTCGATGTTGGTATAAGTGATATCCACCTCCACAACTAAGTCTGGTGGAGGATCGGTTTTCAAGTCTACTTCCTTGCCCGCTACTAATGGTTGATTCTGAATGTAGTAACAATTATCTGGTTCTGACCCTTTTTCTAACTCCGGATAATTCAGAGTCGTTGAACCCATTGTTTTTACCTTCATTCCTAGTTCAAAAACTAAGTTGCGGATAAATTGTTCAATCATTCTGGTAGTATTTTCATGTTTTTCTGATGGCATGGTAATCTCTAATGTCCCTCTGTCGTAGGTTAATCTGGCCGAACGATCGTCTCCCAGTATCTCCAATATTTTCTCATACCCTTGCCAGCTGATATTATGGAAAAATACCCGTTGTTCTGCGGGGACTGGGATGCGATCGCCCTTGATTTCCGCCCTTTTTTCCGCCTTGTTTTCCGTTTTCGTTATTGCTACTGTCACCAACTCTCTCCTTTTCTAGACCAAAATCATACTGCTATAGCACTTATTATCAGAACGCCGCCTCTTACCTTTGCTGCAGAAACCCAGTTTTTCTAAAAAACCGGGTTTCTTAATTCAATATCGCCCTTAAGTTCATCGAAAAGGAATAACCCACTTGGTATCTATGTCTCGGAGGGAGGAGGGAGGTAGTAAAGGGTGAAGCAAGCAGCTAACATAGGCCAGGCGGCGAAAAACAGGATATTGCGGTCTTGATAAGGTGCGAGGTATTGTTTGTAGCTCGCAAAGGTAGAAACAGCATGGAGAAACAACACGGCCAGGTAGGTCCATCGCTTTTGAAACCCTATGACAAAGCCAATAATGATTGCCAGTTGTACCACACCAACCACATAGATAGCAATGTTGCCAAACCCTCCCAGGAAGTAGAACTTCTCAAATATTCTAGCTGCTCTTTCGGGCTGCACGAATTTAATTAGCGTCCAAACCAACATGACTAGAAATACACAGCAGTAATGCTGTCGCTATTCGCCGATCGTCTGACATGATTTTATCCTACTTAGCTTCATTTTTCATCTCATCTGAGGCAGCGTAGGGCAGGCGAGACGCCCGCCCATCCTACGCCTTACGATCTAAGAAGCGACTTTAGCAGTAGGACGGGTACGAGTGCGTCGAGATTTCACAGTTTCCGCAACAGCAGGGAGACTTGGGGGCACATCGGGAAAATCTAGTTTTTGGAGTAACAAGACCAGCATAGGCTTACTTTGCAGCAAGCGTCGCACTTGCTTACCCAATGTCGTCTCTAACTGAGCTTGGAGTTTTTCCCAGTCCACTTCCACTTCCCCATTCTCGAAGCAATAAGAGAACTCCGAAAATCGATCGCGCAAGATAGTTTCCATAGACTGAGTCACGGAAGCTTGTAAATGCGTACTTTCCAGGCCAGTGACCACACCCAGCAGATGTAACTGAGGCTGAGCCACTAACTTACCATCCCAACCGATCGTAGCCGCGATCGTGACCACCCCATCTTCTGCCAGTTGCTGGCGTTCCTTCAGCAGGCGATCGTGGAATAATCCCGCATTATCCACCAAGACAATGCCAGAAGAGACCTTACTAGCGATGCGAATAGAATCTGCCGACAATTCTACCACATCCCCATTATCAACTATGACCATATTTTCCTCGGGAATGCCCAGACTTTGAGCAGTTTGGGCATGTTTAATCAGCATGCGGTGTTCGCCGTGAACTGGCAAGAAAAACTTAGGGCGAGTCAGACCCAGCATCAGCTTTTGGTCTTCCTGACAGCCGTGACCGGAAACATGAATCCCCTTATCTCGCCCATATACCACATTAGCACCCAGCTTCATCAATTTATCAATCGTGTTCACCACCGAAATTGTATTTCCCGGGATCGGGTTCGCCGAGAATACCACCGTATCCCCTTTACGGATTTTAATTTGTCGGTGAGATTTATTCGCGATCCGAGTCATGGCCGACAGAGGTTCCCCTTGAGAACCCGTAGTCAGAATCAAGATTTGATCGTCGGGCAGACTGCGTATAGCATGTAAAGGTTGCAGTAAACTCTCCGGGCACTTGATATAACCCAGATTGCGTGCGTGGGCAATCACATTCAGCATCGATCGTCCCAGGATCGACACCAACCGGTTATTCTTCTGGGCCAGCTGCAAAATTATATTAATCCGATGCACCGAAGAAGCAAACGTCGTTACCAGCACCCGTCCCGGCGCTTGAGCAATCACCCGATCCAGATTAGGATAAACAGAACTTTCCGAAGGAGTGAAACCCGATACTTCCGAGTTAGTCGAATCACTCATCAAACACAGAACTCCCTGTTCCCCATGTTCCGCCAATCTATGAAAATCAAAATATTCCCCATCTACTGGCGTATGATCGATCTTAAAATCCCCCGTATGAATCACCACGCCAATAGGGGTATGTATCGCCACCGTAAAGCTATCCGCCATCGAGTGCGTATTGCGAATAAACTCCACCAAAAAATGCTTGCCAATGCGCACCATATCCCGAGGTCCTACCGTTCTCAACTCCGTGCGATCGGCCACTCCCGCCTCTGCCAGTTTATACTCCAGCAAAGCCATGGCCAAGCGGGGACCGTAAATCACTGGAATATCAAACTCTCGTAGGTGATAGGGAATACCCCCGATATGATCTTCATGACCGTGAGTAACGATCATCCCCTGAATGCGGTGACGATTTTCTTGCAGATAGCTGATATCTGGCAACACGATATTGACACCATGCATTCCCTCCGTCGGGAAACCCAATCCCGCGTCCAGCAGCATAATTTCCTCATTAAACTCAAAAACGCAGGTATTTTTGCCGATTTCGTGTAATCCTCCTAGGGGAATAATTTTTAGTTTGGGTTTCGATCCGTTTTTAGTCATAAACTACCTCTACATTCATTTATTTTAAGTCATTAGGAGTCTTTGTCATTAGTCTGCAGATGACTAATGACTAACCCATGACAATTGTTAGTTTTTAGTTGCGTAGGACTGGTGGACTACCTACAACTTACTACCTACAATTGACAATTAAAACTATTAAGTTGTACTCAAAACCTTATGAGAGTAAATTTAATTCAGTCAGAACAGTTTTTATGGTTTGATTGACCTGTTCTGGCGGTTCTGCAAGGGGAAGACGAGTCGAACCCACCTCCCAACCTTGCAGTCTGAGTGCCGCCTTAACGGGAATAGGGTTCGTAGTGGTAAACAAAGCTTTGAATAAAGGGAAAAGTTGCAGATGTATTTCAGTAGCCTTTTGGGTCTGACCCGCCCCAAAAGCTTGAATCATCTCTTGTAACTGACTTCCCACCACATGAGAAGCAACACTCACCGCCCCTTTCCCGCCCACTGATAACAGGGGTAAAGTCAGAGAATCATCCCCTGAGTAGATCTCAAATTCTGGCGCAGTCATACTTCTGATTTGACTGACCCGATCCAAAGAACCACTCGCCTCCTTGATTGCTACGATATTATCTATTTCCGCCAGACGCGCGATCGTCTCTGGTTGCATATTCGTCCCGGTCCGACCGGGTATATTGTAGAGCATAATCGACAAAGAAGGGCAACTATCTGCGATCGCCCGAAAATGCTGATAAAGCCCCTCTTGAGGCGGCTTATTGTAATAAGGCACCACCTGCAAAGAACCATCTAATCCTAGCTTAGCAGCTTTTTCCGTAGCCGCGATCGCCTCCGAGGTCGAATTCGAGCCCGTGCCAGCGATCACCTTAGCCTTACCTGCCACTGCCTTCTGGACCACCTGAAACAACTCGTGTTCCTCATTCCAACTTAAAGTTGGAGACTCACCCGTCGTACCGCAAAGCACCAAACTATCCGATCCGTTTTCCACTAACCAGGATGCTAGCTTTTCAGCAACAGCGTAATCTACCGTGCCATCTGCTGCGAAAGGCGTCACCATCGCAGTGATCACTCGTCCAAAATCTCTCACAATTCACTCCTCATTGTTAACTCTCAAAGGCACTCCTTGCCAGCATTTTCGGACTACCTAGTAGATTCTGTTCCACCAACAACTCCGCAATTTGCACGGCATTCAAAGCTGCCCCCTTCCTAATTTGGTCGCCACTCAGCCACAGATCCAACCCACAGGGATGAGAAATATCTTGACGAATCCGACCGACTAATACATCATCTTTACCCGTCGCCTCCATCGGCATCGGGAAATAGTTTGCCTGCCAATCTTCTACCAGACGCACCCCTGGTGCTGCTTTAATAATTTCCCGCGCCCCTTGTACCTCAAAAGGTTGGGCAAATTCCAGATTCACCGCTTCCGAATGGGCCCGGAGTACGGGCACCCGCACGCAAGTTGCTGCTATTCTCATCTCCGGTACCGCAAAAATCTTCCGCGTCTCATTCACCATTTTCATTTCTTCCTCACAATACCCCCGATCGTTCAACTTGGAGTTATGCAGGAACAAATTAAAAGCCAAGGGATAGGGAAACGCCGACCCCTGGGGTTCTTCACCATTCAAGATCGCTTGGGCCTGAGTTTTCACCTCTTGCATCGCCCGCGCACCGGCACCACTAGCCGATTGGTAGGTCGCCACCACCAAGCGCTCCACCGGTTGGACCTGATGCAAAGGCCAGACAGCAACAGCCATCAAAATCGTCGAACAGTTGGGGTTGGCAATAATCCCCTGATGTTTTGCCGCTGCTTGGGGGTTAATTTCTGGAATTACCAATGGCACTTGCGGATCCATACGGAAAGCACTAGAGTTATCCACCACCACTGCCCCAGCTGCTACTGCTTTGTGCGCCCAAGTTCTCGAAATCGCACCTCCTGCTGAGGCTAGCACCAAATCCACATCATCAAAACACCCCTCTCCTACCGCCTCCACTTCTATTTCCCTATCCTGAAATCTCATTTTACGACCGGCACTCCTCGGGGAAGCTAGCAGCTTCAGATCGGCAAGGGGAAATTTTCGCGATGCCAATAATTCCACTAACTCGGTGCCCACTGCACCCGTCGCTCCTAAAATTGCTACTCGGTAATATATAGACAAAGCCCCTCCTTATACAGACAAATATTAAGTTTGAGCACAAGGCGAAAATCGAAAATATGAACGAACTATAAGTTTTCAGATTATAGCAGGTCTCGGATGTAATCTATCTTAATCTAACTAATAGCAAGTTAACACAGTAGCGGGGATCGCTCCGTAGGCGCAAAGATCCTCAGTTAGCCTGGCAGCCTGGGTTTTAGGGTCTTGAAAGTTATCGGGCTGATGTATCCGCCCCGATTTTTAGGGCCGTCCGCGGACCGTTCGCGGACAGGAACTGTATGATAGGAAAGCAATCGGCAACTGCATGCAGCAGCGCCACAACCGGCAGGCGTCTCTGGCGCTGCTGGTAGGCTAGGTCCCTCGGGCCGACTGCGAACAAGTAGGAAATATTGGTCAAGAACAAATGAAAGTAACCCAGGAAAAGCGTCCAAACAGCCAGATGGGTCTGGAAATAGAAATAACACCGGAAAGGTCCAAGCAGGCTTACGAGCAGGTGCTGGCAGATTACAGGGGGAAGGTAAACATTCCTGGGTTTCGGAAAGGAAAAGTGCCCCGTCAAGTGTTGATCCAGCGGTTGGGCTCCCAGAACCTGAAAGCAGTGGCCCTGGAAAAGCTGATCGAAGAAGCGGCATCAGAGGCGATCGCCCAAGAGAAGATAGAGGCTTTGGACAAACCCCAGTTAGTATCGGAGTTCGAGGCATTAGTCAGCGAGTATAAGCCGGGACAACCCCTGACATTCGATGTGGCGGTTGACATACCGCCAGAAATTAAAATCGAACAGTACTCGGGCTTAACCATAAAAGTAGAGGAAGTAAAGTACGACCCCGCCACAGTAGATGGAATATTGGAAGAGCAACGTCACAAGCAAGCGACTCTGATACCAGTAGAAGAGCGTCCGGCCCAGATGGGTGACATAACGGTGATCGATTTTGCCGGGCGGATGGCGAAGACATCGTCTTCCGAAGGGGAAGAAGGGGAAGAAGGGGAAGAAGGGGAAACAGAGATTCCCGGAGCCAAAGCGGACGAGTTTGAACTGGAACTGAAAACGGAAGGGTTTATCCCTGGATTTGTGGAGGGCATTGTCGGGATGCAGCTGGGGGAAACTAAAGAAGTACCGCTCCAGTTCCCAGAAGACTATCCCCAAAAGGACTTGAGGGGTATTCAAGCGGTGTTCAGCATTACCCTGAAGGAGATTAAAGAACAAGAGTTGCCAGAATTAGACGATGAACTAGCCGCAGAAGTTAGTGAGTTTGAAACTCTAGCCGAATTGCGAGCCGATCTGGAAAGCAAATATACAGATCGGGCCGAAGGTCAAACAGCAGCTAACAAGTCCCAAGCTCTCATGGAGGCGCTGGTAGAGCAGTTGGAAGTGGAAATTCCTGCAAGTAGGATATCCTCTGAGATTGACGAAATGATGACTCAGACAGCATACGATCTGGCTAAGCAAGGGGTGGACGTGCAAAAGATGTTGACAAAAGAAATGGTCGCTTCCATGCGCCAGAACTCACAGCCAGAGGCGATCGCACGGATTAAACGCAACCTAGCAGTCAAAGAAATAGCCAAACGGGAATCCATTGAAGTCTCCCCAGAAGCCATAGAGGCGAAAATGACAGAGATATTGGATCGATACTCTAATCAGGAGAAGGAGATATTTGACGAAGCAAAACTGAGAGAGGCGGTTGGAATAGACCTGGTGCGAGAAAAAGTCCTCGGTTGGGTAGAAGAACATAGCACGATAGAACTGGTCCCAGAAGGAACCCTACAACCACCAGCAGCTCCCAACTCCCAAGAGGCGGACCGTCCGCGGACCGTAGGGGTTCGCGAGGAGACAGCACTAGCAGATCCAGCACCAGCAGAGGAAATCTCTCAAACAGGGCCCGAAGCACCTATCGAGTAGATCGGCCCATTCGAGTCCCAAGAGTAAGATTTTCCCCCCAACTCCAGTAGATGAGGTCATAATGGTCTACAGAGAGAATGGTATTAGCTGACCAGAACAGGCAAAGACAGACTAGGCCACTGACAACTGACAACTGACAACTGATAACTGACAACTGACGGCTTTATGCTTGTATCTCAAACCAAAAATTACTCGCCCGAAAGCAAGAGCAGCTTTGATGCCTACTCTGTGAAGACCTTGGGCGTCATCCCGATGGTAGTCGAACAGTCCGGTAGAGGAGAAAGGGCCTTTGATATCTACTCGCGGCTATTGCGCGAGCGGATTGTCTTTTTGGGAACGCAGGTGAACGATAATGTAGCCGACTCCCTAGTGGCCCAATTGCTGTTCCTGGAAGCAGAAGACCCAGAAAAAGACATCCAGTTGTACATCAACTCCCCGGGAGGGTCGGTGACGGCTGGGATGGCAATATATGACACGATGCAACAAATTCGCCCAGATGTGGTGACCATATGTTATGGTTTAGCTGCGAGTATGGGCGCATTTCTGCTGACGGCGGGGGGCCCAGGGAAGCGCCTGTCTTTGCCGAATTCCCGGATCATGATTCACCAGCCATTGGGTGGGGCTCAAGGACAAGCGGTTGACATAGAAATTCAAGCCAGAGAAATTCTCTATCATAAGCAAACTCTGAATGAATTGCTAGCGGAACACACGGGTCAACCCCTGGAAAAAATAGCAGCAGATACGGAACGCGACTTCTTTATGTCGGCAGAGGAAGCCAAAAATTATGGTATCATAGATCGCGTAATCTCCAGCCCCACCAAGGTCAAACCGATCGCAGTAGTGAAATGAGAGGCAGAGTATGTCAAAGTATGACTCCCATCTAAAATGTTCCTTTTGTGGAAAGTCTCAGGAGCAAGTGCGCAAATTGATAGCTGGGCCGGGAGTATATATTTGCGATGAGTGCGTGGAACTGTGTAACGAGATTTTAGACGAGGAACTGTTTGAACAGTCGGCCCAGCAGCGAGAACAACCGGCGCCAAAGCGGCGGAAAAGTACGGCAAATGTATCGTTGCATCAAATTCCTAAGCCGAAAGAGATTAAAAATTACCTCTCCGACCATGTAATAGGTCAAGAGGAGGCGAAGAAGGTACTCTCGGTGGCGGTATATAACCATTACAAGCGTCTCAGCTTTATCCAGGCGAAAAACGACTGCAAAGGTTCTAATAAGGATGATGCTGTAGAATTGCAAAAGTCGAATATCCTGCTGATCGGGCCGACGGGCTGTGGAAAAACGCTGTTGGCTCAAACTCTGGCAAAAATGCTGGATGTACCCTTCGCAGTGGCAGATGCGACGACACTGACGGAAGCGGGGTATGTCGGTGAGGATGTGGAAAATATCTTGCTGCGTCTCCTGCAAGTGGCAGAGTTTGATGTAGAAGAAGCTCAGCGGGGAATCATTTATATAGATGAAATTGACAAGATTGCCCGTAAGAGCGAAAATACCTCAATCACGAGGGATGTATCGGGTGAAGGTGTTCAGCAAGCTTTGCTGAAAATGTTGGAGGGAACTGTAGCAAATGTGCCTCCCCAAGGGGGACGGAAGCATCCCTACCAAGATTGCATTCAGATCGATACGGGTAATGTCCTGTTTATTTGTGGCGGTGCGTTTGTGGGCCTGGATAAGGTGGTCTCCCAACGGATGGGGAAAAAGTCGATCGGGTTTATTCAGCCTGGAGAAAATACGCCTCGAAAGGAACAACGGACAGCTGAGGTACTGAAACATATGGAACCAGACGATCTGGTGAAGTTTGGCATGATTCCAGAGTTCATTGGCAGAATACCAGTGGCGGCAGTTGTGGAACCTCTGGATGAAGAGGCCCTGATGGCAATCTTGACGGAACCGAAAAATGCTCTGGTTAAACAATACCAGAAACTGCTCTGGATGGATAATGTTCAGCTGGAGTTCCGACCGGAGGCGGTAAAGGCGATCGCCAAAGAGGCATACCGGCGTAAGACGGGAGCGAGGGCCCTGCGGAGTATCGTGGAAGAACTGATGCTGGAGGTGATGTACGAGTTGCCATCCCGCAAGGATGTGACTCGCTGCGCCATCACTAAGGAAATGGTTGAGAAGCGATCGACTGTTGAGTTGCTGTTACATCCTTCTTCTCTGCCGAAGCCAGCTTCGGCTTAACTTTGTCCGGGATAGAGGATATAGTGAAGGGTGAAGTCTACAGGATTTCACCCTCGATTGTTTTATAGGATGATGGTAAAGATAAAGGTTCGTGGCGTAGAACATTATTATGAATGGGTGAAAGGGGATTCGGCGGCGTCAAGTAAGCCGGTGATGGTGTTTGTCCACGGCTGGGCGGGTTCGAACCGGTACTGGGAATCGACGGCAAGGGCGATCGGGGATAAATTTGATTGTCTGCTATATGATATGCGGGGGTTTGGCAGAAGCCGACTGCCGGAACAACCGGTGGAAATTGGCTACGAAATGGAAGAATATGCAGAAGATTTAGCAGCATTGCTAGATGCTTTGCAGCTGGAACGGGTGTATATTAATGCCCATTCCATGGGGGCGTCAGTGGCGGTGCTGTTTATGAATCGCTACCCGGAATTGGTAGAAAAGGCTATTTTAACCTGTAGTGGGATTTTTGCATATGACGAAAAGTCATTTACGGCTTTTCATCGCTTTGGCGGGTATGTAGTGAAGTTTCGCCCCAAGTGGCTGACGCAGATTCCACTGATGGATAAGATGTTTATGGCCAGATTCCTTTATCGTGCCATTCCCTCTGCCCAAAGTCGGGCTTTTTTGGAAGATTTTCTGTTAGCAGATTACGACGCAGCATTGGGTACGATATATACTTCTGTAAGTAAGCATGCAGCGGAATTTATGCCACAGGAATTTGCTAATTTGTCAGTTCCTTGTCTGTTGGTTTCTGGCGAGTACGATAAGATTATTCCAGCTATGATGGGGAAAAAGGCGGCTGAGTTGAATGATTTAGTAGAATTGGCGATGATTCCCAATACGGCTCATTTTCCGATGTTGGAGTCGGCTGATACTTATCTCCAAAGGGTACTGGAGTTTTTGTGAAGGGCGATCGGGCGATCGCGAGGAACTAACGTGGGCGATGTAAACCCTAGGATTAAAGGAGATTGAAAGTGAAGAAAAAGGGAAAATGAACCAGCCTCTAGATATAAAGTTTCCGATCGCCAAAGCAGAATATTTATTAACCTGTATAGCCAAACCGGGCGAAGGAGGCGATCGTTTCCGAGAGTGCCCACCCATGTCGTGCGCGGGAGCGACACGACAGGGTGGGCATCTCTGGAAACGATAAGCAAAACTACTGGCAAAATATTCTTGGTTTTGACTCTGCTGAATCTATTCGTCAAGCTATCTTAGCCGAAGTTTCTCTCGATCGACTTCAACCAACAGGTAAACATCCTTATGGCGATAGCTATGTAGCTTCAGTTCAAATTGATACACGCTACGCTAAACGGACGATCAAAACCTATTAAGACCGTGTGGTTAGTACGTTTCGGTGAAAATATTGCCCGTTTTGTCACTGCTGTTCCAGAACATAAAAAAGGAGATTGACCGTGAATAATCAATTTCATCTCTTTGCTACTGTTAAATTAACCCAGGATATAGAATTAACTGAAGGTGGGATAGCTAGTTCAGAAACGATCGGAACGATCGTCGAAGTTTATAACAATGGCGAAGCTTACGAAGTGGAACTGTTTGGCAACTGGGTAAAATACGATCGACAAGGAAATTTTATTGAGAGTCATAGAGAGGATCCTGACTCTTTTGTAGAAAATATAGGTATTGAAACTGTTTATCCTGACCAAATATACCTGGTTAAACCAGCTAGTGAAACTGTTGGGGTTCGGGCCAGATTAGCAGCTATTTTAGATGAACTTTCAGAAGAACGTCTGGGACAACTTGAAGAGTTTGCTGATTTTTTGCGCCAGCGCCAGAAACAAGGTCAAGTAAGTTCGTAGGTTGGGTTTCGTGCCTCAACTAAACCGGTGCCGGTGCATTTCATTTTTAGGCACACCCGTGTAAGGATCCAGCGGGAGCAAGCAACTCAAGAGGTTAACAATAGCTGGCACTACCCACCCAACCGCACAGCTATCATGAACACCGAGTTCAGCCGACAACAATGCCGCACGTTCTTCGCGTTCTGACTCAGGAACCCTCCGCCACGCAGAATACCCGGCACCATCTTCCCATCCGCATAATTCATCTGTGTGCGCCCACATTCTCGAAATCGCACCTCCTGCTGAGGCTAGGGTCGGGGTCGAGCTAGGAATCACTTCCCAACCCTCCCTTTCGGAACCGGACTTGCACCTTTCAATGCATCCGGCTACTGGGTGATAGGCCCTTTCCTTGGGCAGCTTGTCAGGATTGCTCCTGGTTTGCCTTACAATCTGTTCGTTTATCCCTATCCTGGATGTGTTTTGCCAGGAAGTTATAACCTAACCTCCCTTGGGAGCTGGTCACCGTAATATTAATCAGAATTACTTGTCCCCGATTGTTTCCTATCATCACCGTCCCACGTCTGCATATCCATAGGCGTTACCCTAGGCATTGGCTTCTTAGGACATCCCTTCCCCAGTGGCTTTGCGCTTATCATCTAACTTATCCATCCGATGGACATACCAGGTGGATAGCACACTGGAGATTACTTTGTTCCTTGGTATCATTATTTATGCTTTTAGGCCCCTACACTCCCCCGGGAGCTTTATGGAGTACATTATCAACTATTGCCGACAGTTGATACCTTGCTTCCTATCCCTTTTGGGCCAGCGTATCAGCTCTTTCGCTGGTCTGTATTAACGAGGTTTAAGTAGGTTCGCTTTTTCTAGCCATGAGCATTTCCCTAGCGGCGTTTCCGGTTTGAGCTACCAGATGGCCTACACTTAAGTCCTTGCTCCGCACCACGATGATGTCACTTCGCAGCACTAAGGACCGGAGTCACTCCTGTACTTGGAGGGAGGGGTTTGGACCCTCATGATACCAAAGTTGTCGGCTTATGGAACCGACCCGGCTTTCACTGTGTTTCAGTTTATACCGGAACAAATCGCACCACCAAATCCACATCATCAAAATCCCAGGGTTCAAATGCAACGCAGGGGACTGGCAGCAACCTGCACTTAGATACCAAGCAGTCCTCAAGGCGAACACCGATCGGGAAAAACGAGCGGACTGCTTTTACCTCACCTAGAATATCCGTCCTCAACTGAACCAAGCGCTGGAACAAATAAGCCGACGACTGGCCTGCAACTAGCTTGTCCTTCACAGCCCCCTTAATATTTCCTAACGACGCATATATATTGTCGAGACTACCATAGCTGTTTAGTAGATTGGCCGCCGTCTTACGGCCTATTCCCTTGACCCCAGGAATGTTATCAGATGGATCCCCGCAGAGCGCTTTATAGTCAGTTACCTGGACCGGTGCGACGCCTAGTCGGTCGATGACTTCTGCCTCACAGAATTCCGAGGGGGCGAGAACCTTAGTTATGCCCATCAACACTTTCGCCCTGTAGCCCTCTTGATATAATACGCTAATATTTTTGCTGTCGTCTACAACCGCAAATAAGTCCTGGTCGCCCGTCAACACTTTCACCCTGTAGCCCTCTGCGCTCCCCACAAGCGCTAATGTTGCCAATACATCATCTCCTTCATATCCCGCAGCATTCACTATTTGTAGATTTAGAGCCTGGAGCAGTGCATAAAGATGACTTTTGGCTGGCATAAGACCAAAAATCGTTTTTTCTGGGTCTGTTACACCCTTGTAACCAGGGTATTCGTAGCATCGAAATATTGGGGTGTTGCTTCCCATCGCTATGACGATCGCCTGCGGTTGGTGCTTGACTACGACGTCCAGTAAGCCCACCATAAAACTAAAACAGACATGAGTTTCGTACTCTGTAGAAGGTTCTGGTCCAAAAGTGCGGGTTTGCCAAGCAGCAGCCCGAGAGGCCAGCCAGCTCCCATCTATCAAGAGCAACTCTTGCTTTGTAGTAGTCATTTCTCTTTCCTATCTAACCCATGCCTGTAGACAAAGAAAACGTGGTAGCTTCACAAAAGACCTAAACGATCGCGCAAAATTTCGGCTTGTTTTTCCGACTCTGCTAGACTCATCCGGGCCCCTTCTACCACTTCTGCTGGGGCTTTGTTAACAAAACCCGGATTATTGAGACGGCCTTCCAGAGATTTAATTTCTGCTTCTATCTTACCCAAATCCTTCTGCAACTTAGCACGCAGGGCCTCCACATCGACTACACCTGCCAAGGGAATTAGCACTTGTACTGTCCCCGTCACCCCTGCTATAATCTGCCCAACTTCCGCCACAGTCTCGGTAATGGTTAATTTCTCTACCTTACCAATCTCTCGCAGATAAGTTTCCCCGGCCTCCAGTATTTCGCGTTCCCTGAGGCTTTCACTCTGCAAGATCGCCTCCACCTGCACTCCGGGTTTCACATCCGCTTCCGCCCGCAAATTCCGGATCGTGCGGATCGTGTCAATTATCAGAGCGAAATTTTCTTCCAGCTTGCCATCTATTATACTTGTCTCGGCCTCGGGATAAACTGCGATCGCCAAAGATTCCGGTGCCTCTGCTTGAGTGAGAGTCTGCCAAATTTCCTCGGTAACATGGGGCATAAAGGGATGCAGCAGTTTCAGGATCCCTTCTAACACGTAGGCCAAAGTCTGCTGGGCCACCATTCTGGAACCAGGTTCCCCATCTTGACGCAGCCGCGATTTTACCAATTCAATGTACCAATCGCAAAAGTCTCCCCAGATAAACTCATAGAGTCCCTTCGCCGCTTCTCCCAAACCATAGTTATCTATGTAGTCCCCCGTCTGCTGCACCACTCCATTGAACCGAGACAAAATCCAGCGATCGGACAGTTCCAGGGCCTCCATGTTAGGAAAACCCAATGCTTGGGGAGTTTTCCCATCCAGGTTCATCATCACAAACCGGGCCGCATTCCACAACTTATTAGCAAAATTGCGGGATGCTTCCACCGATGCCGACTCATCCGTCTTGCGGTTATATTCCAAGCGAATATCTTGACCTGCACCTGCCACTTCCTTAATCAAAGTATAACGCAGGGCATCCGTACCGTATTTCTCAATCAGCAGCAGGGGATCGATGCCGTTCCCCGCTGACTTGGACATTTTTTTATTGTTCTCATCCCTGACCAACCCGTGAATATAGACATCCTTAAAAGGCATCTGACCCGTAAAATGTCCTGCCATCATCGTCATCCGGGCTACCCAGAAGAAGATGATATCAAAACCCGTTACCAAAGTTGTCGTCGGATAGTAAAACTTGAAGTCAGGATGGTCTTTTTCCGGCCAGCCCATGGTCGAAAATGGCCATAGTCCCGAAGAAAACCAGGTATCTAATACGTCAGGATCCTGTAATAACCGGACATCTTCCCCAAACTTAGCTTTCGCTTGTGCTTCTGCTGCTTCCCGATCGCCTGCCACCACGAAGGGAGTAGTATCAGTTATTTCACCTCCCGTTTCGCTGACCGCATACCAGGCCGGAATTTGATGTCCCCACCACAGTTGGCGGGAGATACACCAGTCTTTCAATTTTACCAGCCAATCCCGATAGACCTTCGTCCAGCGATCGGGGACAAACCGAGGAGAATTTTTTTCGTCCAAGAATTCCAGAGTTTTATCCGCGATCGGGCGAATTTTCACGAACCACTGGGTAGAGAGGAGAGGTTCGACCGGTACCTTGCCCCGATCGCTATAGGGGACAGCATGGGTATAATCTTCAACCTTAACCAGGAAATCTTCTTCTCGCAACTGTGCCACCACATTTTTGCGGGCGACAAAGCGGTCAAGTCCCTGAAACTGTCCCGCATTTTCATTCAAGCTGCCATCCTTATTCATAATATTGATGAAAGGCAACTGGTGGCGCTGGCCCATATCAAAATCATTGGGATCGTGGGCGGGAGTCACCTTCACGCAACCCGTCCCGAAGGCGCGATCGACCAATTCATCGCCAATAATGGGAATTTCCCGGTTCATAATTGGCAAAGTGACTGTTTTGCCGATTAAATGCTGATAGCGTTCGTCTTGGGGATTAACTGCCACCGCCGTATCCCCCAACATAGTTTCCGGTCGGGTAGTGGCCACCTCCACATAGCCGCTACCATCCGTGAGAGGATAGCGAAAATGCCACAGATGCCCATTTACCTCCTTACTTTCCACCTCCAGGTCAGACACCGCCGACTGGGAAGCTGGGCACCAGTTAACCATGTAGTTGCCGCGATAAATCAGTCCTTGTTCGTAGAATTGGACGAATGCTGCTAATACCGCCTTCGACAAACCTGCATCCATAGTAAAGCGTTCCCGGGACCAGTCCACCGACACCCCCAGGCGTCGCAGTTGGTTGACGATCGTCCCCCCGGACTCCGCTTTCCACTGCCAGGCCCGTTCCAGAAAGCGATCGCGGCCCAGATCGTAGCGAGATTTGCCTTCAGCATGTAATTGTCTTTCCAGAATAGTTTGGACAGCGATGCTAGCGTGGTCAGTGCCGGGCAACCAGAGAGTATTGCGTCCGCGCATCCGGTGGTAGCGGACCAAAGTATCGATGAGGGAACTTTCAAAAGCGTGACCCATATGGAGACTGCCCGTGACATTAGGGGGCGGGATCACGACACAGTAAGGTTCGCCGCCTTTTGCGGGGTCAGCTTGGAAGACCTGATGGTCTTGCCAATATTGTTGCCATTTGGCTTCCGTGTTAGAGGGGTCGTATTTGCTGAGCAGAATGGTCGAGGTCATCAGAGATCCTGGACAGATGATGGGACATGAGATTTATTCTAAGATCTTCTGGCGCTACTGCCAAGTCCGGGTTCGTAGTAAGCACTAAAGTGCTTCCGGGTTCGTAGTAAGCACTTTAGTGCTTCCGGGTTCGTAGTAAGCACTTTAGTGCTTCCGGGGTTCGTCCCGCCCTCTGCCCCACGGGTGTGGTCAAAAACAGTTGGTACGGGGAGATCCTCGCGGGGGCTCCGGCGTTGCATTCGGAGAGAAAATCTGTAATTTATGTCAGAATTTGTCGCCCGAATGCTTCGCCCCTACAGTTATCGGCAACAAATGACTATCAACTACTTTTGACCACACCCCTGCCCCACTGGCCGATCGCAGGAGGCTTGACTCTTGCCACAATAATGGCTGTCTACTCGGATGGCCCCACGTGAGGGAAGGAGTTCGGAGTTTAAAGTTCGGAGTTTGGGTTTTGGACCTCTCGGTTTATGTTTTGGACCTCTCGGTTTGGGTTTGAAACCTCTCGGTTTGGGTTTGAGACCTCTCGGTTTGGGTTTGAGACCTCTCGGTTTGGGTTTGAAACGGGTGTGGTCTTGTGCTCGTTGATAACGATAAACCGTTCTCTGTGAGCCGTTATTGTAATAAAGCCCGAGTCCACGCTTTGTGGACTAAACACTTTCTCTACAAGGCTTTCAGTCGGTTGAAACTCATATCTTGCACCATTTTCAACTAGAGGCAGAGCCTCTAGAACCCGTTCCCAGGCGGAGCCTAGGAACGAGGGGAAATCTTTCAGCGACAAGGCGTACAGTGGGTTTTAACCCACTTAAGCTATTAGCCGTGGGTTTTAACCCACGGCGGGCCAGGAGACTAATTTACTAATTTATTTTCGATCAAATGGCTGAACTTCTCGCCCAGAAATAGGTGATCGCCATTTGACATTCCAACTTTAAAAAACCGCGCAGGACACGCAGCCCTGTTGCGAGGCACGAAGCAATCTCGAACTACGAAGCTTTGTGGACTAAACACTTTCTCTACAAGGCTTTCAGTCGGTTGAAACTAATATCTTGCACCATTTTCAACTAGAGGCAGAGCCTCTAGAACCCGTTCCCAGGCGGAGCCTAGGAACGAGGGGAAATCTTTCAGCGACAAGGCGTACAGTGGGTTTTAACCCACTTAAGCTATTAGCCGTGGGTTTTAACCCACGGCGGGCCAGGAGACTAATTTACTAATTTACATTCGACATTGTCAATTTTCCATTGTCAATTATCCATTTCCCATCCATACACCAGTCTTTCAAATTATATTGGGCCCAGCATGTAATCAAAATTTCCCTCTCCCACATTATCTCTTAAGGTCTTGATAATTCGTTCCGGGTTATCGTGGGGACCGCTGACATATAAAGGTTTGCCCTCGCGACCGAATGTTAATTGCGGTTCGCCGTTCCACTCGCCCAAATGCTCCCGCCCACCCTTTTCAAAGTCCTTATGGGGACTCAAACCTAATTCCTTGGCGTAGTTAACTGCGCCTAAGACAATAGCTTGGGCTTGTGCTAAGGTAATTTTCTGCTCCTGGTCATTAAATGGGCCGAAAGAGCTGGCCAGTAATTCTTTGTATTTCGTGCCATTGAGTTTGCGCGGACCATTCATGTCTTTCACGCCCAAGCACCAATAATCAACTAGGTAGGTACATAATATAAACTTATCTTGCCCTGTGGTCCGTGCAACTGCAACTAATCCCAAGCCCCCCACTCCCGAATCTTCTGCTGCCTCTCGCTGACGTTTGTCTCCAAATAAACTGTCGAAGCAGCTAGCGTTCACCAGGCATTCTGCTATGGGGTCCAGAGTCCCACTAGCTGCCCTTTCCAGAGCTACCTGTTGTGCTTGACCCTTGATGAACGCACTTACTTCCGATACTTTCAAGCCCAATTTCCGCGCAATCAGTTTGGGAGTCAGATTTTTGGCACGTAACTCAATTATTTCTTGTTCTTGTTCTGGAGTCATGGTTTTCTATCTGCAAAACAATTTGTTGCTATAATATTATCATGGCTTTGGGAGTAGCGGTTGACGACGAGTCCGCCGACCGTTCCTGCTGCAGGTTCCCCAGAGCCAAAACCTAGCCCTCAACCGGGGTGGCCGATGCTAAAGAGCCCGTTCGGTAAATTCATGTTATCATATTTCTATCCACCTGGGAGGCGATCGGGCGCATCTCAATGCATGAAATTCGTAGGTTGGGTTGACGTTAGGAAACCCAACAAGCGCAACCAAACAGCATATATTTGTTGGGTTTTGTGCCTCAACCCAACCTACGACTACCCCGCCCGTTCGGTAAATCCATGTTATCATATTTCTATCCACCTGGGAGGCGATCGGCCTTCCTGAACTCCCTGAACTCATCTGCTACAGCTATGGAATTAATAAATTATATCACAGCTCAAATCCGTCGGGGCGAACAACAAGGTTATGTAGCCGAATGCCCAGAAATTAATGTAGTCACTCAGGGTAAGAGTAAAGAGGAAATTGTCAGCCATCTGCAAGAAGCAGTTGCTTTATATCTAGAGGATGAAGATCCCACAGAATTAGGTTTAGTTGCTCAACCTACAGTCATATTTACATTCGATCTACAACCATAATCTGCCGATAATTATAATACTATAGCAGTTCTCGCCCTTTGTGTGATATGCTGTTGGGGAGATTGCTTTGGGGGGGGGGATTGCTTCGCTAGCGCTCGCAACGCTGCGCGACTCATAAAGCATAAGTTATCGCTACGTCCCCCCCCTCGCAATGACAAATAGGCTATCATAATATCATAACTGTACCACATTAATTTAAGAAACGCTATATCTCCGAACAGAATCAGACTAGATGATCGCCATTAAAATTGCGATTAAAGAGGGAAGGGCCTGTCTCCGAAGATGCGATCGCCCTGGAAAATATTCTGTTCAAGAATAGCTATCCATAGACAAATAAGAGAATTGCGATTTTCAATTTGCAATTCTCCTCTTACTAAAATCTGTCAGAATAGTCAAGGCAAACATATCGGAACTTGTCATCGTGGCTTACAAAATCGGTTTACTGGGATTGGGTACCGTTGGTGGGGGGACAGCAGAGATCTTACTCGACCCCAAGGGACGCCATCCCCTATTGCAGGAACTGTCAATCTATCGGGTGGGCCTGCGGGATCTCTCCAAACCTCGCCCTGTCAAATTGCCTGCGGATATCCTGACAACGGATCTAGAGGCAATTGTCACAGACTCCGCAGTTGATATTGTCGTAGAGTTGATTGGGGGACTGGAACCGGCCCGATCGCTCATTCTGAAAGCCATTGCCCACGGAAAGCATGTGGTCACTGCCAACAAAGCAGTTATTTCCCGCTACGGTGATGAAATTTACACGGCGGCCAATAACGCTGGCGTCTACGTAATGGTAGAAGCGGCGGTGGGAGGTGGCATTCCCGTGATTGCACCCTTGAAACAGGCATTAGTTGTCAACCGCATTCAATCTGTAATCGGCATTGTCAACGGTACGACAAACTATATCCTGACTAAAATGCAACGGGAAGGCATTGATTTTGCCGATGTTTTAGCGGAAGCACAGCAGTTGGGTTACGCGGAAGCAGATCCTACTGCCGATGTGGATGGTTTGGATGCTGCCGATAAAATTGCTATTCTGGCATCCTTAGCTTTTGGGGGACGCTTGAAACTACAAGATGTTTATTGCGAAGGCATTCGTCATGTAACTGTAGCAGATATTGCCTATGCCGAAAAACTGGGGTTTGAAATTAAACTGCTGGCGATCGCCCAACGGAACCTAGAAGACGAGCTGCAAGTGAGGGTTCATCCCACTCTGGTTCCCCAAATTCATCCCCTCGCTAGCATCAGCGGCGTTTATAATGCCATCTTAGTCGAAGGAGAACCGATCGGACAGGTAATGTTTTACGGACGGGGTGCGGGTGCTGGTCCCACTGCTAGTGCCGTAGTTGCAGATCTAATGAATATTGCCGCTATTCTGCAAACGGAAACCGAACCCATACCCCATCCCTTGCTCTCCTGTCACCATCAACATTATTGCCCGATCGCGCCAATAGAAGAACTCCGCACCCGATTTTACGTCCGCTTTCTGGCCAAAGACCAACCGGGCGTCATCGGTCACTTGGGCACCAGCTTCGGCAACAATAATGTTAGCCTCGAATCCCTTGTCCAAATCGGCTTTAAGGGTCAACTAGCAGAAATTGTCGTCCTTACCCACGAAACCCGTGAAGGCAACTTCCGCAATGCCCTCGAGGAAATTAAAACTCTGGATGCTGTTGATAGCATTCCTAGTGTGATCCGAGTTCTTTAGCTAGTTGCTAATTGCTAATTGCTATGAACAATTAACAATGGGCGCATCTCATATTTGCAAATCCAACTGTAGGGGCGAAGCATTCGGGCCGAAAAATTAGGACATAAATCGACAAATTTAACCCCCGAATGCTTCGCCCGTGCAAAAGTGCAGTGTACCCATTAACAATTAGCAATTAGCTATGATAATAAATTTGTCGGTAACCCGTCAATACTGGTTTGATTCTTCTTTTCCCAGTATTCAGTAATTCCTGTTTCCCCCTTCTTTTGGGCCCAAGTTTTCAAGGTTGGTCTTTCTTCCTTAAACTCATAAAGGGGAACCCCATAACCACAAGATGTCTGGACGCTTTCAATTGCTAAAACCATTATTTGCCTTTCTCCAGGCAGCTTTTCAAACAGGGGATATAAATCTTGCCACTCTTCATCTCGGGGGAAAATTATTCTCCCTTCTCCGTAGATGCGCAGGATTAACGGATCCCGATCGAAGCTACAAAACATCATTGTCATTCGCCCATTTTCTTGTAAATGGGCAGCGGTTTCATTACCACTTCCGGTTAAATCTAAATAGGCAACTGTCCGGTTATCAATACACCGAAAAGTATCCATCCCCTTTGGGGAGAGATTTATTCTCCCCTTTGACGGCGCCGTTGCTGTAAAAAACATCTGCTGTGCCGCGATGAACTGCCGTAAAGAGTCATTCAATTGCTCGTAGAATTTAGCCATCCCCTTCGCTGATAATTTGTGGCACCTTGAAAAAATCACCATCTTGGTCCGGCGCACATGCTAGAATAGCATCCCGGTTCGGGTCCGGTTGCAGTTCATCTGGCCGCGTCACGTTACTGACATCTATTGCCCGTGTTGTCGGCGGCACATCGCTGGTATCTAGTTCGCTCAACTGTTCAAAATAGTCCAGAATACTGCTCAGTTGAGTCGTAAACTTCTCCTCCTCGTCCGCAGTTAATTCCAAACGAGCCAGATGGGCAACTTTGCGGACTTGTTCTAGATCGATCTTCATCGGGATTTCCTAATTATTATTGTTAAATACAACCTCCCGACAGGCGGGACGGACAGGCGGGACGGACAGGCGGGACGCCCGTCCTACACGCTGCGCTATTAGAAAAATACATCCATTTCCGATCGCCCCGTATTTTTGAGCCAATTTTGAGCTTCAATGTAGTTATTGGGAGCCTGGCGAATTGCTTGCTTCCAATACTCAGCTGCTTTATCAAACATAGCTTCACCGGCGTCATCATCACCAGCTTCCTTTGCCCTTTCCCCCTTGTAGTGGTAAATCACAGCAATATTGTTCAGCGCTTGGGGGAGGCGAGCATTTTGTTCTAGGGCCTGCTGATAATAATCTAGGGCCTTCTCATGTTCCCCGTTGCTGGCATGGATCAATCCGATATTATACAGGATATAGCTGCGATCGTTCGGATCTTCTTCTATCTCCAGCGCTTCATAGTAATTGTCCAATGCTTCCGCGTATTCTCCATCTGCTTGAGCTGACATTCCATCCCGGTAATAGGCAAAAGCTGTTTTCGCTTTTTGGTTCGTCGGCATGATCTTGAGTATGATATCTGCCATTACCGTAAAGCTTTTGTCAATGAAATTATCGTTACGTTGTGTTCTGGGCATTATTCCCCTCCCTTTCTGTTGACTAGATCCCATTTAGGTAAGGACTAAAGTCCTTACTAACTCAAGTTGCTACCTATAAAAATTCCGACCTCTCAGACAGCCATTTTTGGCAAATATATCCACAAAAATGCCATTTTGGAGTAAATCACAAGGCTCTAAAGGCTAATTTTGGCTAATTTTGGTGTTGGGGTTATGTAGGTAGCAACTTAGGTTTACTACGAACGATGAACGATGAACGGCGAACTGCTCCCGCTACGAACGGTAACGCTGACTTGCTTGGGAATTAGTTAATAGTAGTAATTTCTCATCTCCCAACTCCTGCTTGACCGTCGGTTTAGAGGGTACCACTCCCAAGGCACGTATAATCTCTGCCCCCAGGGCCTTGGCCAGCAATGGCGGTATCGAATTTGCCACTTGTCGGAAGCCGTGCCATTTCGTTGCATGAAATCTATACCAGTCCGGGAAAGAATGCATCCTTGCTGCTTCCCTGACTGTGATACATCTGGGTATATAGGGATGAATTGGTCTCGGGGCCGTGAATGAACCCTGATTCCTGTCCGTTCCCCCCCGGAGACTGTTGCATATTCCTTCTGGATGCAGCTTCTGGAAACGACTTATTTTTTCCCTTTGACCCTCTTTGGTATTCTCAAATCGTTTAATCGATCGCAATGAATGTTTCGTCAGCATACTGGCCGTGAGCAGTTGTCGATTGTATTCCCGCTCGTAGGCATAATTTTCTGCTAAAAAGTCCCGATCGCGCAGTATCCTGGCATAATCGCTAGGCTTGCCGTACTCGGCGTGGGCCCAGTCCTGCTTGAACAATTCTGGGTAGTTTTTCGCTTCTGGCAGGTCTGACAATGCATCCCACACCGTGGGACCGGGGGGCAGATCTGAATCTTGATGCCGATCGCGCAGCTTGGGTTTTGCTGGTTTCGTCGTTGGCGGGGGATATTTCGGCAACTTCCTGTCTGACCGGCATCCTAGCAGATACAATCGTTCCCGAGCTTCTGGTACCCCGTAGTTGGCTGCATTGAGAGATTTGTATTCCTCTTGTACTTGATAGCCTGCTTCCTTCAACTCCTCGATCAAACTCTTCAGTCGCTGTTTTGGCCTCCCGATCGCCAGTCCCCGGTCATTTTCCATCACGAAATATTTCGGTTGTAGCTCCACAACCAGTCTGTGAAAATGATACAACACCGAGTTCCGCTGTTCGGAAGCCGCCCGTCTGCCCGTGGGAGCCAATCCTTGATAGATTGGTAACCCTGCCAGCACTACGTCTATCTCCCGATCGCCTATTTCTGACCTCGACCTTATTTCCGATCCCGGAATTTCTACTATATTCTGGCAGACCGCCGACCAAAAGGGGAAATTATACTCGTGGATAGCGCAGTGTATTGGGTCTATGTCAACCGATGCCAGCACGTCAAACCCTGCTTGTTCAAACCCTAGGGTCATCCCACCTGCACCTGCGCACAAGTCTACCGCGATCGGTCGTTCTTTCTTTGTCTCACTACTCATGTTCTTACTTTTTTCTTCATTTTCGCCTGTTCTGGTCCGGACTCCTTGGTCTGGGGGGCAATGTCAGGCATTTTACCATATCCTTGCCCTACCGCGATCGCCTTGGCCCGATCGACCTGTCTCGCGAGGGTTTTTTTACTATAATGCCCGATCGCGTAGCGTGCGCGCAGCGCAATCGCTTTTTTTTCAATCCCTTTTCTACCCCCATTCTCTCCCAGGCGATCGCCCTCTGCCCCGAACCAGCGATCGCCGGTTGTCACCCCCGGCCTGACGGGGTGGCAATCGCCTGCTGCCAGGAAAGGACATCCTATTGTATAATCTACCTGATGCACCCGATCGCCCAGCCCGATCGTACCCACTTACCACTCACCACTGACTACTGACCACTCACCCATGAAAGAAATATCTGCACCAAAACCGATTAACCCTTGGGATTATAAGCCTTGGTGGTGTCAACCTTGGTCAATTATCCTCACTGGTATAACTATCATCTATCTCAGTTGGTTTCTCTTCCGGACCATCTGGATCTCAATTATTGTCTCTGTGCCCCTGTGCGCCTGGATGGGATTTTTTCTGTTAATCTGGCCGCCACTGATGCGCCGGATGCTAGCATCTTACCCCCGATCTTCGCCGTCGGCGATCGGAGGCGAGCGCTCCTGATGGCCAAGCTTTCAACGCTCGCGAAACTCAAACCCATTCGCTTCTGCATAACGGTGCAAAAACCGCATCACTCGTTCAAAAGCTGATTCTGAGTTGACTTCAAATGTACAGAATGCTTTTGACAGTTCATCTTCTTTTTCAAAGATAAACTTAATGCCACTGGGAATCACGCGAATCTCCCCTTCTTCATCCCGCAGCAACAGGGCATCAACCTTTTTGGTCAAGCTCCGAAATTGCTCGATCGCCCGCAGGCGATCGAAGGTTAAAACCACAATCTTGGTTTCATCATTCCGGCGTTTTCGCAAGCTAATGCCAGCGATCGCCTCATCCAGTCCCTCAATAAATTGTACGGATACAGTCACAGCAGATACCCAATTCTAGTTCTAACTCAGTTTACCAGTATATGACATTGACTGCAAAAACCGGGCGGGAATTGAGGGAAATCCTCCCCAGTGGAGATGAATGTAGGAAGCATGTAGTTGATACAACTGCCATCCTTCCGTACCTGCTTGGCCTTGGGAGTCATATCCCTTTGTCCGATATAATGGTTCTTTGGGTACTTTGGTCAGCTGGGAACGGTGAAACTCATGTCCCCACACAACAACGTCCGTCCGCAGCAGGGGACTATCTCGCAATGCTATTGCTTGTCGATATCCTAAGGTTAGCCCTTTACTCGCGATCGTCGATGTGGGCAATACTCCTACCATTGGCCAGGACTTGCCAGCAAAATCAACTATAAACTCGCACAAATACATTAAACCGCCGCATTCGGCATAGGTCGGCATTCCTGTCAAGATTGCCTCCCGCAGGGCCTGGCGAACGGGGATGTTTTCTGCAAGCTGTTGGGCAAACATTTCTGGAAACCCGCCTCCAAAATATAATCCCTGCACTCGGTCTGGTAAACTCTTGTCTGCTAGGGGACTATTACACTAAGCCAGTCCGTCACCGGACCGACTCGTCTTCAGAACCGGACGTGAGACTTTCACCTCATCCGGCTCCTCAGTTTCGTCATCCTTGTCATGGATACGGCCTTTGCTACCATCTCTGGCAGACTTATAGTCGTGGCAATAATCGTGTAGCAACTGTAGGTTTGCATACCAGTCCTTACCTCCCCTTGAGGTTGGCAGGATATGGTCCACTTCCCATTTGTCACCATCCTTGAACGTTAGTCCGCATAGCCTGCACTTGCCATCCTGCCTCTTGAGCAGCTTTATTATTCTTGTGCTTACATCTGGGCTCTTCCGTAATCTTTGGCTCCAATAGACTAGGTTACCGTCGAAAGGGCTAGCTGTACCTTTCACCTTTACGTGTCTGACTATCTCAGTTTCGGAGTGTTTGGCCATTGTTATTTCGCCAATTTCTCTGGACTTGCCGGCAAATACCCAATGGTTCTTACCTTCAGTGGTCCAGTATTTCTTAGCTATCCATTGCCCTGATTTGTTGTGATGCCGTCGTGTTGCCCATTGCCAGAGTAATTTCCATAGGTGATTGTCCATGTCGTTGTAAGTTTCCTTACTTACCACTGTCCTGAAATAGTTACTCCATCCCCGTATTACCGGGTTCAGTTTTGCTATCAACGCTGTTTGTGGTGTACATTTATGGCTTTTAACTATCTGTGATAGCTGTTCTTTATGTTTCCTAATGGATTTGTTACTTGGTTTGATTAGGGTCTTGAATCCTAGGGTGGTCCCGTTAGAGTTTTTGCCGCTTCTATGTTTCCCCATTTTGTACTGTCGGATATTGAACCCTAGGAAATCGAATCCTGGGCTCTCTCCCTCCTGCGTGTGAGATATCCTTGTTTTTTCGGCTTTTAACTCTAGACCTATTCCTTTTAGCCAGTCCTCAACTACTCCTCTTGCTTGTTCAATCATTGACCGGTCATCATGCATAACCACAAAGTCATCGGCGTATCTGACTATTGTCAGTTTTGCCTTTTCCTTTTTCGTTTGCGCGAGGCTCATTACTTCCTTTTCTAGTCCGTGAAGGGCTATATTGGCCAGTAATGGGGATATTACTCCCCCCTGTGGAGTCCCGGTTTCCGTGGTTTGCCATGTTCCCTGGTCTATCACCCCGGCTTTTAACCATGCCCGTATTTGTCTGCGGATTGGTGATGTTGTATTCAGTTTATCAAGGAGTGCTGAGTGACTGATTCTGTCGAAGCATTTCGCAATATCCGCATCTAATACCCATTTGGGTTTCGTCTTGATGCTGTTGAATATCGCTTCTATTGCATCGTGGCATCCTCTCCCCGATCTGAATCCGTATGAGTTGGCTTCCATGTACGCCTCCCATTCGGGTTCTAGCGCCTGTTTGACCAACCCTTGTAATGCGCGGTCGTGCATTGTCGGTATCCCTAATGGCCTCTTTTCGTCCCCTCCTGGTTTTGGTATCCATACTCTTCGTGTGGGTTTTGCCTTAACCTTTTTGGTGACTCTGAGTTGGCTTACCAGTTCCTGACGTTGCTTTGGGGTTAGAGCTTTCACTCCATCCACACCTGCCGTTTTCTTTCCCTGGTTCTGTTGACTTACCTGCCGTACCGCTATCATCTTTGCGGACCATGACCTATTCAGTAACCCTTGGAGCTTGCGAACTTTTTGTCTATTGCCTTCCTGTGCCGCTCTGTAAATTCGTTTTTGCAGCTTAAAAACTACTCGCTCTAGCTTCTGCCAGGGGATAGTCTTCCAGTCATACACTCTTCTATTGATGGTGTTCCGTGACATATTAACTACTACTCACAACTTCACAATTGACGAAACCGTGAGGGCGTTAGCTTATCCCATCCATTACAGATGGGCGTTTGTGCTTCTCCACTCAATCTTTCCCAAGTATGACCTGCCTTCCGGAGAGCAGAGTTTGCGCCTGTGGTGGCTACTCAATCTATCGACCGGTGATTGAGAGTACATACCTGGTTTACTTCGTTCCTACAGATGATTGGTTGTAGTTTTAGATAGGTTCTATATGCCGGGTTTATGGTCAGTGCTTATTGGTCGGCCTTGAGTCCGCCAATGACCTATATCCTTTCCCTTTTGGGCCAGCGTCTCAGCCTTATTACGCTGGTTCTTAATAACGACATCTGTAAACCTTCGCTTTCGCTCATCATGACTACTTGCTTGGCGATAACCGGTTTAGGCTACCGATTAGAGCGCCTTTCCTTCCCGCTTCACGGATTGATGCCATCTCTACCGTGGGGAGGGTGCTGTCACTCCTGCACCTGGAGGGGTGGGCTTTCACCACCATCATCTGTAAGTTGTCAAGGCTAATGAAACCCTGCTAGCGGTCACCATTATTGACTTGTGTCAATTCAGTTTACGCTAAACGAATCGCACCCAAGGGATTAATTCGGCCCCTAGCTGTTCTAATAGGTCGAGGTTATCCTGGTAGTAGAAGCTGAAAGCGGCATCCCAGGCGATCGCCAATCTGACTGGCGATTTTTCGGACCGTCCGCGGGCCGATCGCCCGGTGGGTATTGCTGCATGTCTATTGGGTATGGGGGATTTGGGGGAGCATTGCACGAGTGGGATTAGCTGTTCCCAGTCAAAGCTATTTTCTCCCAAGTGGGCCAGTTTGTCAATTATTGCATCCAGCTGGGGAATTTCGGCGGTGGGGACTAATCCCAAATGCCGATCGGGGATGGTAATATTATCCTGTCGCCGCAGCACTCCTAAGATTGGCAAATGCAAGGGCAGTAGAGCTGCTTCGAGCAGTTCGAGATGCCGATCGCTCCCTACCCGATTTAATACTACACCTGCTATTGTAATCCTGGGGTCGAAAGACCGATACCCGTGGGCGATCGCTCCTACGGAACCGGATAATTTACTACAATCGATTACCAATAATACGGGCAAATCCAGTAACCTAGCTATATGGGCTGTACTGGCAAAATCAGTTGTCTCAAGGAAAGAAATGCCATCAAATAGTCCCATCACTCCTTCCACCAGGGCGAAGTCCACTGATCGAGTATGGAGAGCAAAACATTGCTGTACGTACTCTGGGTCAGTCAGCATCGGATCTAAATTCCGACAAGGGCGACCCGTGACATGCTGATGAAACATCGGGTCAATATAATCAGGACCGACCTTAAAAGATTGCACTCCGTAGCGTTGCAAATATGCTAGCATACAGAGAGTACAAGTTGTTTTCCCGACGCCGCTGCTAACGCCCGCAATTACTAAAGCCATTTCTGTTTAACAACGAGCTCAAAAAAAAGATGTTGTGCTATCATTATATCATAGTAGAAGCCTAGGCTTACCTAAGAGGAAAGCCCCGGTCAGCCCCGGCTGCTGACAAGGAGATCGGTCCCAATTGATGGATAATGGAGAAAGCAGTAATAGCATCCAAGAAAATGAAAGAACTTGACGTAGAAAAGACCAATGGCCAGCTAAAGCAGCTCATAAATTGTGAACTGGTAGGAGTCGTGTTCTATACTCTCTGTTCCCAGGAGGTGACCGGTCCTAACCGGATCCCGATCGTGAACTTCTTTAAGACTCAAGCTACCGAGTCCCTGCTGCATGCCCAGCAGGTGGGAGAAATTCTCACTGGTTTGAAAGACCATCAAACCTATAAATTTCTTGTTAAGGAGTTTCGGGTGCATCCCAGTTTTGCAATCGGTAAAAATACTCAGGATACAAGCGGTCACGTTCGGTGGCAGTATGATTAGTCGGGGGCTTTCCCTATCTAACGCGCAAGCTCTTTTACCAAGCGGCCCGTTGCGAGCTGGACTGGAACCAGTTGCTTGCAAGTGCCGCCACCGATACGGGAATTTTTAGCGACCGCACGCGCTCTTACAGGTTCTTCAAGACTTCCCCGATCTTCTGGGGGCTGATCGGCAGGTGGTGACAGCAGAAACCCCGATAGTATTAGAGCCTCAACAGGCATTTGGGCTCATTTGTTTGGGACTGGTCCGGAAGGAGCACAATCAAGTGACGGCTAGC
>RFFC02000012.1 GCA_005518205.2 Hormoscilla sp. GUM202
GCTAGCCGTCACTTGATTGTGCTCCTTCCGGACCAGTCCCAAACAAATGAGCCCAAATGCCTGTTGAGGCTCTAATACTATCGGGGTTTCTGCTGTCACCACCTGCCGATCAGCCCCCAGAAGATCGGGGAAGTCTTGAAGAACCTGTAAGAGCGCGTGCGGTCGCTAAAAATTCCCGTATCGGTGGCGGCACTTGCAAGCAACTGGTTCCAGTCCAGCTCGCAACGGGCCGCTTGGTAAAAGAGCTTGCGCGTTAGATAGGGAAAGCCCCCGACTAATCATACTGCCACCGAACGTGACCGCTTGTATCCTGAGTATTTTTACCGATTGCAAAACTGGGATGCACCCCCTGCTAAAATCCGGGAACGAGAGAAGCTGTTGCTGTTGGGTTTCACTGCGTTCAACCCAACCTACAGGATTATCAATTTTATGAGGCATCACCTTGATTTTTACAGAACTCGTACTGGAAAACTTTGGTCCCTATCTGGGGAAACAAGTCATTAATCTCCGTCCAGAAGCTGATGACAATACTCGCCCCATTATTCTCTTTGGTGGCATGAATGGTGGCGGCAAAACTACCCTCATGGATGCTATTCGCCTCGCCCTTTACGGCATTCGCGCCCAATGTTCTAATCGTGGTAATTTGAGTTATGGCGATTTTCTCTCTCAGTGCGTTAACCGCAATACTCCCCCAGGAGAAAATACCCGGGTTGAATTGGCTTTTAAACATGTCCTTAACGATAAGCTAGTCGAATGCCGTATCGTCCGTTCTTGGACAAAAAACCCTAAAGATGGTAAAGATACTTTAGGTATTCTGGAGGATGATTGGCCTAACAAACACTTGCCTGATACCTGGGATGAGTACATTGAAAATATCCTGCCTCTGGGCATTTCTAATCTCTTCCTGTTTGATGGCGAACAGGTCAAGGAACTCGCAGAACTGGAAATTCCTCCCCCTTTGGTCGTTCAGGCGATCGAATCTATGTTAGGGTTAGAACTAGCGGAACGTCTCTCTCAGGATCTTAACATCTTAGTTCGACGCAAGCAAAAAGCCCTTGCCAACGCCAAGCAACTCGCCAACCTCGATGAAATCGAACAAAAACTCCAGCAACACGGGCAGGCAAAAGATGCCGCGATCGCAGAAGGAGGAGAACTGAAAAAGAAGTTAGATATCGCTGAGAAGAGATATCGCCAAGCATCAAATAACTTCTTATCTGAAGGAGGCAAAATAGCAGCCGATCGCAACCTGCTCGACCAAAAACTCCAGGACTTAAAGGGCCAGGCAGATAAAACTTGTCAGGAGATGAGAGAATTAGCTGCTGGGTCAATACCCTTAGCTTTAATTTCATCCCTTCTCACTCAGGCCCTAGCCCAAGCAGAAACAGAAGCCCAGTACAAAAGGGCGAAAATGACTCGGGATGTTTTACACGATCGCGATCGCCGCCTCCTAGATTATATCACCCAACTCTCATTCGGTGTCGAGCAAATTGATAAAATTAAATCTTTTCTCGACCAAGAAAACTTGGCCCTAGCCCAAACCTTAGAAACGGCTGAACCTTGGTTACTCCCAGACCCCGAGGCAGTCAAGCAATTGCAGTCTCTTCTAGGCTATCATATTCAAGCGGCGCGATCGACAGGATCGGAAAAATTGGCACAACTCAAGCAGTTGGAAATAGAAATGCATGCCCTTGAGAAAAGAATAGCCGCCGCCGCTGCACCGGAAGCCTATGAAAAGTTGCAACAAGCAGTCACCGAAACCCAAACAGAAGTCGCTAAGGCCCGCGCTGCTTGGGAAAACTGCGATCGCCGCCGCAAGGAATCAGAACAGGCGATCGATAAAATCAAAAAGGAATTGCACGAGTATACTGAAGAAAGCCTCAAAATCGCCAACGACCAGCATTTTCTCACCGCTGCTAAGAGAGTCCAAAATACCCTCAAGCTGTTTCGGGAAAAATTGACCCTGAAAAAACTCAATAAACTCGAAGGTGAAGTTACCGAATGCTTTCGCTATCTCCTGCACAAACCAGACCTGGTCCATCGGGTGGCGATCGACACCAATAATTTTAGCCTTTCTCTGTTCGACCCCCTAGGAAAACCAGTCCCCAAAAATCGTCTTTCCGCCGGAGAAAAACAACTCTTAGCCATTTCCTTTCTCTGGGGATTAGCGCGAGTTTCCGCCAGGAAATTACCTGTAGCCATTGACACTCCCTTGGGGCGTCTAGATTCCGAACACCGCCATAATTTGATCGCACGTTACTTCCCCTCTGCTTCTCATCAGGTGATTCTCCTCTCTACTGATACCGAAATTGGTAAAACTGAAGTAGAAACTCTTCGCAAGCAAAATGCGATCGCCCGGGAATATCTCCTCCAATACGACTCTACCGCAGGTCAGACGATCGTGGAACCCGGCTATTTCTGGTAACGGGAATATCCAAATGGTAAGGTGGGCATTGCCCACCCTACATAACTTCGCCATTCACCATTCACCATTCACGAACTATGGAATTACCAATAGATAGAATTCGCCTGTCCCAAACTGCCAAGAATCAACTGACTCAACTCAAGCGCCATACTAAAATCGACCAGTGGAACATTCTTTGTCGCTGGGGATTCTGTCGTTCCCTGGCAGAACCGAGTATCCCCTCACCGGTCCCCATCCCCGCCGATAGTAATGTGGAACTGACTTGGCGCGTCTTTGGCGGCGAGATGTCCGATATCCTCCTCATTGCCCTCAAGCAACGCTGCCACAATGATGGTTTGGGCACTGACAAAGAAACCCTTGCTACCCAATTTCGCCTCCACCTCCATCGCGGTATTGGTTACTTAGCTGGCGATCCCAATATTAAGAAAATTGAACATTTAATTGCCGTTACATAAGAATTACCCAAAGTTACCCATCGCTGGACATCCTTGGAACTTACTTCCTGCTTCCACCTGGTAGTGTCGGCACTTACCAGTCCACAGGCTAACACCACCTAACTGGCGGCTTTTGCCAAATTAATGGATGCATTCAGGTCTGGAGTCAATTTCTAGACCACAGTTGTCACACCGGAAGACTCTTTGAGATAACGCCATGGAGTCCTTTTTTGTGTGACATCTAGAGCAGGTTTTAGTTGAAGGATACCACTGATCAACTACAACTAAGGTAGATCCGTACAACTCGCACTTGTACTCTAATTGCCGTCTGAATTCGTAGAAGCCCATGTCACCAATAGCTTTTGCCAGTTTGTGGTTCGCCATCATCCCAGATACATTCAAGTCTTCAATCCCTATCCTGCCGTGGTTTTTGGCCAAATAGGTAGTGATTTTATGTAATGTGTCTTTACGGATGTTGGCTATTTTTCGATGTAGACGAGCTATTTTGACTTGAGCCTTTTTCCAATTTGCAGAACCTCTTTGCTTTTTCCGATTCAGCCATTGTAATCGTGAAAGTTGTTTTTCATATTTTCGGTAGCTTTTGGCTCCTTCAAATACTTCACCGGTTGATAGAACTGCTAGGCTTTTTATACCTAAATCTACTCCTACTACAGGGTAAGACTTTTCGAGATTGACTGGCTCTGTTTCTATCTTAAAGCTAATGAACCACCGGTCAGCCGTTCTGGATATGGTTACAGACTTTGGTACTGCACCTACTGGCAGTCTTTCATGTGTTTTTAGCCAACCAATCACTGGAACTCTAATTCCAAAATGATCTAGTTTGATAGATCCGTCCAATGTAAAACTGTCAGCGCGGCCTTTTTTCTTAAACCTGGGCGGCTTACTAACTTTTTTAAATGCGCGTCTCCATGCTTCACGTAATTGTCTCAAAGCATATTGCGGAGCACATTTGCTAACTTCGTAGTACCAAGGATATTCAGGTTTGACCAAAGCTACCAACCACTTATGCAGGTCAATTGCTGTTGGAAATTTGATTTTCTCGGATGGATTGTCCCGATTATGATCGAGGATCTGTTTTGTTAGACCCAATCCCCAATTCCAAGCATGACGGGCTACCCCTGCGTGTCTTGCAAGTGCGGTACGTTGACAATTATTCAGTTTTAATTCCGTCTTAAAGCCCAATAACATATTTCTTCCACCACTAAAACCTATCTTTGTGGCTTGTGGTATGCTTGATTTAACTATTGAATGTTTGGGAGCCTAATGCTTCCTTTTTCTATGCTTTTATTCTAACAATCTTTACGACCTAAAGTTATTCGAGATAATACTTAATTTTACTGGTTAGGCGAAATATATCAATTCACAGCAATCTAAGCCCACTCTGGCAACAATGTCAAAAGGTGTCCAACAATTTAGTTACAGCTACTAGCCCTCGCAGTCTCAGATACCGCAACCGGTCCTAAGCCTTAGCCATCGAAATGGTGGGCGGTGCCCACCCTACTTAATATTTGTTGAGATTCTTTATCAAGCGGTCCCATCTGTAGGTTGGGTTGAGGCACGAAACCCAACCCCCGTGGGGCCATTTGTTGGGTTTCGCTGGCGCTCTACCCAACCTACCCAGAGATCTTTTTTATTACGGTTAATCATCCGGACATGATATTAATCAACAAGTGCGATTTGTTCCGGTATAAACTGAAACACAGTGAAAGCCGGGTCGGTTCTATAAGCCGACAACTTTGGTATCATGAGGGTCCAAACCCCTCCCCCCAAGTACGGGGGTGACTCCGGTCCTTAGTGCTGCGAAGTGACATCATCGTGGTGCGGAGCAAGGACTTAAGTGTAGGCCATCTGGTAGCTCAAACCGGAAACGCCGCTAGGGAAATGCTCATGGCTAGAAAAAACGAACCTACTTAAACCTCGTTAACATAAACCAGCGAAAGAGCTGATACGCTGGCCCAAAAGGGATAGGAAGCAAGGTATCAACTTTTTGTAGTGGTTGATAGCGTACTCCATAAAGCTCCCGGGGGAATGTAGGGGCCTAAAAGCATCAATAATGATACCAAGGAACAAAGTAATCTCCAGTGTGCTATCCACCGGGTATGTCTGTTGGGTGGATAAGTTAGATGATAAACGTAAGCCGCTGGGGAAGGGATGTCCTAAGAAGCTAATGCCTAGGGTAATGCCTTGGATATGCAGATGTGGGACGGTGATGATAGGAAACAATTGGGACAAGTAATTCTGATTAATGTTACGGTGGCCAGCTCCTAAGGGGAGTTTAGGTTATAACTTCCTGGTAAAACGGCCCAGTAAATAGTGATACTAAAGGTTTGTCGGCAGCTCCACTCACAGCCAGGATAGGGATAAACGAACAGATTGTAAGGCAAACCAGGAGCAATCTTGGCAAGCTGCCCAAGGAAAGGGCCTATCACCCAGTAGCCGGATGCATTGAAAGGTGCAAGTCCGGTTCCGAAAGGGAGGGTTGGGAAGCGATTCCTAGCTCGACCCCGACCTAAATTGCATTAGTAGTTATAATAGCCTTCGACTGTAAAGGAACGGCTAATAGCCGGCTAAAACAAGCAAGAAGATGAAAAGACGAGTTTTTCTAGCTGCTGCGGGTACGGCAGCAGCAGCAGTGGCCGCAGGGCAACTGGGTCCCAAGGCCCCAGCAATAGCCCAGAACCGCCCCCTCAACCTCTACTCCTCCCGCCATTACAATACTGATGATGAGTTGTACAACCGCTTTACCAGACAGACCGGTATCAAGGTAAATCTGGTGGAAGGTAAAGCTGACCAATTGATCGAACGGGTCAAAAGCGAGGGTCGCAATAGTCAAGCTGACATCTTACTGACCGTTGATGGGGGCCGTCTCTGGCGGGCCAAGGAATCAGGGATCCTCCAACCTATCTATTCACCAAATCTGAACTCCCTGATCCATGCCGATCTGCGCGACCCGGACGGCACTTGGTATGCTTTCTCTCGGCGGGCGCGAGTGATCCTGTACCGTAAAGACAGAGTTAAGCCCTGGGAACTGTCAAGCTATGAAGAACTCATGAATCCTAAATGGGGAGGCAAAATCCTCATCCGCAGTTCCAGCAATATCTATAATCAGTCCCTGGTGGGCTCCCTGCTAGCAGCCCATGGCCCAGACCTGACTCTGGCATGGGCCCGGGGTATGGTCGCTAACTTCGCCCGTGAGCCCGAAGGTAATGATACGGCCCAAATTAGAGCTTGTGCCGCAGGGGTTGGGGATATCGCGATCGCCAACTCCTACTACGTCGCCCGTCTGGCCAAATCAAATAAGCCGGCAGACAAGGAAGTAATAAAGGCGATCGGGGTGTTCTTCCCCAACCAAACTGGCCCTAACGGTCGCGGCACCCATGTTAATGTCAGCGGCGGCGGCGTCACCAAAAATGCTCCCAATAAAGAAGCCGCGATCGCATTTTTGGAGCATCTGGTCAGTCGTCAGGCTCAAGAATTCTTCGCTGAGGGCAACAACGAATATCCTGTAGTGACCGGCGTGTCCATAGACCCAGTCCTCGCTAGCTATGGCGAGTTCAAAGCCGACCCCCTCAACCCCGACGTATTCGGGAAAAACAATGCCGCAGCCCTGAAAATTATGGACCGGGCTGGCTGGAAGTGATATGATAATTGTCGATTGGCGATTTTTAGGACCGTCCGCGGGCCGATCGTCGATTGGTAACTGTCGCTACTAAGGGACTTCCAAAAAATAAATTACCCAATTTCTATTGCTGTACCAACTGGTGCATCTAGACTACTGGATCCTAAAGGAGGATTATTTACTTGGAGTTCCCTAACTGGCTATCTATTGCTTACTTGCCGCAGATCCCTCCCCCTTACAAGGGTATGTTTTTAATTTTCGGCTCCCAAGCGTGAGTGGGGGAGTGGGGGAGTGGGGGAGTGGGAACCAGTATATGTCATATTGTCTAGACATTTATCATGAATTCTACCGGTTTACCTCTCATCACCTCAAACAAACCAAAATATAAAAAACCTACCCCTGTGAGAATCCCTCCCCCCCTTGCCGAACGTACTGCGTTTAACCCTCACAAATCTAACAACTAGATATGTGCAAGTATAACATCCGCATAAGGAGACAGGTCAGGCTGTCGCAGCCAGCAGGGGGAGTGGCGTAATGCTGGCGATCGCGCTCTGCGTAGCGGGGGGGGGTCCGGGAGCCTGCCAGCCATGCGCTTATAGTTAGCAGCACCGCTATCCACTGCTTTTTTCTAGCTTAGTGGACTTGCATCACTTGAAGCAAGTGGACTTGCGCGTCCGAGCCGCTCTCAAGTAAGACTGAGCCTGCTAGACTTATCCTACAACTTTACAGGGCTAGCAATGGATGGTGCCCTACTGGCACCACTGGCACCTGGTGGGGCAATGCCCACCCTAACTTGTAACTGCCAAATTTTTTATTACCCAAAATCTTTTCCTTGAGATATAATATCTGCTAGTTGGTTCTCGTTTAGCCTTAAAGTAAAGGTATCCCAGGTGTGAGGAGAGATAAATGAACAATAAGGTTCTGTGGAATTCACTGTTGGTCACCCCAGCATTATTAGGAGTGACTTTAGTCTTCTCTTCTAATCAGGCTCAAGCAGCAGCCGGTGAGAAGGGGAATCTGACAGAAGCAGCGGCGCAGTCAATAGCTGCCCCCACCCAGACCGATCCAACGATTGAAGCAATTGCCACCCCAGTCCTAGTGGCACAAGCAGTCCCGGAAGTAGCACCGACTGATGTAACGCAGTTGGAACAAATTCAACGTTACAGCAATGAAACTAATCCCGGCGGCGACCCGATGGAACAGCTGACCTCCGTGTCTCAACTGCGGGATGTACGCCCCACAGACTGGGCATTCCAATCTTTGCAGTCCCTGATAGAACGCTACGGTTGTATCGGTGGTTATCCCGATGCCACCTATCGCGGTAATCGGGCCCTGACTCGGCTTGAGTTTGCCGCTGGTTTGAATTCTTGTTTGGACCGGATCAACGAACTGATTGCTGCGGCTACAGCTAGCACCATCACCAGAGCCGACTTGGCTACCCTGCAACGGCTGCAAGAAGAATTTGCTGCTGAACTGGCTACCCTGCGGGGTCGCGTAGATGCCCTGGAAGCCCGTACTGCTGAACTGGAAGCTAATCAGTTCTCTACCACTACCAAGCTGAATGGTGAAGTCATCATCAACACTGGTGGAGTGTTTGGCGATGAAAGGGCTGATGGAAGTAGTAATGATGTAAATGAAAACTGGACCTTGTCAGCCCGGACGCGTCTCAACTTTCTGACCACCTTTGCGGGAGGAAGCTCCCTGCTAACCCGTTTGCAAGCCGGAAACATAAATAATTTGGGGTCGGGTGTTACTGGTACTGACATGACTCGCCTCGGGTTTGCAACGGACACAGAAGGTGATTTTGAACTGAGTAAACTGGGTTACCGTTTACCAGTGGCCAACGACAGTCTGGTTTTCTGGCTAGCTGCAACAGGATACGATCAAGACGATTTTCACCCGGTGTTGAGCCCCATAGCAAGCAGTAGCAGCGGCTCTCTTTCCCGCTTTGGACGCTTCAACCCAATTTATCGGGTACCTGGGGGAGCAGGGGCCGGTGTTGAAGTTAATTTGGGCGAACAGTTCAAGATCTCTGGCTCTTATCTGACTGATAATAGCAGCGACCCCTCAGATGGAGAGGGACTGTTCAATGGCAGCTATAGTGCAATGGGCCAGCTGACTTTCGACGATGATGCCTTCAAGCTGGGTTTAAGCTATGCACGGGCGTACTGGACTAATGATGAAGTTAACCTGACTGGCAGTACAGGTAGTGTTAATGCTATGGCACTCTATACTGGGCGGGACACCTCAGCTAACGTCATGGGAGCGACAACGCAAATTCGTTTGGGTAGTGGGTTGATTCTTTCGGGTTGGTTCGGTTGGATGGACGTGATTGAAGAAGGCGGTAATGATAGGCATTCTGCGATTTATAACTGGGCAGGAACCTTGGCTTTACCAGATTTGTTCGCAGAAGGTAACCTGGGAGCGATCCAGGTAGGGATGCTGCCGAAAGTTGTCAGTGGGGCCAGGAGAGATGATAACACGGGGGGGGATGGTACTTCTCTTCAGATCCAGGGTTTATATCACATTCGGGTTAATGACAATATTAGCATTACCCCTGGCTTGTACGCGATTCTCAATCCAGAGCACAACGAGAATAACGACACTATCTATGTCGGCACTATCCGGACTACGTTTAAGTTCTAATTTCTTTCGTTGTTGTCAATAAACCCGAACAATGACCAAGAAACCCGGTTTTTCGGAAAAACCGGGTTTCTTAATGCTTGCCATTCGCCCTTGGTGACCAGGGTCTCCCTGGTCACGCCCGGTTGAGGCTCTGCCTCCTGGACTAGCTAACAGGATGCCACTCACAAGAGGCAGAGCCTCAGACGGCTCATTCCCAGGGAGACCCTGGTCACGAGGAACTGGGTTCCCGATCGCCCAACTTTCTCACTCCTAGGAGAAAGTTGTTCACAAGAGGCAGAGCCTCAGACGGCTCATTCCCAGGGAGACCCTGGGAACGAGGAAACGAGGAACTGGGTTCCCGATCGCCCAACTTTCTCACTCATAGGAGAAAGCTGTTCACAAGAGGCAGAGCCTCAGACGGCTCATTCCCAGGGAGACCCTGGTCACGAGGAACTGGGTCCCCGATCGCCCAACTTTCTCACTCATAGGAGAAAGCTGTTCACAAGAGGCAGAGCCTCGGGTGCATCTCACATTAGCACGGGCGAAGCATTCGGATATTAAATTTGTCGATTTATGTCATGATTTGTTGCCCGAATGCTTCGCCCCTACAGGTATCTTTGCAAATATGAGATGCACCCTCTGCCTCAGACGGTTCATTCCCAGGGAGACCCTGGTCACGAGGAAAGTATTGCTGGGTCCCCGATCGCCCAACTTTCTCACTCCTAGGAGAAAGCTGTTTACAAGAGGCAGAGCCTCAGACGGCTCATTCCCAGGGAGACCCTGGTCACGAGGAACTGGGTCCCCGATCGCCCAATTTTCTCCTATGAGTGAGAAAGTTGTTCACAAGAGGCAGAGCCTCAGACTGCTCGTTCCCAGGGTCTCCCTGGGAACGAGAAACTGGGTTTATTGAGTATTCTGCTAAACTTTCTCTATAGTTTGACTGACAGGAATTTGAATCAAAAACTCGGTTCCTTGACCTGGTGCTGAGATACATTGCAAGCTACCTTGATGTTTTTCGGTGACGATCTGGTAGCTAATAGACAACCCCAAACCTGTACCTTTGCCCACAGGTTTAGTAGTAAAGAAGGGGTCGAGGATTTTTTCTCTCACTTCATCGGGTATTCCCGGTCCATTATCGGCAATTTTAATTGCGATCTGGTCTGATTTTACCACTTCAGTCCGAATCTGAATTGTCGGGATTTCTGATGGAGTCCAATCTTTCCCTCGGGAACTGGATCTGCCTGAAAATAGCTCTTCCAGGGCATCGATCGCATTGCTGATAATGTTCATAAAAACCTGATTTAGCTGTCCGGCATAGCACTCGATCTGGGGCAAGTTGCCGTATTCTTTAATTAGGGCGATCGCCTCTCGTTTTGGCGTGGCTTTCAGCCGATTTTGCAGGATCATCAGGGTACTTTCTATCCCCTCGTGAATATCAACGGCTTTCACCTCAGCTTCGTCTTTGCGGGAGAATTTGCGCAGAGAATTAACGATTTCTCGCAGTCGCTCAGCGCCGATTTTAATTGAGGATAGCATATCGGGAAAGTCTTGTAGCAGGAAATCTAGATCGATCGCCTCTGCTAACTCTTTAATCGACGGATGGGGATCTTGACAATGCTGACCGTAAAGCTTCACCATCTCCAGCAAATTGCGGGTGTACTCCTGGGCAAAACTAATATTTCCGTAGATAAAGCTGACGGGGTTATTGATTTCGTGTGCTACTCCTGCCACCAGTTGACCTAGGCTAGACATTTTTTCTGTCTGAACCAGTTGCGCTTGGGTTTGTTGCAGTTGACGAAAGGCTTGTTCTAGCTGCGTTTTTTGCGACCTCAACTCAGTATCAGATTGCTGTAAGGCCACATTGGTCTTTTCTAAAGAAGCGAGTAACTGTTGGGTTTGAGCCGCCCGTCTAATTGACATCCCCAGGTATAGCGCGAGAATGCTAGTCAAGAGTAACCCGATCGCTAGAGTCGCAACTGCTGTCCAAGGTTTCTCAGCAAAGTCCGATGTCGGCAGAATTAACAGTGACCATTCTCGATCGGCGACATTAAGGGTGCGGATGCAGACTGTCCAATCACTATCGAGACAGTTTTTGCGCGATCTCCCGGACGAAGCATTTAGCTGGGCTATTTCTGCCTGCTGCCGATCTTCTACTAACTGCCGCTGTTTGGAGTCGTAAAACGCCAGAAAGCCCTGATTTACATTAACTGATTCTTTGCTGAGGGCAGATTCAAGTTGATCGACAGGCATGTCAAACAGGTAAAAGTCAAGGTGTTTGATGATCGAACCCGATCGCCTGTTTGAACGGCTCTTGTGACTCGATATAGGTACTGGGAAGATATTCGGCACGCGAACTGGCCGCGATCGCTTTTCGATCGGCATTTCTCTCCCAGATGTTGAATTGACGAAATCCTTGTGCGACCATTGATTCTGCGTAAGCTTCTCGTTCTGAAGCTAGAACCCGCTGCGCCCAACCTAAGGCCCAGATCCCGGGATAGCGAAGCAAAAAGGGTTGGGAGAACTCGGTAAAATCTGCTCTGCTGACCCGATCGGCGGCATCGTAAAAAGCCCCAAGAGCCTGGGTGAGTTGCGCATATTCGTCTATATTCTGCTGCAAAGCAAAGGCGAGATTATCTGCCCGCCGATCGAATTGCTGCTGGGTTTTCGCTAACTCCCACTTCCAGACTATTCCCGAGGCCACTGTAGACAGTCCTATCCCTACCATCAGGCTCAGCCACACAGGGACGTGACTTCTCCAGCTGAATTTAGCCTTACTTACAATGCCTGCACTTTTGCGATCATCTGAGTCTTCCTGCCCTTATTCATAAGCTTTCTCAATTCTAGCTGAGAATTTATTTGAATTCACATCTGGCCTCAGTTGCTACAAGCTACAATAGGCAGAGCCTCTGTTTTTCCTTACCAGGCTCAGCCTGGTAAGGAGGAATCAAAATTTAATGATTATTTTATTTTTTAATAATAAAGATTGGCAATAAAGTATCTGGAGCCTCTGGGAAAGACCGGCAGCCCCAGAGCCGCGATCCAGAACAGCTCCGCCGGGGTCATAGGTCTCACCGGCGCAAGTCAAGTTCTGCACATTCCTAGGGCCCGCATAAACTTCGGGGGCGAATCAACCAGCACAGAAAGTTGAGATGAGATAAAATAGTCAAAGAACGCGATCGCACCAGAGGTCTAGCATTATGACTCAAGCAGTCGTTTCAGCGGTAGAGGAGGTTGGGCAGGCACGGGGTGAACCTCCTGAAATTGAACATCAAAGCATTGAACATCTGTTAACCTTCCAAGAATATCTTGAATATGAAGGAGAACCAGACGTTCTCTATGAATTATTCAGGGGGCAACTAATACCCATGTCAGCAGCAACGCACTTACATACCAATATTTGCAAGTTTCTGATTTATAAGTTCCAGCGCTACTTTGCTGACCAAAACTTGGATTTAGTCGCGAACTCCTTAGCGACAGGTGTCCGAACGGAAGAAAATTCATCGCGAATTCCAGATGTGGTAGTCTGTAGCCAAGCAGTTTGGGAACTTGTTCTGCATCGTGATGGTGCGGGAGTTTTAGACTTTGCTGAAAAGCCGATTTTGGTAGTGGAAGTTGCCAGTAGTAACGCCCGGGATGATTATGTGATTAAACGTTCTGAATACGAAATCGCAGAAATTCCCGAATATTGGATAGTAGACCCAAAAAATAAACGAGTGCGGGTGTTTGCTAATCCTAGCAGGGTAGAAGGATATAGCTTTGTAGATTTCACCGCAGAGCAATCAATTGTTTCCGGTCAGTTTGAGCAGTTGGTTTTATCGGTGAAAGAACTGCTCGATCCTCCGATAGTGGAGCAATTAATAAAAGCAGAACAAGGCGAAATCAAAACCCTACGTCAACGTGCGGAAAAATTAGCCCAGCGGTTACTAGAAATGGGAGTCAACCCGGAGGAAATTGATTAAAATTTGAGCGAGCCATTCTTGACGCCAGAAACTTACCTCGTTGGCAGTCTCTGGCTGGGAACGCATATTGAGAGGGGACGCCTCCAGTCTCGCAGCTATGACATGATTACGGGTGTGGTCATAAGTAGTTGATAGCCAGGTGCATCTCAGATACATGTATATAGCCCCTGCGCAGCGGAAGGGGCCTGGAGCGTGGGCTTTGTTCATGTAGCCGGGCCCCTCGTTCCCACGGCTCCGCCTGGGAACGGGTTCGGGCGGCTAGGTCTCCTACCAACGGGTTTTGACCACACCCCATGATTACCAGTATAGCGGCTCCCACCCGCGAGGCAGAGCCTCTGATGTACGTTCCCAGGTAGAACCTGGGAACGAGTAAACGAACCTGGGAACGAGTAAAAACAACATCTCTTGGTTGGGTTGAGGCACGAAACCCAACCTACAACTTTTTAGCGATCGACACCTGTTCAGCGGTCAAGTCCAGGTCGGGGAAGGTTCCAGAGATAATGCGGTCATTTCCCTCAAAAATGGCTTCTTCATAGAAACCATCCACCAACCTCAAGATAGTAATTCTGTTCTTAGAGGCATCCACAATCCAATATTCCGGGATACCTTTGGCGGCATATTCAAAACGTGGCGTTGCACAACTACGGGATGATAAGGGTTGAAAATTGTGAATGGTCAATTGAAATAGTCATAAATGTTCTAGAATAGACTATATTAGCTTATTCAATTTTCAATTTTCAATTTTCAATCCCGTAGTTGTGCAACGCCAACTTGGGTTTGGTGATGGCTTGGGTCATGGCTCAAACAGTAAATTCTCGCTATTACCTCGTTGGCAGTCTCTGGCTGGGAACGCATATTGAGAGGGGACGCCTCCAGTCTCTGGCTGGACATGATTACCAGTATAGCGGCTCTCACTCGGGAGGCAGAGCCTCTGGTGTGCGTTCCCTGGCTCCGCCAGGGAACGAGTAAGGCGGGCTCTATTCTTAGCGATGATGCGATCGGACAGCGATTTGCCAACTCAAGAAAATCACGGGTATAATCCCCACGAGAACGATCGCCAATGCGGGTGCTGCTGCTTCAGCTAAACGCTCGTCAGAAGCTAAATTATACACCCGAATTGCTAAAGTGTCAAAGTTAAAGGGTCGGATAATCAGGGTCGCTGGCAATTCCTTCATTACGTCTACAAATACTAGCATTGCTGCTGTCAGTAAACCGCCCCCCATCATCGGTGCGTGGACTCGCAGTAAAGTGCTAGTGGGACTGTGACCGAGACTGCGGGCCGCATCATCGAGGTTGGGCTTTATTTTGCCTAAACTGGACTCTACTGTGCCGAAGGAAACTGCTAGGAAACGGACTAGATAGGCGAAGATTAATGCCGCGATCGTCCCGCTGAGTAGCAAACCGGTGGAGATGCCAAAGGTGCCACGCATCCAACCATCGATCGCATTATCAAGTCTGCCCACCGGGATGAGAATGCCGACTGCAATCACTGAACCAGGAATAGCATAGCCCATTGCCGTAACCCTGGCTGCTAGTTCCATGGCAATATGGGATTGCCACCGCACTCCATAAGCGATGACCACAGCAACGATCACTGCTAATATAGCTGTAATCACTGCTAGGATAAAACTGTTGGTCGCTAAACCCCAAAAGCGATCGTTTATTGTTTCAGCATTTTCCCAAGTCATTTGCAGCAATAGACCAGCTGGCAGCAGAAAACCTAGACTCAGGGGCAGCAAACATGCTATACTTGCCAAAGTGGCACGAATTCCTTTGAGTTGATAGGGTTGCATGGGACTGTAGTCACTACCACTTTGATAATATTTGGCTTGACGACGGGACCAACGCTCTAGTAAAATTAGCCCAAAGATAAATAATAACAGAAAAGCTGCTAATTGAGCGGCTGCGACTCGTTCTCCCATGCCAAACCAGGTGCGATAGATGCCTGTGGTGAAGGTGTCTACGCCAAAAAACTGTACCGTGCCAAAGTCACTCAGGGTTTCCATTAATGCTAGGGATAACCCGGCCATAATGGCGGGTCGTGCTAGGGGGAGGGCCACGGTGGCGAAACTGCGCCAGGGACCGCAACCCAGACTGCGACTCGCTTCTAAAGTGCAGGTACATTGTTCCAAAAAGGCGACTCGCGCTAACAGGTAAACGTAGGGATAGAGTACCAGGGTTAACAGCATAATTGCCCCACCAAGCGATCGCACGTTGGGAAACCAGTAGTCCCCGACGCTACTCCAACCAAACCAGTCCCGCAGGGTCATCTGCACCGGACCGTAAAATTCTAATAATTCAGTGTAACTGTAGGCTAGCAGATAGGCAGGTGTAGCTAGAGGCAATAGTAGCGCCCATTCAAATATCTTACTTCCCCAAAAACTGCACGTGGTTACTAACCAGGCTGTGCCCACTCCTATCAGTAACACGCCCGATCCTACGCCTAACATCAACCACAATGAGTTGGCCATGTAGCGCGGTAAGACTGTCTCCGCCAGATGGTTCCACACCTCGCTATTGTCCGCGAAGATGTTTCCTAGCACAAACAAAACTGGAGTCGAGACTAAAAGCGCGATCGCGATCGTTACAGCTATCCATCCGCCCGGCACTAGACGCTGCAACATTAATGGATAATTTGCTAATTGGTAATTGATTCTCATATTTTTGTGGTTTGGCATTTAGTTTTGTGATTTTTTAGTTGTTAGTAAGGGGTTAAAAATTTTTGGAGATTGTTTTTTAGTGCGGAGAACGCAAGCGCTTTAGCGCTTACTACAAACCCCGGAAGCGCTAAAGCGCTTACTACAAACCCCGGAATACTTCCAGGGTTCCTTTGGCAATAGCTAGCTTTACTTTTGTTCCTACTGGCAGCGGGGAAGACCCTGTGGCCCGTGCTTTGAGCTGTCTGCCAGATGCGGTCACTAAACTATAATGGTATTCCCGACCTAGAAATTGTCGATCCGCGATCGCCACTTTTCCTTCTTCATCTGGTTTCAGGATTAAATCTTCTTGTCGGATCATCAGATCGCCAATGTCAAAATCTGCTTCCCTTACAGTTTTTACCTCGAAGCTACCTACTTCCGTTTCCCACAGTTGACCTCTGCGGCGAGCTGGGATAAAGTTGGCTTGAGTGACAAACTCAGCTACAAACCGCGTCCCTGGTTGCTGGTATACTTCCTCTGGCGTTCCCAACTGTTCTAACCTTCCTTGCCGCATCACTCCTACCCAGTCCGCGATCGCCATTGCTTCTTCCCGATCGTGAGTCACAAAAATGCCAGTAGTACCGCTGGTTTTGAGAATCTTGCGAATTTCCTCTCGCAGTCTCAGACGCACTTGCACGTCTAAATTACTCAGCGGTTCGTCCAACAAAATTAATGCTGGTGCCGGGGCTAAAGCCCGGGCCAGGGCCACCCGTTGCTGCTGTCCCCCAGATAGTTGGTGGGGATAGCGCTTTTGCAGTCCTTCCAGTCCTACTAGGGCCAGCACTTCATTGACACGTGTTTGCACTGAATTGGACTTTTTTAACCTACCTTGTTGCAAGCCAAAGGCAATATTCTGGGCCACCGTCAGATGGGGAAACAGGGCATAATCTTGAAAGACGATACCGACGTCGCGCTTTTCTGGAGGCACCCAATAGCCCCCTCCTGCTACCGGTCTTCCTGCTAGGGCCACATGCCCTGCCTGGGGCTGCTCAAAACCTGCTACTAACCGTAACAGCGTGGTTTTGCCACAGCCTGATGGTCCTAACAACCCCAGGATGTCCGATCGCTGTAGGCTCAATGTCACCTCATCCACCGCTGGCAGCGTACTTTTGTCAAACTGTCTGGTCACACCCTCTATCTGGACAATAACGGGTTTTTCCATCTGGGCAATACTTTTGAGATATATTATCAAATAAGCCAAACCGCTCCCCAAGATAACACAAAACTGATAAAACTGCCCATTGTCATTTGTCAGTTGTCACTCGAACCACCAGGATCTGGAAGAAATTCCCTTCCACCTGTCCAACTTTAAAGCTGCTATTCTGCCAGGACAGAAACCGGCGTCAACTAAAACCCTTGATACCAGGTAAGGTGTGCGGCCTATCTTACCCTCTCAGAAAAGAAAAGATAGGACAGAGAGGAATTCTTTATTTCTCTCTGTCCTTTCGAGGAGAACACCAATATCTAATCTACTCCTATTGAAATTATTTAGCAAGTATTTCGGAAAATCTTTGAGCGGGACCGCTGCCGGCGCTATTCCATGCCAAAGGCTGCCGATAGCCAGCTAAGCCACAAGCAGTAAGATGGGCGGTGCCCACCCTACTGCAATTAAATGATAATTAATTGCAAAAAAATGGTGTCAGGAGACCGCTACTCCTGACTAGCCAATTGGCTAGAGGATAACGCCTGACACCATTTGAGACCCTTGCCGTATTGAGAGGAGAACACACATGGCAACGTTAAAATCTAATATAGCCTTATTAAAAAAAAATAGCAATACTTTCAGCAAAAATTTATTTTTCTTAACAATCTGATGCTCCGGCAGGAGCGAGCGGCTGATATCCGGTCTGCCCCAGCTAGCTAAGCCACAAGCAGTAAGATGGGCGGTGCCCACCCTACTGCAATTAGGGCTTGCTGAATATAACTAGAAGCCTTGCGATACAGGCATTTTAGACCCCCAACAAGTGCCTTGTAATGACATCTGGAGACTCATTTACTTTGCACTTGCGCCAGTTATCGTCGGGTTTCTTGGGGAACCAAGGCGACGACAAAACCATTTTTCAAGCTGTGTGACCTCGCGCATTCGATCTGGAGACTTTTTCAGCAAGCCCCAATTAAATGAAAATTAATTGCAAAAAAAAAGGTGTCAGGAGACCGCTACTCCTGACTAGCAAACTGGCTAGAGGATAACGCCTGACACCATTTGAGACCCTTGCCGTATTGAGAGGAGAACACACATGGCAACCTTAAGATCTAATATAGCCTTATTAAAAACAATTGGCAATACTTTGAGCAAAAATTTATTTTTCTTAACAATCTGATGCTCCGGCAGGAGCGATCGGCTGATATCCGGTCTGCCCCAGTACCGGTGGCAGCAGGTAGGAAATCAGTCATCTAGCATATCATACATGAGAATATTTATGCAAATATTTACTAATAAGCCAGAACAGTTGACATTAACAAGGAGTTATTGAGAAAATGCTCAGGGCTGTTTATACGGCGACTTCGCTGAAGTCCGATTTGAATCAGAGGGGCTTTCGCCTCACCCCCCAACGGGAAAAAATCCTGGATGTCTTCCAAAGACTTCCCCAAGGGGACCATCTGAGTGCAGAGGACCTGCACAATATCCTCAAGGATCGAGGAGAGCGGATCAGCCTCTCGACGGTCTACCGGACATTGAATTTAATGGTCCGGATCGGGATTTTGCGGGAAGTGGAGCTGGCAGAAGGGCATAAACATTATGAAATCAACCCGCCATACCCGAATCATCATCACCATCTGGTTTGCGTTCAGTGCCACAGGACGGTGGAGTTCAAAAACGAGCTGATCTCAAAGCTGGGTCTGAAGCAAGCGGAAGCTTCCGGATTTCACCTGCTGGACTGTCAGCTGACTATTTATGGCGTCTGTCTGGAAGCCCTGCGCCAGGGATGGCCATCTTTATTACCTAGTGATTGGTCCTGTCCTCATTCTGGGTTGGATATGGCAGATGGGACCGACCTTTGAGACCTAGATGTGCGATTAATGTGCTCTGCGTAGTGCGAATAGCGCACGCAGAGCACATTAAGCAGTGGGGCGCGCACGCTCCGGGAACCCTCCGCTGAGTACATCGAAACGGCCTGACGGTCCAGTGGTCAGTTGTCAGTGGTTAGTTGTCGGTGGTCAGTGGTCAGTTGTCAATTTTGAATTTGGAATTTTGGATTTGGAATTGTCAGTCCCTCTCCTATAATTTCAAAAGCCAGAATAACCCCGATCGCTACCTCTGGCTTTCGATCTGCACGATGCTTATTTCTAGGTTTTTTCTTCAGAACGTTTCTTGGAAAAAAAACTGGCCTTGCTGATATTTTGCAGCAACATCCCTATACCTGTAGTCAACATAAACAGCAGTCCCAAAGCATTTAAAAGCACGTAAATGGGCTCCAGTTGATGCCCCAAGTACTCTCCTTCATGAATCACCATTAAAAAATGGACTTGCTCTCTGGACAGCCCAAACCAACTTTTTCCCAGTCGGTAGGCTAGGCCAGTTATTACCGTGACCAACAAAGGCAATAAAACCAACGGTGCTACTGTGCGGTGAATTTGACGAAAAGTCCGGATATTCATCGTTTTTTAACTTCGCGACCTTTGTAAGTATAAGGAATAAGCGGGTACATCTCAAGAAGGCAGCGGTTCCCCCCTAGCGCTACGCGCACTTCGTAAAAGAGGAAAGGGGGGTTAGGGAGGATCGTCTAGTTACCAGATTGTGGTAGAATCTCATGGCGGGCAACTGAATTGTGTTTCAGCGATGTCTGATTTTTCCGGAACGGTGGGGTTGCCTGGGTTGCATCCGGAAGACATCGAAGCCAGGGCAGGGGACAGAGTTGACGATCTCTATTCCCATTACTTCGCAGTAAAGCTATTGAGAATTGAGCAGTTAAAATTGAGAATTGAGCAGTTAAAATTGTTGATTCTTTATTCATGTCCATTCCCCTCGTTCCCTGGGAACAGGCTAACGCTATTTTCCATTCGCAATTAGCAATTATGGTTCCACTTCTGGCCAGAGTCGTTCCAGTTGACGCCGCCAAGCTGCTAGGACTTGCTCGCGAGATTCTTGTCCCTCATTCATTTCGCCCAAAATGCCTTCTGCGTAGAGGCGAGAGAGAGTTTGAAGGGTGCTGGACATAGATTGTCCTTGCTGCTTGGCTACTTTGATTATAGTACGGATCCGAGCTTCGATCATCTGATTTAAAAACTCTGATATACCTTTTTCATGCATAGAGAGGAGTCGGGCTAAGAAAAGTCAGCTTTAGTAATCGTCTCCCGTGCATGCTGATAAACAGAGGACATCCTGATGTAGGGCATAGCGGGTGTCTTGCGTGTCGTCAAAGTTAGCTTCTAGCAGCTGTTGGGCAAAAGGGAGGGCTTCTGGGGCTTGTGCGATCGGGACAAGGAGTCGCAGCCAAGACGTATCATTGGATAGTAGCACGAGGATGCGTAGGTTATCGGTATCTACTTGCCAGGAACCGGGGGGCCCGTAGTTGGACTGCGGCTCCAAAGAGTTCTTTGAGGGTATCGTCGATTTGTTCTGGAGTCATAGCATTTCGTTGTCACTCTCCTCTATTATACAGGTTCGTAGTAAAGACTTTAGTCTTTCGCCAGGTTCGTAGTAAAGACTTTAGTCTTTCGTCAGGTTCGTAGTAAAGACTTTAGTCTTTCGCCAGGTTCTCCGGAAAGACTTTAGTCTTTCCGGAGAATATTTGATATCAGAATATGCCATCAGCTACCTGAGTGTGGGGCGGGACGTGCTGCGCTTCAACTTTCCCATTCCCGCAACTTTACCTGCGAGATTTAGAGATCGGGCAAATGCGTGCAACTTGGCTAACTGACGATCAAATTCCTTGGGTAAGAACCCGCAGTAAAAATCTTGCCCAGCAGTTAGAGGAATTGAGAGCAAAGCCAGATAATCATCGTCCCTACGCACATCCGAAATACTGGGGTGCGTTCATCTGTCAGGGAAACCCCGATCCGATGGAATTGTGATTTGTGAATGGGGCGCGATCGCGCCCATTGGCATTTCCTCACCTAAAAGGGTTAACAATTTCTAGCTTTCCTTCGACAATCAAACCTGCTTGCATATCTTCAGAAAAAAGAAGTCGGGCATCTGCGTGCAAAGCGCTAGCAACGATCGAGCTATCCCAGAAAGAAAAACTATATTTGTCTCGCAGTTGAGAAGATTTCATAAGAATCGCACCTATATCTGCTGTAAAAAGCAACAATCAATGCCTGAATTTCCTGCTCTTTCATTATAGATTTTCTCAGCAAATTGACGCAGACTTCATTAATTACCTGCGTACTGACTAAGATCTCCTCTTCGCGAGCTAAGATCAAATTTTTGGCCCGCTCGTGCTTGTCAATCTCTCCGTTTTTTATCAGAGCATAAAGCCAGATATTTGAATCCAAAAAGCAGTAATCACTCTGGGGAGTATTAATCATAAATCTCCTCTCGTTTCAAAGGAAAAAAATTCTCAATCTCTAGAGGTGTACTTAGCAATTGACCAATTAAATCTTGTGTCGGGAGAGTTTCCTCCTTCATCAGAATAACTTTTACAGATTTTTGCCGTTCAAATTGCTGCTGATATTCATCAGGTATTTTGATGAAGCCATTTTTGATAGTTGCCTTAAACTCGATCGCCAACATAACTCACCTCCAGGGTTAACTCATTATCCTCAAAGTATCACTTTACATGACACGATCTACTATCCGCACCGACAGGAGCGATCGTCTGCATCATCAACCACAGTTGCTCTCTTCTAATTCCCAATCTAGCACAAATTAAAGTGTCACGCTTCTCGATCGGCGTCAGGACTTCATAGTCAGCTATTTCAGGCAGAATCACTTTGTATTTCTTTAACAACAAAGATTCTACCCAGCGCCGACACTCCAGCGTCAGAGGCGAAGCTTTAGGGTTCGTCAATATTCCCAAAGGTCCAGAGTCCAATAAAACTATCATTTTTGTGCAAATAAAGGTCGATTAGAAAGCCGGTCTTCATCTAAAGCCTTTTGCAGATATTCCCATGTCTCGCGCTGTTCCTCTTCGTCTCCCTCCTCTGTCCACTTGCGCAATAACTCGATCGCCGCTAAATTCCTCTGCATTTGTTCGGCCTCAGTTCTGCGGGGCAGTTGATAATAACCAGAGTCAGAACTGGTTACCGTTAATTCTATTATCGACTCTTTAATGCTTGTATTCAAGTCACTCATCCAGTGACTTAGTTGTTCATTAACCACCTCAGCAATAATGCCTTTTAGTTCTGCAATCGTCATATCTGCTACTCGTTCTCCTGCCATTTCCTCCGGAATTACATCTTATCAACATTATATAATCATTATAACTATCTTGCTGTCTATTGTCAAGTATCCGATCGCAATAAAACTATCATTGTCGTGCAAATAAAGGTCGATTACCGGTCTCCATCTAAAGCCTTTTGCAAATATTCCAATGTCTGCCGCTGTTCTTCTTCATCTCCCTCCTCTGCCCACTTGCGATACCATTCAATCAGTTCTTGATTCTTCTGCATTTGTTCGGCCTCAGTTAGGCGGGGCAGTTGATAATAACCAGAGTCATAATTCGTCCCCGTCAATTCTGCCATCTTCTCTTTAATGCTTGCATTCAAGTCACTCATCCAGTGACTTAGTTGTTCCTTCACCACCTCACCTATCGTGCTTTTTAGTTATTCAACCGTCATATCTGCTACTCGTTCTGCTGCCATGTCACTCCCTCCCTTATTTCACATTATTATAACTTACCCGGAATTGTGGTAATTATTTACCTTGATACTGCATGAACTCCACAGGAATTTTCAATAAAGTCTTGGCAAATTGAGATAAAGCAAACTTAAATTTAAGGGGTCGCGGTAACTCCTGCCAGGAGATGGGAACAAAACCCAGGTGACTGTAAAACATTGGCAGTCCCTTGCCCAGACATTCCAGATATAATGGTTGGGTAGCCTGCTCAATCAAATGCTTGGCTAGAATTGTCCCTAAACCCCGATCGCGCCATTTGGGTGCCACCACCAAACTCCCCAATTCTTGTGCGCCCGGGAAATTGCGTAACTGTCCGCAAGCGATAATCTTACCATCACGGGCGATCGCCCAGAATTGTTGCCAACGCAATTGAGTAACGTCAGTTCGACAGTTGTCAGTTGTCAGTTGTCAGTTGTCAGTTGTCAGTTGTCAGCCACCTAACTAACCCGCGACCCATGGGCTCTAGTCGCGAAAAAGCAAAAATATCCATATCCCGAGCCAGTCTCCCGAGCGTTCTCTAGAAGATTTAAAAAACAGCCATCGGTAGAGCCGGTAAGCCTTTTGGCATTAAGTCGAGGGATGGTTTTTTAGGTAAATAGGTGTAAGCTGTTAATCCAGCTAACATATTAACCAAAAAATTCCACACACTTCTGTGGCGAGAATGTTCGATTTGAAAGATGTTCTTTAGTTGGTCATTAACTGTTTCAATTAAAGCTCTTTTACGCAATAATATTTTGTCTATTAACTTAATTAATTTTTGTTTCATATTTTTCGTCTGGTAATCAGTTGTAAACCTTGCGCGTATAATTTTTCAAAGAATTCTTGGGAAATATATCCGCGCTCGCCAAACAGTTTACCTATCAAATCTTTAGTCAAGTCAGGAACCGGTTTACGATCGTCAACATTGCCAGGTGTGAGCTTGAATGCGAGTAGTTCTCCTTGGTCATTAATAATTAAATGCAACTTGAAACCGTAGTGCCATCCCATAGAATTTTTACCCCAACCCACTAAACCCTTAAAGACTTTATGAGACTTGGAACGGCAAGGATGACAGACTTCAATTGGAGTCGAATCTACGAAACTAATGCCAGTAATTTGGCCACGTCTCGTCCGTATAAAACAGCACAATAACATTAATGACCAAGGCATTAATTCTACGAAACGACTGTAGCTGACTAAATTTGGAAAAGCTTTACGCCAGTGGGGGATTACTTGTAGAGTATAAAACTCCTTAAATGTTCTAAAGCCAGAACCGTGAAACGCAATTGCAATGGTCATGATTTCACTCAAACTCATTCTTGAACGGCAGATTTTTTCACCGGCGATCGCCGTCAACTGAGGTTGCTGCTGCCAGTAGTATTCAAAGTTTTGATAAAAATCATCCACGTCGCAAAAAATTTGAGTAATATCAAGACGACTTTTAATTTCCATAACACCAAACCTCGTGAGAACTATCTTTATTATAGGTTTGGTGCTTTCTTTTTGGGCAAAACAATCACGCTCGATCGCCCGACTCTGGTCATCCGAGACCGGCAGGCAGGCGGCACAAGTCCAAGAACTCAAACCAAAAATTCTGCTTGGCCACTACGTTGGCACCTGCTGTTTTCAACAATCGCTGCTAGTTGCATATAATTCTCATTAGTATTTGATTATTGATAATAAAGTTCCTAGCTGGATATTCCAGAAGTTAGGACTGGCAAGACTTACAGCGTTTAAAGTCCGTCGAACTCACGTTGAGTAGGATCGAGTTTAGCACTCAGCACCAATCTATCTACGACCAGATATCACTAGCAGTAGCGGGACGAATAACGCACCCTGCTGGCAAAGACAAAGAACGATCGTTCATAGTATTTTATCGGAGATCTAACCCAATAACGACAAAAGCCCGCGCAGGCGGGCTTTGTATCTGTAGCCCCACCCTTGAGGGTGGGGAGGGATGAGATTTGGGATATTTAGACCCATTCCAGAACCGCTTCTTCCTTAGTGTTAGTATTACGAGAAGGAGTTTCGCGGTTGAACTTCATGTGGATAGAGCGAGTTTGCTCGCCATCAGCAGCAACTGCCATAATTGGGTAGTCAATCAGACCATCCTGGAAGGACATATGGTAGCGGAAAGTGCCATCTGGATTGAGCTTGATGGGCTGTCCCCCGATCGTCACAGTAGCATCAGGCTCAGTAGCACCGTAAACAATCAGTTCAGCATCAGCAACTAACCAGAACTTGCGGGGGCGCATGGGGATAGCGGAAGCCGAGAAACCAGCGCCAGACATGCCCACACCCGACATATTCAAACCAGACGCGGTCGGAACTGCCCACATACCCACGCCCGAGGGGAAGACATAAGAACTGACAGCTTGAGAGGGAACCATCGAACCAGGAACATGCTGCATGGAACCGAACAGAGAACCAGCAACCCGCTGAGCTTCTGCCCCTTCTGCCATGCCGAAGATTTCATCATAGATGGGGTTGCTTTCTGCAGCGACCTTTTTGCTGGGAGGAACCAGTTCAAACAGGGTCTTGCCGCGCAGGTCATCATCCCAGTTCACAGTGATGAAATGGTCTTCAATCCAGTCAGAAGGATAGACTGGAGGAATCTGTACCGGTGCAGAACGAGCCAACACTAGCCAGCGACCATCAGCACAGCGGTAACCAATATCTACCACATAGGCCCGATCGCTCACTGGAATGGGCAAATACCATTCCCGCGCCAACTCATCAGAAGGATATTCTTGAATGCTGTGGGGGCTTTCATAATCCAGGTTAACATCGGTGACATCGTACAGGCGCAGAGCCAGTTGTTGTCCCCCTTGACGCCGCAGTTCTTCCTTGTGCTCATTGGGCACATCCCAATATGTGTATGCCCATTGCGGGTCACGGGGCATCAGCACAATGCGGCTTTCACCATAGCCCGCAGGTAAATCCGTTAGTCCTTCATCTACAGCAGACAGAGGACCACCAACACGATCGTCTTGACCCAGTTCAAATTTTGCTGCTTCCACTTCTTCTTGTGCCTCCAATGAACGAGATTGATTTGTTGAAAACTTACTACGCAGTTGTATTTCTTTAATCGCAGCTACTAGCTGCTCCTTTCGCATCCGGCTGTAGCGAGAGATGCTATATTGACTAGCAACTTTGCGCAGTTGCCGTAAGGTCATCTCTTCTAAAGGTGGGCGTTCTTTTACCATTGGTCTGATCTCCAGTATTTTGTGCTGCGTTTAACCCTCACAAATCCAACAAGTAGATCCGTGCAAGTATAACAGAGCGCATTTTGATAGCGCGCTCAGGCCGCAGCCAGCAAAGCTCAAGGCGTAACGCTGCGAGCGCTTATAGTTAGCAGTCAGGGCTAGCCATCCACTGCTTTCGCAATCCTTATTGCCGGTCGCTTTCACTTTTTGCTGTATCCCCCACCGAGCGCAGCAATACCGACAGGCGAGACGCCTGTCCTACGCAAGGGATACAGCGCTTTGCTTCCCAAGCCATTCAACGGCTTGGGCTCGCCGGGATCGCTCTCTTTACATATTGCAACAATTTTTCTTGGAGATCAAGGGGGAGAGCAAATTTATTTTGACAAAATTTAACTATTTTCCCGATTTTTGGGGCTTTTAAAGATATTTACGTCATGATATCATGACAATAATTCCCCATCTGAGAAGAGTAATGTCAAGAAGTGATGACAAATTGAGAGCGTTTGACCGGAGAAAAAAGGTGCATTCGCGCCAAAGTCAGAAGCTGAAGAGAGTGCTATCGCTGGCAGTAAAGCTGTGGTTGCGTACTCAAGTAGAGTCAGTGGCACAGCTGCAAGTGAATATGGAAGCGGGCGATCGCCTGCTGATTGCCGGTCTGATCCCCCGGATCTCCCTGTCGGCGGAGAAAGCGGTCTATCAAGGATTACATCTGAGTCATCTCCAGCTTGTAGCAGAAGGCATTAGCATCAACCTGCCTCAGATATTGCGGGGAAAACCCCTGCGCTTGCAAGCACCGGTGCCTGTAGTCGGTCAGATACAGCTTGAGTCGGCAGACCTGAATGCTGGGTTACAGTCGGAAGATAGTTTGCTCTCACGGGCCTTAACCGACTTACTCTGTCAGCTACTGACATCGGACAGCAAAATTAACCCCCAAATCATCCTCAACCGCACCCCGCACTGGCAGAAGATTGCCCTAGAAGCCGGTGGCTTTACCGTCACTGGCAGCTTACTAGACGCCGATGGCAATGTCGCCCCAATGGTGATTCGCAGCGGAGTGCAACTGGCTAGCGATCGTGAATTGCAGCTGTATCCCCTAGATCTCCAGATGCCACCAGACATAAGAGTCCCAAACCGAGAGAGTTTCCTTCTTGACTTAGGGAAAGAAGTAGAAATCCAAGAATTAACTCTCAGTCGGGACCTAGTAGTTTGTCACGCTAGAGTCAAAGTGATGCCTTGAAATGGGATATAATGGTACTCGCCTGTCCCGTCTCGCCTGTCCCGTCTCGCCTGTCCCGGTTACTGGTCAGAGTTAATCAACTGTCTTTTAGGAGACAAAACCCATGCGTTCTCCATTTCCTGGGATGAATCCCTATTTAGAAAATCCCCAAATTTGGCCTCAAATACATAAGCGGTTAATTGTGGCAATAGCTAATGCCATGAACCCTCAAATTCGCCCTAAATATCGGATGGAAATTGAAGAAAGAGTTTATGCAGTGAATGACACCCAAAATGGTGATTCTCTGCTTGTGGGTATTCCTGATAATGTCTTGGTACAAAATTCTCCCACATCTAGTCACTCCCCGGAATCAAATGTAGCTGTTGCGGCACCGCCTTCCTTACCGGTCAAAGTTACCCTGCCTCTACCGAAAACAGTTAAGGAATGGTATTTAGAAGTGCGAGATGTGGCAACCGGTGCAGTGATAACAGTGATTGAAATTCTGAGTCCTAAGAACAAAAAAGCCGGACCAGGTCGTAGTAGCTACGAAACTAAGCGTCAGAAAATTTTGGACAGCTTAACCCATTTGATTGAGGTTGATTTGCTGCGCAAAGGCAGAATTATGCCAATGGATAGGTCCTGTCCGAGAGCGCCCACCCATGTCGCTGCCGGGCAGGCGAGCGACAGGGTGGGCGTCTCTGGACACGATCAGAAAATTCAGACCCATTATCGGATTTTAGTTAGTCGCAGTAGCACTCGCCCAAAAGCTGATTTATATGCTTTTAATGTTCGAGATCGAATACCTGTCATTCCCTTACCGTTAACAACAGAATCAGATCCTGAACCAATGATTCCTTTCCAAGAATTGTTACATACTGTATACGATCGAGGTAGTTATGATTTAGTGATAGATTACAGTTGTGAACCCGTACCCAAATTATCAAAAGCTGATGCTGTTTGGGCAGATGGCGTCCTCAAGGAGCAAGGATTAAGAACTCGCTAAACGCCAAAGCGCTGACTACAAACCGGCTAAAGCGCTGACTACAAACCGGACAGTAAGGGCAACAGCAGGGTCACGAAATAATACACTAGAGGGGCCGTGAAAACATAGCTATCCGCCCGATCGAGAATCCCGCCATGACCGGGAATTAGTTGCCCCGAATCCTTGACACCAGCATCTCGCTTCATCATTGACTCGGTTAAATCTCCCAGCAGGCTGGCAATACCAATCATCAGACCCAAGAGAGCCCCCGTCAATGTCCCTCTGGGCCAGTCCAGATACCAAGCACCCAAAATAGCTACCGCCACGCTACCCATCACCCCAAATACAGCCCCTTCTACGGTCTTTTTGGGGCTGATGTGGGACAGGCGGGTGCGACCGAAGACTCTGCCAAAGCTGTATGCACCGATATCTGCTGCCCAGATGCACAGAAAGGTCAGCAGGGTAATAGTCAGACCCTGGGGCAGTTCTTTCAAGTTACTCCAGTTTTCTGGCCAGAACCCTCCTAGGGGTAAGTTACTGTGGCCTTCAGTACCCAGCGCCCGCAGTCTCACCCAGTAACTGGGCAAATAGCCGCAATAGAACAAGCCCAAAATGGAAGAGCCAATATCAGCGATCGTCGCCAGTTTGGGCTGAAACAGCAGATAAAAACAAATCAGCGTGCCAGCTACTGGCAATACCGCATCTGCTAAGGTGGAAGACAAGGTACAGAAGGCTAGCAAGATCAGGCTGACCACCAAAGTGGTTTTACCTGCTGGGGCTATTCCCGTCGCCCGCACTAGCTGGAAGTACTCCAGTTCACCCAGATAGATGATAATCCCGAAACCAATGGTAAAGTACCATCCCCCCAGCAATGTCATCGACAAAGCTAGGGCGATCGCCACTATGCCACTGATGATACGAGACCAAGGCACTCTATTCGCAGTGGTTGTAGAAGAGAGAGATAAATTACCAGACATGAGAAGGTTAAGAAGATTAAGAAAGGCTTTTGCTTACTTTAACGAATTTTTCCCTTATCCTTTATGATTTGTCATAAATCCTTACTTCTCGCTCCTACCGCTAACCCTGTCTCCCACCGCTAGCCCTGTCTCCCAGGAGACACGGCCCGGTAATCTGGTCGGGGTCGAACTAGGAGTCGCCTCCCAATCCTCCCTTTCAAAACCGGACTTGCAATTTTCACTGCATCCGGCTCCTGGGTAACAGGCCCTTTCGGGTAGCTTCTGGGGTTTCCCGCCTTTATGCCTCATGTCCTTTCCTTTCGCCCCTATCCTGGCCAGTGAGTGGTGCTGCAGGCTTTCCTTTAGTATCACCAGTTTACGAGACCGTTTTACCAGGAGTCATGGCCTGACCCCGAAGAGTTGACCTCCGTGATGCTCAGGGGTACTTGTTCTGTTCATTCCTGCTATCTCCGTCCTATGTCAGCATATCCTAAGCGTTACCCTAGGCTTTGGCTTTTTAGGACATCCCTCCCCAATCCGATGAGCTTAACATCTAACTTGTCCGAGGGGACTGCTGAATTGAGGTTATAACGTTCCATAGAATCAATATGATGCCTTTAGGCCCCTGCTATACCCCGGGGGGATTGTGCAATACGGAATAGCCAGTCAATACAACTATTCGCTCCCACCCTCTCCTAAAGGAGCCAGCGAGCAGCCTTATTACGCTGGGTGACGATGACGGGGCTTACACAGGTTCATGTTCTTAACCTTGGGCATCTTTCCTAGCGGTGTTTCCGGCGATAGCTGCCAGATAACCTACATTTTAGTCCCTGCTCTCCACCACCAGTGATGTCACTCTGTAGCAGTTGGGACCGGTGCAACCTCTTGTCGTATTCGGAGGGTAGGGTTTGGACCTACAATGATTCCACAGTTCCCTGGCTAATGATACCAGCTTGATGTGTCACGAGTCATGTGGGCTAATGATACCTTTTTTCTTGCTTACACTCGAACGTTTCGCACATCAACCACCGTACTGTACTGGTAACTCTGTACTGAAATGTTGCTGGACCAGGTATAACTGCCAGCAAAGAGAGTGGATACGAAGTGCGCGTAACCCTAGAGGCTTTCGGGCCTAGTTCGAGAGCCCGAAAGCTTCAAAAAAGAGGTAAAATGCCTGGTTAGAGAGCCCGAAAGCCTCAAAAAAGAGGTAAAATGCCTAGTTAGAGAGCCCGAAAGCCTCAAAGAAGACAAAATATAGAGGATGGAAAGAGAAATTAATCGAGCTTGTCGCCACTGAGGATAAAAATCGGACTAACTGCGGCGAAGGTTTGATTGGTTCCCCGAGTCTCTAAGCGGTTAATAGCAGACTGGACTACCTCAATATTGCGGACTCGCAACTGGGAAAAACTCTCGGAAACTCCATAAAGGATCTCCAGATTTCTAGCAGTAGTGACTATTCGGCCCTGGGGCGGCAAGTATTGCCAGACTTCTTTCAGGATAGCTTTGATCTGGCGCCCGCCCTCAATGCAGACTCGCTGGGGAGTTTGGGCGATATCAGCGAAGCATTCTGGGGCGTTGCCTGCAATTACTTCGACATTGCGGACACCGAAGCGATCGCAGTTGCGGCGAATTAGGGCAGCAACTTCTTCATCGCGTTCTATGGCAATAATCTTACCTTTAGGACAAAGCAGACCAGTTTCTACAGAAATCGTGCCAGTGCCAGCGCCAATATCCCACAGTACCGAATCTGGTTTTAGTCGGAGGGCGGAAAGCAGCAGCAACCGCAATTCCCGCTTACTCAGGGGAATACCGGGCAATCTCTCGAACAGATTGTCAGGGATACCGGGAGTGATATAAGGCCAGAGAGACATAGGTTAGGAATGTCGAATGGGGAATTGCTAATGGCAATGAACAATTAGCGGCGCGTTTCCAGAGACGCCCACCCTGTCGTGAGCCTGCCGGCAACGAGATGGGTGGGCGAAGAGGAAACGCGGAAGAGCAATAATTAATGTCGCACAACCTTTAAGGTTTTGAGGGTAGGATCGCTACAACCCGTAATTTTGCCACCCAAAGCCACGACTTGTTTCAGGTAGTCCAGGGTAGCGAGATTAATGACTTCACCAGGCATTAACGCTGGAATTCCCGGTGGGTAAGGACAGAGAATTTCGGCGCCAACGCGTGCGTCAGTCTGTTCGCACGGTAGGGTTTCCGTTGGGGCAAAGAATGCCTCCCGGGGAGAGAGTGCAGGATGAACGATGAAAGTTGAAGGATGAACATGCATTAACTCTTCCTTCCACCTGGTGGAGACATCTTGCCAACTTAGCTGCTGTATCCCCCACGTTCCCACGGCGAAGCCTGGGAACGTGCGAGTAGCGCTCCCAGGAGACGCAGCACCGGGGGATACAGGCTGAACGGATGCGTCCGGACTCTGGGGGAGTTTCTGCTGGCTGAGGCTGGTGAAAGCTTGCACCAGTTGCTCAATATCTGCCGCTGTGTTCCCTAAACTGATGATAAAGGTCAGATGTTGGGTTGATGGTAACTCAGCCACTACCGCATACTCTCGATCGAGAATTTCATCAGCTTCATAGCCAGTCAGCCCCAACCCAGTCACATTAACTGTCAGCCGCGTGGGGTCTAGGGCCAGGAAGCCCTTGGTAAAAGCCGGTTCCAAGACGGACAATCCGGGAATCTGGCTGATGCGGTCTCTGGCCAAAGAGGCCAGTTGCAATGTGCGTGCCATCAGCTGTTCTCCGTGCAGTGCCATTTGTTGACGGGCTACATCCAGAGAAGCTAGGAGTAAATAACTGGGACTGGTAGATTGCACCAGTTGCAAGGCTTTACTCACCCGTTCTGGTGAGATGCGGTTACCTACTAGGTGCAGCATGGATGCCTGAGTCATGGCCCCCAGTACCTTGTGGGTGGATTGTACCGTTAAGTCGGCACCGGCGGACAGGGCTGATGGGGGCAAGTCCTGATGAAAGCCAAAGTGGGGACCGTGGGCTTCGTCTACCAGCAGGGGAATGTTAAGTTGGTGGGTGATAAGGGCTATCTCCTGCAGGTCGCCGCAGACGCCCTGGTAAGTCGGGTAAACCATCATCACCGCTTTGGCGTCCGGATGCTGCCTTAATGCTGTCGTCACAGCCCGTGGGGTGATACTGTAGACAAGGTCTGCATCGGCGTCGTATTCTGGGTTAATAAAGATGGGGACCGCACCCGAGAGGATCAGACCCGCGATCGCGCTTTGATGCACGTTCCGAGGCAAGATTATCTGGTCCCCGTCGGTACATGTGGCCAAAATTGCCGCAATAACCCCACTGGTGGAACCGTTCACCAGAAACCAAGTGCGATCGGCTCCAAAGGCCGCCGCTGCTAACTGCTGGGCCTGCTGAATTACCCCAGTCGGGGCGAACAGGTTATCCAAACTGGGCAATTCGGGCAAATCAGCTCGAAAGACAGCTGTTCCCAGCAAAGAAGACAGATGTGGATCGATTCCTACTCCCCGCTTGTGTCCGGGGGTGTAGAAAGCAGCGTGAGACCTCATGGCACAGGCGGACAGAGCATCCAGTATGGGGGTTTTTGCTTGAGATTGAGTGTTAAATTCCATTTTGGTGCGGTAGATGACTAGCGTGAGTTATGTCACCCCGACTCTGGGACTGAAGATATTTCATACCTCTAGAAACATCGGAACCTGTCGAGACCCAGCGCGATAATTTTATCTTCACCAGATACTGATTGCTCCCGTCTGCACAAACCTAGTTGACCAACAGCTAAATTTTTACTTCTTGAGTGTGTGATGCTAAGAGCTGGAATTGTCGGACTGCCCAATGTGGGCAAATCTACTTTGTTTAATGCCCTGGTTGCCAATGCTAAAGCAGAAGCGGCCAATTTCCCCTTCTGCACGATCGAACCCAATGTGGGGGTGGTGGCCGTGCCGGACGAGCGGTTGCAGGTGCTGGCGAAAATATCCCAGTCTGAGCAAATCGTACCAACTCGGGTGGAGTTTGTCGATATTGCTGGTTTGGTCAAAGGTGCCAGCAAGGGCGAAGGACTGGGAAATCAATTTTTAGCCAATATCCGGGAAGTAGATGCGATCGTCCATGTGGTGCGGTGTTTTTCCGATGATGACATTATCCATGTTTCGGGCTCGATCGATCCAGTCCGAGACATTGAAGTGATCGATTTGGAGTTAGCTTTATCGGATCTGGCCCAAGTCGAGCGCCGAATGGAACGCACCCGCAAGCAGGCCCGTACAAGTAAGGAGGCCCAACTGGAGTTAGCAGCCCTAGAAAAGCTAGTGGCGGTGTTAAATGAGGGTAAGGGGGCGCGACAGGCTGAGTTAACAGCAGAGGAAGCGGAGTCTGTCAAGCCTTTGGGGTTGCTGACGGCTAAACCTGTCATCTATGGGACGAATGTATCGGAAGATGACTTGGCTACGGGGAACAGTTGGGTGGAACAAGTGCGAGAAATTGCAGCAGCCGAAAATGCCCAAGTGGTAGTAATTTCTGCTCAGGTGGAATCAGAATTAATCGAGTTATCAGCAGAAGAAAAAGCAGATTTTATCGCTTCTCTGGGAGTTGCAGAGGGCGGTTTAAAATCCTTGATCCGGGCGACCTATGAAATTTTGGGTTTGCGGACTTACTTGACTACTGGTCCCAAGGAAACCCGGGCTTGGACGATTATAGCGGGGATGAAAGCACCCCAAGCTGCTGGGGTGATTCACTCGGATTTTGAGCGCGGTTTTATTCGGGCGGAGACAATATCTTATGAGAATTTGGTGGCCACGGGTTCGATGACTGCGGCGAAGACTCAGGGTTTAGTCCGCAGTGAAGGTAAGGATTATGTAGTGCAGGAGGGTGACGTAATGCTGTTCAGATTTAACGTGTAGACAAGGTTGTGCCGTGTTTAGTGAAGCTAATCTTAAAAAGCTGGATTTTATTTTTGGAAAAGCAAGTGGCAGGGAACATAATATCAAAAGGACAAGACGTATGTTCGCAGAACTGGAAAATATTGGTATTATCGATACCCCTGAGAACCGGAGTTATGTGGCTAACCACATAGATTCAGTATTTGGGGACTCGACAAATATCGTTCGAGTCCAGCAGGATGGAAGAGTTGTTAAATAATCACTACTTATGGGACCTCTTGGTGGAATAAAAATGGAGACAGTCTGGGAAGGGGAGAAACTGATAACAGTTTTATTGAAGAGTGGAGAGAAGTAAAAATGCTAGTTACTTTTGGCAAAAATGTTGTATAAATTCAGTATTGGGAAACTAAAAGCGAGTTGATGTGCTGCTTGTCACAATGCGATTTGGGCAGCATATTACTCAGTGAAGATGCTGATTCGGAACAGAAGTTCTATTCGGCGCTTGTTCATTTTCAATGGTTGGGAATACATTATTTTGGAGTTGGTATTTGTGCTGAAGATCGTGGCTTATCACCCCATATGTTATTGCTGCCAGAGTCTGATATGCTATTATTGGGATTCAATAGAGAAGTGTCTGGAGTTAGTGTTAAAAAGCGGAAAATTGACTTCAGAATAGAGTTAGATTACCTATTTTCTTGTTTTTGGCAGCTCAAAGATTGTGGATTGATTCTGTGCTTTCATGAAATCGGGGTAGTGGCGATCGGAGTCGATGGCAGGGAATGGTGGAGATATTCTCAAGACATTATTGAAGATGCAGTGGTTGCAGGAGATAAATTGCAGATCAAATTTCTGGATAAAAGTTGGGTTTGTCTAGATATATTAAGTGGCGCTAAAGCTGAATTAGCCTATCAGAGGTGAGGGGTAAGTAGGGGGCGATGTCACGGGTGCATCCCAGTTTTTTTATGAGTATTTTAACTTAGTTTATGAACTGACGAGATGGTGTTAGGCTGAGGGAGTAGGCAAACGTTCCCCCCGAAACTATGAATAGAGAGAACTTGGCTCAAATTAAAACCTATGCCTTGGGCATAGCCGCCTTGTTGTATTCCGATTTTTCTGAGGTTTGTAGTGAGGACGGAAGTCCTCACTACAAACCTCAGTGGGAACCCAGCAACGACTGGTACAGCGCCATGACGAGAGAGTTGCTGAGGTCGGCCAAGCCACCGAAGAAATGAGCCATCCAGAAGGGAAGGAGCGGAGCCCTGACTTAGAATTGCCCAGGGCCTGCCAAGCCACGGAAGAAATGAGCCATCCAGAAGGAGCGCTGCCATGACTTGGAGTTACCGGCATCAGCAGCGGGCAAGATTGACAAATGGTTAGCATCAGAGAAATGTTAGCTGTATGATCTGAGAGTAGTGAATCTAATTTAAAATTAGCAATTTAAAATTAGCAGGCATAGGAATCATGACTAGAAAAAGTATGAATCGGAGATCCGGAAACACTGCATCTTCTCCATTCAATTATACAAACCTGGCAATTATGGCAGGTATATTGATTTTGGGAATTGGAGTGGGCATTGCCGTTTCCTCTACGACTACCTTTACCCCAGAAAATGTGGCATCTCGTGACTTTATTGACCGCAGTGTGCCTAACCCGGAGCTTTGTGTTCAGTATGGAGCCAGTGCTATGGTAATGGATACTAGGCTCTATGTTACTCTCAATCCTTTCAGTGTCTATATTTCTCAGCCAATTATGCAGCCCGGATGTGTTTTGCGGCGCAACAACTGGGCAATTCTAGAGCAAAGAAAGCTAGTGACCCGAGATCAGGTCAGCGATTGTAAAAACCGGATGAACACCTTTGGCTTTACTGGTAATATTGAGGCTTCACCCAAAATTAGTTGCATTTACCAAAACGGTAACGCCGAAAACTTCTTCCTCAATCAACCAGGCACAGGAATACCAGCATCGGAAACTCAAAACTTCTAGTGCATTGGTCAGTGGTCAGTGGTTAGTGGTCAGTTGTATTAGTTGTATTAGAGGTAGGTTGTATTAGAGGTAGGTGGTCAATTTTGAATGGCGATCGGGTGGGTTAAAACCCACTGTCCGCATTGTTTAGATAAGGATTTCCCCTCGTTACGCACGGCGCAGCCTGGGAACGAGTTCTAGAGGCTCCGCCTCTAGTTGACAATGGTGCAAGATGTGAGGTGCATCTCATAGAAGCAAAAATATCAATGTCGTAGGTTGGGTTCCGCACGAAACCCAATCCGCGAGATGCTGTTGGAGTTGCGCTTGTTGGGTTTCAGTCAACCCAACCTACGAATTTAAAAAGTAAGATGCACCCCTAAAGTGCTTACTACGAACCCGGAAGCACTTTAGTGCTTACTACGAACCCGGAAGCACTTTAGTGCTTACTACGAACCCGGAAGCACTTTAGTGCTTACTACGAACCCGGAAGCACTTTAGTGCTTACTACGAACCCCGTTTCTTAATTCTTTCTTGAGATGAGCCCTATCCGGGTTTAAACCACTGATAACAAACCAGTTCGATATCCTGTGCTTTAATCATTGCCAAGGGGCTCACATGATCTTCATCTTCCAACTGATAATAAAGCTCTTGGTCAACAAACAACTCATCCAAATCAGACAGTAGCCCGTAAAAATCCCCATTGTCCGCATATTTTTCCCAGATAGGCTTCATGTCTCGCTCGTAAGTACGGATATTGCCCGTTTTGATTAATTTCAGCACCCGTGCTTTAACTTCCTGATATTCGGGATCTAGGGCATCCAGGTTCTGTTGAGTCAGAACGTAGTGAATTTTTTGCAACAGTTTGGTTAACTTCGGAGGTAATCTGCTGCTAGTTTGTTGCCGCTTGTAGTCCTGTAGTAAATTATCCACCGCACTTGGTAAAATGTCAAAGATGGCGTTATCAAAGGGTACCGGCTGCATCCGATCGGGATTGGGGTAGTCGGAAGCGTTGCATCTGAGCCAATTAAAGATTTTGCGCTTTTGACTCAGGCGATCGCCTATTTTAGTAGAGATAGTCCCGTTAATGCGAGGGTAGAAGTGCCAGAAATGTCGGTCTCCCACGCGGAAGGCCAGAAACAGACCATCTAGATCCGGAACGTCGGTGCGGGTGCTGTGAATTCCCAAAGGAATCTCCTCCGCAGCTTCCGCACCAACCTGTTGCAGAAACTCGATTAACGGAAAGCGCATTTCGTCGAGAGAAACCAAATCTGCTGCTAACTCCAATTCTTCCAGAATTTCTGCTTTCTCCGCATCAGTTTCTGCTTGCTTGAGTCGCCGCAGTTCTTCCAGAGATTTCTCCGAGATTACTTCTCCCAACACGCTGCCATCTAATCCTACTGTTTCGTCAATGTCCGCAATCCGTTTTTGCAATCTGGCGACCAATCCCAACAATTCCTCTAGACCTTCTTCGGGAAAGCAGTTATAAATGAATAGCTCTTCATAGTTGGTGCCGATGCGATCGATCCTACCAGCCCGCTGAATCATCCTTACCGGGTTCCAGTGCAGGTCATAGTTCACCAAAACTCCCGCATCTTGCAGGTTTTGTCCTTCGGAAAGCACGTCGGTACAAATTAGGATATCGATTTCTTTACTTTGATATTCTTTTAGTTCCTCGTCGTTTTCACAGTTAGACAAGGGCGCAAAACACTTGACTTTTTCCTGTCGCTGCTTGCTTTTCGTATCGCCAGTCAGCAGGTCGATCGTTGGTTGTCGTCCCTTTACCTCCATTGACTCTAACCATTCTCGATCTTTGAGCAGTTGACCGTGCAAATATTTAGCAGTATCCTTGAAGTAACTGAACGCCAAAATTTTCTGCCCCTGGAGGCGACCCTTCAACAACTCCTTGAACGCTAACAGCTTGCGATCGGACTCTTGAGAGCTCTCCACTGCTGCTTTAATCTGCTTCAGGACGCGCAGGATGCCTTCGAGAATTTCCATGTCAGAGGCGATCGCCTGTTGCAGTGCATCAGTCCGATATCCCTGGGGGTCAATTTCATCCAGAGATGAAATCAGTTCTTCAATGACGATCGTTTCAGTTTCATCCGTCTCCGCTGCCAAAATCTTGCGAAACTTTTTACTTTCCAGCAGTTTCCCCTCTTGCAGGTATTGCTGGAACCTTTGCTGGAACTGCATCTGATAGCTGAGGCTATTTTCAAAAGCAATCAGCGAACTTTCCAGCCGCTTCAAATACAGAGTTTTCATCAGCGCCACCACAGCTTCATTCCGCTGTACCCGCGCTCGATCCTGCCGGTCCTTGCTTTTCTTAAAGTACCGGATATTGTAAGGAGCAAAATGTAGCCTATCGATCTGATTGGCGATGCCTGCGTATAGTCCCTGGAAGCTGTCTTCAAAATTATAGGTAAAATTGGACAACTGGCGCTTAGGAAAATGAATCTCCTGGCCACCGATTTCAATTTTATCTCCTGCCTGCTGTCGCTTAATCACGTCTTGGCGACTGCGCCGCACCATTGTTTGCAGCAGCAGTTCCGTGATGTCCAGAACCCCTTTATCCACCAGTTGGAAGTAGCTTTTGAGGTTAGAAATGCCCCATTCGCGGTAGTATGTTTCGCTGTTGCGGGTTAACAGCAGCATTTGGTGATAAAGGTCATAGATACTGTTGTTAATCGGCGTAGCAGTCAGCAGCACTACCCGTTTATTGCGCTTGCCACTGCTGATTAACCGCTGGAGACTCCGATAGCGATTTGTGGCCGAATTCCGGAAGTTGTGGGATTCATCGACAACCATGATATCGTGCTTGCTGTAGCGACGGACATTGAATTCTTGGCGACTAATCTCTTCTTGGGAAACCACATCAGCTTTGATGCCAAATTCATCTAATTTCTTCAACCACACTAGCTGTCGCAGTTGTGCCGGGCAAACTATCAGGGCGCGGGGGATATAACCTTGGCCTTTGTCTTTAGCCAGATAATGTTCGATCAATCGCAGGGCGATGTAGGTTTTCCCTAAACCTACAGAATCTGCTACCATAACCCCTTGATGGCGTTCCAATAGTTTGACCGATCGTTCGTAGCCTTCCTGCTGGAAACTCGCCAGTTCCAGGACCGTGCGATCGCTTGCTTCACTTGCGGTATCTGACTTAAATAATTCGTACAAAGCCTTGATAAATATCTGATAAGGGGTATAGGGCTTGCTGCCAAACTTCGAGCTTTCCAGGGTATCTATCAGCTTAGTTTTGTAGTCTTTGTCAACACTGGGATGATTCCAGAATTTCTCGAACCAGTTGTGGCGCAGGTCTTCAGCAATACTCTGCTGTTTGTTTACCACATTCAGCTCCGTGTTACCATTTAAACCAGATGGGGTAAAGTTACTGGAACCGATAATGCTATAGTTGTCAAAGATGTAAGCTTTGGCGTGAAAAAATTGGCTGTTGTCATAGAGGCGGACGTGAATACGATCTTGACGCAGATAGGCAATCAGTCGGTCAATTATCTGCTTGTATTCTCGATTATAGGGTTCTCCTTCCAGCATCAGTTGCTGCTCGCGGCGGTAGTATTGTTGCAAGTCAATGCGCGATCGCTCTGCAGGTTTAATAGCGGGGTCGCGCCCAATGAGCAGACGCAAGCTAGTCAGGTTGTTGAAAGCTGCTTCGACCCTTACCCATGCTTCCATGCGGAAAAAGCCCGTAGCAATGTCCAGGCGAGTCTGGTTGTCGTGCAGAATCAATTCTCGTATAACAGCTTCTAGTTGATTTTGAAGGTTGTCTATGTAATCTGGGATTGCCATTGCTTAAACACTCTGCATAAATGTAATCCTTGAATAATTCTCTATGTCGGCGGAGTTTTTGTAAAGATTTTACTTCTATTTGTCGCACTCTTTCTCTGCTGAGATTGAGGATCTCTCCAACTTGGGACAGCGATAACACTTGCTTATCTTCTAGACCAAAACGGCAGGACAACACCATCCTTTGCCTATCTGTCAAGTGGGTAGTCATCAACTGCTGTAGGTCCTCTCTGAGACAGGACTGCACCAGATCCTCCTCTAGGGAAAAACTTTTGTCTGCCAACACCTCTGCCAGTGATGTCTGTTGGTCATCTAGCACAGACAAATCCAAAGATATAATCCGATCCCCCGATTTCAGGTAATCTTGGACTTGCGTGGAAGTTAGTTCTAGTTCGGAACCCACTTCAGCATCAGTAGCAGTCCGTCCCAACTGTTGAGAAAGTTGACGCTGGGTTTTTTTGATTTTGTTCAACTTTGCCGTAACATGAATGGGCAGGCGGATGAGACGGGACTGATTGGCGATCGCCCGTGTAATCGCCTGACGAATCCACCAGTAGGCGTAGGTGGAAAATCTATAGCCCTTTTCGGGGTCAAACTTTTCTACCGCTCGTATTAAACCAATATTTCCTTCCTGAATCAAGTCTTGGAACTCCACACCCCGATGCTTATATCTTTTGGCGATCGATACTACCAGCCGCAGATTAGACTCCACCATTTTATTCTTTGCCTTTCGACCTGTTTGGCGAGCCAGTTCAATCTCCTCGTCCGCCCGCAGCAGCGGTCTCCGCCCCATTTCTTGCAGGTAAATGCCAATTGAGTCTTGGGGATCGACCTGTTTAGAGGACTTATCTTCGAGAAATTCAAATGCTTCGCACTGAATCTTGTAGAGTTTTTGGGGGTCCGAGGTTCTTGCGGCGATCGCTTCTAACCGATGTCTGTCATAGTAAGTAGGATTAGAGATGTCAACCAACCAACTTCTGATTTTAGTTTGGAGATTATACTCATCATCCATACTCTGGTCGGCGTTTACCAAGATTAGCTGCTTATAGTCCTTCGTGCCCAGTAGCAAGAACTTCGAGGGACGCTGGCAGATACTTAAGGCGATCGCCTTCATCCTCATTTTCGCCTCAGAGTCCGAACTCCATTCAGACGATCGTAACTGAAACAGCAAAACCTGCAACCCACCGCCACCCTTGTCTGCAATCAAGTAGACATCTTTAACCGATCGCTTACTGCGTTCTGGTAGTTCCAATTCTTCTGCATTCAGTAGTTCAGCAGCGGCATTATAGCCCAGCTTTTGAAACAAAGCCGCTATCCGATCGGGGTTGTCCGCCTTTTTTATATCATCAGTGTCAAGTTCTGGCATTTCCTCATTCTACTAATTTTTCATTGCTAATCTCAGTTTTTCTTTGTCCACTAACCACTAACCAGTTTCATTCCTCAAACCGCGCCGTAATTTTTCCTAAACAAAATGGCGATCGTCTTAACAATCAGCTTTATATCATACATCAGGCTCCAATTTTCTTGATAACGTAGATCCATGCAGATCACATCTTCAAAATCGCGGATTTGAGAGCGGCCATTCACCTGCCACTCCCCAGTAATACCAGGTTTAACATCCAAGCGTCGCCACTTAGGTATTTCATAGCGATCGATTTCATCTGGGGTCGGAGGTCGAGTCCCCACCAGAGACATCTCCCCTTTCAGGACATTCCAAAACTGGGGGAACTCATCCAGACTCGTGCGGCGCAAAAAGCGACCCACCGAGCGGGTTCTGAGAAATTGACGCCAGAAAGGGATTGCGATCGCAACACATTCAGCACCGAAACTGATAACAGGGCCGATCCTACCCCATGACCGGCGGCGTCTACTACATAAATCACCAACTCATGGGAGTTTAACCAGTAGTAATCAAAGCAATCTCCTCCTAGCTGCCGCTTAGCGCAGGCGCAGCCCTGTAGCGACGTTGGACGTGTATTGTGTAGCCATAGCCATCAGGATAAAAGATCAACTCACTTCGTTACTCTTCTACAATCTATGTTACGATCTATTTTATCAATTAAGTCAAATATCTGTGCTCGTCGTGAAAGCTAAACTACGCGGAAAATCACTCTTCAACCGATGGGGAGAACGGGCAGCGATGTCTCCTGTGTGCCGATTCCCCTGGGACAAGAGCAAGGAGCAGAGATATCGAAAGCCGTGCGCAGGGTTGGAAAAATTGACTAAGCAAAAAAAACCCATCTTCAAGTTCCTTCAGACCTAAAGGCCTTAGACCAAGTGTTGTCGTGGTTCGATCGGTTGATTCATAGCACCATTGACAACGCAACTTGGATGGGGTGTAAAACAGCGTTGGCTGAAGGTTGGACTAACGCTGTTCGCCACGGTCACAAAGATCTCCCCCCGGAGACGCCGATAGATATCGAAGTCGCGATTTTCCCTCAATCGATAGAAATTAGGATTTTCGATCGAGGACCGGGCTTTGATTTAGAGCACAAGATCCAAGAGCGCAAAGCTCAAATCAAGCCCGGAGATGATCTAGGCGGACGCGGTTTGTTGCTGATAGCGGAGATAGCAGATAGGTTAAGTTATACCCGGACAGCAGATAACCGAAATTGCCTATTATTTATCAAACATTGTCATATCACCGAAAGGAACAGATGTAGACTGTCGCTCAAGTTGGGGACGATAGGTAAAGATGCTCCACTTTCATGGTTCTTGGTCATTCACCAAAGCAGGCCAAAAGCACCAGCAACCAGGCTACAATCCTCAGGCTGATAGCGCTGCGCTGGGGGCCAGCTCCCCGGGTAACGACCCCTACGCCGCCAGATGCAAGTTGGGTGGTGCAAGCCATTTGAACAAACTCAAGGGTGACAAGGCGAAAAGATCAGTCAATAGAAAACTGCTTATCAGAAGGATAATCAAGAGCGATCCTAACATAAGTTATCATCCCCATCGTTCCCACGCTCTGCCTGGGAACGATGTATTGTGAATGGTTAATTGTTGGTGACAATATCGATTTGTGGCAATTCGTAATTTTCAAGTAGTGTTATTAGAGCAGGTAAATGTGATTTGGACAATCAAGATTAACCTAATAAACTGGCACCATCGGATAAATAATCGCGATCCAGTATCACTTGACATGACGTGATTTAATAGATCGCGCATGTCAAGTGATACACAGCCGCCCCATGGAATAATTGTCAACATAAGTATAATTGCCGAGTTCAGCGGAAAGCGAGATTTTCTTCATAGCTAGAAGTTCGCTAAGATCGACACAGGTTTGTTTCGCCACAATGTGGATATCCTAATGGTGCTGACTACTCTATTGGCTGACTTTCGGATTATATTCGATCGAGACCCAGCGGCTCGCAACTGGCTAGAAGTTTTGTTTTGCTATCCAGGACTACAGGCTGTGGTATGCCATCGATTGGCCCACTGGCTGTGGAAACTGGGAATTCCCTTCATCCCCCGATTAATTTCTCACCTAGCTCGCTTTTTGACTGGCATTGAAATACACCCAGGTGCCACGATCGGACAGGGAGTTTTTATTGACCACGGCATGGGGGTGGTGATTGGTGAAACGGCGATCGTGGGAGATTATAGCTTAATTTACCAGGGCGTCACCCTCGGCGGTACAGGGAAAGAAACAGGTAAGCGCCATCCCACCATCGGCTCAAATGTAGTTGTTGGTGCTGGTGCTAAGGTGCTAGGTAATCTCCAAATTGGCAATAATGTACGTATCGGCGCAGGTTCTGTGGTACTGCGGGACGTGCCTTCCGATTGCACAGTAGTAGGCATCCCCGGTCGCATTGTTTATCGTTCTGGCGTCCGAGTCGATCCCCTGGAACACGGACACTTGCCGGATGCTGAAGCAGAGGTGATTCGGACTTTGGTAGACCGGATCGAACAACTCGAACAACAAGTTCAATCTCTGCAACAGCAGCAGTCAGCAGCGGAGGGGTCCGGGAGCCTGCATCCCGGAGCTTCGACGGATGGAGAAGCGCAGAGGAGAGTAATGACAACTGTATCATCTTCGGCTTTCCCCTTAGCAGCCAGAGACTGCCAAAGAGAAATTGGCACCAGTTGCCGCCTAGAGGATAAAGCAATTAAAGAGTTTTTGGATAGTTCTGGGATTTAGGGATATGACTCGATAAATATGTAGAACCTTGACCAGAGGAGATCCCGATCGCGCAGGTAGATCCATCCGTTATGGGGTTCGCCTGTTAATTCTAGGCGTGAGACCAAGACTGGATCTAGTAACAACAAGCAAAGCAGCCCGCGCAGGCGGGCTTTGTTCGTGTAGCCGGGCCCTTTAGGGTTCAGGCTAGGTAATGCTCCTCTCTTGTCACTTGATACACATGATTTAATATTTTATCAGAGTGTAATTAAAAGTGACACTTAATCATGAACCAGTGATGTAGTCAAAAGTAGTTGGTCGGGCAGTGCCGGCAGTGCCAGCACCGCCTCAATATCGCCGGTGAACGAAGACGCAACATTGTGACCCACCACCAGATAGTCGGTAGAGATAACCAAGTAGTGAAGCCAAGCCAGCCCAAGTCAGTCCCAAGCTGAAGACCCAAGTTCGGGTGCATCTCACTTTTGTAATGCAGCCCGCGCAGGCGGGCTTTGTTCGTGTAGCCGGGCCCTTTCTTTTGTAATGCAGCCCGCGCAGGCGGGCTTTGTTCGTGTAGCCGGGCCCTTTAGGGTTCGGGCTAGGTGTGGAGATGTGGCATTTTCAAAATTTAGGCTGGGAGCTGAAAAGCCTGAAATCTCGTTATTTGACTTGCCGTTGGATGCCACCATTGCGCTCTCCGTCTGAGCATACTTGTGCTAACATCACTACTTGGGGACTTGCGTAGAAATAAAGTACCAGTCAAGCTGTACTCAAAAAATAGCAAAATCAGATCAGTACATTAAAACCCCGCAAGTCCCTTGTGACCCACTACCAGATAGTCTATACTCATTACCCTGACCTAAAAGGAAAAAACTGCAACTATGGTTCAACAGCTGGAACGAAAACGCCAGACTAACCAATTTCCACCAGACGCACCTGTTGGCTTCCCCGTGTTTTTTAGGACTTACAGCCGGCGTACAGCCGAGGGCAAACGAGAGTCCTGGAAAGATGTGTGCGAGCGGGCGATCGCAGGTTTGACAGAGTTGGGTAAACTAACCCCGGAAGAATCAAACTTGCTCTACCGGATGCAGCTACAGCTGAAAGCTCTGTCTTCTGGTAGATGGTTGTGGATAGGAGGTACGGAGTGGATTAAGCAACCTGAAAATTTTCCTGGTGCTTATAATTGTTCATCAACTAATATCCTTGACTGGCGATCGTTTGGTTTGTTAATGGATTTGGCCATGATGGGTTGTGGGACTGGTGCGGTTCTAGAACCCCGCTACATCAATCAACTACCACCCATTCGCAATCACCTGAAGGTGAAACTTTGGGGCAAAATTGGCGCAACTTCACCAGCAATGCGACGGGAAGAAACAGAGGTGAAAATATCCGGGAACAAGGTAATAATTCACGTCGGCGACTCTCGCCAAGGTTGGGTAGCTTCCTATCAATCTCTGTTAGAATTATCCACTGAAGAGCGATTTACCGACTCAGTGGAGGTTGATATTGATTTGAGTGATGTTCGCCCAGCTGGGGAACCTCTCAAAGGCTTTGGTGGTGTAGCAAATCCGGTGAAATTACCAGATATGTATCAACGCTGTGCAGGGATATTAAATAAAGCTGTCGGACGGCAATTAAATTCCGTGGAATGCAGTTTGTTGATTGATGAAGCAGCCGTGACGATCGTGGCAGGGAATGTTAGGCGCAGCGCGGGTATTCGTCAATTCACCTTTGACGATCAATTGGGTGGCAATGCTAAGAATAATCTCTGGCAACAAGATGAAAATGGTAACTGGCGCATAGACCCCGATCGAGATGCCTTGCGGATGGCCAACCATACCCGGATATTCCACCACAAGCCAACCTTAGAAGAATGTATTGCAGCAGTTCGCAAGCAGTATTATAGCGGCGAAGGGGCGATCATGTGGGCTGGCGAATCTGTAGCTAGAGCTAACGGCGATCTGCTGCAAAGTCGCGAGCAGAAAACGGATTTTATGCTCGCTTACAGTCAAGGAAAATCACGAGAGTGGTTGCGAGAACGCTATCCTAATATCGCGCCCGAGGAATTGGAACATCGGTTAGCCCGTGTGGGACTTAACCCGTGCTTGAGCGACGATACTTGGATCCTTACGGAAAACGGTGCTCAAAAAATCAAAGACTTGTTAGGTAAGCAAGTTGGACTATTTGTTAATGGGGAGTTATTTTCGACCACAAAGGAAGGATTTTACGAGACGGGTGTTAAGCGTCTTTATCGTTTAACCACAAAGGAAGGTTACGAAATCCGAGCCACTGACAACCATCCATTCCTTAAAATTACCGCCCAAACGCAGAAAAAACAATACAGCGAATGGACAGAGCTTAAGGACTTGTCAGTGGGCGACCGTGTTTCTATCCACAATCATAAGGGCATTCAACCCTGGTGCGGTGATGGAACTTTTGGTGAAGGGTGGCTGCTTGGCAGTCTTGTTGGCGATGGCAATTTTTCGGTCAGCGAAAAACATTCAAAACAAACAGCTGTACTTCGTTACTGGGGAGACAATCAAGCTCAAATGGGTGATTATGCAGCGATGTCTGGACCGTGCCGAGTCCCTCGGGACAAGAGCACGGGGAAGACATCGAAAGCGCTTATTAAAGAAGAGCTTGGCTCGCAACTTACCGCTATTGCTTACCCATGCAATCAGTACACCCAAGTGAGGGGGTCGTTTCCAGGAGCACCCACCCTGTCGTTCGCCAGCTGGCAACGACATGGGTGGGTGTCTCCGGAAACGATAGGAGCGTTGTATAAGCTGGCGAAACGTTTTGGGATGAAGCAGCGATGTCTGGACCGTGCCGAGTCCCTCGGGACAAGAGCACGGGGAAGACATCGAAGTCACAAAACTGTAACTCCTGCAGTTGAACGAGCCAGCTCCGATTTCTATCGTGGTTTTTTGCAGGGTTTTTTTGACGCTGATGGTAGCGTAGAAGGGGGTCAGCAAGGGGGGGTTTCTGTCCGCTTATACCAAAGCGACCTAAATGCGTTAAAAGCTGTTCAACGGATGCTATTGCGGCTCGGTATTGCCTCAAAACTTTATCAGCACTGCCCTGAACGCCGGGAGTTACTGCCCGATGGTAAGGGTGGGCAGAAACTTTATAATTGTAAAGCTGCGCACGAACTGAGTGTCTCTCGCGCTAATCTTAAAGAGTTTCACGCAATTGTCGGATTCAGCGACCCTGACAAAAAAGCAAAACTTGACGCTTTACTGTGCAAACAGCGATTTCGCAAAGAGAGTTTTACTGTAAGAATCTCTAGTATTGAGTTTGACGGAATTGAACCTGTTTACGATTGTACTGTCCCTGGGGTGTCTCGTTTTGATGCCAATGGGTTTGTTGTTCATAACTGTGGTGAGATCGTGGGGGCAAATTTTTTCTGTAATTTGTCAGAGATTCACCTGAACCAAATCGATCCGCATAACTACCAAGAACAGGCTGACGCTTTCACGGCTGGGGCCCTTTCGGTGGCGACGCTGCTGAATCATAAATTTGTTGAGCCTCGCTACCGGGACAGTCGGGAATTAGACCCAATTGTGGGCGTGTCTTTCACAGGACTGTTTGATTTCTTTGTTAATGCTTTTGGGGTTGATTGGTTACACTGGTGGAAAGAAGGACGCCCGGAACTGCACGGCGGTTTGGAGTATAAGCAGCGGGAGATAGAATATCTGAGCCGCTGGAAAGAGATCGTACATCGGGTGGTGTGGGATTATTGCGATCGCCATTCCTTAAAATGCCCAAATCGCTGTACAACCTGTCAGCCTTCTGGCACGAAATCTCTACTCACAGGCGCTTCCCCAGGATGGCATCCCCCTAAAGCCCAACGCTTTATTCGGCGGGTTACATTTGCCAAAAACGATCCCGTAGCACTAGCTTGTATTGACTATGGTTATAATGTGGTTCCTTCTCAGTCAGATAAAGACGAAAATGGCAATCTTTTGCATGACCCATTTTCTCCCCTGTGCAGTGAATGGCTAGTAGAAATACCTGTGGCTGTACCTTGGGCTGATTTGCCCGGGGCTGATGCAATTGACATTGCTAAATTTAGTGCGATCGCCCAAATGGATTTCTACTTAACCGTTCAGCGTTACTGGACGACACATAACTCAAGTGCGACCATTGAACTGCGGGAAAACGAAATTGAAGCTTTAGGTACTCGCATCTATGAGGCGATCGCCCTTGATGAAGGATACATCTCAGCTGCCCTGCTAGCGAGGTTTGACGACCATCAGAGTTTCCCGCGCTTGCCATTTGAGCCCATTGACAAGCAGCAGTACGATCGGATGATTCAAGAAGTCCAGATGCGACGCCAGACAGATGATTTTCAGGCGGCTTTGAGTCGCTATGATTCAGGCTACGCAGCAGTTGGCCCCGCAGGGTGTGACTCGGATAAATGTCTGTTTCCGCGCCCTTAGGCGATCGTATGAAGGTTCGTAGTAAGGACTAAGTCCTTGCGCGAGGAAAGCACGCTTCGATGCGCGAGTCGTTTCCAAGAGCACCCACCCTGTCGTTCGCCAGCAGGCAACGACATGGGTGGGTGTCTCTGGAAACGATAGGTAGTGCGAGTAGCGCTCCCCGAGTGCATCAAAGTGCTTACTACAAACTAAGGAGACAGGAAAATGTTTATGGATGAACTGATGCCGATTTTCAAAGAATTAACCAAGCAGCCGATCGCCTTTTTGGGCGGCTTTTGCTCTGGGATCCTCGGGCTTTCTCTCTATGAAGACCCACTGAAAAGCTGGCTCGCAAAGCAGGTGGGTGCTGAGTCGGATGCTTCTTCTGCTAAGGCAGGCAACAGCACCGGTCCTCAGCCGATTTCGATTGAATAAGGTTACTGAGGTTTGTAGTGAGGACTTCTGTCCTCACTACAAACCTCAGAAAAATCGGCAGCATCAATTCAAAATTCAAAATTCAGAATTTTGAATTCAGAATTTTGAATTTTGAATTAGTGAGTTCCCCTCTCGCTAGAAACCCGGTTTCTAGGCATTCTCGTCTATCCGAAAGGAAGTTGATATATGAATGACTTGGGTACAACGCTCGCGAACTCAGCCCAAGTCGGGCTGTCCCATCCTACCGCGTCACCAAACAAGTCAACAAAAGCAGTGATGGTCCCAAGCTCACGGCCCCCGGATTCGATGATACTGAAAGTAAATTCACTCTTTATCCCTGAAACAAATCGTTCATCTACTATGACGACTTCGACTTCTGGTCCCTGACCGATAAAAATCTCATCTATCAAATACTCCCTGATTGGCCTCGGAGGTTCATCCCAGCGTCTGTGCTCTCCGTTACGCCAAACGGCGATTTGAAAGTCCGTTATCGTGGTGAAATCCCCTGCACTCCGACCAATTTCAAAAATATCACGACCCCCACCGCCTGTAAGCACGTCTTGGCCTCCCCCTCCAAGGAGGATATCGTTTCCCGGCCCGCCAGCCAGAGAGTCGTCTCCATTCTCTCCCTCGTCAATGTCGTTTCCCTCTCCGCCTACAATGGTATCGTCGCCCCCTGCCCCGTAGATGGTATCGTCTCCCTCTAGGCCATAGATCACCTCGTCACCGTCGTGCCCTCTGATCTGATCATCCCCAGATTCACCCTACACCAACCGACTATTTATTTTTATGTTAACTAGAGCGTCGGTCCAGTAGAGGGGGGTTGACAAAAAAAAGTACTGTGTATATGCCCGCTCGCCCGTTCAGTAGAACAGATTTTGGATAAAATCATGATGTCCAGAGGGAGTGAAGGCCAGATATTTTATGGACCGACGCTCTAGGCTGGTCTTAGGGATAAAAACCTAATTGGGGGAGGCCCAAAGTTTCTTCCCAACCCATCATCAAGTTGAGGCATTGAATGGCTTGACCGGCTTGACCCTTGATCAAGTTATCGATCGCTGAGAGGACGATCGCCCGCTCGGTGCGGGAGTCCACTTCGACGCCTATATAACAAAGGTTAGTGCCATAAGCCCATTTAGTCTGCGGATAGACCCCACTAGGCAACACCTTTACCCAGGGACAAGCCCGATAGAAGGCTGAGTAAATTGTAATCAAATCTTCTCGCTTCAGCCCTGGATCGTTCAGATTGCCATAGACTGTGGCTAAAATCCCCCGCACCATCGGGATCAGGTGGGGGGTGAATTGAACCATTACCTCATGGCCAGCCAGATCGCTACAGACTTGCTCAATTTCTGGAGTATGCCGGTGATGTGCGACCCCGTAGGCTCCCAAGGAACTATCCGCTTCCGCTAGTAAGAGATGGGTTTTAGTTTGTCTCCCGCCGCCAGAGGTGCCCGATTTGGCATCGACGATCGCTGTCTCTGGTACAATTAAACCTTGCTTGAATAGTGGTGCCAGTGCTAGCATGCTTGCCGTGGGATAGCAACCGGGACAGCCTACTAATGAGGCTTGAGCGATCCGATCGCGATACAATTCCGGTAAGCCGTAAACCGCCGTAGCTGCTACCTCATCGTCGGCGCGATCGCCTCCATACCAAGCTTTATAGACTTGCAAATCTGTTAACCGGTAGTCAGCTGAGAGGTCGAGAACCTTACACCCCTTTTCTAACAGCGTCGGTGCCATCTTATAGGCCAGACCATTGGGTAGACCCAGAAAAACTACTTGGCATTTGCCAGCAATTATGTTAAGGTCTATGGGTTCGACCTCCATCTGGACACGATGACCTAGATGAGGATAGAGGGTGCTATAGTATTTACCAGCGCTGCTGTCACCTCCTAAATAAACCAGTTCTACCCCTGGATGCTCCACCAGCAGTCGCACGAGTTGCACTCCACCATAGCCTGATGCGCCGACAATCCCAACTTTTATTCGATTTTTCCCTGCGCAGCGGAGGGGGTCGTTTCCAAGAGCACCCACCCTGTCGATCGCCAGCAGGCAACGACATGGGTGGGTGTCTCTGGAAACGATAGGAGCGTGTTCTCCCATCATGCTTTACCATTAATAAATTACTTGAAACTCAAACGGTTTAACGTTTGATGCATTCTAGTACCAAAGGCGAAATTTGGCTGTGAGACGCCTCGAAAAACAAGGGACAATGGCCCACTGATAGCACAGCGGGCCGACAACAGGTTTGGTCTTCATGTACGCAGAATCTGGAGAATTTAAGTTTGATTCGATCGACTCAGCCCTGTCAGAACTAAAGGCGGGTCGGGCGATCGTGGTCGTGGATGACGAGAACCGGGAAAACGAAGGGGATGCGATCTGCGCGGCCCAGTTCGCAACGCCGGACATGATTAATTTTATGGCAGTGCATGCCCGGGGGCTGATTTGTTTGGCCATGACGGGCGATCGCCTGGATGAACTGGACCTCCCTCTGATGGTCAACGACAACAGCGAACGCTGCGCGAAAAATCGCAATCAAACGGCTTTTACGGTCAGCATCGACGCCGAGACAGGGGTGACTACGGGAATTTCCGCTGAAGACAGGGCCCGGACGATCCAAGTGGCCCTTAACCCAGCTACCCGTCCTCAAGACTTGCGCCGTCCCGGTCATATTTTCCCTCTGCGGGCAAGAGTTGGTGGCGTCTTAAAACGCGCTGGTCATACGGAAGCTGCAGTTGACCTGGCCGGACTCGCTGGACTCTACCAGGCGGGGGTAATTTGTGAAATTCAAAACCCTGACGGTTCAATGGCCCGCTTGCCCCAACTAATAGACTATGCCCAAAAACACGGGCTGAAAATTATTTCTATTGCCGACTTAATCAGTTACCGACTGCAACACGAACGGTTTGTTCGCCGGGAGACAGTCACCAATTTTCCCAGCCAGTTCGGTCACTTCCAGATTTATGCTTACCACAACACCCTGGATAATAGCGGTCACCTGGCCATTGTTAAAGGTGATCCAGCAACGTTCCCAGACCAAACGGTGCTAGTGCGGATGCATTCTGAATGCCTGACTGGTGATGCTTTGGGGTCTCTGCGCTGCGACTGTGGTTTGCAGCTGCAAGCTGCGCTGAAAATGATCGAAAATGCGGCCCTAGGATGCGTAGTGTACCTGCGCCAGGAAGGTCGGGGCATTGGTTTAATTAATAAGCTCAAAGCCTACTCTTTACAAGATATCGGACTAGATACAGTAGAAGCAAATACTCGCCTGGGTTTTCCCCCTGACCTGCGGAATTACGGCGTGGGTGCGCAGATCCTTAATGATTTGGGCGTGAAAAAGTTTCGCCTGATTACGAATAATCCCCGCAAGATTGCTGGTTTGAAGGGCTATGGTTTAGAAATTGTCGATCGGGTGCCGTTGTTGATTGAGGCAACTGAGTACAATTCCGATTATCTGGCGACTAAGGCGCGAAAGCTGGGTCATTTCTTGTGATTGGGCAACGGGTGTGGTCATAAGTAGTTGATAGCCAGGTGCATCTCAGATACATGTATATAGCCCCTGTACGCTCCAGGCCCCTTCCGCTGCGAGGAGGGGGCGTTACCCGGGGAGCTGGGGCTTTGTTCATGTAGCCGGCGTCTTCCGCGTACTCTTGTCCTGAAGGACGCGGTAGCGACCGAGACACCGCCGGGCCCTTTAGGGTGAGGGCGACGAGGTCTCCTACCAACGGGTTTTGACCACACCCTTGGGCAACTGTTGGAGTTGAGACCTTATTGGCCAAAATTGCCTTGTGATTTACCCCAAAACGGAAGAATTTATTAAAATCGTCTGTAGTGTAGTAGTGTATAGTATAAGGGCAGTGGGTTAGTTACGGTAACGGCATTGCGACGGTCGGGGTCAGGGGTCCCACCGGCATTGTCATCCCAGGGACGCTGGCCCCGACCATAATCAATAGAGGTTTAAGGCATGCAATCTAATCAAGGTAAGTTCATCTACGGGAAAGTGGGGCACGAAGCACTCCACGGTACGGGTGCGGTCAAAACCCGTTGGTAAGAGGATCCCCCCCTATCCCTTTTATCAACGGGTTTTGACCACATCCGGATAAAATTGCTCTACTCTATCAACTACTTTTGACCGCACCCCCACGGTACGTTGTTGATTGAGGCAACTGAGTACAATTCCGATTATCTGGCGACTAAGGCGCGAAAGCTGGGTCATTTCTTGTGATTGGGCAACGGGTGTGGTCATAAGTAGTTGATAGCCAGGTGCATCTCAGATACATGTATATAGCCCCTGCGCAGGCGGGCTTTAAAGTTGGACACGAAGCACTCCACGGTACAAATGGAGACGACACCATCGACGGTCAATATGGATCTGACTATCACCGTGGCCGAGATGGGAATGACTTCATCGACGGAGGAGTTGGCTTTGGACATGACCGCCTCTTCGGCGATGGTGGGCACGACACCCTCTGGGGCCGACGGGGACACGACAGTCTCTCAGGAGGATATGGTGATGACTTCCTCTACGGTGGAGATGGGGATGACAGGCTCTACGGCCACCATGGATATGACTTCCTCGACGGCGGATCTGGTGATGACCGGCTCTACAGCGGCAGCGGCTATGAACAGACCACTCTTATCGGCGGATCTGGTAACGACTATCTCTGGGCCGGAGCTGGTAACGACAGTCTCTGGGGCGGAGATGATAACGACCGTCTCCATGGCCACTTAGGGAACGACAGTCTCTGGGGCGAAGATGGAGACGACACTCTCTGGGCCGGAGGTGGTAACGACAGTCTTCTCGGTGGAGATGGAGACGACAGTCTTCTCGGTGGAGATGGGAATGACTACATCTATGACATATTTGATAACAACATCTTCTGGGGCGGATATGGTAACGACACTCTCTGGAGCGGAGATGGAGACGACAGTCTCTGGGGCGAAGATGGAGACGACAGTCTCAGGGGCGGAAATGGAGACGACAGTCTCCAGGGCGGAGATGGAGACGACACTCTTATCGGTGCAGAAGGGAATGACTACATCTATGACATATTTGATAACAACATCTTCTGGGGCGGATCTCTGGGGCGGAAATGGAGACGACACTCTTCTCGGTGGAGAAGGGAATGACTACATCTATGTCTCATTTGATAACAACACTCTCTGGGGCGGAAATGGAGACGACACTCTTCTCGGTGGAGAGGGGTCTGACTTCCTCGACGGCGGATCTGGGAACGACAGTCTCTGGGGCGGATCTGGGAACGACAGTCTCTGGGGCGGATCTGGGAACGACAGTCTCTGGGGCAAAGATGGAGACGACAGTCTCTGGGGCGGATCTGGGAACGACAGTCTCTGGGGCGGAAATGGAGACGACACTCTTATCGGTGGAGAGGGGTCTGACTTTCTCTGGGGTGGACAGGGCGCCGATCTGTTCGTTATCGATAAGGATCACCTTGGCAATAATGTCATCATGGACTTTAACGTTGACACGGACGCCATCATGATAAAAGGAGGTGTGCCTACCTCGCATGTACAGTTGTTGACGTGGTATCATCAGATGTGGATCACCAATCTACACATTTCCAAGATAGGATTCTTGGCCACACTACATGGCGTTGAGGATGCAGACAATATACAGGTAATTTACGAATAACTGGCAGCGGCTTTGATAATACGGTTCATGTTCATGTTCGTGTTGCCAATGTACGTAATTTGGCGTTGCACAACGACGGGATGATAAGGGTTGTTAATTGTTAATTGTCAATGGTTAATTGAAATAGTCATAAATAGCCATAGATGGATGTCTGAACGCTTTTCAATTTTCCTCGTTCCCTGGCTCCCGCCTGGGAACGGCAACCATTGACTGCTATCATCCCAAAAATGTGCAACGCCCGTAATTTTAGAATTTAACTTCGTACTCAATTTGGGCTCGATCGTCTCCAGAGAAATTCGTAGCGCCGCGCAGACGCAGGCGATCGCTTACTGTGACGCGCAGACTGAATTGGGCTGGTCGATCGTCAGTCAGGATCTTTAAGATGGATGCTCCGAAGTTGTCGGTAATTTTAAGGCTGGCTTCTGCTCCTAAACTTAGGGGGAAGTTGGGATCTTGCTTGGCTGCTGTGGTTTCGTTGAAGTTCAGGACGGGGAAAAGGCGCAGTGCTGTTAATTCTAGTTTGTCGGCGATTGTGTTCTCGATGTTGGACAAGAGGGCGTTTCCTGCTAAGTTGGCTAGGGCTAAGGTACTGTCCGATCCACTCAGGGTATTCGCTAAGTTCCCGCCCAGCAAGGCGATAATTTCTGATTGGCTGCGACGGGGGGAACTGCTGAGTGTTAGGGCGTTACCAGTTTGAATTCCAGAGGCCTGGCCTTCTACTCTGGCTTCAATTTCTACGGTTTGCGTTCCTAAACCACCTAGTACGGGCCGATCGCTAATCTCTGGAGGACTCAAGAAGATTCCCTCCTCTGATGCGCTAGTAACATTAGCTTGTCGAGCACCTGCTATTTCCGTCACCGCAGTTTCTAAGCGAATATCTAAGTCTGGTTCCAGTCCCTGACGAGGTCTAAACCGCGCCTTGTGATCGTAGTTCTCGGTGAGACGAAACTGGGTAGTATAGAGATTCACATATCCTCGCGGTAAGAAAATGTCTCCATCAGGACGCATGTCTTCTATTGTACCGTTGATGGTCAAATCCCCTGTGGCACGAATATTCATTAACCCTGGCCAGCGCAATGACACCCGATCGCCCAAACTAATCTGCAAATTCTCCAATTCTGCCCCTAGGGCCGCCTCTGCGCTAGCTTCCTGCCCGCTAGCGACATTAGGCCTACGGTCCGCGGACGGCCCGAAAAATCGGCTCCCTACGGCTTCGCTGGAAACGTTGGCTTCCGCTGCCTGGGATAAGAAAATTTTGCCTTTGGGAATGCGAATATTTCCCCCGATTTTAGGGCTCATGGCTGTCCCACTCACCACAATATTACCATTCACCTCCCCAGAAAATATCTCGTTGAAATCCAGGGCTAGGTTTTCCAGGTCGATCGTCAACGGGTTGTCCACAGTGCTAAAGTATGCGCTGCGCGCACGCTGCGCGGACGAGAGTAAAGGAAGTTCCCCTGCTACCCGCAGTTGCCCGCCACTGAAATTACCCTCCCACCGTTCCACAAATATGCGATCGCCATCAAACTTCACCAGTCCCTTCACATCCGTTAAAGGCGGTAAGTGAGGGTACTGCTCTGTTGTAAATATACCATTCTCGATCAGCAAACTGCCATCCACCACCGGGCGATCGAAAGTCCCTCGGATCTCAACCAAGACAAACCCACTCCCCCCGCCCCATTTTACCTGTTCCCTGCTCAGTATATCCAGCACTGCCAGACCCTCATCTTCGACATACGCATCCATCTGGATTTCCTGACTAATCGGAGAAACTGCCCCCTCGTTACCAGGATCTGCCTGGTAACGCAGTAAATTAGGAATGCTACCTTTGATTTTCACCAATTCCGCACCACCTGCTCTTACTTGAGAGCCAAACCTCAATAGACCATTGTCCAAAGAAAAACTCCCCTTCGCCAACTCCAATGCGGTTTCATTCAGAGTCCCATCCACAAGCCGCATTTCCCCGATCCCCCGGGGATTTTCTAACGTCCCTCCTCCTAGGGTAGCCGTCACATTTATTTTCCCAGTAATATCAACGGAAAACTTCTGGGGCACAAACCTTTCTATCAATTCTACAGGCAGATTTTCCAGGCGCAGTTGGCCTGATTGTTGTTCTACCCCAACCTGTCCATTAAATGTTAGCAGAATTGGACCCGACTCAATTCTGATTGGATCCAGGGAAAGCACATTATCTGCAAAGCCGCCTTTCAGGACGATCGGGTTAAAATCATACTCTCCCCAAGACCAATCTGTACCCAAAACATCAAAATCCACTATCATACCCGTAGCGGGTGCTGTTGCCAAATCCACTTCTCCTTTCATACTACCATCTAACTCGGATAGTTCTGGGATCGGATTAGTCTCTTGCTGAAATGCCCGACGCTGGACTAAAGTACTAATTTCCGAGAAGCGGCGCAATTGCCAAAGAACATCTTTTTCTGTCTCGCCGACGGGGAATATTTCCAGATCTGTGGCTTTAGCATAGCTAGGTGGTGCTAAACCTCTGGCAATGTCTGCGAAATTCAACCACTTTAGTGTTTCTAGTATCTCCTGGATGTCTCCTTTTACTATCTTAATGTTCCCATCCCCTGTCTCTGTGAGGATGTTGTATTTCCCTGCCAACTTATATTCACTGTTCCCCAGATCCAAACTGGCATTTTCCAGTGTCCCTAAACCTGTCCCGTACCGAAAAGTCGCTTCCAGGTTGTCGGCTTGCAGATGACCTACCGCCGGATGCTCTATCGTAACTGTTCCTTCCAGACAGTTTCCCTGATTTTTCTGGAACGGTACGGGATGTCCTCTGAATTCATTAAGGCAATTTTTGAGATTAATGTCAAAATCACCCCACAATTTACCTGATAGCTGTCCTGTATCGTTTCCAGAGACACCCACCCATGTCGTTGCCTGCTGGCGAACGACAGGGTGGGTGCTCTTGGAAACGAGCCCTAGGTCTGGCTGTATGTTGAGCATCCCCAATTGGAAGTTATCCATATCTATTAGCAGTCGATCGCCCAAAGACCTGCCAGTCGCGATCGCCTCATCCACTTTCACCGTGAAAGACTCTGGATAATAATTTGACTTCAGTACCAAAGCAATTTGGTCTTCATTTCCTTTCAGATCTATATTTACTCCCTCACCTACTTCTGCTATGACTGGACCAGACATATCGGGGTCAAAAGCCAGATCGTTTACTCCCAAACCCCGCAGCCGCAAATTTCCATTTACCCTTGGGGTGATAATTTCTCCTCCAATCGCGCCCGCAAAATCCACATTACCTGTCAGTCGTTTCCAGAGATACCCACCCATTGTCGTGACGCGAAAGCGCACGACAGGGTGGGTACTCTCGGAAACGAGTTTAACATTTTCTGGCACGGGTAACTCTGCCAGATTCAGATCCTTCAGGTCCAGATTCAGATCCAAGTTACTAAGAAGTGGGTTCTCTAAATTCGGCAAAATTGAACCATTAGCACTCAGTCCCGGAGCCGATACCTGCTGAATTAAAACCCGATCGCCATTCCATACCCAATTTGCCTTCAGGGGACCTCGCTCTAACACTGGGTCTCTAAAGAGCACTACCTCTCCTTCACCCTCGATATCAGCTATAGTTTTGGCATTTACATCTCCCGCAAATTTTAACACAGTTGAGCCGGAAATTCCCTGTAATAATGGTGGTATTTCTAAACCCAGGCTACTCAGGCGATCGATCTCCACCCTCGGGGCCTGAACCAATGCTTGCCATTCCCCATCCTTTAGTCTCCCGGACGCCTCAACCAAGCTATCAGCAACCCAAAGGCTACCCTCTGCTGTAGCTTCAATAGTATCAGGCGCGATCGCATCCGTTAAAGACCCTGCTAACCGCACAGTTCCGGTTAGTGGTCCCAGCAAACCAGGCGGTACTTCTGGAGAAAGCCGTTCCGGATCGATATCAAGAGTTTGCACCTTAGCTTGCCATTCTCCCGACTGCAACTGACCCGATAAGTCTACTCTCCCACCAGCAACGAAAAGCCTTGAACCCTGGATATTTTCCAGATCCAAAGATTCTAAAGAACCCCACACTTTCGCCTCTCCAGTCAAAGGAACTTGTAAACTAGGTGGCAGTTTTGGTGATATTTCTCCCAACTTAATTTTGTTAATATGAAACCCAACTTGCCATTCTTTTCCTCTAGACTCCCCTCTCCTTAAGATACCACTAGCCAAACCCCTCGCTGTGGTGATTCTGGCATCCGCTTGCAAACCACCTCCTGCTATATTAGCAGATAATTCCCCTCGAATATCAGTGGGCGGACCAAATATTGCCCCCTCAGCAGAAATCTCTCCCAGAGTGATATCATCTGGACTGAAGCCATAAAGTTGGGCGATCGCATCTCCTGGGATCTTATCCACCATAAAATCCAGGGCTATTCCCGCCTTTTCCCCCAGCTTCACCTCTCCTTTAGCAGTAAGCACACCCCCTACCTCTGGTTTTACCTCCACCGACTCTACTACCAGAGTATTATTAATGAATTGTGCCTGAGCGCTAATCTCGCTATACTCTACCTTGTCGATCCGAATTGGTTTTGTAGTCGTTAAGTTTCCCTGCACCACAGGCCCGTCAAACGGTCCCTCTATCCTTGCCTCTATTTTTACCTCCCCCGTCATCTGGACGGGCGGCGAGACCCCCACAGTTTCGATGGTATGTTCTAGAGTTACAGGTCCTACCTGCGCTAACACATCCAGACCCTTCTCAATATTAATCTCCCCCTGGGCTGTTACTGGAATTTTGCCAGCGTAGAGAGTTGAAACCTCTTCTAAAGATATCAATTTATCCTGGAAGTTCAATCTCCCTTGGGTCTGGGCGATCTGCAAAGGCTTTTGATTTTCCGATGCTGGTGCGTAGGTCGCTGCGATGTCCTGAAAACTGACCGTACCATTTAAAGACGGCTGGTCATTCCGATATCTAACAGAGATGTTACTATCTAAAATCCCAGATTGGACAGTAACTGCCAAAAAATCGGGGATTAAACTGCTGAGGGGGGCCAGGCAGAGGGTTTGGGTACGCAGCTGCACGTTAGCTTGCCTTTGAGGAAGCTGCACGTTTCCTTGGGCATTAAAATCACCTCCAGAGTCTAATTTGCCATTGATATCGAACCGAAAGTTTTGGTTGTTACCGAAAATGTTCAGTTGACCATTTATACTGGACAAGCTAATCGTGTCCGAGAGCGCCCACCCTGTCGCTCGCCTGCCCGGCAGCGACATGGGTGGGCGTCTCTGGACACGATCGGGGGCTTTTTGCGGAAATGGCACGATCTGGATTCGAGCATCTTGAATTGCTACCTGGTCTGTGGAAATCTTCAGCCAAGTTTCTGGTTGTGGTTGGATAGTCAAGTTTAACCAATTACCCTCTTCATCCTCTTGAAGATAAACCTCTGGTCGGATTAACCTGATATCTAAATTTACACTGAGCGATTGCACGCTCCGGGACCCCTCCGCTGCGCCGTGCACGCTACGCGATCGGGACCACAACATCGGTCTGAGAGCAACATTAACTTCCACAACCTCGATAGCAGCATAGGAAGCATCGGTTTCGGTGGGTGGTAAACTCGAACTGCCAAACCGCAGACGGAAATTACCCGGCGGGAGTTGAGGAACGATGCTTTCCAGTTGGCCCATGCGGAATTCGCGGTCAATCATGCCGTCGATCGCTTCTTCCACTGTCGGTGCTAACTCTTGGTGCAGCCATCTCCAGCCAGACCAAGCGCCAGCACTAGCACCCACCAGCAACAAGCTTCCGATCGCGACAACTGCGCAGCGGAGGGTTCCCTCCGCGTGCCAGCCGTGGGTCGGAGAGGGTACTGGTAGACGCCTGCGCAACCACAGGAGTCGATTACCCCGACGCGCTGGTGCTGTAGGGGGCTTGGGATCGGGTTGGTTATTGGAGTTTGACTCATTAGTCATGCCATCATTGCCTGTAAAAATACTCTTGGTCAGTAGGGACAACTTGCATTGTCCTGCTGTATCCCCGAGGGGATACAGGGTGATGGTCTAGATTGTTAGATTAACGCATGTGGAGTATTGTGTAAAGAGCACAAGTTGCTCCAACAGGCGCAGGAAGGTTACATCAGCACAGAACAATGCGAGTACATGTCTTACTTTTTAATGCCCGCACGGAAAATGAGGGAATTCACACAATTACCATCGGGGGTCGCAATTATGTCCTCATGTTTGAAGATGAAGACGACGCCACCCGCTATGCTATGTTACTAGAAGCCCAAGATTTTGGCTCTCCTACCGTTGAGGCCCTCGAGGAAGACGAAATCAAAGAATTTTGCGCCGAAGCAAGTTACGACTGGAAGTTGGTGCCCAAAAACTTTAGACCTAGTACCCCGGAAGAACGCCTGTTGTTGGCCCCCCCAGAGACGAACCTGGAAAATCCTGACTGGGACCCAACTGCCCCTCCCGAGAGAGTCGAACGATCTTCTGCGCCCCCAAGGACAGAAGATTCAGAACTAGACCGAATTCGCCAGCAATTGGAAAAACTGCTATGAAGAATATCCTGCGGAACCTGGGGCATCTGTTGACGGAACAGGTTAATCCTGATAGTCTCAACCTGGACCAGCTGAGTTCTCTGGAATTAGTGGAACTCTTCAATCGAGAGGACGCCCAGGTACTAACCGCGATCGCGGCTGCTAAAACCCAGTTGGCCCAAGCAATTGACCGCACGGCTGCTTTACTACGTAGGGGCGGACGTCTGTTTTATGCTGGCGCAGGGACTAGCGGACGACTGGGGGTCTTGGATGCAGCTGAATGTCCTCCCACTTTTTGTACCCACCCAGATTTGGTCCAGGGGATAATTGCTGGCGGTGCCGGAGCCTTGGTGCGCAGTTTGGAAGATTTGGAGGACCGGTTTGAAGATGGCATGCAGGCGATCGCCCAGCGCCACCTGACGGCAATGGATGTGGCGATCTCTATTACGGCAGGCGGGACCACCCCTTTTGTCCGCGGCATCTTGCAAGGGGCCCGACAGCGGGGTGCTACCACCATCTTTATGGCCTGCGTTCCCCCAGAACAAGTCAAGGTTGATGCTGACATCGATATTCGCCTCCTAGTTGGTCCAGAAGTGCTGGCCGGTTCAACCAGACTCAAAGCTGGCACGGTTACCAAAATGGCCCTGAATATAATCTCGACTGGCGTGATGGTGCAGCTGGGTAAAGTCTACGGCAATCGCATGGTCGATATGGCCGTGACTAATCACAAGTTATACGATCGCGCCCTCCGCACGCTCCAAGACCTCACCGGTCTGGAACGGAGTGACTGTGCCCTGTTGCTGGAAAATAGCGGACGCAATGTCAAACTGGCTTTACTCATGCATTGGACCGGTTTAGACAAACAGCAGGCTGCTAACCTCCTCGATCGACATGATGGTAATCTCAGAGCAGCAAAGAACAGCAATGACCACTCCGATGTCTCCTCGATGTCTCTGGGGTAGTGCGAGTAGCGCTCCCCAGAGACATCGAAGATATCTCCTGTGTGCCGAGTCCCTTGGGACAAGAGCACAACAGGAGATATCGGAAGGACGCACGGCGAAAACCCGGGAGACATCGTAAAATGATTATAGAAACAAAAATCTAAATAAGCATTAAATTTTCAATGAAAAATGTTTACAACTTCAGAAAATCCTTTAACTGCTTTAATAGTGCTAGCTGCTGCGGTAGTGTTGGTGTGGGGATTATATCGTGCTAGAAAGTATGGCAAATTGGGAATATTAGCCTGGTTGCAGTCGGTGGTGCTGATGGCTCCCTGGCTGCTGTTTTTTGGTCTGTTAGGACTGGGAATTTACATTAACCTGGCGACGGTCCTATTCTTAATTGTAGCCTCAGCAGGATTGTACATTTATCTAGGCAAAAAAATGCGAGCAGCAGGTACGGATAGTTTACTGCAACAGCGACGGTCAGATAAGATAAAGTCCATTGAGGAAACATCAAAAGAGTTGGGGAAAAAAGAGGCAATAGAGGAGACATCAAAAGAGTCAGAAAAAAAAGAGACAGCAGAAAAAGCATCTCCAACTAAAGAAATAATCCCGATAATTCCGGCGGAGGATATAAAAAAAATTCAGGATATATTTGGCGTTGATACATTTTTTGCTACAGAAACTATTCCCTATCAGGAAGGAGCAATATTTAAGGGAAATCTCCGGGGAGAACCAGCAGCAGTTCACCAACGTCTGTCTACTAGTTTGTCAGAAAAACAGGGCGATCGCTACCGTTTGTTTTTAGTCGAAAACCAGGAAGGGCGTCCAGTGGCGATCGTATTACCCAGCCGCAATGACCCCCAAACAACTACGGTTGGTCAAAAAATTCTGGCAGTTATCCTGGCATTGGCGACCATTGTCACTAGCTTGGCAGCTGGAGGGTTACTGCAAGGCTTCGATATCTTTAGTGATTTCAGTCGTGGGATGGTCAAAGCAGGACCGATCGCGATCGGCATTTGGGCAGTTTTGCTAGCTCACGAAATCGGTCACAGGTTAATAGCAAAGCGTTATGAAGTCAGGATCGGCTGGCCATTCTTCCTGCCTACCTGGCAAATTGGCTCTTTTGGCAGCTTAAATCGTTTTGAGTCTTTGTTGCCTAATCGTCAGGTGCTGTTCGATGTGGCTATAGCAGGACCAGCAGCAGGTGGCATTCTCTCCCTAGGAATGCTGATCGCGGGTTTGCTGCTTTCCCATCCGGGCAGTTTGTTTCAAGTACCGTCTCAGTTATTTCAAGGGTCGATCTTAGTAGGAACATTGGCCAGGGTGGTAATGGGTTCGGCCCTGGGGCAACAGTTGGTTGATGTTCATCCCCTGACGATAATTGGTTGGATCGGCTTGGTAATTACGGCCATCAACCTGATGCCAGCAGGTCAGCTGGATGGAGGTAGAATTGTCCAGGCCATCTACGGACGGAAAGTTGCTGGTCTCACGACGATCGCTACCCTAATTGTATTGGCGATCGCCTCTCTGGCAAACCCCTTAGCGCTTTACTGGGCCGCCTTGATAGTCTTCTTGCAACGAGATTTAGAACGACCCAGCTTGAATGAAATCACCGAACCAGATGACCAAAGGGCCGCCTTAGCTCTCTTAGCTCTATTCTTGATGCTAGTCACTCTCATCCCCTTGTCATCTACCCTGGCTGGACAGTTATTATCGGCGGTTAGTCAGTTGTTAGCGGTCAGTAGTTAGTAGTTAGAGGACAGTAGTTAGCGGTACAATTGATTAGCAGTAGCTTGGGGTGCTTGGTAGTCGCTAGCTTCTTCCTCTGGCGTCTAGTTCAACCCCATAGTTTCGATCGCTTTTGGCAAGAACAAATTTTACCTCTACTTTCTGGTAATCAAGATTCATAGCACAAGCAGATTATCCCTTTCAGACTTCAACAGAGACGAAATTTCCAGTCTGCTGGTTTGTGCAAGGTACAGCCGTTGACGATGCCTAAGATTTGATTTGACGATGCAATCCGGATTATACTATTGATACGATTGCCATCTAAGGTCTCTTCTATAGTTAGATCGCTACTGGTTAATCCGGCAGTCAATCCGATCTCATCGACACCCACCTGGAGATCGGTGATGATATCAGCATCAGCAGTTCTAAAGACTGCCGTATCAGCGGGCAGCACAAAAGTGTCAACATTCAGGAAGCCATTGGCAGGACTGGTGAAGGTATAACCTCTTGGCGCTAACCCCCGGACGACATAGTTGTCACCTGGTAAGTCCGTAAATTGGTAATTACCTGTTTCGTCTTCATCAGGGGTGCCTGGGTTATCTACTGGCGTGACTGTAGCTGGTTCTTCTCCTATCTCGAAAGTCCCATTGTTGTTCTGGTCCAGGTAAACTACAACCCCGCTTCTAGCTAGCTCAGTAAATACTGTCTTGAAGACCTCCAGTTCGCCGAAGATTTCCAGCAGTTCATCCGGGTTGGTAAATACCTGAGCATCTGGGTCTATTTCCTGTAAAAAGTCCAGTACAGCACCCTCACCCGCACCAAATGCCCTCAGATTTACCCTTTCATTCTCCAGCAGGCTGACCTCATCTCTGTAAACATCAGATGGAGTATTTGGTTGACCATCAGACAGAAAGATGACGTTACCGTCTCCACTGGCTGTGCCCAAAGCCTCGAACGTGTCAATGGTCTTTTGCAGACCATCTTCATAGTTTGTGGCTGCTCCAGCGCCAGCAAATCCTACTGTAATAGAAGTCAGGATCTGCTCCACATCCCGAACCCCGTCGCCGTCACTGTCAGCTGTGGGTGTAGTACTTAGTTGGAACTCATCAGGATCCGATGAATCCGGGTTCATATTCGCCTGTACGCCTTGTTCGCCAAACACCACAATAGACACGTCGGCATTATTGCCAAAGCCTTCGTCTATTAGGTTTTGGTTAAGCGCTATAAACCCCGCCAACTGCAAATCCAAAATGGTGTTAGGGATCTGATCGCCATTAATATCACCAACTACTGCCTCGCCTAAGTCAGTCAAGGTGCTGCCAGATACATCGATAACAAACACTACATCCGGTTCTTCTACTGGCACTAGCCTGGTGTCCCGCACCCCGTTACCATTAAAGTCACTCCATGCGAAACCAGCTATGCTCCCGTCTGAGGCATCATCATTATCTATAATCCTCAAAATCGCATCATTTTGGGCCCCCACATTGTCCCCTTCTGGGTCCGTTAACAGCAAATTAACTGTCTCAGTCCCCTCCACCTCGCTATCGTCCACGATCCGGGCTATTTTTTGTTTGTAGTAAGCGCTTTAGCGCTATAGGCGGGACTTTTCTCTGCTAAAAAATCGCGGATTAAATTAAGCAAATGATTGCGATCGCATCCTGTCTGGTTGTCTACTTTACAGAGGAATTTATGAGCAGCATTTCTGAAACTTTCCATAAATTCATCAATTTTTTTTACCTGCAAAGCCCTGTCTTTATATGAGATTATCATCCCCGATTTCCACGGTTCAAAGATAAGTGGATCTGGTTCTTCGGCAACTTCAACTGTTACCATATTCCCTGCATTGACTGCTTTTATTCCTGTAATTAATGCCGAAAACCAGGAGTCTAAATAAGTGGATTCTACGCTCAAAATTGTATGACTATCGGTGATAATCATGTTTCCCAATGGATCTATGGGATCTATTCCTTCTTCTTCATCTAATGTCCATTTAATGTTTATCATTCTGACTCTTTCCTGATATGTACGGAACGAATATTTCCTATAGCATTAAGAACAACTCTGACTCTGACAGTCTGTTCGGAGAACACTACATCCTGCTCGAAAACTTGCCGTTCGCCTGGAGTTTCGATTAAGTTTTCGCGTCGCAATCTCTTGACCTAGTTTAACTATGTCATCTAGAGTGAGGTTGACATCATATTGTTGAAATGCTGGTAAATGCTTAGTGATGTGCTTGAGGTTCTTGTTGCTGAGGCTTTCTGGAGGATTAACAATCTTGCGTTCTCCTTGACTATTTAATAAGTCGCTTTCAGTAATTGTAACCTTACAAAGGGGCGATGGCGATACTGCTGCGCAGTCGCTGCGCGATCGGGAGGCAGAGCCTCTAACATTGCGTTCCCAGCCAGAGACTGGGAACGAGAGTAAACGAGAGTAAAGTTTTCGCTGCAAGTGAATATGGCGATTTGTGAGGGGCGATCGCCTGCTGTCTGGATGGGCTTTTCCCAGCGAGAGATCGGGCTTATTGACAAGATTGTCATCTATCATTTGTTCGCCTTTTTTGATTGTTCGCCTTCTTCAGGTAAGACTTAGCCCAAGCATATCGTTTCGGATCTTTTTTGAGCAGATATTCCACAACTTGCCGTCGCTTATTATTATCAGCATTTTTGACAACTCGCTTGATTTCTGCATCCATATCTCTTGGTGAAGCACCACGCTTAATTGCTTCATAAAACCAACGTTCTCCCTCATAAAATTGACGCCTTTCAAAACAAATCGCGCCCATTAAAGTGTAAGGATGATGACTTTGCGGTTGATATTCAATCGCTTTTCGAGCGCACTTTTCTGCGTCATCTAGTTCATAAAGATCGCGGAAAGCACCCCCTCTTGTTGTGAGCAAAGCTGACTTGAGCTTATTTTCTTTGATTGTGTTGAAGTTCAGATTTCCTTCAACCTTATTCTCCTGAAGCCAAGCAACATCCATTTCCTCAAGCCGCTCTCCTTTATCCAGCTTTTGCAGAATTGCGTATAATGGGCAGGAAGGTAATTGGTTTTTGTACTCCGAGACATCATACTTTTTCTTGAGGATAGCAAAATTTTCTTTCTCTTCAGCAAATTGTCTAGCAAAAATAATTACATCCTCACGTCCATTTTTTCTCAGCCAATTAACATCAGCCTCACTCAACGGCTCTCCCACTTCAATCCTATACTTGATACTAGCAGCACTTTTTGCACATTTTTTAATCCCGATCGCAATCGTCTCAGTCAATTTCCACTTTTTCAAGAAATTAATATCTGACTCTCCTAGCTGACTGTCTGCATCAATTTTTTTGAGAATTTTATAGAGATGGCTGTCAGGAGATGAATCAGTATTTTCAGTCGCTTTATACTTAACTTTTAGTTCGGCAAACTGCTTTTCTTCCATTTGCGAAACGATTTTCATCGCTTTATACTTAACTTTTAGTTTTGCAAACCGCTTTTCTTGCAAAACAATCTTCAGCGTCTCCATCAAGCTTTTTCAAAACCTTAATATCTGGATCTCCTAGCTGACTGCCTCCATCAATTTTTTTGAGCAATTTATACAGATGGCTATCAGTCGATGTCTCGGTATTTTCAGTCGCTTTATACTTAACTTTTAATTCATCAAATGACTTTCCTTTCATTTTGGTAAACTCCTTTTTTTATTTTATACTCATGGCAGGTAATAATTGCCGCTCTGCGATTTTGGCATCCTTATTTTTTATTACCCGGATGCTCTAACACTCATTAGAGCATTCATTCTCTTTTTTGCTATTTTTATTCTGCCAGCTTTCTGGCTACCCTATCATATTCTACAGTATCTATGGCAGACCTGTCAACTTTTCGGCAATCCATATATATTCTACACCAAAATGCCCGATCGCGTCTAACCGGTTGCCTGTCGGCGCAGCCCGATCGCATCTCCGCCCAACTTTCATGCTCACCTGTCATCTGCTATACCTCAATGGGCGACCTGTCAACTTTTCTGCTCTCCATATATATCGACCTTGAAAAAAGAAACCCGGTTTCTGTACCCTGGTGTAGGTGCGATCGGTCTGGAGGTGGCGGCTCCAAACCGGGTTTCTATTACAACCTCTAATCTTTACCCAAGGTGGAAAATAGAAATCCGGTTTCTGGTCCCTGGGGTGGGCGATCGCCTGTTAGACTTGTGCATTTCGGAGCTGGCTCAAAAGTAAAATTCAACCATAAGCTGGTGAAGCCAGGGATGTGCGCGCTACTTTATCCTAGGGTCAGCAATCCCGCAGTCTATCCACAACCAAGCGCCGAGTTTCCAGCCATTGCAATCCGAGTAAGACTTCAGGAATCCCCGCTCCAGCATGAACGGGAATTGTAAATTCTTGTCCGTCTAATAGCACCGTTCCTGCATAGAGATCGAAATAACCTTCACCGCGTGCTGTCTCCATTACATGGTTGCGTTTAATTACAGACCAACCCAGTTCTTCGACATCCTGGACGTCCATCGCTAGCCAGCCAGAAGTGAAGCCTGTATCTAGTAACGCTTCTATTGCAAATATCTCTCCCTCAGCAATTATTTCTATTTCAAATAATAGCTCGCCGTGGCGGCAAAATTGTCCTGTTATCATATTTTGCCGCAAGCTCCTGTCTCGTTGATTCGGAAAGTAACTAGCCAAGCATCGGGGTGTTTCTGACGAGCTTTTTGAACGGCCGTCTCTTCATCAGGGTCAATAAAGTAGTCGCCACTGTTTGGCTCAACGAGCATAAACCAGTTGTAGCAATCTTTTATCAGCTCGTCTCTAACTCGCTCAAAAATTACGCGGCCTCGCTTGCAGCGTGCCTCCTTTTCCGCTTCGCGTCGAGCTAGTTCTTCTGAGGGAATGGTGTATTCTGGGAAAAGTCTGCCCCTGCGCGGTTTGCGCTTTGGTTGGATTAAGGTCATGGCTTGTTATCTGTTTTTAGCTGGACGTGCTGGTTTCTATTATATCCGATATGAGCGGCGATCGCTCGCCAGTATTTCGCCGATTCGCCAAATCTTCCTACCATCATATTCTGCCGCAGGCTCCCGTTTCATTAATGCGGAAAGTACCAAGCATACCACGGGGGTGCATCTGACGGGCTTTTTGTTCCGCCACATCTTCGTCCGGGTCAATAAAATAATCCCCACTATTCGGCTCTATGATAATGAACCAGTTGTAATGCTGGGCTGTTCGGGGCGGACTCGCTCGAAAACTGCATAACAAATCCGGTAAAATTCATCTCGTTCCGCTTCGCGTCGGGCTAGTTCTTCTGGAGGGATGGTGTATTCTGGGAAAATCCTGACGGGGTTTCCGCCGGGAGAACGGGCATTATCTGGTTATGTTAGTAGGTCGGACCCCATCGGACAGCAAGGCGATCGCTTGCATTGTCAAAAAATGTTATCATGAAAGAATCACCAACAGAGGAGGCGATCGCCGGTTAGTGGCAAGAAACCGGGTTTCTGCCATATCTTCTGGTCAAGACCCGAGGTGGAAATAAGAAACCCGGTTTCTGTACCCTGGGGTGGGCGATCGCCTGTTTGTGGCAAGAAACCGGGTTTCTGCCATATCTTCTGGTCAAGACCCGAGGTGGAAATAAGAAACCCGGTTTCTATACCCACCGGGTGGGCGATCGCCATCACCCGCCGTGGCCCGATCGCTGTTATCCTAAATGTCAGTCACCCCGACGGGGGTTCCCTGGCACCGCGAAAAAATGTTATCATGAAAAAATCGGAACATAAAAGGCGATCGATCGCGTGACTAATTCATCTTTTGGGGGCGAGTTGACTACAGAAACTATTAACCTAGGTGTTAATGGAAAGGGTTGGGAGATTTACGTCACATTCCCCCTTGAGATTAATGAGGCAATTGAAAATGCTACTTCCTCGCCCGACCCCGATAAGCAGTTAGAAGCAATGGTTGCGAGATTAGTGCAGCAAGAGGGATGTACGGTAATCAGGTTTAACGCCTTATTTTACAGCATAAATCCTAGGACAGGCAGTCAAAATCCTATTGGCGAGATCGATATAGAAGTAGGAGAAGCGATTATCGAAGTGACAACAAGAGCGAAAAATAAATCCGGTCAAGTTCAGAAGTTCTTAACTGACCCCTGGTTAAACATGACGGGAAAGCCTGTTATTTTGTACGCTCCTAATATTACTCGCCAGTAACGCCGTAATCAAAGTCGGGGGTATTGTGGCGACCGACCAATCGCAATTGAGTCAGGAAATTCAGAGGTTAAGGAGTAACTCCAATGCTTAAAACAATTGTTTTGGTGACGAATACGCTAATTGTACGTTCAGAATTTATGGAGTTTATCCAGAAAGTGGGAGCGGACTTTTCTAATGAAGATATTGTCTATGATGGACAGCTATACGATCGGACAGGAGGATATCTATGGATTAAGTACAATCCCGAAGAAGAATTATCAGGGTCGGAACTAGAATCGAGAGTTAAAAGCATCACCGAAAAACTGGGAAGTTCGCCACAAACACAGATACTCATCGATATAGGTAAAAATAGGTCCAGTGAAATTTTGGCAGCGGAATTTGTTACTCTGTTCTCTCGAATATGGTCCTGTATAATCGATGATGATAACTCTATCCTTTACTCTGTACCGGAATTCTTGGAAGAGGTAGGGTGGACACCAAGACTTCAAGGGATAGCAAATGGGGTAGGCGATCACCCTGGAGGTGGTGGCTCCAAACCTGTTTCTATTACAACCTCTAATCTTTACCCAAGGTGAAAAAAATCAACCCGGTTTCTGTACCCTGGGGAGGGCGATCGCCGGTTTGTGGCTCCAAACCGGGTTTGAGGCAAATGTGGGTTTGGCACCGGTCACCAATTTCTGATAATCGGTGCATCGTGGTAGTCTCGTTCGCGACTAACGCCCGATACTTTCCCAAAAGTGTGTATTGAATGTTATAATCTGGAGTGGTTAACTCCAGATAGTTAGGAATCCAAAGATGCCAGCAAAGGATATTTACCAAGATACAGTTAAAAATGCCTTAATAAAGGATGGATGGGTAATTTGGGGTGAAAATTTTCACATTCAAGTTGACGAGGAAAGCTTAGCTATGTTTATAGACTTAGTGGCAGACGAGTTGATTGGTGCTGAAAAAAATGGTCGCACGATCGCAGTGGAAGTAAAAAGTTTTCAATGAGAGTCAAAGCTATATCAATTTTATGCTGCTCTAGGTCAATTTCTAAATATTCGTTCTGCCCTAAGATAAATCCGACCAGAGTGGATAGTTTATCTCGCGGTAAATTCAGACGTTTATAGGAACTTCTTTAGATTGAAATTCATTCAAGATAGAATAAAAGAGCACGATATTAAGCTACTAATTTTTGATGTTGATAATGAGGAGATAGTTTCATGGAGAGATTAAATTACCAAGAGATTATCGAGAATATATTGAACGGCTTTTCAAACACGATCCTGTTGCCGGGAACAGAATTAGAGATAATTCTCGATCGGGAGAACGGGCATTATCTGGTTATGTTAGTAGGATGGAAGGAAAAAAAACGTGTTTATAGCAGTTTAGTACATTTTGATATCAAAGAGGATCGAATTTGGATCCAACAGAATGGGACGGATACAAGCATGGTGCAAGAATTAACCGATGCGGGGGTACCAAGAGACAAGATTGTGATCGGTTTAGATCCACTTTTGATAAGGGAGAAGACGGAAGATTTCTCTGCTTTAATTACCAAATCGGACCCCATCGGACAGCAAGGCGATCGCTTGCATCGTAAAAAAATGTTATCATGAAAGAATCACCAACAGAGGAGGCGATCGCCTGTTTGTCGGCAGAAACCGGGTTTATACAATAACCTCTGGTCAAGACCCGAGGTTGAAAAGAGAAACAAAGGTGATGTACCCTGGGGTGGCGATCGCATGTTTGTGGCCAGAAACCGGGTTTCTGCGATCGGGATCGCCACAGAATTCCACCAGAACCGTTGCACCGGTCCATCCCCCGATCGCCAGTGATTCCGAATAAGAATGGAATTGCACCGTCAGTAACCTACAGACAAACCCCAGGATATTTGACAAGCCCGAGCGCCAATTCAGCGCTATAATAATTGTACCCCGAGCGCCAGTTACATCAAATGAGCGTGGCAACCTTCCTGCGCGGGCTAGACTACAAAAGTGAGATGCACCTGAGATCTTGCACCATTCTCAATAAGCCTCATGGCCCGCCTTCGGTGTCTCGTGGGAGCGCTACTCGCACTACCCACGAGACACCGAGGGTTCAAACCCACGGCTAATAGCTGAAGTCGGTTTCCAACCGACTAAAAGCCTTATCTAGAAAGCGTTTTACCCTCGTTCCCTGGCTCTGCCTCTTAACGAGCTATCGAGGCTCCGCCTCTAGTTGCGAATGGTGCAAGATATGAGTAGAAACCGACTCTCTACCTTATAGAGAAAGTGTTTAGTCGCGCATTGCTACCCTCGTTCTCAGCCTCAGACACCGAACGAGTTATCGAAGCTCCGCCTCTGGTTGAAAATGGTGCAAGATATGAGTTTCCCGAAGTAACGGCACCCTCCGTGTGGTTACCGTTGTCGGTGTTGTTGATAATGAGGACGGCGGGAATATTCACGCCACCGGCGATCGCTCAAGACTTTGAGGACTCTGTATTGCGCGAAGATGCAGAGGAAATCGTCAAAGATGAGTTGGAATTGCTTGTGAATGACTGCGTCACCGAGGAGACCAACCTACGTTCACCCGGTGGGCGATTCGCGAATCGGAGTTCGTTCGTCACCGGATGAATTCCGATATCTGTCACGCCATGCTTGGGGAACTGTCCTGTGGTAGCGCCACCTACCGAATGCATTGGTGGAACTCCAGGCGCTAGAGGTAGTAGACTCCCGCTTGCTAGCTGAAGATCTCTACAAAATGCGAGTGAGTGCCGGTTACTTTCACTTCGGAAACCGGTTAATCTCCCAGCTACTATCCCAGGAATAACCAGTTTAGTTATCCCGAATGAGTATTTATGGTATGAGAGGGGATTGGCCCGAAAGGGTTTGTTGGCGCTGGCCTGGACCGAGACAGTCCGAAAGCTGCTCCACATCAGGATTTGCGACTTTTGTAATGTTTTATTAATGCTGTCAATTACTACCGGTGCAAGCACCGGTGCTTGCTGCGCATCCAGAAAATTTCCCTACCAAAAACGATGTCGAGACCTTGCTCGCACCAGGACCGGAGGTGTGAGCGCAGTACCTCAGAAGCTCCTCACCGGTGCATAGGCAAAGATTTACATACTTATAGACTTGCTGGATACCTAATACCTCTACAACCTCTACAAAATGCGAGTGAGTGCCGGTTTCTCTTTGTTTGGAGACCGGCTAATTACTTCTATTGACTGAGCAAAAATACACATGCTTGTCACTGCCGGTGAAACGCCTTCGGAAAATAGGTTGATTTTTTTTCGCAAAAAAGCCCTACATAGGTTGATTCGATGGGCTTGACAAACGTGCAGGCGTATGAAGTCCGGCAAAAATAGGTGGATGTTTTTTGGCAAAAAGGTGGATAAAGGTTGATTGTCATTCAAAAATGAGCTGGGCTATATTGGGTACAAGCTCAAATAAGCGGGCTGCTAAGGGCTGTAAGCAGATCACAGCAGTGTTTTCGATTCCTTTCGGGCAACACCATGACTTATAGAGATGTTTTGCTCCCCTTAAGCCTCAAAGGCGATCGCAATATCTGCGTCGCGGTCCTTGACGGTCCTGTCGATCGCGATCACCCCTGTTTCCAAGGAGCATATCTGACCGCGCTTCCTACCCTGGTTCCCGAAGTTGCCCGCAGGGATGGCAGCATGTCCGGTCACGGAACCCACGTTGCCAGCATTATTTTCGGTCAACCGGAAACAAGCGTTATTGGCCGTAGGCGCAATGGACGAGCGCGGGCATCCCTTGGACTTTAGCAACTGGGGAGACGCCTATCAGCAGCAGGGCATTCTCGCTCCCGGTGAAAATATTTTAGGGGCCAAGCCTGGTGGTAGCACGGAACGTCTCAGCGACACTAGCTTTGCCACTCCGATTTCCGATTGTTTCCGCCGTCGCCGCCTTCGGCTTCTTGTTAAACTTGACAGGCAGCTCGTTCACTGCTAACATCCCAAAGTAGAATTGGATTGGAAAATCCTAACCCTGAAAAGAGACTATAATTTACTATACCTAAACTGGTATAGTAAAGACACAAAGACACAAACTGGTATGGTAAAGGCACAATTAGTTGCACCTTGTTAAGCTGTAATGGAGGATTTGCCAGATGAAGACCAAAAGCGCCAGTCTGGATTCAGTTCATTCTTCATATGTTGGTTCGCGTATAGAAGTACATGACTTTGAGGAAGCTTTTTCTGAGGCTGACAGCCTCGTTGAATCTACCCGGTTAACGCTGAATTATCATTTGAATACTAGAGGCTTTATTCATCTTCAATTAGGTCGGTATGGTGAAGGGCTTGCCGATTGTATGGAAGCAAGGCAGATGAATCCCGACTTGGATCAAGATAATCTGATGTTGGCCAACTTGCTTTGTTATTATCACGAAAGTACTATACTGCCCGCAATGGAGCAGCTTAAGCAGGGATTATCACCTACTGCTTTTAGCAAGATTGCCATGGCTTATCACAATACTGGGTTTTATGCTCATGCCGCCAGCTATTTTCAGTTAGCGCTTTCGGTTGCTGAAACAGCTCAGTTGGCTCAGTTGTATAATAGCCTGAGTGCATCTTATCTGGGAGCGGGGCTTTTCATTGAAGGTTTTCAGGCAAGTGCAAAAGCCGTTCTCTTGGATGCTGAGATAGATAAAACAAACTATCTCGCGTCATTGAGGCAAGTCGAAGGAATGGGTCAAGATCCTAGTGTATTAATGCCGGATTATCCTTCTGTGGAAGGTAGACTAGATCCCGATGATGGAATTAATGAAGCGCTGACTCATTACTTTGAAAGAAAATATTCTCACGCTCTAGAAAGTTTTGATCGCATTATTAGCGATGCTCGAAAGCAACTAGAGTCAAATGCAGATGACGAGAAAGGCAGGTTGTTGCCGGGCTATATTAATCATAGAGCCATGTGTCATTTAAATTTGGGAAATTTTGATGAGGCTATCTCGGACTGTCTTGAGGCGCGGCAGTTGGATCCCGATCTCGAACATGCTAATTTGCGTTTAGCTCAGTTTTTCAAGGCAGAGTATGACTCCTCTCTGAAGCCACTATTTGATGAGCTTGAAAAGGAAATTTCTGCGGAAGGGTACAATAACGTTGGAGTTTTTTACTTTAAACATGGTTTTTTTGCTCACGCCGCAACATACTTCCAATTGGCTGTTTCAATCTCGGAAGGGCTAGTTCAGGCTGAATCTTATAATAATTTAGCTGGAGCATATTTGGATTTTGGTTGCATTATAGAAGCGCTAAGGGCTGCTTCAAAGGCTGTGGCATTGAATCCGAAGATCAACAAGAGTAATTACAATCAAGCTTCTATGCGATTGAAACCAATGGGTCTCGATCCAGAGGAGCTAGTAGAAGATAGATTTTCTGCGAGCGGAAATGACCGTTGAATCGGCGAGGTGGCGGATTCACCAAACACGGACTGATGAATGATACACTCAAGGCTAAGATGGAAGGTAGAAAATGAAAGTACTTGTCTCTTCAGCGTTCCAACAGGACGAAGAACATGTGGGTGTGTTTCCTTCTGTATTTCCTCAAAATCAGAAGTTGGACTCTATTATTGCATACGATACGAGCGGGCAGCCGATTCAGTTTAAGGTTGATGTAACCGGTACATCGGGATATAGGAACGGTGTTAAGGTTTCGATTCCCGAACAATTTTCAATAATCAAAAGTAGCAGCCAATTGCGCTTTGTGTTGGAAGCGCACGCTCTTATTGCGTCTCAAACTGGAGATGTTGACTTTCGCGTGCGTTCTCTAGCTAACGCAGGTAGCAGGTCTGGAGCAGGGCATCAATCAGGGATTGGTGAAGCCGAACTTGGTGTGATGGGTGTGATGTCTGATTGCGCGGGGGCCGGATGTGCGGGAGTTGGATGTGTGACCGTTGGTTGCGCAGCGGCTGGGAAAGGCGGGGGCGGATGTGCGGCGGCCGGATGCGCTGCCGTTGGTTGCGCAGGAGCTGGATGTGCGGCAGTCGGATGTGCAGGAGCTGCATGTGCAGCGGCTGGGAAAGGCGGCGGTGGATGTGGGGCGGCCGGATGTGCAGCCGTTGGCTGCGGAGCCGCCGGATGTGCAGCAGCCGCATGTGCCGCCGTTGGCTGCTTAGCGGCCGGATGTGCGACTGTTGCGTGTGGAGCAGCCACCGGGGCCTGTGGTGCGGCTGCCTGCGCACTTGATGCATTGTGTGGAGCAAATGCGGGTTGGCCTCCATAAGCCTTTAGAGCAATTGCTCGATTTGCACGCATTACGCTCGATGTGGTTTATGGTGAACATGCAATTAAAAGAGGTGAATATGCAATTAAAAGAATCGATTTACAACATCAGAATCGGCCTTCTGGGTGGGAAATGTCTTCTTTTTAACTCGCTGAGTCGTGGCTTGTGTCTATTGGAGTCCGATGAAGTTGAAATTCTTGATCGGATTTCGGACTCGTATTCGAGGCAAAACAAACTTGTGCATCAGTTGCTCGGTCAGGGGTTTGTACTTCCAGTCAGTGTAGATGAATTAGCTGTAGTGAAGAAGAAATATGATGCCCATCGGTATGACTCCGGTGCGGTCACTCTGACTGTGTGTCCGACTCTTGCCTGTAACTTCGGCTGTGATTATTGCTTTCAGGGCGCAGATAAGTCGGTGCAAAAGATGTCTGTAGAGGTGCAAGATGGTATCATTCAGCTTTACCATCGGCTTTTAGAACAATTGCCCGGGTTACACACATTGCGATCGACGTGGTATGGTGGCGAGCCCCTGTTGAAGCCGGATATAATTTATAACCTGGCGGATCGGCTTATCGAAACTAATAAGAGCCGAAACATTAACTATACAGCTTCAATGATTTCTAATGGATCGAGAATGACTCGATCTATTGCTGAGAAATTATATTCACGAGGCTTAAGATCCGTGCAGATCACCTTAGATGGTGCCCGCGAGGATCATGATTCCAGAAGGCATTATTTGTCGAAAAAAGGGAGTTATGACACGATCGTCTCCAACATGAAAGAATGGATATATGAGTTCCCTATTCAGGTCGATCTTCGAGTGAATATTGACGAGCGGAATAAGGATGGGGTGAAATCTCTTATCGACGATCTGGTAGCAGAAGGGTTGTCGAATCTTCCGAATTTGAAGATGTATTTTGCCCCTGTAGAATCCGTTACCCTTGGTTGTCATGCGGTTGCTGACAAGATGATCAAAAAAATGCAGTACGGACAGTTGGAGTCCGACCTCCTGAGATACGCATTTGAAAACGGCCTTGCAGATCTTCCCTATCCACCTTACTTTATGGGGGTTTGTTCGGCCTTGAGGCCCTATGATTTTATCGTAGTTCCCAATGGGGATGTTCATAAATGTTGGGATACGGTTTCGTTCCCGAATAAGAGAATTGGGTCTGTATTTGAAATGGATGCGCTTTTCCAGAATAAGAGTCCCTTACAACAGCAGTGGGAACAATTTAATCCTTTCGATAATTCTACTTGCAGATCCTGTAAGATTCTACCCAATTGCAGCAGTTTCTGCGCGCATAAGTTCGTCCATGCCTCAGATACCCTTGGGGAAGCTGCCTTGCCCTGTCCCAGTCTCAAGTATTCAATTAATGAAAAGATAATTCTCCGGGCTGAGAAAGAGGGATTCATTACCAAAGATGATTACTCTCCGGATGCGATCCGGACAAATCCGCTCGCTCTTTGTTCGGAAGTTTTTGTCAAAGAGAAATACTTAAGAGATGTCGAATACGCTTACAGCTAATAGCAATGCCAGCAAATACCTTTTTATCGTTTCTTCCTCATATGGGCATTTATTTCCGGCGATTCGGCTGGCCCATCTGTTGCAGAAGAGAAGAAAAGACGTTCTATTTGTTTCGGCTCGCGAACATAAAATCTTGTTTGATACTTATGGGATAAAGTGTATATCGGTATCGAACCAGCCAAACCCATTTTTATCAACTTACGATTGGTATGACAGTGAAGTAGGGCGTTACCAATACGACGTCATCAAACAAGTTGTCGATGAATATCAGCCCGACACCATTGTCGCAACCCCATTGGTGATGCCCGCATTTGTATTAGCGGAAGCACATAGTATTCCATTAATCGTCATTGGATACTGCGAATACCTTTTCCCAAGTGTTGGTGAAAAGAACTCGAAAAAGCAATGGCGTATTGAATCTATAACTCAGCACTACAACAATTTAAGGGAAAATCTCTGTCTGCCTTTAATTCCGGCAGATACTGCGACATCTCCTTTAATTGGAAATAAATACCTTTTAAGGAGTATCCCTCATTTTACAACACAGGAGAACCTCCCCTCCCAAGTTGAATTTGTTGGTAGCCTCATTTGGGAACCGAAATATATTAATTACGATCTGGACCGATTTATTTCAAAAAACCGTAACAATAAACGCAAACGCCCCCTGTTTTTTGTGCAAATCGGTCGGCTATTTAGCGATCGAAACTTGTGGAATACTTTGATTATGTTGCTTGGAAAATTACCTGCTGACTTTGTTGTGGATCTGGCGCGGTCTGATTATATGAGAAATCATATTGAATTCCCAGAAAACTTTTATCTTCATCCGTTTGTTCCATTAGGGTATATCAAGGACGATGTATGTGGTGTTATCTGTAGCGGACAAACGACAAGTGTCGTATCCGCCATTTATTATGGTAAGCCCATCCTCGGTATACCAAATTCTGCAGATGGCGCGGAAGTTACCGATAGAATTGTTGAAAATGGTATCGGTGCTGGAATTTATCAGGAACATGACATTCGGGAAGATATTTTCCTTAACTATTTTGATAAAATTGAGAAAGGTATTTATGATGATAAAAGATATTTTTATCAACAACATTTTCTTTTTTATGAGGAAGAAGATCGATTGTTTGAAAAGAGTTTTGCATAACTAAAGGAGGATGTCTTATGACTAAAGAAAATGCTATCGGTGTTGAAACTACAGTTAACGCGGATGTAAAGCATGAAATTCTGCAGCTAAGTGAAATATATAGCCTTGAGACTGAATATTTCAAAAAGACAGTCGATCTTTTGAGCTTAGAGCATTACATCGAATATGTTTTTGGGGAAGAGAATTTTGAAATCATTACTGGTGGAGTAGGAGAAGAAGACCGCTTAATTGACATTGTGACAAAACTTCAGATACCCGAAATAGTTGTTACATCTTTTAAGAAATGTGTCGCTGAATTACCACGTAAAATGGTTGGTTTAAAGCTTTGCTTTGGTCCTGCTGATGTCTTTCCGACCCTCTATGTAGACTTGCTGGAGCCATGGTACGTTGCTTTCTCTTTCTTTGAAACACTGCCGGAAATTCGCGATTCCCTGCCCATTCTTAAACAACGGTTGGAAGAAAGCAAGGTTTGTATGTCGTTAGCGTTTTCTTTAGACAAACTTACCAATAAGTTGCTCGTTAAAACTTATTATCCTTGCGATCGGACAAAAAAAACACCTCACAATCCTCTAATGATATCTCTCCGTTTGTCAGACGGGTTGGTTTATCAACAACCTAAATTTTATAGATCGCTTTCTCGGGAAGAAATTGTTCATGTAAATGAGAAATTAGCACATATTACCGATCGGAGTGCGGAGATATTCAGTCGAAAGTACAGGTCTGTTTGTGGGTACAATTTTGAAAACAATGAAGTCAAAAATCTGAAAATATATGTGTTGCGCAAAGATAGTAGATTTAATGCTTGGGTTCCTCGGAACGACAGTATCTATACAACCGAAGGAAATATATTGTTGAGATTGAAGCGCTTCGATGATGCAATACATTCGTATACAAACGCCATAGATTACTATGAAAAGGATTTCACCGCGTATACCAATCGCGCCCTATGTTACGCGTTGATTGGCAAGCATGACTTGGCTGTAGAGGATGCCTGGAATGCAAAGGCTCTTGAACCGAATATGAATTTTAAGCAGTCAGATGCATATTTTAACTTTATTAAAGACATATCTAGAATTTCCAAACAGCTAAATTCTGCACCGACTGCACAGTTGTATAATGAGCTGGGGATATTATTGTTTTCGAGAGGTCTTTTTCTGGAAGCGAAAAAAAACTTCGAGTTAGCACTAAAGCTGGATTCGGGATTTGCGGAAGCTTATAATAATCTGGGCGGTGCGTGTATTAACTTGGGGCTGTTTTCCGAAGCATTCGATTATTGTGGAAAGGCCATTAGCTTGGACGATCGTACAGATACTACCAACTATATCATTGCATTGAATGGCATGGGTAGAACAAAGGTGTGATGAGGTATGCGGAAACGCGGTGTTGAAGGAAAATTGTACCTGAATAATGGTACTTTATTTTCTCGCAACTCCCTTAGTATGGTATTTTGGCAACCTCTTCAGGCTCAAAGCCTTGCTGCGCAAGGCTTTGAGACGATCGACTGCCCTTTTTGGGTAAATATTGGGTATAGCAAGTCGCCAAAGCCTTACATAGCAAGGCTTTCGGGGATTTTCGAGCCGGAAAATTGCCAACCAAGTACCGAAGATCCCCTTTTTCTCAAGGATAACTTTTTAAGGATAAGTAGGTAAACGATACGGAAGCGCAACGACAGTAAATTTTTGTTAAGTTATTGCTCTCCTTGCTTACGATGAAGAATGTATAATGTAAACCTTTTCTTTCAACGACAACTTAAGCCGGGACAGCCGATGATGCAAGGCTTCCAGCCCACAGGGCATTTCAGCTCCTCGCGGTTGGCCTCAATGTCGCGCTTTACGTTGGTAGCCCTGAATTCTGTGAGCGACAGATGAAACCCCTGCCGCCGATGATTTGGATGTCCCTTATGCCAACCGGTCCCGAAAATACTGCCGATACAACTGGCAACTAACCGTCACTTTATTCTTCTGCAAACGGACTAGCCCCAAACTTTTAAGTCCAAATGCCAGTTTCTGCTCTAAGGTTATGGGGGTATTTGCTCGGATAATCTGCTGATCAGCCTCCAGGAGAGAGGGGTTCTCTTGCAGATACCATAATTGCTCGTGCAAATGGTGGCTAAAAATCCCCACATCGGTAGCCGCGTTGGCCATCAACTGCTTCAAGTTGAGCTGATAACGAACAGCTTGGTAGAAGATGCTGCGCACCAGATAGGGAAAGCCTCCCAATAAAGACTGTAACCGAATTGACTCTAGGGAGGATAACTCCAATCCGTGACGCCCGGCCAAATCCTGCACCTCGGAGGAGGTAAAAGGTGGCAATTCCGGGCCCAATCCCACATGCAAAATTATTAGCAAACCAGCGGGTTGGCGCCACTCGCTCGAACCAATTTTTTCCAGGAGATACACCCCCAGGCAGCCGGTTGTAACCGTTTTCTGGATAATGCTAACGCTATAATAGGCTTGAGCGATATAGGCATAGTTTATCCCCTGAAGGTAAAAATCGCCAACAAATTGAGCTGCTTCTAACCCTTTGGCCAAGTATTTGAGGGCTTCTTGAGGTTGCTCTAAGACAACGCAGGCAATGCCGAGGCTGCTAGAACAGAGGGCTTGACTCTGCTTGTCGCCGACAAATTATAGTTATTGAAGTATGTGTCCCCCACTCTCAAAAAATTGTACAAATGATTTAGACGCAGTAGATATCAGTTGGAACGCCAACCAGCAAGTTAAAGTCGGTAAGTTTTCCCTGGAGGTGCATGGCGATCTGTGAAGGGCGGGCATTATTCCCAAACCAGAGATACAAAAGTTATTCTTGACGGCAATTTATTAGCAATAAAATCTCTGGCGATAATTGCATTATTTTTGACATCTGTTACTTGACTGAGATCCAAGGAGTCAGGGTCTTCAGCTATCTCTCGACCAAGATAGTACCACAAGTCAACTCCCAGAATCAACATGCCCATCTGTTCCAGTTCGTCAGCAAGACTTATTGCATCAGCAGGACGCAAGAGCAATTCTCCTGCTTTTACTATACCGAGGTGATGATACTTATCGATCGGTTGTTTTAGAACTGCTATCATTTTACGGACTCCCTATAGTTGACGATACCGGGTTTCTTAATCGCTTACCAATTACCCTCAACTCCTTGCTTAGTCTGAGTTTCTTTTGCATATACCGATATAGATGCGATCGGCATTTTGGGAACCAATGCTGGTTGGGGGTCAATTTCTTGCACGTCAATTGCCACACCCGGAAACCCAGCGCAAAGAATTAGTTCTTCTGCCTCGTCATAATGCAGTCGCGGTTCAACTTTCATTGCTTCTGCTACCCCCATACCTACGGCAATTTTACCAAACAATTTACCCTGATAACCTTGGCAAGCAGTTAGTTTGAATATCTTCCCATTTCTGACATCAACAGAAATTTCTAGTTCTCCTTTGCCTAATCTATACCTAGCTTCAAATGGCGAAACCAATTCAAAACTGCCTGCTTGCCAAATTCCTAATCCCACCACTAAGTCCTGGAATTGAGAAATCTTAGACCCCAGATGTAAACCTCCCAGACTTTGATTGGGAATAATTGCTGCATCAAGTGCGATCTTAAATAACTTCATAATCCTACTCCTTGAAATTTTCTCCTCCAATTCGGACTGTCCCACCTTCACCGGTACTTACCTTCCAATATGGATCTGGACCGTGATAGGTGCTATCTCCAGGATGCCATTGAATTATTCTCCCTGTGAAGTTTCCTTCTGATGTTACTTCGCGGAACACCACGCCTCTACCCTTATTACGACCTTTTTTAGTGGTATCGATCGCCCAGTTGGGATTATCTTGGAACAATGATATAATATCATTAGGAATTTTTCCTTTGAGAATTTGGGGATTTGCCAAAATATCATCAATACTTGTCATTGTACAGATTCTCTAATATGGAACTGCGATCGGATGGGACATGGGAGCTACCGGATGGTTGGGGATGAGACAGCGATCGCCTATCCTACGAAACATATGCGCTTCAGGTGGGCATTGCCCACCCTACGAAGTACCGCCATTCGCAAATTATAGCAAGGAACCTGGGTCTTCAGCTATCTCTTGACCGATAGTACCACAGGTCAACTCCCAGAATCAAGATGCCCATCTGTTCCAGTTCGTCAGCGAGACTGATTGCATCAGCAGTAAGCCAGAGCAATTCTCCTGCTTTTACTATACCGAGGTGATGATACTTAACTTATCGAGCGGTTGTTCTAGAACTGCTATCATTTTACGGACTACCTATAATATTTCCGAACGGATCTATCAGTTGGGATCATTGGTATCGCTCACTCTATATTGTACCATCCCCACAGGGACGCAGCAAGCTAACGATCGCGGCCCTACAGGTATATTTGCAAAAATCAGATGCTCCCATTACCGGGTTTCTTAATTGCTTACCAATTACCCTCAACCCCTTGCTTAGTCTGAGTTTCTTTTGCATATACCGATATAGATTCGATCGGCATTTTGGGAACCAATACTGGTTGAGGGTCAATTGCTTGCACGTCAATTGCCACGAAACCCAGCGTCAAGAATCAGTTTCCTGCCTCGGAGACCGTAGTGCTGACGAGAGGACGCTACGCACGCATATTAAACTTCTATCTAGAAGACTATCAGGAAACATCTTTTGCTCACAGACTGGAAGCAACGCCAACAGTTTTACCCCCTCAAGTGCGGACCCTAGTTTTGTTTGACGATCGCATTTTATCTCGACTTGCAGAAGATCCCGGTTTTGCCAGACTCCCGCTTCCGGGGGGAGAAACCCTGCGATACATCAGTTGGAAAGCAAACCAGCAAGTTAAAGTCGGCAAGTTTTCCCTGGAGGTGAATGGCGATCTGTGATGGGCGATCTCCGGGCTATTTTTTGTTTGTAGTAAGCGCTTTAGCGCTATAGGCGGGACTTTTCTCTGCTAAAAAATCGCGGATTAAATTAAGCAAATGATTGCGATCGCATCCTGTCTGGTTGTCTACTTTACAGAGGAATTTATGAGCAGCATTTCTGAAACTTTCCATAAATTCATCAATTTTTTTTACCTGCAAAGCCCTGTCTTTATATGAGATTATCATCCCCGATTTCCACGGTTCAAAGATAAGTGGATCTGGTTCTTCGGCAACTTCAACTGTTACCATATTCCCTGCATTGACTGCTTTTATTCCTGTAATTAATGCCGAAAACCAGGAGTCTAAATAAGTGGATTCTACGCTCAAAATTGTATGACTATCGGTGATAATCATGTTTCCCAATGGATCTATGGGATCTATTCCTTCTTCTTCATCTAATGTCCATTTAATGTTTATCATTCTGACTCTTTCCTGATATGTACGGAACGAATATTTCCTATAGCATTAAGAACAACTCTGACTCTGACAGTCTGTTCGGAGAACACTACATCCTGCTCGAAAACTTGCCGTTCGCCTGGAGTTTCGATTAAGTTTTCGCGTCGCAATCTCTTGACCTAGTTTAACTATGTCATCTAGAGTGAGGTTGACATCATATTGTTGAAATGCTGGTAAATGCTTAGTGATGTGCTTGAGGTTCTTGTTGCTGAGGCTTTCTGGAGGATTAACAATCTTGCGTTCTCCTTGACTATTTAATAAGTCGCTTTCAGTAATTGTAACCTTACAAAGGGGCGATGGCGATACTGCTGCGCAGTCGCTGCGCGATATCGCGCAGCGACCTGTCAACTGGGGTTATCTGGCCTTATTCCCAAACCAGAGACACAAAAGCTATTCTTGACGGGAATTTATTAGCAATAAAATCTCTGGCGATCGCAGCATTATTTTTGACATCTGTTCCTTGACTGATATCCAAAGAACCTGGGTCTTCAGCTATCTCTTGACCAATATAGTACCACAGATCAACTCCCAGAATCAACATACCCATTTGTTCGAGTTCGTCAGCGAGACTGATTGCATCAGCAGGACGCAAGAGCAATTCTCCTGCTTTTACTATACCCAGGTGATGATACTTATCGATCAGTTGTTCGAGAACTGCTATCATTTTACGGACTCCCTATTATGTTTCCGAATGGATCTATCCAGTTGGGATCGTTGGTATCGCTCACTTGTACGATGTCTCCCGTTAGATCGTTACAAACAACATAATGACCGTCACTGCGATAATATACAGTTGCGGGTTCATTTTTTTGCGTTCCATCGATATTGTATCGATTATCTCGCGTTGCAGCAGTACTGGCTGGGTTTTGAATGGTTGCTACAACAGACTGTTGCTTCCAGCCACGTTTGCTCATCTGTTGTAATATTTTGGAACCGAATTGAATTTTAACACTCCTGTTTAGCTTAACCTGCTATATTGTAGCATCCCCACAGGGACACCGCCAGCTAACGATCGCCCCCCTACAGACTGCAATGCCCGATCGCGCAGCGACTGCGCAGCAGTATCGCACCTTCGCCGTTGCCAACTTTCATGCTAACCTATCATATGCTACTATGGGCGACCTGTCAACTTTTCTGCTCTCCATATATATTCTACAGTATCTATGGGCGACCTGTCAACTTTTCTGCTCTCCATATATATTCTGCACCCAAATGCCCATCTGCCAGTCCCCAACTTTCAGGCTCCCCATACATATTCTACTCCATTCCCGATTAAAAAATCTGCTGTAGACGGGTGTGGTCAAAACCTGTCGATAGCGCTGCGCTGGGGCGCGCAGCGCAATCCTCACGATCTCTCCCAGTCGCCGGATCTCCCCAAACCCCCCCGTGGCGGGGGGGTTTGGGGGGGATCCATCCTTGTGCAACAACTGCCAGACCACGGGGTGGGAGGACGATAAACCTGACCAGGTTCCTCTCCTCCCAGGGGTGGGAGGAAGATAAATCTGACCAAATTCCTCTCTTCCCAGGCTAGGTTGATGAGAAACCTGACTAGATCCCTTTTTTTCCACCCATGAGAGGACGATAAACCTGACCAGATCCCTACTCTCCGGGCTGGGAAGACGATAAACCCGAGCAGATTCCTCTTTTCACCGGGCTGGGAAGACGATAAACCCGAGCAGATTTCTCTTTTCACCGGGCTGGGAAGACGATAAACCCGAGCAGATTCCTCTCTTCCCCGGGCTGGGAGGACGATAAACCCGAGCAGATTCCTCTCCTCCCTGGAAAAATTCACGGTCCTCCGACTAAATTTTTCCTATTGTTCCGCCCAAATCTACCGGGTGTGGTCTGGCAGTTGTTGCATAGGGATCCCCCCCAAACCCCCCGCGCCAATTGCTATGCTTTACTCACATATTTCTTAACATTTGTCGGGGGCGATCGTCGAGATCTCGTAATTCGCCCACAGTATCTTTTAAGGGGGGTTTGGGGGATCCTCCGACTGGGAGGGCCCATGTTAGATCGACGGGTTTTGACCACACCCGCTGTAGACTGGGCGGAAGGGGCGATCGCTCCCTGACCGGATACCCCCGTTCCTCAATGATGCGCTGTAATTGAGCGACGCGATTTCCGGGAGCGGGATGGGTAGACAAAAAGGCGATATTTGCTCCTCTTTTCCGATCGAGTCGGGCAAAAAAGTCTGTCGCTCCCGCGACGTGACCGTAAGTTGCTTGTAATAAATCGATGCCAAATTCATCCGCTTGCAGTTCCTGAGACTGAGAATATTGCGATCGGGAGAAAGCTTCCGCGCCAGAAACCAAAACAGCTTGCAGTCCGCCCACATCGCCGAAAATACTGGCGATCGCCAAGCGCAGCACCAAAGCTTGTCCCAAACCCCGCAGATGGTCGCGATTAGCAAAATGTCCCAACTCATGTCCCAAGACCATCATCAGTTCGTTTTCCGACTCCGCCTGGGCTACCAAACCTTGATAAATGACAATTGTATCTCCTGGTAGGGCCAAAGCATTGACTGTTTTCTGGGGCACAAACAGCACCCGATAATCTCGGTCTCGATGCTGTTCGGGAGGTAATTTAGTTTCCAATCGATCCAACAGATGATTCAGGGTAGCTTGAGTTCTTGACGGCAGCGCCTGTTGCTCGTAAATTGGTACGATCGCCGCCCCCAGCTGTTGTTCCACGCCGATGGGAATATACCAGACTAAGGCATTCACTAACAGCCCGATCGCCCACCACAGCAGCCAAAGGACGATCGCGATCGATCCCACAAACAACCCGAAGATAATCAGCAGTTGTCGGTTGCTAGTAGGAGGATTGCGATTCAGTTTTTTTCTCAGGTTATCGGCATCCATTTCTTAATTCAGTCGCTACTTTTCACGGGACGGAAAGGATTCAAAAAATTAATCAACCCATAAAGTTCGCGGGACTGAACCCAGAGTCGTCCGCGACCCCGGAAATGGCAAACCAATCCTTCCCCGCCCAAAATTCCCGTTTTCAGATTCTTAAATGATAACCCCCCGATTACCTCCACATTGTAATTCAAGCTATCTTCAAAGGCCACGATGTAGCTAGTATCTACCACATAGTCTCCCTCTACAGGAATTTCCACAATTCCGCCATAGGAATTGAACCAGATATCCCCGCGTCCAGTTACCCGCACCAAAAACAAGGATTCGCCACTAAAGAAGCCCTTAAATCCTTGAAATTGAGTATCGATTTCTACCGTTGGACTAGCAGCTACAAACCCAGAAGATTGAATCAGCAAGCTTTTCTCACTCAGGTAATAATGCTGAATATCTCCCGGCACTGCTGGCGAGATATAGATTTGTCCTGGTTTTCCCTCAGCAGTAAACTCGCTGACAAACAGGGACTCCCCACTTACCATCCGCGCCATACCCTTCATCAAACCTCCTTGCATCTTTGATTTCATCTTGATGCAAGTATCCATTGCCGCCATTGCCCCCGATTCAACTAAGACAGTTTGATTCGCCTGTAAGTTAATAATTAAAGAAGCATAGGCTGGCGAATGTTCTATTTCGTAAGCAATCTCATTTGTCATTTTACTTTCCCTTTGGATTCACATCTCGCTACTACTTTCTGGGGGGAAGCTGAGGGCCAACTAATTGACCAAAAGCGCCTGGGTTGTGAGTCTGACAATATACTTTCCCTTGTCCTTGAAATCGACAAACTAATCCTTCGCCGCCCAAGAATGCTCCCCACCAGCTAGGATTAGCTTTACCAATATTAAAGGTCAGACTTTTTTCAAAAGCCACAATATGACCGGTATCGACGATATATTCTCCGTTAACGGGTACTTCATAAATCCCGCCAAAGGAGGTCAACAACAACTCACCATTACCCGTCATACTCAACCAAAAGATTGATTCTCCCGAAAAGAGCGATTTGAAACCTTGAAAGCCTAAGTCTATATCAACATCTGAAGCCGATGCCAGATAAGAAGTAGCCTGCACGACTAACTCTTGCCCCGTCATTTGATAAAGCATAATATCGCCTATCAATTTGGGAGCGATAAATATTTCTCCCCCGTCTCTGGGCGATCTAAAGACGCTCAAAAACAGCGATTCCCCAGCCACCATCCGTTTCAGTCCGCCGAGAATACCGCCCCCTTTCCCTTGTCGCAAGGTAGTGTTCGCACTGATGAAGCCACTCATGGCAATCATGCTGCCTGCTTCTGCTACTAATTCTTCTCTCGCCCCCAGAGTCACGCGGGCGATCGCGCTATCTGGTTGATGCAAAAGTTCTATATCCATATTCTCCACCCGATTAAAATTTTTTACTTAAATTTGGGGCGCAAAAATCCCACCAAACCATCAATACTGCGAGACTGGAGATAAATATCACCAGTACCAGTCAGTCGATTCACAAAACCTTCTCCGGAAGTCATCGACCCCAGCAGACCGCCAGCAAGTTTAATATTCATTTTAATTCCCGGATCGTAGGCAACCAAATGACCGGTATCGACAATAAAGTCGCCGTTAATGGGTTTCCGGGTAATGCCACCATAAGCGCCAAAGAACACTATACCCTTACCGCTGACTTGAAGTTTGAACAGTCCTTCACCAGAGAACCAACTCTTCAAACCGGCCCAGTACACTCCCAGCTTCACCCCAGTTCCATGACAAATATAGGCACCCGGTTGAAAACAGAGGTCGCGCCCCCGTAATTCCACAGAAACTATGTCACCAATGCTGGACTGAGTGAGGACAAGATTTAAGGGTTGCTGGGTTTCATTGGAAAAGGTATTGACAAATAAGGACTCGCCCCCAAAGAATTTTTTCAGTAAAGCTGGGAAGAACCCGCCAGAAAAGTGGGTTTTCATGGTAAGTTGAGGGTCCATGCTAGTCATGGCTCCCGCCTCAGCGGTTATGGCCTCACCGGGATAGAGGGTAACGAAGATAGCAGCAAAAGCTGGTTTATAGCGAATTTCATGCTCCACTGGCTTTTCTCCTAGATTCTTCTCACTATAATTATTTGGCCCTTTTTTCGGTTTTCGTCTATCTTTCTTAACAAAGATTACATAAACATTGGACAAAAGCGATCGCTCTACGATTTTTTTTCCAAGAAAGCCATATTTAAGCCAGCATGACTTAATTGCATGCGGTAGAGTGCTGCCAGTTCCTGACAACCAGACCACACAACTGCTTCCCCTTGCTTGTCAACCATATTGGCCAACTGCAAAGCCCGATCGCGCGTCATCTCAGGAATATACTTGAGCAAGCATTCACTCAGATAATCAAAGTTCGGCTCTTCGGTACTTGAGTTGCTAAACTATCAGATAAACACTCGTTTGCATTGAGCTAAAATTGTTACTAAATAATAGTAAAACTATTGCGGGGCTTGACTTGTAGCAGTTTTTATGCTTTAATTAAATTACGTACAGCATTGTTTAGTGAGGTAAAATTTATTATGGCTTCCAATGCACAACTAAAACTACTCACAGATTTTCTGAATATCCCGGATGTTAAAGTTACTCATTTCAAACAGGATCCATCTCTAGGAATAATCCTCTCCATATCTAGTTTAAATTCTGAAGTAACTTGCCCTCACTGCGGTCAAAAGAGTCATAAACTTCACCACAATTATTCACATCTCATTAAAGACTTGCCTATGCATGGTCAAAATGTTTATTTACAGGTCAATAAACGACAAATGAAATGTGAAAAATGTTTGACAACTTTTAGTGAGCCTTTGGAGTTTTGTGAACCAAAACGCAACTATACTAAAAGACTTGCCGACGATATATTGAGTCAGGTCAAACATAGTAATATTAAAAGTGTTGCTGAAAGAACCGGGGTAAGTGAATCAGAAATTGAAACTATGTTAAAGGATTTAAGAAAAAGTTTGGTAGGTCAAAAACCTCAAGATTTAAAAAGATTGGGCATTGATGAAATTAGTCTGAGAAAAGGGCAAGGTAATTATTGTGCAGTATTAGTAGATTTGGACAATAGTCAACTTCTAGCTTTAGTCCCCGATCGCACCCAATCAGCCATTAAAAAAGTGTTGATGTCTTGGGGAATAGACGTGTTATCAGGCATAGAAGAGGTAAGTATTGATTTATGGCGTCCTTATAAAAGTTTGGTAGAAAAATTAATGCCTAATGGGTCGGTTGTCGCTGATAGATTTCATGTAATGCACCAGGTTCAAGAAGAATTAGACAATAGTCGTAAGCAAGCAAAAAAAGAAGTCAATAACATGAAAGACTCGGAGAAAAAAACTGCAAAAATTCAAGCAATTACACACGGGAAATATGTCCTTCTTGCTAATTCAGATAATTTAACGGAAGCTCAAAAAAGGAAATTAGAAGAAATCAATAAAGAATTTCCTAAGCTGCAAAAAATGCATGGATTAAAAGAGCAACTTAGAGAAATATTTGAGAATGACATAAATTGGTTTGATGGTTTATTGGATTTAGCAGAATGGTTGAAAAAATCAGCAGATTTGTTTCCAAAAAGTCAAGGGACAATCCGTCGCTGGTTAGTGGAGATAACAGCATATTTTGAGCAAAGAACAACTAATGGTATCGTCGAAGGAATTAACCAAAAAATTAAGTTAGTTAAACGGTGCGGATTTGGTTTTCGTAACATAGACAATTTTGAGCTAAGATGTTTATTAGCTTTTCAAGATTAGCAATAGTTTAGCAAACCAAGTACCGAAGAGCCCAAAGTTCCCGAACTCATCCTTGAGGAGAATCACCAAATAGGAAGATTTATCGTTATTTGCAGATTGCTCGGAGGGCGGCAAACATTTAACATAACTAATAGCTTGCGCTAGACCGGGATTTAGCTGCATAGTTTGGTCGTAATCCTCTACTACACCCTGATAGTCTCCTAACCTGTAGCGCACCAAACTCCGACCCCCATAAGCTTCCGCTAGATCGGCATTGAGGGCGATCGCCTGAGTATAATCTTCCAGGGCCCGGGAGTCTTCCCCGATCGCGGCCCGGGCATGAGCCCGTTGCAGATAGCCTTGAGCCTGGTTAGGACTGACAAGCAGATTTTCCAAATAATTTTCGATTGCCAGATCGGCAAAATGTGCTTGCAGGATGCGGTGAGTAAAGATGTAACCTCCACCCACCTTTTGTAAAAAACCGCGTTCCGCCCCATAGTCAAGGAAACGGGCGTAGTTCCAGGGAATATCGCCATTACTATAAAGAACCAGGCGCTGAATAAAATGCTTAATGCAAGCATCTCCTCCTTTGAGCATAGCCAGAACTAGCCCCACGACCCCCCCAGTAAAGATCGGCAGACTTAAAACCTGTGGCAAAAGCACTTTCCCCATTAGTCCTGCGCCGCCCATCAAGCACAGCAAACTTCCCGTCAATGCAAAAACGATCGCATTTTCCCATGACTGCCAGATACCCTCATTCGGAACTGTGGTTTTTTCCAGCTTTTCGCTCATCAGCCCGCTAAATAGTAGCCCACTCATGCCCAGCACTACTCCCCAAAACAGCCCCCCAGTCAGCCCGCCACTGACTCCACAAATCAATCCCAAAGGCAGCCATTTTTTCGCATTCCCCCAGGACCATTTTAGCGCTTCTACTGGCTCGATTGGTTCTGTTTTCGTACTCGCTGCACCTACGAGCCCGCCAACTATCCCGATGCTGGGATTCCCTGCTACCAATCCCACTATCCCAGCAATCAGCCCCCAAATCAAACCATTAATCGCCTTTACCCCGATCGCGTAAGTTTGGTAGGCTTTAGTATTTTCCTTGCCACTGAATTGCCAAAATGGTAGAGTCAACTTATGCTTGGGATCCAGACGCAGCCAACTCGGCTGCATGCGCTCGATTAATAGTAGAGTTTGAGACTGCTGCTCCATCCGCCAGGCCATCCCACTCAGCCATCGGAGCGATCGGGCTCGGCCATATTGCTCTCCTCTCTGGCGGCGGGTAAACATCCGTTCAATATAAGCATTAAATAGATGTTTGCGGGGTGGGGAATCTAGGGCCGACAAATCTGCCACCGACATCCCCTCGTAAGCGCGGGCGATCGCCTGAAGCATCAGGGGTGTAGTTACCAACTCTTGCAGTTTCCGATCTGACTGCAGCCAGGTATTTAATCCGGCCATTTCTGCCCCGGCCAGATATTCCTGGACTGCTTCTGGGGTCAGGGGTTGGAGTACGATCGCCCCTTGCAGTTTCAGACGCTGTGGGAGCATTTCATACTCTCGCAGGCGCGTCGTTACCACCATTTCCGTGCGTCCGTATTGCTGGCTAAATTGAGCGATCGCCTGCACGCATAATGGCATGTACGTGACTTCATCCAACCCATCAAGCAACAGCAACAGTTCCTGAGATTTTATCCAACTCCGAGCAATTTGCGAGGGAACCTGATACTGGCCCTGGAGTTCGGCGACCAACCAATCGGCAAAAGTTTTTTTCTCCCGCCGCCAAAAAGATGATAGATTAAATATAACTGGAATCGGCTGGTGCATGTCTGCTTGGGCCCGATCGAGCAGGTCCCGGGCCATGGACAGTAAAGTCGCGGTCTTGCCAGAACCCGGTTCCCCCAGGATCAGGAGACTTCGCCCCTTTCCCAATTGGTCAAACAAGTCAATTGCCTTTGTACCTTGGGGCAATATTTGACGCGGTGCTTCTGGGGTTTCCCACCCCACCCCGATCGGACCTTCTATAACATCTAGTCGTTCTTCTAGACTCAGGGAGATTGCTGGAGAGCTAATTTTTTCTAATACACCTCCGATCCAATAATTTCTCACCTTATTCAGTAAAGTCTGGCGGTGGCGGTAACTTTCTCTGACTGAAACTGTTTCAATCCTCTTTTGCAACTGTGGTAATGCCTGGATCTTCATATTTATCTTACCGAAAGTAGTCATAGTCACGGCCAAACCCAATCTAATGGTATTTTATGGCCCTTTTACCTGATGGAGCACAGATAATCTTAGTTTGCCCTATTTTGCGTTCTCGTCTATCTTTATTAAGAAAGATTAACTGGCGCAGTCTATTCAGCACTTCTGAGAATATAACCTATGGCTCACCAACCCCGCAAGCGCTTTGCTCAACACTGGCTACGCAGTGACCGGGTGCTCGATCGCATAATCATGGCGGCAGATTTGGAATCCGGCGATCGGGTGCTAGAAATCGGTCCAGGGACCGGCAGTCTGACTCGTCGATTATTGCCCCTAGTGGAGTCGGTAGTGGCGGTAGAAATTGACCGGGATCTATGCCGTAAGTTGACTGCGGGGCTGGGGAAGTCGGAAAACTTTCTCCTGCTGCAAGGGGATATCCTCTCTCTGGATTTGTCGGAGCTGCTGAGGTCTTTTCGGTCGTTCCAAAACTTAAATAAAGTTGTTGCCAATATTCCCTATAATATCACGGGTCCGATTCTGGAAAAACTGCTGGGCACAATTGAACATCCTGCTGCTTTTCCCTACAAGATAATAGTGCTGCTGCTGCAAAAGGAAGTGGCGCAACGCCTAGTTGCCCGATCGGGCTCTAGAGCCTTCGGGGCCCTATCAGTGCGGGTGCAGTATAATGCGGAATGCGAGTTAATTTGTACAGTGCCAGCGTCGGCTTTCTACCCACCTCCCCAGGTAGAGTCAGCAGTAGTGCGGTTGCGTCCCCGACAGTGCTCGCCTGTAGCAGTTGACCCCCGGCACCTGGAAATGCTGGTTCTGCTGGGTTTCGCCGCCAAGCGGAAAATGTTGCGCAATAATCTGAAATCAGTGGTCGGGAGCGATCGCCTGATTGGGTTACTATCAGAATTAGGAGTGAATCCCCAAGCCCGGGCTGAGGACTTGAGTGTCAGTCAGTGGGTATCCTTGAGCAATTTCTTGGTCGGTTCGTAGTAAACACTTTAGGAATGGGAATTTAATAAAATGTCAAACTGAGGAACACAGTGCTAAAGTTATTTAGTACATTCCGCCAGAGGGCACCCTAGACAATGCAACCCTACAACTCTGACATTGAACAGCAAAGGCAAAGATACTACCGGTCTTTATCAGAGAAGGACCGGCGACGCTATGCCGCTATCGAAGCGCTCAAACTCGGCTACGGTGGTATCAGTTACATGGTTAACCTGCTCGGCTGTCATGCCCACACCATCCGTCGAGGCATGAAAGAACTGAGTAATGAGCAAGCAATGAGTGATGAGCGGATTCGTCAACCAGGAGGTGGACGCAAAAGAGCCTTAGAGCAGATCGAGGGATTAGATGAATCATTCTTTCGAGTTATAGAAAATCATACAGCAGGTTCGCCGATGGATTCATCCATCAAATGGACGCATCTAACGCGCCAGCAAATAGCCGACTTATTGTGCCAAGAAGAAGAGATTTCAGTCAGTGTCACAGTGGTGGCTCAATTGCTCGATAAACATAACTTTCGTCGTCGCAAGGCTTTCAAGACCAAAACTACAGGAGACCATCGGAAGCGCAATGAGCAGTTTGAGAAAATATCGACCCTTGTCGAGAGCTACAAAAATACTGGCAATCCCGTTATGAGTATGGACACAAAAAAAAAGAGTTTAGAGGCCAGCTCTATCGTGAGGGGCACACCTATACCCAAAAGACTATCCAGATTTACGACCATGACTGGCCTTCTCTGGCACAAGGGAAAGTGATTCCCCATGCTCTGTATGACATGAAACACAATATTGGTTATGTGCAGATAGGAACCTCCCATGACACCAGTGAGTTTGCCTGTGACTCAATTCGCTATTGGTGGCTTAACTACGGAGCTGTACTGTATCCATTGGCAACATCAATTTTGCTGCTGTGTGATGGCGGTGGCAGTAATAGTTCTCGCACTTATCTATTTAAAGAGGCTTTGCAGACCCTCAGTAACGAACTCGCCATTGAAATTCGTATCGCTCATTACCCTCCTTATACATCAAAATACAATCCGATTGAACATCGTTTGTTCCCCCATATCAGCCGGGTGTGTGAGGGTGTAATCTTTGACAAAGTAGAAACGGCCAAGGACTTGATAGCGACAGCTACAACACAGGCAGGTTTACAGGTTTTTACAACTGTGATTGACAAGGTTTATCAAACTGGCAAGAAAGTCGCTGCGGACTTTAAGGAAACCATGGACATTGTCTTTGATGAAATCCTCCCTCAATGGAACTACACAGCCAAACCTCAGCAGACATGACTTTGATAAATTATTAAATCCTCATTCCTTAGCCACAGGTGGTCTAGACTTTTCGTGTTATTAGAATGTGAAACAGTTCTGCCTCTCTTAACGGCGGGAGGATGTCAAAAGAAGATGATAGCGAAGAAATTTATGTGGGACAATTGGATAGTTTTGGGTTTACTTTCTCCAATGATATGGGCTATAGCTCATTTAATAGACACTTATTTCGTAGGAGGAGATGTTTTAACAGATGAGTATGATGGAACGATAGTTACTAGTATTTTTCATGTCTCTCCTTTGATTATATTTCCGTTCATTAAACTTGAATTTCCGCCAATTGGCATATTTTTTCCCCTAATAATACTAGGCGGATTATTCTATAGCATATCATCATTTTTTTATTTCAAAGCTTTATTTAAAGTTAATGACGTATCGATAATAGAAGTTTTGGCTAATATAGCGATTGCTCTAGTCCCTATCATGTCTTTTTTCGCACTGCATGAACAATTATCAATAATGCAATATATTGGCTTCGGCATAACTATAGTTGGTGCTTGCACTTTATCTCTAAATAAGAGTATAGAAAAGCACGATTTATTGAAAGTTTTGTTACCTATGATAGGAGCAGTAACTTTTCTATCCATGTGTGTAGTGATAGAGGAAGCTGTATATAGAATAATCAACTTCTGGAGCGGATTTTTATTTTTTTGTTTAGGATGTGGCCTAGGAGGGGTAATATTCTGGTTGATCCGAGCAGTAAAATTTGCCAACCAACGAGAAAGTATATTAGAAATTAGCAAAAAAAACTTCAAAATCTTTCTCACAGGAGAACTGCTTTCCTTAGTTTCCATACTACTGCAAGAAAGATCTATTGATGTTAGCAGTTCTCCTTCACTAGTACTAATTTTGCAAAGCTTGATACCTATATTCATTTTACTATTTAGTTTTTTGAGCAACATTGTTTTAAGAGAGAATGAAAAACTAAAAGAAATTCTAATGCAACAAACGAAAGGATGGACAGTGAAAACTATATCCACTCTGATTATCGCTATGGGTATATATTTATCTATCAGATATAGCTAGTCTAAATGATTTGTGCAAATTATAGCAGGACTCAAAAGCATTGCTGTGCAAGGCTTTCGGTGATAGCAAGTTGTATAAATGATTTAGGCTTGCTATAGCCAGCCCTTTCAACGTGTATCTTGAAAGCAGTCACATTTACCATCGTAGGACCACAGGGAACGCATTTACCAAATTGGGTCTTCCGGACTTATTATGTAAAGCGATCGCTTTCTACGACACCAAAGCCTTACGATGACTGCTTTTTAGTCCAAGATAACTCGCTATTTATTTATTTATATCGATTTGGCTTTAATGCCTCTCATGGTAAGAGTAAAGCGTGTATTTTTGGCCGCAATTTTACATACCTCGTCCGCTTGAGCCCCAAATTGGTTCTCCACAAAACAAACGCTATAACTCAAATCAAGCTGGCTGCTGACACATCTCTGTCAAACCCTCGTATCTCGTGAAATATGATTTTCCACTACGGTATCTTAAGGGTTTCAGCCGTACTGGATATCGAAAAACTCCTTTTTTCCCCTAAAAGCACAGAATCTAGATCTATCAAGGGTTTGAGGTAATTGTGTCAGGCAGCCAGCAAATCAAGTTATTAAAAGCTTCTGATTAATCAGACGCAATGTTCCAGCTTCAGGCTGATATAAACAGCGTGTAATGGGTATATCTTTACGGATTTTTTCCTGAAATTGGGCTATAGAAATTTCCAAGTCATTCAAAATTCCCTGCTTATCAAAAATCTTTGAAGACACACCAGCTTGTGTAAGATAGTTTAACTTAATATCTTCTTCTACAAGTTCAATTTGGATATCATTAATATTAGCAGTACGAGCATCTTGAATTGCTCTACCGCTAGATGTGTTCAAATCTAGAGGGAGTCCATAGCTGCGAATGCGTACCCTACACTCTTCTGGTCCTACTGGAATAAAGGACATTGCCTGGATATGTTCTGGAAATACAGTTAACCCAAGCATTATTGGCATTAGACGCTGCTTTGAAATAGATCCGAAAATTGTATAGTGCAAAGGTTCTGGTAATACTTTTGTCTTCTCTGCTATTTCGAGCAACAACTTTTCGTGTTTTTGGGAATGTCTTTCTGCCGCCTTCAAACTCTGAATATAATCAAATTCGACTTTTGGTAAGTTAGGTAATGGTGGCTCTCGAAAGGGTAAGAGGTCAGAATTTCGCGAGATATGACATAGACGAGTCATTCCTTTGTGGGCTACTGGGAAATGATATACTTCTAGAAAATTTTCCCAGAGAATTTTGTAGTCGGCTTCCACCTCAAAATCATACCAACCCGACCCAAAAATAGGTTGCAAGTCTTGAAATTTATAGGGTGTGATTAATTTAGGATTTTCCCAAACATCAGCTACACTTAAATCATTGGGAAGGAAACGTATGAAAACAAATCCTAACCAAACATCTATATCAATTTGCTCTAAACCATAGTTGGGGACAGTAAAGTCAGGTCGAGAATACAATTCACTCGCTATTCTCAATCTTCCCGCAAATAGTCCACCATCTGAGGTACGAATGACGTAAGCGCGTTCACCTACTATATCTAACCAAGTGAAATCACCGCAATTAGATACTTCACTCTCATGACAAACAAATTGCCAGGTTGGCTTAATTATCCGTTCCACTTCCAATGGAAACAAATTGGGGTTTGCGTAGACCCAGGGTGGCAGAGTCTTTCGGTCTTTTTCAGGTAATACGACATTTTGCAACGGTTCTGAGCTATGTGTCAAAAAATTAGGATTGGATACAGATTCTTTAGAAGTTGTTATATCATTAGGATAGGCATTAATACACGGAAACAGTTCATCTATATTTAAATTTATTGCTTTAATGTTATTTAAAGTAAGAATAGCTTGTTTAATTTCAATTATTAGCGATTCGAGGTATAAATTTTCTGGTTCGCTGTTTGGCAAAGAAACTACTTTGTTGGAAACATTTTTGTGTTGGTTTATATTTACGCTTAATCGCTTAATTTCTGCGTCTAAATAACCAACTTTGAGTAGCAGACGAATACTTTCTGGCACTTCGGGGGATTTGATATCATTCGCACCAGGATAAACTGATTGCAATAATTGGGAAATCGTAACTCTTATGCTTTGTTTTCCTTCTATCGAGACTGGCAATACCAGTTCTTCCGATTCTGACTTGTCTATTTCTGCTTGGTCAGTACTTTTATCACTTAAGCCACTATTTTGCAATTTGACAAATATAGAATTCTGATAAATTTTTGTCTCTAACTCCTGTAAAAAATAGTTGTTGATATCGAACTCCGCTCCAAACTCTCCTGCGGCGGCTCCTGGAACGTTTTGACAACGCCCATCTTGACTAAAAATCCAACCATGGTAAGGACAGACAATTGGTTGATGCAAGTTAAGACAACCTTTCCCTTCAATAAGTTTTGCTTGTCGATGGGGGCAAATATTCAGGAAAACCCGAAGGGTTTTGTCAGCTTGGCGTAATGCCACCAGACTCTCTTGGAAGATTCTAGCAGTAACAAAATCACCGGGATAGGCAATTTCTGCTAGACTACATAAGGGATGCCATACGCCGCTCAAACACTTTTGCTCAACGATGATAGACCGAACCACCTTCGCCGCAAAATAAGCGTTGACCTTTTTAGGATCAAGCTTTTCGTGATTCAGATTATTATACTCAGTAACTGCTACTTCTAATAAGTCACGTGCCTCTTTGATTACCGGGTTTTCGCATCTCCCATAAATCAGATCTGAGATTAAAAATTCCCAATCTTGTAAAGAAGAATTTGCGAATGCATTTCCAGCATTTGAGATAGAATTCTGTAATCTTCCAGCTTCTAGGAAAAGCTTAATCCAACTCTGTTGTGAAAAGTAAATCATATATTCTTTAAACTTTCTCTGTTTACCTAAAATAACTACTCCAGGCTATTTCTCCTAGCCAGCTTCTGACTACACTATCTAAGCTAACCAGAATGGATGATCGGCATATCTAAAGTACCTTATAACTGTCCGAAGTTGGAAATAGTTTCGATAGTTAGCTTCATTAATGAAGTTTTCTGAAACGGCAATACTCTCTTCTTCATTTCGTACTGCATGCCACCAACCACCTGGTGTAAAAACAATTTCTCCTGCTGACTGGAGGTAAGTCAGTGGTTTAGTTTTTGCAAAAAATGGAAACTTTTCAATGTTAGGTTTAAAGGCATTAACTTCTCCTTTATACATATACCGTGCTTGGTCAGGTGAGAAAAATAACCAACGCTTTTTTCCCAAAAATAATGCATTCCACGCGCTAGTATTTAAAAAGTCTACATGTAAATGTGATGCTGAATTAGGAGGTGCTATATAAAGCCATCGCCATTTTGGTCTGATAAACTCAGGCAACCACCTTGTCCAACTCTTAAAGTAGCTTGGTGGATCATAGTAATTCATCAGCTCAGGGCATACCTTCTCGAACACCCAGTCTTTCAAATAATAAAAACTCAACTTTTCACTGCTACTCAGGTTATTTATATACTCGTCTAATCTCAGCGTAATTTCATCATCATAGTTGTCTGATTTTCGCACACTAACTTTTAAAGCACCGTAGTGAGTTGCGAAAAACTCCTTTGTCCAAAGTTTGTAGGCTGACCATTGGTTCATAGCGTTTAGAAGAACCACGGGCTTACCTGGATATGCATATTCATGTAAAAACTCTTTTTGAGAGAGGTTTTCTCGTCTATCCAAAGTACTAATATTACTGATTGAAGGATCTGGGGAATTCATAGTCAATAGCTAATTACGTAGTCGGACTCAAACTTGTTATATCAAACTAATTTTATTCATTTTTTTTACATCATTTATTGCATGACTTGAATTATCAACTCTGGATCTATATTTTCCAGATGGTAATTAACAATTTGTTCCCCCGGAATTAATAGAGGAATACAAGGAGGAATCTTTTTAATACTATTACAGCTCGTTAATCCCAAGGCATCTTTGATTTTTAGCTTCTGTTTATTGGCAGCAAAAAAAGCCTTTCTCGGAGAAGCTGACATTATAGGAATACGCCGCAATTGATTCTCGTATACAAATTCTTTTGCTGTTTTTTTTACTAAAATATCAAAAATATCATTGAAAACTTTTTCTAAATAACTAAATTCTTTTGGAGTATTGGTAAAGGAAAAAATTAATAATACTCCTTGTTGATTACAATATTCATAATCAACTTGACGTTCACGCAAAAGATCGCTGATTTCTTCTCCTGTAGCGCGATCGCTAATTAGAAATATTTTCAATGGATCGTCCCCTCGGGAATCATAAGTGAGTACATCACCAAAGTTGTCTAGTAATTTTTTAAGAGCATGACAACCTTGAACTACTTGAGAAAAACATTGTTTACCTTCATTTGTAAAAGCAAATTTAATGGCTTCCTCTGCACTTAACACAAGTAGGTTGCTACGAGAAGTAGTTTCAAACATAGATAAAGCCTTAGTTACTTCCTCCACAGAAATACGAGAATATTGGGGGATATGTAGCAATGCAGTTTGAACTAAGCTCCCAACAAACTTATGTAAACTATGGACTACTATATCGATATTTTCTGTTAATCCTGATGGTATTGATAATTCTAGAAAAGGAAAATGAGTTCCATGAGCTTCATCCAGAATTAATAGTATTTGATGGCTGCGACAATATTTGGCAATTAACACCAAATCAGTAGTAATTCCTTGATAGCTAGGATTAGTTAAGAACAGTGCTTTTACTTCTGGAGAAGCTTCTAATCCTTGAATTACTTCCTTGGCTGTTGGCTCTAATGATTGAGACGGAATGAAATAAGGGTCTATTCCAGAAAGAATAAAACCATGAATAATTGATAGATGACTATTAATCCCCACGGCAACTCGACGATGTTGACTTCCTAAAATAGCACAGGCTACTAAAATACCTTGAGTTGCTCCCCCCGTTAAGAAAAAAGTATGCTCGGTCTGGTATAGCTTAGCAACAGATTGCTCAATATTCCAAAAATCTTCCCGGAGAAAAAAAGGTAAATCATAGTTATAAATGCTACTGCCAAAATACTCAGAATAATTGTTAGATCCTCTATGGGCTGGGGTATGTAATCGCAGTTTAATACCAGGATAATAAGACTTAATCATCTCATGAGTATAAACTCTATTTTTCATGATTTTTGTGTAGTTTAAAGATAAATAGGCTTAGTAGATAAAATGGGACGAGTGGTCGCTTCTGGTGCAATTTTGTGGCGTAAAGCTAACAATAAACCTGTTGCTTCCATATAACTATTAACATAATAAATCCTAGCAGTGTCGTGAATTTGTAGGGCTTCTGGAGTTATATTATATTGTGTGTGATTACCTCGAACTAAAATGATAGGAATATCCTGTTCCAAACTAGCAAAGAAAGGAATATTCCCTACTGTGGTTTCTGGCATTACTACTGCTGATACATTTTCCGCAGAAATAGATTGACAATCAGAAGGCAACCTCTGATTGGATCATTTACATATATTTTTGTTTCAATTCTTTAACTGTATCATTAAATTCACTCTCAAGTTGTTTTAGGTCCATCATAATCTTTTCTACATTTTGTTAGGGACTTGCCTAGAAATAAAGTACCAGTCAAATCTGCTGTACTCTTGTGCGTAGCTTTACTGGTGTTGATACATTAATAACCCGCAAGTCCCTTATAGCTCCATTTTTAATGTATCACATAAAATCTATATTGAGCAAAAACGACAGAAGTTATTATAAAAGATTCTGATGCATGTCATAAACAAAACTTATGCTTGCTGTACAGATTGCTGCTGTGACCTGCTTACAGCCCTTAGCAGCCCGCTTATTTGATCTTATGCACACTATAGCGCAACTCATGAATGAATGACAATCCACCTTTATCCACCTTTTTGCCAAAAAACATCCACCTATTTTTTGCCTGCATACCCATGTACGTTTGTCAAGTTCCCTTCATCCACCTTTTTTGGCAAAAAAAAATCAACCTTTTTTCTGAAAGCGTTTCACCGGCAGTAAACAGGATGAGTATTTTTGCTCAGTAAATAGCAGTAATTAGCCAGTTCCTGAAGTCAAAGGAACCGGTAGGCACTGCATTTTGTCCAGTCCAGGTATTGCACCGGTTACAAGTTGAACATCGTTTGTTCCCCCATATCAGCCGGGTGTGTGAGGGTGTAATCTTTGACAAAGTAGAAACGGCCAAGGACTTGATAGCGACAGCTACAACACAGGCAGGTTTACAGGTTTTTACAACTGTGATTGACAAGGTTTATCAAACTGGCAAGAAAGTCGCTGCGGACTTTAAGGAAACCATGGACATTGTCTTTGATGAAATCCTCCCTCAATGGAACTACACAGCCAAACCTCAGCAGACATGACTTTGATAAATTATTAAATTCTCATTCCTTAGTCTCATGGCCCGCCGTGGGTTCAAACCCACGGCTAATAGCTAAAGTCGGTTGAAAACCGACTGAAAACATTATGGAAAAGGTATTTTATATTTTATCTTCGTTTCCCCCTCGTTACGCACGGCTCCGCCTGGGAACGAGTTCTAGAGGCTCTGCCTCGATATAATTGAGAATGGTGCAAGATATGAGTAGTAAACACTAAAGTGTTTGCAGGTTGGTAGTAAACACTTTAGTGTTTGCAGGTTGGTAGTAAACACTTTAGTGTTTCGGGGGACGCGCTCACTCACAGTCCGAGGCCGCCACTCACTGGAGGCAGAGCCTCAGACTGAGCATTCCCAGCTCGACCCTGGGAACGAGGGTATGGCCAACTGAGCATTCCCAGCTCGACCCTGGGAACGAGGGTATGGCCAACTAGCCCGCGCAGGCGGGCTTTGTTCATGTAGCCCCACCCTAAAGGGTGGGGGATCTGGTGCAGGCAAAGGTTCGGGCGGAGGTTCGGGCGCTGCGGAGGGATAGGTTAAATTAAAAGAAAGGTTAGTAGTGGAAAGGAGAGGATAGATGTCAACACAAGTATTGCTGGTAGATGACGAACCGGGCGTGCGCGAATCAGTACAAGCCTATCTGGAAGAGAGTGGTTTTAGCGTTGAAGTTGCCAGCAACGCTATTGATGGCTGGGAAAAGCTACAAAAGCAGGTACCTGAGGTAGTGATTACAGACATTATGATGCCCGAGGTAGATGGCTATCAGTTTTTGCAGCAAATGCGGGAAGACCATCGGTTTAAGGGTTTACCAGTGTTGTTTTTAACCGCCAAAGGCATGACAGGAGACCGCATCCAAGGCTATGACGCCGGGTGTGATGCCTATTTGCCTAAACCCTTCGATCCCGACGAGTTGGAGTCAATAGTCAAAAATCTGGTGTTACGTCGCGCCCAGATGGGTGGAACGGAACTTGATGACATTAAAACTCAGCTGAATCAAATTCAGGGTCTGATCCAAAACAGAGGCACGCTCGGCCATAAGACCCCACCGATGAAATTAGACTTCACTCCCAGAGAACAGAGTGTCCTGAACTTAGTCGTAGAGGGACTGATGAACAAAGAAATTGCCCGCCGCCTGGAAACCTCTCTACGAAATGTGGAAAAATATGTCAGCCGCTTGTTTGCCAAAACTGAGACCAACAGTCGGACTGAGTTAGTGCGCTTCGCCCTGGAACATGGGTTGACTACATAAACAACCCCTTATGGTAGGGCGCTACTCAATACCTCAAGGTTTTGCACAACGGCAGGGACAAATATTAGACCTCTTGCAAAAGTCGATTTAGGCTACGCAATAGCAATACTTTCAGCACCCCTAAAGGATCCATTTTGGCATTTATGCAAGAGGTCTATTATAAAATATCCTATTTGTCATTGCGAGAGGGGGCGTAGCGATTAAATTATGCTCAATTTAGTTAACCATCCCCGTTAGCGCAGCAGCTGCGCTAACGGGGGGGATCCTGGCGGCGATCCCTAAAATATCGGTTTGGGTTCTCCCCCCTCGATCCGGACAGATTATTAACCGAGAAGTATTGGGGCGTTACTCTCATAGCCCAGAAACCTGGTATGGAGTCAAAACCGGGTTTCTTAATTCTTTATTAAGATGCTATGCTTCCTTCCTGATTACTTTGAGCGATCGCCTGCCATAATTTCTTTAATCACCCAAGCTGGCCAGGCGATCGTCATCCGCAGGTTAACTAATTTTACGTCGGAGGGGTTTGAGGATTCATATTCCTGCTCTTCTGGGATCTGTGAAACCAGGTTGCCAACAATGCCAGAAAACAAGTAAGCGCCTGCGGAAAATGCAAATACTACTGGGACCATCATAATTAACTCCAATTCTTTGTGCTCGTGACAGCTATAACTACAATTTCGGCGATCGCACTTCCTAGGTCAGCGGCTATGGGTAAACTACCCACGCATTATAGCGTTTCTCAAGCTAGTGAGGTACCGTGTTTCAATCCCCCCAACCCCCCGAAGATGCGCTATGGCTTACTCACATCTTTCTTAACAATACGAGGGCTTTAACAAAGTTAACAATATGCTTTAACAAAGTTAACAATATGCTTCAAAAAAGTTAACATAAAGAGCGCGACGATACGAAAGGCTTGTAGCGCCGCAGCTTCGATATCTCCTGTTGTGCTCTTGTCCCAGGGGACTCGGCACACAGGAGATATCGTCGGGACGTTCGCCCTTAGCCAAAAAGTAAAATCATGATTAAATAAAACGACTCTTGCTTGGGCGCGTTGCTAATATTATATAGAGCCGGAGATCTGAACAATTCGATATTGACAGAAAACTATGAAGCCATGGGCATCCTCAGAACTAAAATCTGCTGGGCGATCGCCGTCGTAATAAAAGACTGGTGAAGCTCGGATCAGATGAACGCAGAACAACCCTAGCGTACCACAAGCATGTGGAGATTGGGCAGCAACCCAAGCAGCTTATGATTTTGGGGCCGCATGTTAAAGCCGAAGCAATTCGCTCTAGCCATCAACAAAGTACTGTTGAACTCCTCAAGCAGAATGAAATTGTTTTAGCAATTCCGGATACCACAGAACTAAATTATACCCATCATCCGAGTCAAAAAGGAATGGATCATACCGATAGTAGAACGAGCGGAGGATTAAAAGTAAACACGCTATCGCTACACGGCTACGCGCGAGCGGTTTTTTGTGCTAGTAGTAATGGAGTTCCATTGGGAATATTGCATCAAGGGGCAAGGGATATTTCTACTATTGGCAAAAAGCCGACACATTCATAGAAACAAAAGATAAAGAAAGTCAGAAGTGGTTGGATGCGCTGTCGGCAACTGAAGCGGCGATTACTGAAGATGTAACCATTGTAACAGTAGCTGACTGTGAGCGTGGCAACCTTCCTGCGCGGGCTATGGTGCTTGCTGGCTTGAGAATGAAATAGCCCTGGGTTTAAATACATCATTGAGTGAGATTTGTAATGTGCTTAAAGCGAGAATGTCAGGAATGGGTCTTAAGGCAGCAGTCCGCGTATTTGGATTTGCCAAGAATACTATTCTGAATTGGGAGAGGCCTTTAGCAGAGTTGCAAGAGACATTATTTTTATATGCCTTAATGCCTGAATTATTGCAACTAGTAATTGAGGGAGATGAGCTGTATACAAAAGTAGAGAAGAATAAGCCAGCCTCTGAATCCGATCGCGCAGTAGCGAAGCGTGCGACGCCGGAGCGCTAGGTTGGACTATTGCGCTAATGGAGAGGGCTACGCGGTTACGCAAGACTCTCGAATGTGGTGAAAAACAGCAAAAACTTTTGCTCGCAGCAGTAGCAACTTTAGCCGAATTATTTGACAAAAGTGAGGCGCTAGTTTTATTCACCGATGGAGAGCGTCGTGGAGCGTCAATTAGTTTTTGATATCTGTCATCAACTGTTTCACAGTGGCCAAGGAGGTAGACCACCTAAACTGTTACCCTTATGCTTGGCGATGAGACTAAAAAATCCAAGTAGTAAAGGCCGTGACTCTCAGGGTAAAATTGACAAAATTGAAACCCCTGTAGGTTGTCAGTTGTAGGTTGTCAGTTGTAGGTTGTCCGCGTTCGACTAAGGATTAACTATTAACAACTAACAACTAACGAATAACGACTAACAACTAACGACTAACAACTAACCACGAAAGATATTTTCTACATACGCTGAACCAAGTTTTTCCCATGAGTATCAGTGCCGCAGGTATGCAGCAGGCCGCCGTAGCGTTCTGCTAATTGTCGAACCCGCTCAGTTTGCTTGGGGCTAGGTTTCCAAGGATTAGGGTTGTTGTAAGCGTAGTAGGTTTCCACGCCATCAATGCCCCATCGCGCTGCTTCTGGAATCAACTGGGCAGCTGAACGACGACGGTAACGTTCCGGATGAGCTAGCACAGCTAAACCACCCGCCTGATGAATGGCCGCAATGACATTCGGCGCTTGATAATCGCTGTTAGTGGGAGCCTTACCCTGTATATAGGGTTGCAGGCGCGGGTGTTCGGGGTCGAAGCCATAGCCCAGAATGTGAACCTCTGTTTTGAGCAAGTTAGCATTAATTTCTATCCCACTCCAGAGTTCCGGTGCCCGACGCAAGGGATTAGCGGCTTTCCAGTTTTCTAGCCAGTTCTGAGCAACAAGATAGCCGCCCACGCTGTGGTGATCCGTAATGGCGAGTCCTTGCAGACCGATCTCGAGAGCCTGAGACATCAGCTCTTCTGGTTTCAGCTTTCCATCTGAGAATATCGTGTGCATGTGAAAGTTGAAATCATGCGGACAACTGTCTTCATCAATGCTCTCAAACACTTCCCTTAATCTTCTTGCTGACCCATTTTCCCCTGCTAGCTTGAGTGAACTAGGAATTTCAACTACATTAACCATCTCATCTTACCGCTTCTAATTACTGACTCTACTATAGCCAACTTTTGATTTTGTAACCTTGCATACACAACATCATGTCGAGCGGGCGAGCTGGGAGTGGTCAGTCGTCAGTCGTCAGTAGCCGCACTGGCGGAGGATAATTAAAAATTGATACTTGAAAATTGCTAATCGAATATTAATAAATATGACTATTTATGACATAAATATTAACGGTCAACAATCAACAACCCAAATCATCCCGTAATTGTGCCAACAAGTTTTGGGAAAGATTCGGTCCCATCAAGCCCGCGCAGGCGGGCTTTGTTATTGTAGCTAATTTATAGCTGGGATTGCAAATACTGATTAATATCAGCGGCACGTCCCTGAGCCCTGAGCACGCAGTCTGGCAAAGCGACGCCATCAATATAGTTACTACACAGATATATACCTGGCAGCTGCTGAAGATTTGTAGTTATCTGCTGCCAACGCTGTTCGTGACCGAGAGTATACTGGGGAATTGCCCGTTGCCACAGATGCACGGCTAAGACTTTTGGCTGTGCATCTGGCTTGAGCAGAATTTTACACAAGTCCTGATGGACCGCTTGAGCAATTTGCTCGCTGTCTAAATCAGTAATTTCTGGGTCTGTGGCACCGCCGATATAGCTAGTTAGCACTTGCCATCCTTGGGGTGCCCGACCTGGAAACAGACTGGAAGTCCAGATCGTGCCCAAAGTTCTAATTCCCTGACTTCTGGGAATCAGATTACCAAAGCCCCGTAGAGGGTACTTGAGAGCAGATATGGGGTAGGCTAAGACAACACTGGCTACGGGTGGATAATAGAATTTTCGTAAGGCTTGGCTAGCTTGGGATGCTATGGGTTGCAACAACTCAGCTGCCACATAAGCTGGTGTGGTGAGAACTACTGTCCGAGCTTCTACCTGCTGAACGTCTTCGGCTGTGGCAAATCGAGCTATGTAGGTTTGCTGCTCGGTAGGATGCAAACTGGTAAGACGCCACTTCAGTTTCACAGCGCTGCCTAATTGGGAGGCGATCGCCAGAGGCAATGCTTGCAGCCCCTGCTTAAAGGAGCCCAACTCTCCTGGTTTAGTTTTCGGCAAGTTAGGGTTCGGCATCACCGGTTTCCGGTTTTTCTGGGACATAATTGCCCCGGCTAACAGTCCGCCGCCGACTGATTCTAACTGTACCACGCGCCGAAAAGCCGCAGCGGCACTCAACTGATTCACATCACCAGCATAAACCCCAGAGACAAAAGGCGTCACCAGGCGTTCCGTCACCTCCGCACCCAGATGACGCCCAAAGAATTGAGCTACCGTCTCCTCGCCACCCTGTTGAGACAATTGCTCGCCCATTGCTGGTGGCACAAACCCCAAGGCACCGATCAGCGCCCGGAGTTTTCCCGGCCAACTCAGCAATTGGGAGCTGATAGCAGCTGGTGGACTCATGGGCACCGGATGCAGTTTACCCTGCCAGTAGACAAAACGAGGTAAGCGGCGGTCAGCCAGAATCAACTCCTGTTCTAGTCCCACATCGACAATCAGCTGCAGCATCTCTGGTTTCGGCTGAAAACTATTGGGGCCTTCTTCCCAAAGAAATTCCCCTGAGCTTTCTGTAGTGATGTTTCCCCCGACTCGTCCGGTGCTTTCAGAGACTAAAATCTGCCTGTCGTGCAAGCTGTAGGCCAGAGTCAAGCCGCTAATACCTGCACCGACAATCAGGGTATCGAGGACCTTGGCGGAAGGAGTAGCTGTCTCGGTCATAGGGCATAGGGAGAGTAATTGAACAAAGCGTCTAGATAGATCCGGGCAGCTCTACGATAACTGTATTCTGCCTCTGGAGTTTTACCATTTCCATTTTGCAGCAAAAACAGAGACAGAGCTGCAGAAAATACCCGGTCTTGGTCCCAGTCGGGATGGCTATCCAAGTAGGTTCTGACCGATTCGTGCAGATCTTCGGGGATTTCTGCCAGGATACTCACGTTGGTGCGCATGTCTAGCCTCCATGATAATGTAAATGGGCCCGATACGTCATCGCTTACCGACAGCGGGACTCGGAACCTCTGATTAGGTCGGTCGCTCTATTGTGCGCTCACAGATCGTGGGATTGTCAATGTTGCGAAATGTTGCAACTGGCCTTCTGTCAGAAAATTTTTCACGAAAGAATCAGCCTTTCAGGGGGATTTTCGTTACATTCCTTTACAAACAGGGGCAGATCGGGGTCTCAAGGGGCTAGACTGAGAAATCCCCAATCAAATTTAAGAGACCCGATCGTACCGTGCCTCCTTGTGGAAAACCTTGGTTAAATTGTGGAAAACTCTCCTAGGCTTGTGGAAACACTGTGGAACCTGTGGGGATTTTTCTGGCGAATGATAAGAATCACAAACTTTATGACAAATTATGGCAAAAATAGTTAAGTATAATAAATAATTGCTAATTGGAAAAATATATCCAAATATATTGACAAATGCCATAATGTATGTTATGTGAGCCTTCATTATTCATCCTGAAGTGGTAAGCTGTGACCGATAACTTGATAAACTTGGCGTTGTTCAAACAACTCAAGGAGGTCGCGGTTGATTTTGTTGGCGGCGGCTTCCTTACGCATGATAGTCAGCACGGTTTCCACGGGGAATGCGTCCTTGTAGGGGCGATCGGAGGCTGCCAGAGCGTCGTAAATATCAGCAACAGTGATAATCTGAGTTTGAATCGGAATGTCTGGCTGCGTCAGACCTCGGGGGTAGCCGCTGCCATCTAGCTTTTCGTGATGGCCATAGGCAATAATGGGAATATCTTGAAGATGGGGAGTCCAGGGAATACGTTTGAGAAACTCGTAGGAGTGAGTGACATGAGCTTCCACGTAAGAGCGTTCTGCTGGCGTGAGATTTCCCTTAGTAATCATCAGTTGAGCTATTTCTTCTGGTGATACCAGTGGTTTGAGCTGACCATCAACATCCAAATAACTGTATTCAGAAATTGCCATCAGTTGATTGATTACCTCTGGACGCAAAACCTCTGAGGAGTGATCTTCCCACGGTTCGGGTTCATTAACTTTAAGTAGTAGCTCCCAATAAGAATTCAGTTGCTCAATATCGGGACTTAGACAAAATTTAAGCCCAAATCAAGCCGAAACTCGCTTTGTGAGCGGCAAATACATCAACATTGTTACCGAGCCAACGCATAAACCGATAAGAGACAGCTGTACGAAAAGCCTCTAACGCTTCAACAAATGTTTTTAATGGTCTCGACGCCCATTGTCGCGCTAGACCACCGGTCAACCAATGCCAGAGAATAAAAGTATAAGCACAAAAAACTAATATCCAATGACGCTCAATACTTTTTTTTCCTCTAACTTGACATTCTTTTAAACCTAACCAACCTTTTACCGTTCGGTAAAAAACTTCAACCCAATTGCGTTGTGAATAGGTAGTAACTATCCATAATGCTGTGGCTTTTTCAATGGGAGCATTGGTGATTAAATAATCAATTTCCGTTGCCGAGGAAACAGTTTTTGCATTCATTACGATAGCTACTGTTCGTTTACCTGACATCCCGGAAATTTCGATTTTTATTGTTGCTACCCAAACCCTTCGAGGTTTTTGTAACTCGATATTAATAGAACTGAAAGATTCTTCTGGTAATATTGCTGTCAGTTCATCTAATCTCATTTTTGTTTTTTGTCCGGTCTCTATTTCTACTTCGACGTTTCTATTCTTGGCGACAACTCCAATATAAATTAATCCTCTCTTTTCTAGTTCTTTTAAAAAAGGTCCATTATTACCATAACCTCCATCTATTAACGTCACTTCAGGACGTTCGCCTCTATTTAAACATCGAGCAATTAGTTCTAAAGCTAACTCGGGTTTTTTCTTGAATTCGGGATCTTCTTTTCCTTTCTCTAAAGAATCGGCATGTAAATATTGAGCAAAATCTAATGGTAAACTTCTTACTCCATCATAGAGATGAGTTGTTACCATTACAAGCCCGTTATCAGTAGAGCCCAACTTCCCCAATATATTGTCGTCCTACCCCTTCAGTTAATATGCCGCTTTTTCGATGACCTGTGTCGTCCACTATTAAGTTAAAATTTTTCCTATGTTTTGTTTGACGACAGATATTCATTATCTCTAATCGCCTTTCATTTACACGAGAAGCAGACCAAGGAGACTCGGTTATAAAGTGATGCAATTTGTGATAAGAAACTCCCACAGTATTTTTCGATATTTGAGAGATATTTTTTCGCTCACTTTCTCCTAATAACCCCCCTAAATAATTACGGAACTCTCTTCGTTGAGCTTGACGACTAAAGACATCATCAAAGCGACGACACCATTTCTCAAAGCCAGGTGGCATGGCCTGAGCAACTGTTTCTTTCATGTTGTTTTCTCCTCCTACGGTGAGGGCCAATTAGTAGTATAATATACTGATATACAGGATATTTACTTAAAAAACCACTTCTGGGAAACTCCGTACATCTATATGCTACCGTGAAACCGTGTCCGTTGACGTATAATGCCTATTATACATGGAATTCAGCCGCTTTAGGGGGAAGTTTTTGTTTAAGTCCCGATATTCTGGGTCACTTGGGTATCCAGTTGCTCTAGCTGATGGCAATTCTGACATTCCCGATCGCCCCCGTGGGTCGGATGATCTAGTATATACTTGAACTTAGCTTGAGCACATTCCATTTCCAGGGTACGTTGTGCCAAGGCAAACCTGTGACGAATCACCTCCAACTGTTCGGGATATAGTTTTTTTCGCTTCTGCAAAATAGCTTCAGGCACCCCGAGTTTGCCAAAGTCGTGTAAAAGAGAAGCGTAGCGAATTTGCATGATTTGGCGATCGCTCAACTGAATCGAGCTCATGGGTCCAGTGGTCACAGCATTAACTTCTTGGCTGAGGGTGACTGTGAGTTTTGCCACTCGTTCCGAATGACCAGAGGCGATCGGGTCTCGGGCTTCTATCAACTGAACAGACGCCTTGACAAAGCCTTCAAACAGGTTTTCTATACTTTCTTGCAGGTGATTTCGTTCAATGGAAATTGCTGCCATCGACGCCAGACTGCGGACTATGCGCTCTTCTGATTGAGAATAAGGCTGTGTCACGAGTAGGGCATTCTTATCTGTGATTACCGCCTCTGGCCTTACCTTGCGATTCAGCAGTTGCAGCACACCTATGATCTGACCATTCTGGTTTTGCATGGGCAGCACCAACACCGAGCAAGTGCGGTAAGAAAAGTCGCGGTCAAAATTGCGGTCCAGTTGATAGGGGACTTCTGGTGGTAAATTATAGGCATCGGCCAAATTTAAGCTTTCACCCGTGATTGCCACATACCCGGCCAAGCTTTTGGGGGTTATCGGCATGGCAAACTCCCGAAAGGAGGCCGTGGGCAGAGAATCGTTTTGCGCTGCCTTGAATAGCAACATATGAGTTTCATCCCTGCGATCGAGCAGATATACACTCCCAGCGTCACTACAAGTAATTTCCCGACTCTTCTGTAAAATTAAATTTAGTAATTCCCCCAAGTCATAGCTGCCCGAAAGCGCCGTCCCTACACCCAGCAGTTGATCAATCAGTTCAGCCCTACGTTCTGATTCGAGCCAGTGCCAGTCATCTTGGTTAAATACAGTCCCGAGATGCAATCCATCCATTTTTTTCCTCCCTCTCTTGGTAGACCGCAGTTTGGCTCCCTAACTGGCTCATGCCCGATCGATCGCCATCGGAGAGCGCTATGACCATTATCCCTCATAGCCTAGGTAAAGGCATGTCAGTCAGCGGCCACACAGGGAAATTACGGCATCGTACTCTTCCGGGTTAAAATCAGTTAATGGCTTAGAAGTCTGGTCCCTGATATCAATGTCAATTTCATCCATGACTTGAATAGCTGTGGGATGGACTCTGCTGGCTTCTAGTCCGGAACTGGTAACGGCAATTTGGCCCGTTCCTAGCTGACGCGCAAATCCTTCTGCCATCTGAGAACGACAACTGTTTCTTTTGCAAACAAACATGACTTTTTTCATTGGACTTCCTCCAGTAAGCATTTATTTGATATCTCGAAATCCATGAGAAAGTTGCCCATAGACGATCGCTGCTAATTGTGCTCCTAAAATGGGGGCTACCCAATAAATCCAGTGATGCTGCCAAATGCTCGCAACTACGGCGGGACCCAGCGATCGGGCTGGGTTCATGCTGGCTCCGGTAATTGGCCCCATACAGGCGGCTTCTAATCCGACTGTTAGCCCGATCGCTATCCCGGCAAAACCTTTAGGAGAACGGCGATCGAGCCCACTTCCTAAGATAACAAACATCAGGATAAAGGTGAGAATTGTTTCCAGGACTAATGCTTGCCACCAGTTACCATTTAAGGGTTGGGTGGCGCCCAGATCGGCTACGGCACCTAGGGAGAGCAGCAGTAAGGCCGAAGCGGCGATCGCCCCTAGGCATTGAGCCAAGATATAGGGTAGTACCTTGCGGGTAGGAAAAAAGCCACTTGACCAGAAACCTAGGGTTACAGCTGGGTTAATATGCGCTCCGCTGATGTGCCCTGTGGTATAAATTAAAGCGGCTACCACTGCCCCAAACACGAAGCTGATGCCCAGATGAGTCAAGGCTCCATCTGCTATCTGATTTACCATCACAGCACCCGTACCCACAAACACTAAAACGAAAGTGTCTATGGCCTCTACCACTGCCTCTTGCCAGCAATGGGAAACCGCGTTCCACAGATTCTTTTTGATTCCCTGTTTTTTCCCGATCACGGTGTTATTCTTTCCCTGTCAATGAACAGCATTTTAATTTAATCATGATACAGTTAGTAGCAACAATTATCTCATAACGCCCCCTGGGGAAATCTTAACTGTTTTATCGCCAATCAAATTGGTATTATCTACTTAACACTTTGCTTGTTTTTTCAACACTTCTCCAATGGTCAGGTCTGACTCAGACTTGCCCCCATATACTGTTCACCTTCACTTGATAAAAATTCTGATAGAGCAAGTTATAACTGCGTGTGGAGAAAGGCACGTAGCCGACATCATTTACTACTCCGGGTGCGTTTTTCATGTAAAAATCCACGAAATATACCATCGCTGGGTTGTTCTGAGCAACTTCGGCATTGATATAGATAAACAGTGGGCGGGCCAGGGATTGATATGGGTGCATCTCACTTTTGCTGCGGCCATCTTCACCAGTACCCCGGCTGCAAGACCCAGAAACCAGGTATATGGGAAAAACCTGGTTTCTTAATTCAAACCACCCGATCGCTTTTATTCCTCGAATAAAGGCGATCGCCCTCTAATCTTCAGCTATCTTTAACAACAGCTGCTTTCTGGCCCACAGCAATCACTTGCATCCTTATTCACCCGATAATTCATTCCTTTAGTTTCCCGGGGGTGGCGGATGCTGGGGCGAGAACAATCAAATACTCCCGCCTTTTCTAAAGGAATCTCTACATAGGGTTCTACGGGCAAGAAATCGCCATTATATGGACCATTAGGGTTAGTCAAGATGTGGAAAGTCTTGTCACAAACTGCTGTCCGCTTGCCCCGATCGTAAGTATGTCCGTCATCATCCAACACCTGTTTCCAAGGTCCAGTATAAATCACTGCTTGATTCCGTTCCCAGCAAGGACCATCCTTCCCCTTAAAAGCTTGCACCGTCACAGAACGAAATTCAATTCCGTCAATCACCTGCCAAGGTTCCGACTGGCGGCTGAGAATTTCCATCCCATAAAAACCCGCTTGTGCAAACATTTCCACAAACGCATCTTCCCGGAAAGCACCCGCAATACAGCCACTACACAGTTGCGGGTCATTGATAATTTCCGCAGTCGGGTCTTCATCGCAGACAATATCAGAAATCACGGCCCGTCCACCCCGTTTCAGGACGCGATATATTTCGGCAAACAGCTGTTTTTTATCTTGGGGACGCACCAAATTTAACACGCAATTAGAAACTACCACGTCAACGCTATTATCTGCGATCAGGGGCTGTTCTTGCCGCAGCCGATCGCATTCGGCCTCAAGCTTGGCCACATCTTCGATCGAAGTAATCGGATGTTCGGACAACCACCGTTGTACCGCCTCTAAATCCAAAGCCAAGTCTTGAATTTTTCCCTTGACAAACCGCACATTATGGTATCCAATCTGCTTGGCAATATTATCTTGATATTTCTTGGCCAAGGTCAGCATTTCATCATTGAAATCAACCCCGATCGCCTTGCCCTGCGGACCCACTTTCTGAGCTAAAATATAGCAAATCTTGCCCGAACCAGAACCCAAATCCACCACCGTTTCGCCTGGCTTGACGTAGCGACTGGGGTCGCCACAACCATAATCTTTCTCAATGATTTCTGCTGGCAGGATATCCAGATATTCGCTCTCGTATTTAGTAGGGCAACACAGACCATCCTCTACCTGACGCGCACCTGCTTGGTAACGCTCTAACACAGTGCTTTCGATATCATAGGCAGTTGTTGGCATTTCAGTCAAACTTTCCATCATTGTTCTCTCTTTTGGACAATTCTATCCTACAATTGCTATTTTACTAGTAAATTATGGCTAGATTAATTTTTCCTGAAAATTCGCGAGCAGCAGTTAAGAATAAGCTGAGCTGCGGTTAATATCGAGCACCTTCGACTGCTTTTGCAGATGGTCGCACGGCACCTTTGCCTCGGTCGGGTGCATCTTTGTCAATTGAGAATTGTTGATGATTTTTCATGACCTTCGCAATTAGCTCGGTTATATTTGCAATAATCGGTTTTCATTTGCAAAGACAAAGGTGAGATGCTCCTTTTGCGCCTCCCGTACTTAGGGGCTTTTTCACGGCTAGATATAGCTTCCCTTGTACCGAAGAGCCAGTTAAGGAAAGTTTAAGACTTGCCGGGTTAACCCTAGGTTTGTAGTGATCCACTGTACTTTACGGCTACTCTCCGGCAAAGGACTAAAGTCCTTACTACGAACGGCAGTCATAAATCAGATGGGGAGACGAGGCGATTTGTCAAGCGTTGGATGACCAGTTGCACTGCTAAAGCTAACAGACCCAGGGTCGCGATCGCAAAAATTCCGGTGCCCAATGTACTCAGACCGACTATCAGGGTACGAACGGCGGCAGCAATATTGAGAGTAATGGGGTTGGTGGAGTGGATGGGTTTGTCAGCGAAGTTCTGAGCAATAGACGCCGTGAGCAAATAAAAAGCGGTGGCGCAGGCCCCACTGATAACTGCACCACTGATGCAGCGCCAGGGACTCACGGATGTCTTGTCTGGAACTGTCGGAGATTCGGTTTTTGGGTTATTCTCAGTCATTAGTCACAACTTGGATTATTTGGCCATCCGAATGCCCGTGGGGGTAAACTTGGTTACCCACAGGTCTAACTCAGGGTCGGAAATTTCCTGCTTTACAGTTTCTTTTACTAATTGGGCCTGTTCTGGGGTTTCTGTTAGAGCAAATATTGTGGGACCAGACCCGGACATTATTGTCCCTAATACCCCTGCTTGCTCAAATGCTGCTTTCAGTTGCATTAACTGGGGATATTCGGGAAAGACAACTCGCTCGAAGTCGTTGTGCAGTAACTTGCCGATTTCGGTACTATCAAAATGGGCGATCGCCTTTACCATGGGACCAGAATGGACTTTTTCCCAGCAGGCTGCTAAACTTTCGGCATCTGTAATGTAACAATCGCTGAATTTTTCCCGGTAAGTTTGATATGCCCAAGGGGTAGAGATCGTTACTGTACGGTATTTGGCCAAGACTACATAGAGATTATCTAGATCTGGTAAGGGAGAGAGCTTTTCTCCCCGTCCCGTGGCCAGTGCTGTCCCACCCATAACACAGAATGGTACGTCCGATCCTAACTGGGCTGCTAAAGTTTGTAATTCTGCTTGAGTTAGTCCCAACTGCCAAATTAAATCTAAGCCCACCAGTACCCCTGCGGCATTAGTGGACCCCCCTGCTAGTCCCGCTGCTACGGGTATTTGTTTCTCTATGGTAATGTCAATGCCTCCATATTTGGCAAAGGCGTCCGGAAATTCAGTTTTCATCAGTTCGGCGGCCCGGTAGGCCAGGTTCGTGCGATCGGACGGCACTTGGGGATGGTCGCAATGGACGCGAATGCGATCGTTGCCAGACAGACGCAAATCTATTTTATCGACCAGGTCGATGCTTTGGAAGATCGTCGCCAGTTCGTGATAGCCGTCGGACCGCGAGCCAATAATTTCCAGATACAGATTTATCTTCGCTGCTGCTTCTAAAGAGTAAGAGTGCATGATGATGATTATTGATTGATTATAACCATTCTATTTTACGGGCTGCTTCTGGCAGTTTAGCTTCTTGTTGACCTCGATATCGCGCTTTGGCTGTAAACAGACCAATTGGCGTACTTACTAAGTCTACAACAGTTGCTTTGCCGAGGGTAGTCTTGACCATTGTTATTGGCAACTCCTTGAGCAACCACCGACTCAGGCGATAGAGATAATCTCGCCCTGTCATTTCTGGCATTAATTTTACCCCGTGCAGTTCGTGCAGGTAAAGATTCGATCGACCGTACCTGCGCCATTGACTTTCCAGTTCCTTCATTGACTGGCGATGACGGTGCCGGACAATGGCTGTGGGAGCAAATTTAAGCTGCCAGTCTGTTTCCCGGAGAATTCGCCAGCAGATGTCGGCATCGCCTCCCGTAGTCAGATATGGGCGAAATATTCCTACTCGCTCTAAGGCCGAACGCCGTATTCCTAGGTTCGCAGTTTGACCGTAAGCACAGAAGGGATGGGTTAGGGTATGTTTTTGGGATAGGGTCTTCTGGCGATCGGCATATTTTTCTAGTAAGGTTTTCCCTGGCAGGGCCGCGATCTCTCCGGCGACAATTCCGATGCTGGGGTCCCTAAAGGGGGCAATTAGGTTTGCTAACCAATCAGGTTGGGGGCGACAATCGGCATCGGTAAATGCTAATATATCACCAGTGGCTGCTTTGATGCCCCGATTGCGCGCTGCATAGGAGCTTTGGATTTCCTTTTCCCTCAGCGGTTTAATTGCTGGTGTCTCCGCTTGAGCTGCTTCCAGGATATCTGGCGTGCGATCGCTACTCTTATTGTCTACCAGCAAATACTCTACTCGCCCTGCCGGGAAGCGCTGCCCTTGCAAGCATGACAGCAACTCTGGCAAGTCGGCCTCTCCATTATATACTGGGACTATAACTGAAACTGAAAATTCTTCTTCGTTCATTTTTTGGTTAACGGCAGGATTTGTGTTATTATTTTTTCAGAATGGGGAACAGATGCTTGCTGCTGGCAATAGCCACAGATTTCCGATTATGAAAAAAAATATATCAGAAAAGGTCAAGTTTTGCAACCCATTTTTTTAGCTCGGGAGGGCAAGGTAGGGGATGAAAAAGATGATTATCGGTGTAATGGGACCGGGTACTGGAGCTAAGGCCCAGGATCTGGAAAATGCCTATGAACTGGGCAGGCTAATTGCCGAACGGGGATGGGTACTGCTGACTGGGGGCAGGAATGTCGGGGTCATGGATGCTGCTAGTCGCGGGGCGAAGGCGGCTAATGGTTTGACGATCGGCATTCTGCCCACCAGCGATAAAACGGGTATTTCCCCAGCGGTAGATATTCCCATTATCACGGATTTGGGCAATGCTCGCAATAATATTAACGTGCTTTCCTCTGATGTGGTGGTTGCCTGTGGCATGGGTGCAGGGACGGCTTCAGAAATTGCTTTGGCCCTGAAAAGCGATAAGAAGGTGATTCTCTTAACCGACGATCGAGAAGCTAAAGCATTCTTCAGCCAACTGTCACCCAACCATGTTATGCTGAGCAATAGCCCAGAAGCGGCGATCGGGCTAATTTCGCCAGGTTCGTAATTTCGCTGGATCCCCTTCTGCCGACAAAACTGCACGGTACTTAAGCAGAGCCACTAAATGTAGGGTCGGTAATGCCCACCTGATGACTATTGGGAGTTTTTTACGTTTGCGGAATTTGCGATCGCGCTGCTTCTGCGGTTTGGTGCGGTAGACCTGACGCCATTTCATATTGTTCATATTGCTTGCTTGCTATAGTCTGAGTAGTGAGACGGGCTGCATAACCAAACCCCTCTATCGTTATCTCGGTCAGGAAATAGGGCTTCTACGCAGGAATTGAGAGAGTTGCAGAACTTTTTGACATGACCCGCCGGTAGGCGGTAGCCGTTCGTAGTAAGGACTAAAGTCCTTATCAGCCGTTCGTAGTAAGGACTAAAGTCCTTATCAGCCGGTAGAAAGAATTCAGCACCGTACTGTTAACTGTGCTATGGTAGGTAAGAACAGTAATTACCCCCAAAACTGGAAAATGAACCCGATCGCATCAAGCAGATTACAATTGACTTCGGACTTAAATATCTGCCGGATATTGAACGGCATGTGGCAAGTGTCGGGGGGCCACGGCAGGATCGATCGCAAAAAGGCGATCGAGAGTATGTTTGACTATATGGATGCTAGTTTCACGACCTGGGACTTGGCAGATCATTACGGTCCTGCGGAAGATTTTATTGGCGAGTTCCGGCGTCAACTGCGGGCCCAACGGGGTGAAGAGGCTTTATCCAACCTGCAAGCTTTTACGAAGTGGGTGCCCAGACCTGCTAAAATGACTAAGCAGTTGGTGGAGAAGAATATTGATATCGCACGCCAACGGATGGGAGTGGAGGCGATCGACCTAATGCAGTTCCACTGGTGGGAATATCGGGATAAAAATTACCTGGACGCCCTCAAGTATATGGCGGAACTGCAAAGTGAGGGTAAAATAAAGCATCTGGCCTTGACTAACTTCGATACGGAACACCTGCAAATTATTACCGATGCTGGCATCAAAATTGTATCCAATCAGGTGCAGTTTTCTCTGGTCGATCGGCGTCCCTTAGTGAAGATGGTGGAGTTTTGCCAAGCCCATGATATCAAACTGTTGGCCTACGGGACGGTTTGCGGGGGCTTATTATCAGAAAAGTATCTGGGACAACCGGAACCCGGATCCTTTAGTCTGGCTACCGTTAGCTTGCGGAAATATAAGAATATGGTGGATGCTTGGGGTGGCTGGAACCTGTTTCAGGAACTGCTTGCTACTCTCGGGCAAATTGCTAGCAAACATGGAGTTAGTATCTCTAATGTGGCAGTGCGCTATGTCTTGGAACAACCGGCGGTGGCAGGGGCGATCGTGGGTGCGCGGTTAGGAATATCAGCACATATTCAGGAGAATGCTAAGGTATTCGATCTGCAGTTGGATAGTTCTGATTACGAGCAGATATCGGCTGTTGTTGGCAAGTCCCGGGACTTGTATAAACTGATCGGTGACTGCGGAGATGAATATCGGCGATGATATAAACCGCTTTCTCTCGTTCCCTGACTCCGGTGGGGAACGCATAAAAACTTGGGATCAAGGGATGAATTGTATGAGTAGGATGGGCACCGCCCACCAAAACCTTTGTTCCCCCATGAAGGACGATCGCCTGCCGGGGAGAGTTAGCGGAACATACCTTATATTTCTTTAAATATCAGCTAAAAGATCCTTAGTCTGACTGCGCAAGTCTTCTATATATCCGTTAAGTGCTTGTAACACATTCTCCTGAGTTGCTTTCCCACCCGAACCGAAGATCGCCTTCAAGGAACCATCGTATTCTCTCCCTGGCAACACCTTTGCTAAAACATCATCAAATCCTTGATGATTAATCGATTTCTTTAGGAGTTGTTCAAAACAAACAACTCGTCCACTCAGCCGCTTTCTAATTTTCGACAACGATGGTTCCGAAGCTAAAGCTACGAGACATTGCTTATCCCCCGTCGCCAAATAAAAATTTTCTACCTTTTTAGTTGCTGCTATTAGCAGTCTTTCACCCGTATCGATACCATCTATTTCTAATGCTTGTAATTCTTCATTAAAACTATCCTTCCGTTTGATTTAAGTACAGCCCTCCACAATTGAGATAGCATTATCGAGAATGTCTTCAGGATACTTTTTCCTGACCCGACGAGTCTTTCGTAATACATGTTTTGCAGTTTCCAGAACCCAGAAATCTGCTGGACTTAGTTCGAGACTGGCAACAGCTTCCCAAAATATATCGCAAGCAACTAATTTCAAGATAACATCATTGTCGAGAAATATCAATCGTGCCAAAATTATACCTCGAACGCTACTAATTCTAGGTAATCTTGACTGTCTATATCCAGCCTTTCTAAATTTAAATCCTTGAGGGCATAGCGATTTATTTCTGTAGGAGCGTTTACATCACCTTCCAGTAATTTTAATGCTTTCGACGCCGTTCCCCAAGCTTTTTTTTCTTTTTCTTGTGTCGCCGCCATTTTCGCCTTATTATAAGCGTAGTTTAGCGCTACAGTGCCCGGGTCAACTCCATCTCTACTTGAAATTTGTTTGGCATAAGCAGCCAACTGCTCCCCTCTCAAATTTCGGGGCGTGTCATACCTCATATCTGGCTTACCCAGTAAAAGTTCTAGAGCAAATTCGTTAGCTTCTATTTCTTCGGCATCTTCTCTTTCTAGCTCGACTATCTTCTCATCAACAATTGCATCACCATGCAAATGACCTTTGACAATATGCCCCAACTCGTGCGCTAATATAAACAGCAAGCGCGCGGGGGATTTGTGTTTGAGACTGATGACTATGACTGGTCGAAGGTAAAAATAGGCTACCATGCCATCGAACTTACGAACTCCCTTAGCTTTGGGAAATTCAGCAAAATGAACCACGGGGATGCCATAATTCCAGCAGAATTCGAGGAGTCCTTCCAGGTTGACCAACTCCCTACTCTCTAGAATAATATCTCGTATTTCCTTTGCTGATTTTGGTAGGGGTTTACAGGCTGGCGTACAAGCATATGCTATCATTTCAGCAATGCGTGCTGCCATGGCTTGCGCGACAAAAAGCTGCTCTTTTTCAGTCCCATGTTTAATCTTGAACTTTGCCTGACACGATCGCTTAAACGTTGGCGTTCTCTCCGGTCTCAGCAACGATAATAGATCCAGATTTAAGTGACGGCAAATGTAGGCCGCTGCCTCTATTTCCGCCCCGGTTGAGCTTTCAACTTCCTCATCCCACCAATCAGGTAAGGCATAAGACCGCACGAAGTCTTTGGGAAAGCCCAGGGATGACAAGCGATCGTATAGGATATCCATATTCATTTCAGTTTGTGTCATGGCACGGCTCCTTTGGCCACAGGTTTTAACCCCCGCGTTCCCAGGCGGGAGCCAGGTTTCGAGGCGCCAAGTCGGTTTTAACCGACTAATACTATGATCTTAAAGTGATTGTAGCATTTTTTTGACAAAATGGTATTGTCGGGCGGGCGATCGCCTACCTTTTCAGATAGCAGTACCGTACCGGTGACATGTACTGGCTGACGGGTGAGATGAGCATTCGTTCAGGGATTTTTGCTAAATGGCGATCGCCAGAAAAAATGCGATCGCGCCGTTCGCTGTATCCACCGGAGCTTGATGTCTTGGGGGAGCGCTAAGCGCACTACCCCCAAGACATCATATTCGCACATGCATAGGATACAGCGCGGTGAGATTGCTAGCCCGACTGCGTCGGGCCTCGCAGCGGAGGGGGCCCGAAGCGTGCTAACGGGGGGAATCTCGGCGGCGATCCCGGTCATTATCGGTTTGGGTTTCTCCCTCGCTCCGGACAAGTTGTATCCCTTGAAGTATTGCCCTGACTCCGGTGGGGAACGCACAAAAACTTGGGCTCGAGAGATGAATTGTATGAGTTATGACGCTCGTTGTGACACAAACTTGCTCTGGGGCGGATATTCTACTGTACTATAGTCATTAGTAGCTTTCCTCTTGATGAACTATGGCCCGATCGCTCAGAGTTACCCCAGGTTGCATCGAAAAGGTAAAATTTGCTGTCAAGCGCAATCGCTTTCCCAGCATTAATGCCTTAGCTATGGAGATAGGATTGAGTAATTCTACTGTCAGCAATTATCTAAATGGTAAACCGGTGGATTTTCTGAATTTTGTCGAACTGTCCGATCGCTTAGGACTGGAATGACAGGCGATCGCAGATTTGCCCGGGGAACTGGCGTCTTCTGAATTTTATGTCGATCGCCCCCCGATCGAATCTCAATGTTACCAAGAAATTGTCCGACTGGGGGCGCCGATCCGGATTAAAGCACCCCAGAAGATGGGCAAAACTCGGCCGATCGATCGGATTTTATTATGCGCTGCCGATGGTCGGTATCGCACGGTGCGCTTAAATCTGGTGGAACCGGATCGAGGAACGATCGCCGATCTGAATAAGTTCTTGCGTTGGTTCTGTTGCCGAGTCACTAGACTGCTTACCAACGGGCGCAAGACCAAGGGCGATCGCTTCTAAAATCTAACTATTGACAAACGCCTTTCGAGCCCCCCGCGATCGCCCCTCATCACAGAGTTACCGTGACTATATTGCTTGGGGTTCCTTCTCCTGCTCTATTAATGGCGATCGCTTGGTAAATTAACTCTTTCCCCCGGGGTTGATTGACTAGAGTGATTTCTGACTCTAGAGCAGTGCCCACATCTATAGGCTCGTTTTCCTCAGCGGTAATGCGACGTTGCACTTTATATGCTTTTACGGAGCCTCCTTCTGTCGGGGCTTTCCAATTTAAGGCTATCCAGGCCGGTCCTTGACTGACTATTTTCAGAGAGCGTACTTGCCCGGGAGCGCCTTGGGAACTGGGACGCGATCGCCCTCCCCAGCCCAATAGTTCCAGCTTGTCATCGCTATAATTTACGGTGTTCTCGGCATAGCGCAATACCCTTTTGAGGTTATCTGTCAGCATTTCCAAAGCTTCGTTTTTAGCGATTGTTGCCTCTTTGGCGGCGGCGGTAGCAGCGATCGTCGCGTTTTGGGAGGCGATAACCTTGTTAAGGTTAGTTGTCAACTCTTCTATTGTCAGTGGTAGTGAGGGATAGACAGTGGTGTTAGCCGTTAATCCGGCGATTATAGCTTGAGCGAGGGCAATAACTTCTGGTTCAGTTCTTGGAAATTTAGCCATTTTTTCCTCTTTGTTTATCTCTATTTGAATTACGGTGTCGCCGTGCCCGGCACGGCGACCTTGGGAGCGGCTGCTGGCGCCGAGCGTTAGAAAATTGTAACACCCAATATGTTTACAATAGCTTATTGTAAGCCTGCAATGGTTTATTGTCAACCTGCAATGGTTTATTGTAAGTCTGCAATGGCTTATTGCAAGTTTCAATAGCTTATTGTCAACCTGCAATGGCTTATTGTCAATCTGCAATGGCTTATTGTCAACCTGCAATGGCTTATTGTCAAGCTGCGTTGTGCTGTTGAAATAGCTAATGACAAGAAAACCCTCTGTAGGGGCAAAGCATTCGGGCGTTTGTAGGATGCGGGGCGTGAATGTTTTCCTTTGATTTATTTGTTGATTTCCTCTTCTGTTCCACCGATCGCTGGGGACGCTTCTCGGAAGATCGCCCCGACGGGCGCGGTGCCAGGTATCGTATCCCAGGAAATGCCATCTAAGAAAAAGTTCCTTTATCTTTTTTTCTGATGGCTGTGGTGCTTCTATGCTACAGTTTACAGTTCACCTACAAAGACTCCATAACTGCTGCTATAATAGCTTCCCCCACTTTTTCCACACCTACTTGCACACCCACTCCCACAACTCCCCCCACAACTCCACCCCAAATTTCTCCCACTCCATCCATTACCCATCCTACGATCCCTTTTTCTTCTTGATCCTTCCTTAACTTTTCGATCGCAAGACCCCAGGGAAAAATTGGGAGATGACCGGCGGAAGCGTCCAGGCCCCAGGTCGGTTGACAATTATTTCTAAATCTGCTAATTCTTGACGAATGCGTTAATACTTGATAAGGTTTTGTCACAGCAATATGCCCTCTTGTTCTATAGAAGCCAGGAATTTAGGCTTACAAGTTTCCACATCCACTAGGTTAACTTCAATAGTATCATCCAAATCCCTCACCGCCCCCATTGCCCGGAAGGTGTCCCGAGGAGAAATTCCCCAGGCCGCAATATCTACATCGGACCAGAGGGTAAAACAATCGGACCGTACCAGGGAACCAAATACTACTACTTTTGTCGCATTAAATTGCCCTTTCAACAACCTAGCTGCTAATCTTGCTAACTCCCAGGCACGCTTTCTTCTTTGGGCCCGTTTTTCTTCAGTTTCTGCCCAACGCCGCTTCGCCGCATTTCGGTACGCCGCTATTGCTGATGATGTTAACTCTAAATTACATTTGTTCACAATTATCCTCCTCCCTATTTTACCCGATCGCCCCAAAATGGCGTTCCTATTTTATCTATTATACCTCAGTCTTGGAAAAAAGTCAGCTATAATCAAAGAAGCTGTCAACGCGAGGTTTCGCTGTAGTCAACTAGGAGGACTTATGAACAAAACTGCTGTAGACATGACCGATGCAGTAAGAACCCGCATCTCAGAGATAGTCTCGAACTTGATTCAAAACAAGAGTATATTCCAGAAATTAGACCCAGCGGAAATGAGTAAAATGTTATCAGACGGGATGTTGGAGACTTGGACCCCCGAACAAGTGATGGAAATTCCCGATGATGAGCTAACGGACATCATGAAGGATATAATGGCCTTCAAGGCAATTTCTGGTCTGTTAGCTGATTTGACTCCAGAAGAGATGGAAATTTTTGATGCTGCCGTCGCAGGAAGATAGCAAGAGTGACCGATATGCCCATAGGAACAGAAAACTCAGGCGGAGAATTTCTTAGGAGTCAGTACACAGAGTGCAAAAGTACGCTATAATCAAAGAACCACTCGATGGGAGAGTCCGTTTCGCAATTGTCAACTAGGAGGAATTATGAACAAAACTGCTGTAGACATGACCGGTGAAGTAAGAACCCGCATCTCAGATATAGTCTCGAACTTGATTCAAAGCAAGAGCATATTTAAGGAATTCGACCCAGTTCAAACAAGTCAAAGGTTATCAAACCGAATGTTAGAGAGTTGGTCGCCCGAACAAGTGATGGAAATTCCCGATGATGAGCTAACGGACATCATGAAGGATATAATGGTCTTCCAGGCGATGTCGGGTCTGTTAGCTGATTTAACTCCAGAAGAGATGGAAATTTTTGATGCCGCAGTCGCAGGGAGATAGAAAGGGTGACTTATCTGCTGGATACCAATATCGTTACGGCGATATTGAAGAATAACGAAATCATCAGTCAAAAACTAGAAGAGGTCCGTAGTCAGAGAGAAAAAATGTTTATGAGTTGCATCACCTACTATGAGGTGAAAAGAGGGCTGCTAGCTGTCAATGCTACCAGGAAAATATCTGATTTTCTTGTTGTATGCCAAGAAGCTAAAGTTTTATTATTGGACGATCTAGAAATTATCGAAAGAGCGTCCGAAATTTATGCCGAATTGAAACGAAAAGGAAGACCAAGATGCAGATATCTTGATAGCGGCGACAGCAATGGCACACAACTCCGATGATTCAGATATGTTGAGGGTTCCTGACTGTAGAAAACTGGCTCAGAACCGAAAATTGAGGCGATAAATAAATCCTGGGTGCATCTCATATGCAAAAATATTAATAGTCATGCATTGAGATGCACCCTAAATCCTTGAAACAAGGTGAGATGTGGCGATCGGATAATTGGGAGAGAAAGATGAGCAAAGAAGTAAAAACGATTACGATAGAAGTACCAGCAGAAGACTGGAAGTATCTGGAATGGGAAGCGGAAAAATTCAAGACGACCCCAGAAGCGATCGCAGCAAAAATGATTAACCTCTACCTGCGGCGTCCCGAGAAGCACTTGACCCCGAAAGAGGCTCTAGAGTCACTGCGTCAACTACGCAAAGACATGCCTGGCAAAGACCTGCCGACGATCGATGCGGTAAAATTAGTGCGAGAAAGCCGGGAAGAGTTAGAGCAGCGGGGGATATTTTCGCAGAAAGACCTTGACAACAAGGTGAAATGCGGTGAGAATGATGAGAGGAGTATATCGAGGAAAGGAAGATGAGCAAAGAAGTAAAAACGATTACCATCGAAATACCAGCAGAAGATTGGAAGTATCTGGAATGGGAAGCGGAAAAATTCAAGACGACCCCAGAAGCGATCGCAGCGAAGATGATGAGGATATACCTGCCTCGGACTGAGGTGCGAATGGATCCCGATGAAGCGCTATTGCGGCTCTATGAACTAGGCAAGGACATTCCAGCAGTAGATACGGTAAAATTAGTACGAGAGAGTCGGGAAGAGTTAGAACAGCGGGGGATATTTTAGCCGATGGCAGTTGTAGTCGATTCAAATCTGATAGTGGTTTTAGTCAACGCGGACCCGAGGCGCGATCGAGTATTGAGACAAGTCCAGAACTGGAGGAGTCAAGGAATAGAGATTCATGCCCCGGTCTTAGCATATTATGAAATTGCTAATTCCCTAACACGGTTAATTGCGGCGGGAATATTTTCACAGGAAAGATTGCTAGAAGCATGGAATTATATCAACAAGCTTTCCATTACCTATCATCTTTTCTCAGAAGGAACGAGAGTCGTAGAAATTGCCTTATCCTTGGGCCGCCGCAGTGCCTACGATGCTGCTTACTTGGCATTAGCAGAAACCTTGAACGCTGAACTCTGGACTCTCGAGCGGTCCCCTCTATCGTAATGCAGTGGGGCGAGGCTTTCCCGTGCGGCTTTTGGGCGCATCTGAGGCGTAATAATACTGAAAGAATGGGCGAGGGCTATTACGGGACAATGCGCAAGCGCTGAGTTATCATAGTAATGCCACCCCCCCGTACAAACACAGCGGAAACCCAGCGGTTATCTGACAAACCAGGTGCTACACCTTGCTTAAATATCCCACCCGCAGAAATTAACTCCAAATCCGCAGTTGCTGGCTTAAAATGATTGTCGGGCCTGATAGGTTCCTCGATCAGATATCCCATCAGCAAATCATCCCCCAGGGGTTCTAGGACAATCACATCCAGATTATACCGCTGATTGACTTTTACCTGCTCCGGTAATCTCATCTCCACAGTAGGAGGGTTAGTACCAGAAGTCAACTGAGTACGTTCGGCTAAAATATCCTGCTGCACTAGCTTCCCATCGGCAAAGCGCTGGCGCGATCGGATGGTAGAATTAAGATTCATCTGTCTGCCAGCCATTTCCCGAACGCCAGTGATTTGCGTCACAGTTTCCAGAATCAACTCTTCACCCTTCTCTTTCCAAGATAGAATTTCCGTGCTATATTCTAACTGCGGGCTACTCGACCACAATTGCTTTAACACCCGTTGCATTGAGGAGCGATTCAAACCATCAGAATTGGTAAAATTATTGTCATAGAACCGCATCAACTGCTTGAGTTTGCGATTAGAAGCCGCTGCATCAATTTCTGCCAGCAGCGTCCTCAACTCTGGTGGCGCGGTTTGGGCCCTGGCAATACTCCCCGGTAGCATCCCACACCAAACCGATAAACTCACTAACAGGGACGCGCTCGCGCGTACTGTTCGCCTCGATCTGGCCTGACCAGAAGACTTCTTTGACAATAAACTCAAAATGTGCATAGTTAATGTTGACTCACAGCCGATTACTGATTCTACTAACTTAACGTAAACCCTGAAGCCGAACCTATTTCCATGTCAAATATACTCATAGCCGCCAGTGGCACCGGCGGACATCTATTTCCAGCCCTAGCAGTAGCAGAGCAACTGCAGGACTATAAAATACAATGGCTAGGAGTCCCCAACCGCCTGGAAACCAAACTCGTCCCCCAAGAGTACCCCCTAAACACTATTGCCGTCGAAGGATTTCAACAGCGCTTTGGTCTGGGTGCTTTCAAAATCATGGGGCGTCTGGTCAGTTCCATTCGTACCTGTAGACAACTGCTTCAGGACCAGCAGATTAAAGGGGTGTTCGCCACTGGCGGTTACATTTCTGCCCCAGCGATTATAGCAGCTCGTTCTTTGGGATTGCCAGTTATGCTCCACGAATCTAATGCCTTTCCCGGTAGGGTGACTCGCTTATTTGCTCCCTGGTGTCATACTGTTGCCTTGGGGTTTAAGCCAGCTGCTGCTTACCTGCGTCGCGCACCGTTCCGGAAAAATCGGACTGTTTATGTCGGTACTCCCGTGCGATCGCAATTTTACCACCCTCAACCCCTAGATCTGCCAGTTCCAGAAAACATGCCCCTAATTGTAGTCTTGGGTGGCTCTCAGGGAGCCGTTCCTGTTAACAAACTCGTGCGGGCCTGTGCCCCTGCTTGGTGGGATGCAGGTGTGGCGATCGCCCACTTAACTGGGGACAACGACCCCGATGCGGGCAGTTTGCAGCATGGGCAATATTTTCCGATGCCATTTTCTGACAACGTAGCAGCATTATTGCAACGGGCGACTCTCGTCATCTCCCGCGCTGGTGCCGGTACCCTGACCGAATTGGCGATCGCCGGGACGCCAGCAATTTTAATCCCTTATCCCTACGCCGCCGACAACCATCAAGCCTACAATGCCGCCATCTTGGCCGCAGCGGGTGCGGCCAATGTTTTCTCCCAAGCAGAACTCACTCCCGAACTCCTCAAGGTGACCGTATTTAATTTACTGCGATCGCCCGATCGTCTGGCTCAAATGCAGGAAAATGCTTTAACCCTAGCAGTTCCCGACAGTGCCGCGCGTCTTGCCACCTTGGTCCGCCAGATGATAGAGTCAAAATAAGTATGGTTGATGGTATTGTCGCCAAACTATACCATCAACCCAGAACGATCGACTAGCTGACAATGCTGCAAACTTCTCTTTTTCCCACCTTGGCTAGTGCTAAACGCAGCCGCAAAGAACGAATTGGGGTACATGCTTGGCATCCCTATTATGCTGGCTATAGTGAAGCCTTTGTTTCATCGGCGATCGCCTACCTAAAGCTTGACTCTACTTCGGCGTCTTCCGCGTGCTCTTGTCCTGAAGGACTCGGCACGCGGAAGACACCGCCCTCTCCTCTACTGCTGGATCCTTGGAATGGCAGCGGGACGACAGCACTGGTTGCTTCCCGGTGGGGAATAGCAACCCTGGGATGGGAAATCAATCCTGTCATGAATGTATTTTCCTATGCTAAGAGCGGTTATTTGTTCGGCCAAAAACATTTGCTAGCAGAACTATGCCAAAAGATTACCTGTAAAAGCCTTGATGCTTCAATCCCAACCTCAGACCCCCTTGGGGATTTTATGTCTGCAAGCCTCTGCTGCGGTATTCGGAAGTTATATGCGATCGTTCATTCACAAGAGTATCCCGAACCCCACTTCGAGCGAGCAATCTTAAAAATGATTGTTAAGGATAAAATTCAACTCAATCCTTTTCAGGCATTTTTCAAAGCAGCATTATTTATAACCGCCCGTAATTTGGCTGGATACAAAGGTGGTTCTAACCCAACTTGGGTGAAAACTCAATCGGAAAAACCAGAGGTGGGGAAAACAGATATGATCTCGGAATTCAAGAGAGTTGTCGGTTCGATGATTCGGGATTTAGACCTATCCTCGATTCCGATAACCGATCGAATCTTGCATTTACCAGTTTTAGCAGACTCTCGAAATCTTTGCCTTCCAGACAATGCGATCGATGCAGTGATAACATCTCCTCCATATTTAACGCGCATTGATTACGCCATGTCAACGAGACCGGAACTTCTGATTATGTTCGACCCGAAAACTTTGAGAACAATCAGGGAAAACACTATTGGTGCTCCTGTAATCCTAGACAAATATATCAAAATTAATTCCACCTGGGGTAAAACTTGTTTACAGTTGCTAGAAAACGTACAGAAACATGGGAGTAAAGCCGCGACATCCTACTACCTACCTAATATGATCCAGTATTTCCGGGATATTGAATTATCTCTAAGAGAAATTATCAGAGTATTGAAGCATAATGCTAGAGCAATTATAGTAGTTCAATCTTCCTATTTTAAGGAGCATGAAATCAAGCTCGGTGATATTTACGTAGAGATGGGGAATAATTTAGGAGTCAAGAGTGAAATTGTCAATCGAGAAATTATTCGCGGTCACATGGCACATGTGAATACAAAATCTAACCAATACAAGAAAGGAAAGATTTACTTTGAAGATATGGTTTTATTAACAAAATGACTGTACTAGACAATCTCGACAAACTTATTGAAGACGCCGTAAAATATTTTTGGGATACGCGCAGAAACCAAGAGCAAAAGACAACCGGTAAGAGAGATGCGCAATCCCTTGGTCGAGCATCTTGAAACATTTACCGAATTTCACGATCGCACATACACTCCCAAAAACAAGATTGGAGTCTCCTACGCTAAACGTTACGAAATATTACTAACAAAACTAATCCGAGAAAGACATTATGATGCTGGTTGTTTGTTACTTTCAAAATTAGCAAACCCACCTTCTGTAACACAACCATCTAATATGCTTAGTGCCAAACGTTTCTTTATTCAACTGGCCGGTCATTTAGAAACTCATGTCAAATCAAAGTAGAAAAGTTGCACAGAGGATGATGCTATTTTTTGCACGCGCTACTGAAAATGACTTGTAGTCTAATACCACCCCCGCCGAACCCTAAAGGGTCCGGCTACAGGAACAAAGCCCGCCTGCGCGGGCTAGCTTGCAAAACTGAGATGCACCCGAGTACCTTTGACTCACAATTTTTCAGCAGAGGCTACTAAAGCTGCCATCGGCAAAACTAAGTGGTTATTTTGCATGTATTTTGATGCAGTCTGACGAACTGCTTCCCGAATTTTTGCCAGACATTCCTCTGTTTGTATGCGCAGAAAACCTCCCGTTCTTCCTGTCCCTTCAGCAAAAGCGTCAAACAATTCCTCTGCACTCTCTATTTCCCAACTTAGCTGCATTTCCTGCACCATTGGATTTACAAATCCTGCCTTTTGCAAGGCTTCCATGCAGTTTTTGGGGTCGCTATAATAAAAAAATGGCGGTCCTTCCGGAAGACTTACCGTGAAGTCACCATGGGCTTGAATTGCTTCGTGAACGATCTTTATGCCGATCGATTGTTGCAAATCTTTCCAAACAGTGAAAGCATATTTCCCTCCCGAACGGATTACCCGAAAGGCTTCCGCGATCGCCCGATCTGGTTCTGCTAGATGCAAGATGCCAAAATTCATCACCACCGCATCAAATAGAGAATCCTCAAAAGGCAAAAATTCCGCGCCCCCTTGGACAAATTTAATTTCTGGATGCAGTTCTCGGGCTTTAGCAAGCATCGCCTCAGAAAAATCTAACCCGATCGCCTGACATTGGCAGTCTCGGGCCCGGGCGGCTACATAGCCAGGACCAGTGGCAATATCAAGTAATTTTGTACCCGATCGTGCATTTACTGCATCCAGCAGAAACTCAATCGTTTGATTAGTTAAAGAACCAAAAGACGCATGATATTGCTGCGCCGATTTTTGCCAACCCTGATATTCAAATTCTCTGAATTCATTATTGGGGGGTTCTGTCATAACTTTCACTTCTTCTTGATATTACTCCAATATCTGACTGGGAGGTCGATCGCAGGCGAACAAGGAGGACGAGAGGAGGACTACGGGTTCAGACCCATCATTTTGACCAAAATGCACCATTGCTTCTGGTTCTACCAGGGAATCTCCTGCATACAGTTTGGTTTGTGCTCCAGTATGAAGAGTTTCAACCGACCCATCTTTCCCCCGAGTAATTTTTGATTCTCCTTCCACCACCTGGTAAGTGAGCACTCCGGACTTAACTGTTCCTATCTGCATTCCCGGATGAGTGTGAGGTGGCAGCTTGACACCTGCTGCAATAGTATAGCGCACGAGTTCGAGCACTCGGCAGGGTTCGCCCCCCGGTTTTCCCTGGGCCAGAACCTCCCGCGTCACGGGTGCTGTCGATTTTTCCGCCACCATGCTACTTTGATGGCGATCGCCCCTCCCACAGCTAACAGCAAGCAACAGGGCGATCGCCCCTAGGGGCAATATCTGCCGCCGAGACGATCTATTTTGTCTCCAAAACATTTTCCTATGACTCCTTGCATTTCAATAGGACTGGGACCATCAAGGTAGAATAGCAAAAATGCGTGCTTGTGCCTGGGAACCCCCCTTAACTGGGAGAACGCCAATAATCACCGTTGCCCCTGTGGGGGGAATATCATCCAAATTCGCCATATTTTCAATCTGGTATTTGTTTTCCTTGAGCATAATCCCGTGAGTAGCAAAGTCGGACGATCCGCCATAATCTAGGCTGAGGGTATCAATCCCGATTCCCACCACATCTCGCTCTACTAGCAGTTTAGCACTATCGGCACCAAAACCAGGAAAATGCATCACTTTGTTACTGTCCATATTAATATATGCCTGGGGATTGCCAAAGCGTTTGTGCCAACCAGTGTTCAAAATTACCAGGGAACCTGCCAGAATTTGACCGTGCTTTGCTTCCCACCTGGTGACATCAGCGGCGGATAGCTGATAGTCAGGATTATTCACCACCTTGTCCTGGATGTCAATCGTCACGGCGGGAACAATTAATTCTGAGATGGGGATGCGATCGATCGACCGATTTCCTTTGATAAAGTGAGCGGGGGCATCAATATGAGTGCCCGTGTTTTCACCCATTTCAAATTTATGCAATAGATAACCTTGGTCGTAATCCACTAACTTGGTCTTAGTGAAAGGCACTCCTCCAGGCCAGAAAGGCATATCATCGTGCATGGTATGAGTTAGATCGACGATGGAGCGATCGCCGATCTTTGCCGTTTGCACTTCTCGCCCCTCGAACACCAATGGGGAAAAAATTGCCAGGCTTCCCAAGGCCCCCAATAGGGTAAATGTTAGAGCAATTACCAGAGGAAAACGACCTTTTGCTTTCTGATGTTCATCTGCACTTGGTACTTGCGCTTGGTTAGGATTATTGTTCATACTTGCTATCAATTGTTAACCAACTCAAACATTCTTTTTTTTACTTTTACCTATCCTACCACTAGGACTCGATCGCGTTTCAATTGCTATTCAATTCTCCATTTTCCAACATGCTTTCACACTTGTCTCTGGTTAAGTCAGGATCTTCTCTGACTTTGACTCAGAGGAATTTCAATCCAAAACTCCGCTCCTTTCCCTAGTTCTGAGAAACATTGCAATACTCCCCCATGCTTTTCTACTACAATTTGGTAGCCGATCGAAAGTCCTAACCCCGTTCCCTTCCCCACTGGTTTGGTAGTGAAAAAAGGGTCAAACAGTCTCTTTTTGACTTCTGGGGACATTCCCGGTCCATTGTCGATGATTCGCACTACTGCTTTTTGCTCGTTATGTTGAGTGCGGATGATAATCCTGCCGGTCCCCTGACTAATTTCTGAAGATTCTTTCTCCTCTGCTGACAAAGCCTCGATCGCATTAATTAAAATATTCATCAATACTTGGTTCAGTTGTCCGGGATAGCATTCCACCAAAGGCAAATTTCCATACTTTTTATCGATCTCAATCTCAGCAAATTCCGACTGCAAACGATATCTTAACATCAACAGCGTGCTGTCAATCCCCTCGTGAATGTCAACTTGTTTCAAATCTGATTCATCCAGGCGAGAGAAGTTTCGCAGGGAGAGCACGATATCGCGAACGCGCTCGGACCCCTCCTGCATCGAATTCAGCATTCTGGCTAAGTCTTCCCTGAGAAATTCCATATCCATCTCCTCTGCAACCGCCAAAATTTCTTCTCCCGGATCGGGAAATTTTTCCTGGTAGAGAGACAGCAGATCCAGCAGATCCTTAGTATATTGATTAGCATAGGCAATATTGCCGTAAACAAAATTGATCGGATTGTTGATTTCGTGAGCTACCCCCGCTACCAGTTGACCCAAACTAGACATCTTTTCCCTTTGTACCAACTGCGCCTGGGTATTCTTCAGTTGATTGAGAGTTAACTCCAGTCGCTGTGTTTGGTGGCGCAATTCCTTTTCTGACTGACGCATAGCCCTCTCTACCCGTTGGCGTTCGTTAATCTCTATTTCTAGTTGCTCCACCCGTTGTTCCAGTTGTGCATTTAGCTTGCGCACTTCTGACATGCGATCTCCGATTTCCTGATGAATATGTTTGAACATCTGATTGAAAGCTTTCATTACCTCTCCCAACTCATCCGATCGCTTTACCTTTTGGGAGTATAATTCAATATTAGCTTGCTCCTTGCCTGTAGCATAATCCACAGCAATTAGGTCATCCCGGAGTCTGAGAATGGGAGTAATCACCGTTACTCCCAAAACCACCATCATGACGACAGTAACAAAAGCCGATATCAGCAGCACTAGGCCAGCAATGCGTCCCTTGAAGGCGTGCAATTCTGCTTTAATCCCCGACGAGTCGTGACGGATCGCCAGGATGTACTTTCGGACTGTCGATGTCTCCGGGGTTTTCGCCGTGCGTCCCGGAGACATCGAAGAAGCGGAAATTAACCAAGCCACATCGTAGCGTGAGCCATCCCGACTCCGCTGGCGCCAGACCAGATCGCCCTTCATGGGAGTCATTTCAATTTCGGGCAACTCTCCAAATGTCACGATCTGCTGTCCGTTACCCTGGTAAAGTGCCCCTCCCAAAATTATCGAATCTGGCTTCAGCGAATTGGCGATCGTCCCGATAATTTCGGCATCGGCCATGCCAGTCAAAAGCATGTTTACAGTTGAGGCAATCACTTCTGAAGAGACATCCTCTAGCTGCAACAGCAGATCGGCTTCCCGTTTGTAATAGGAAGGGATGAGAATAATCCCCTCGATGGCCAGAATGCTGGCGAAAACCCAAGTAACTATTCCCCGAGACAAGCGAGACTTAAATAACCGGAATGGCGATGGCAATTTTGCTAACATCTATCTTCATTTGCTACTTGACACATAGCAGTCTACATCGAATATCACGGGAGCATCTGGTGTTTGGTAATTTAGCCCGCCTGCGCTGGCTAAATTGCATGTATTATCTATGTACCATTGCGAAAGTGAGATGCACCCGGGATAGGAGATTGCTAGCCGGACTGGGTCGTCGCTGCGCTTTTACGAAGTGGACGCGACCCAGGAGCGCTACGGGGGGCTGTCGGTGATGTTCCCACAATTTCGGTAAAGTTAACCTTGGGGAAGGCCGCCGTGACTGCGGGGGTCAGTGGCACTGGCTTTTGCGGGCGTTACCGGGGCTGAAAAGCTGGAAAAGTCACCCGTAGTTTGGGCGTAGGGCAGCGGTCTGCCAGCAATTAGCGCTTTGATGTTCTCTTCCATGACGCTGCGGGGTTGATCGCCGATAGTTTGGGCGATCGCCTCTGCTTTATCATTCAAAAACACAAAATGGGGAATCCCATCCACGCGATACTCTACCAGTTCTGGCAACCATTTGCTGTTGTCCACATTCAGCATCACGAAATTCAAGGGTTCGGCGTACTGGTCTTTCAGTGCTGCCATGTCCGATACCATCGCCTGACAGGTGGTACACCAATTGGCATAAAATTCTAGCAGGGTTGGTTTGCCATTAGTTTTGGCCACTGCGTAAGGTGTGGATGCTTCCGCCATCTCCGTCAGAGTAGCAGTTGGGTTCTGGGTTTGCAAGCCCAAGAAAATGGCAACCACCAGGGCGATCGCCGCCACTGCCACCAAGAAATTTCTCACCCGGATGGCTGCCGGGGACTGTTTTGTAGCCTTAGATTCAGGATTATTTGCAGTCATCGTGGCATATGATATATTTGTTAACAATTGCACAGTTCTTAAATCAATACTCCGGACAGTTTTTCAGGGTCAGGGGGAGCTTGGAGGAAAGCTATCCACCGTGTAGACTGCGGTAGTAAACTTTCATACTCCCCGCACCGATGGATAGCCTCAAGAGGATTATAACCGGTCTGCTGGAGACTGTAAGCAATTTCCACAAACCCCAACGGCAGTTTTTGCTGACCTTGCTCACCACCATTTTCGTGGTTTGTGGCAAAGTCAACTACACAAACTTGAGTCGGTATAGTCACTTGTCAGAACGTACCTATCGCCGTCACTTTCAACAAGGATTGGGTCTCGAAGGTCTCAACCAAAGGCTGATCTCCCAGGTTCGAGGGTCTGATAATGAGCAGATAGTCGTTGTGGATTGCACCTTTCTCGAAAAAAGTGGTCGTCACACCCACGGTCTCGATTGGTTTTATAACGGCAAAACCCAGCGTCCTGAACGGGGTCTGGAGTGGTCAGTTGTGGCGATTGTAGACATCGAGCAGAATACGGGCTATACGTTATCTGCACAACAAACCGTTGCTGGCTTGGCCACTCAAGGGTCGGCAACACCGGCAACACCGGCATCTGCACAACAGATCTCAGCTAGCTTGGCCACTCAGGCGGAGGCGGAGGCAATACCCCCAGCACAGAGGTACAAAGGCAACCGGATAGACTTCTATCTGGGGCATTTGGCCTACTGTCAGAACTATTTTCCGACTGGGGTGCGCTATGTGGTCACTGATGGCTTCTACACCAAGTATAAGTGGGTTGAAGGGGTTGTGCAATTGGGGTTGCACTCCATCGGCAAACTGCGCTGTGATGCTAACCGAAAGTTCCTCTACAGCGGACCGCAGAAACGACGGGGACGACGCCGACGCTACGCCGGTAAAGTCGATTTGACTGACCCCAGTCGCTTTGAGTTCGTTAAGACCCTTGATGATGGCGTCCAGCTTTATACAGCGGTGGTGTGGTCTGTGAGTCTCCACCGGCGCATTCGTCTGGCCTCTTTGCTCAAAGAGCACAATGGCAAGCGCAGTTATGTGGCAAAGTTCTCAACCAACCTGGATATTGACCCCCAGATGCTATATCAATACTACAGCGCTAGGTTCCAGATTGAATTCATTTTCCGTGATGGGCGTCAGTTTACTGGACTTGCTGATTGTCAAGCACGCTCACCAGAAGCACTTGATTCCCATGTCAATGCTAGTCTCACGGCCCTGAATCTCGCCAAAACAGCTTTACAACAGTCGCAACCTGCAACCGACCAGTTGAGTTTCTCCATCGCCTCCTATAAACGGCTTGCGCTCAACGAGCATCGAGTGGAACTTATTTATTTCCATGTTTGACCTGGAGCAAACGAGGATAAAATCTCACCCAAACTACCAGAACCTACTTGCCTACGGGGCTATAGCCTCCTGATTTTGTCCGGAGTATTGTAAATAATATAACAATTATATGAAGAAACGGGTAAGACTAACTTTTCCGCGCGCGGCAACACGCATGCCAGTTACCTATCGACTGGCAAAAGATTTTAACGTGGCGGCAAATATCATCCGGGCCCAGCTGGCACCGAATCAAATTGGGATCCTGGTGTTGGAACTTTCCGGTGACATCGACGAACTGGAAGCGGCGATCGAGTGGATGCACGCCCAGAACATCAGCGTTTCCCTGGCCAAAAGCGAGATTTTGATTGATGAAGATAGCTGCGTCCATTGCGGACTTTGCACCGGCGTCTGTCCCACCCAGGCCCTCAAACTCGACCCGGACAGCGGGCGCCTCACCTTCACCCGATCGCGCTGTATCGTCTGCGAGCAATGCATTCCTACCTGTCCCGTCCAAGCTATTTCTATCAATCTCTAACTGTCAGTTGATGGTTGTCAGTTGATGGTTGTCAATTGATGGTTGTCAGTTGATAGTTGCAATTTGCAATTATTATAATAAATATTTATGGCAACATCTTTACAAATGGGATAAGCTATAGTATAAAATTAACGATCAACTATGAACCATCAATCACCTACTAGCATTAGCGCGATCGCGATTCGCCGCCATATCGGTACGATGATGCTAGCTTTAGCAGTAATAGTCATCGGTGTTTTCTACATTACCAAACTGCCAGTCGATCTCTTGCCATCGATTACCTATCCTCGCATCGGAGTGCGGGTGGATACCCCGGGGATCTCTCCCGAAGTGGCGATCGATGAAATTACTCGCCCTTTAGAACAAGGTTTAGCGGCTACGGAAGGAGTAGTGCAAGTATATTCTACCACCCGGGAAGGACGAGTCAGCGTTAACCTTTATTTTGAACCGGGGAGTGACATAGACCAAGCACTGAATGATGCTACTGCTACTCTCAATCGCACGGTCGGTAGACTTCCAGATACTATTGAAACACCGCGCCTGTTCAAATTTGACCCTTCCCAACTGCCAGTCTATGAATTTGCTCTCACTTCACCTTCGTTGGCAGATGTAGACTTGCGGGTCTTTGCCGATGAAGAGTTAGCTAGAGAACTGAACGTGGTTAAAGGAGTAGCATCAGTTGATGTATCGGGAGGCGTGCGAGAAGAAATTCAAGTTAACCTGGACCTCGATCGCTTGCAAGCTTTAGGAGTAGATATCAGAGATGTTTTGGATGCTTTGAACGAACGGAACATCGATACCTCTGGAGGGAGACTCCGTGCTTTGCCTGGGGAACCTCTCACCCGGGCGATCGGGCGTTTTCAGGACGCCCGAGAAATTCGCGACATATCCTTTGAAATAGCGGGAACGAACCCGCCCCAACGGGTATATATGCGAGACTTTGCCCAAGTAATTGATGGCACGGAAGAACAGCGAGTCTTAGTTTCTTTGAATGGAGAACCCGCAGTAAAAATTAGCGTCCAGAAACAGCCTGACGCCAATACTGTCGCGGTGGTAGAAGCAGTTAAAGAACGGATTAAATTTCTCCAGCGATCGGGATTAATAGCTGATGATACGATCCTGACACCCACCCTAGATGAGTCCAGGTTCATCCGCAACTCCATTAATAATGTAGTATTGGCAGGACTAACAGGATCGCTACTAGCTGCTATTGCCGTGTTGCTGTTCCTGGGTTCCCTGCGCCAGACATTAATCATCGTCTTTGCTATTCCCCTGGCAACACTCACCGCTGTTATTCTCATGGGAGTCTTTGGACTGTCCTTGAATGTATTCAGCTTGGGGGGTCTGGCCTTGGGTGTGGGCATCGTGGTGGATAACTCGATCGTCATGCTGGAGAATATTGTCAAGGGTCACGAACAATGGCGTTTCCAGGAGTCGCCAGGAAAGGAAAATAATGGCAATTATTCTATTATCAGGCAAGCGCAAAAGAGCAGTCAAGAGTTAGAATCAGCATTACTGGCCTCCACAAGTACTAACCTAGTAGCAGTGCTGCCATTTTTACTGATTGGTGGGTTGATATCCCTGATCTTCAATGAATTAATTCTGACCATTAGCTTTGCCATGGCAGCCTCCCTAATTGTCGGACTGACAGTGGTGCCGATGCTAGCTTCCCGATTGCTAGGGGTTACCTGGTCCAGTAGAGTAGGAAAAATGTGGTTGTTGCGAGAATTTAATCGCCGATTTACAGCAGCAACGACTAACTATGGCAGATTGCTCAAAGTCGTGTTAAAGTGGAAGCTAGTGGCGATCGCCCTAGCCTTTCTATTACTAGGAGGAGGAAGTTGGTGGATAGGAGATCGTCTCTCCCAAGAAATATTGCCCCGCATTAGCACGGGTCAAGCGCGGTTATTTGCCCAATTTCCGCCGGGGACTAATCTAGAAACGAACCGCAAAGTTATGGCAGCAGTAGATGAAATCTTGCTAGAACAGCCAGAAACAGAGTATGTTTTTTCTACAATCGGCGGGTTTCTGTTCTCTAACATTACCATTGAAAACCTGTTGCGGGCCAGCAGCACCATTACCCTCAAACCCGGTACGGATGTCCCCGCCTATGTGGAACGGGTAAGTAAGCAATTAAATCAACTCAACTTGGTAGACATTCGCCTGCGCCTTTTCCCAGGATCCGTGCGAGGTTTAATTCTCAACAACTCGCCCATATGGGCCGATATCGACATTGGCCTGCAAGGGAATGACACCGAGGCACTAGAAAAAGCTGGGCGTCAGGTGTTGCGAGTGCTAGATGAAAGGGTAACAGCGGCCCGGTTCCGTCCCGATGCGGACCCACAGCAAATAGAACTGCAAATATTGCCCGACTGGGAAAGATTACAAGCTTTTGGACTGACGGCCCAAGAGATTGGCGAAACCATTCAAACTGCTATTGCTGGGTCGGTTCCGACTCAGTTGCAACGGGGAAATCGCTTGGTAGATATCCGCGTGCAGTTGGATAAAGGGGCGATTTCGACTGTAGAGGAACTGCGGCGTTTGCCCCTATTTGTGGAGAACAACCGTCAAGTTCGTCTCCGGGATGTGGCCAGAATAGTAAAAGGTCAAGCGCCAGGGGAGATCCAAAGGATTAATCAGCGACAGGTATTTTTGATGGCCGGAAGCCTGAGTAAAGGAGTCAGACTCAGTGAGGCGATCGGGCAGGTAGAGGAAATCGTAGCAGAATTAGAGTTACCCTCCGGAATTAGCTTCCTGCCTAGCTACTCCGTGGCAGCGAACCAACAATTGCAGCGATCGCTAATATTATTAGGAAGCTTAGCAGCATTTTTAGTCTTCGTAGTCATGGCAGTGCAGTACAATTCCCTGATCGATCCCTTAGTGATTATGTTAACAGTGCCCCTAGCGATTTGTGGAGGGATCCTGGGACTGTACGCGACAGATACAGCATTAGGGGCAACCGCGATCGTGGGGATGGTGTTACTGGTAGGGATTGTCGTGAACAATGCTATCATGCGTATTCCATATCCTGTTGGTTCTACAAACATGAGCCTGGAGTAAAGCGGCGATCTTCCTGCATGTTCGATGACTCGTATGGGTAAGCGCAAGGGCGCTGAGGTTTGTGCTTGAAGATCTTTAATTAAGGGTGCAAATATTAGATCGACCTGCCAGTTGCCCGCTGCTGATCGTGCAGCGTGGCGCCAGCCATAAATTGTCTGTACGTCATCCACCACCAGCAGGCACCGGTAAAATCGCAAATACTCCATTACCTGGGAAAGGCGATCGCCGGGAGATAACTCAGTTTCCCTGTCCTGAGAGAAAAATTGGAGTAAGTTGCTCAGAAAATCTTCCAGGACTGGACAATTGCGGAGACTGCGCAAACTAAATAATCCTATACTAAGCAATCCCTGACCGTGCCCCTGAACGGGGCACGGAAACACTGTAGTGTTTACTACGAACTATAGTCAAATTTATCGGACATCTGCTTGACAAGCTGCACCGCGATCGCGGTTTTGCCGATACCAGTCATGCCCAGAACGGCCACCAGGCGACAGCGTTCCTGCAAGATCCATTGTTTGAGAGTAGTCAGTTCTGTAGTGCGTCCGTAGAAAGGAGAGACATCAGGCGCATCAGCTAAATCTAGACGTACTCTAGGGTTGTCTTGGTTAGGAGTTTCCTCATTTGACAGAGGGTGCGGAATCAGTGAAATCGTTTCTCTAACAGTTTGTTCGCTGTCAGACGTACTAATATATTTTTGGGTAGTTTTGGCGTTGAGGATAGTCTTGAAACAAGGATCCTCGTAGAGGGTAACGAAAGCCTCGTAGGTGATTTAAATTTTGGCCGTGGGTGTTGGCAAGAAACCTAGATTTTCGCTCTTTTGCTGGGAAAGACTTACTGGCACTTGCTCGGAGACTTGAATGTCAATCTGGGTTTGCTGAGACACATTGGGTGTATCTGCAGTAGAGAACTGATCTAAGTTAATCTCCCAGGACGCAGAACCCAAGGCTATATCAGGTAGCTTCTCGTCGCGCTCTGTAACTGATACTTGTAGAGGTAAGGATAGGAATGAGTTTGTTGCAGATTTCCTACTGTGGGTAGCGTTGTAGACCTTAAAATCAATATCAGTCTTGGTAGTATCCTTTGGAACCATGATTTATAGGATTTGGGCTGCTGCAGTACCGAGCTTCGTAACAATCCTGAACTCTGACCCAATGCCCTTTATTCCACTGATATGTTCGTGAGCGATAGTCTTCAAGTAGATTTGAATATTTCTAAGCTGTGACATAATTGGTCTGTCTGTGAGAATAAATTGCTGCGTGAAGAGACAAATAGATGCTCTTCACAGTTTGTTTGCGAGGTTTGCGAGCTGTGTCCGCCGGAGCGAAAGCCTGTACCAGACCTGTCGCATCGCCAACCGGTGAAATCAGGCTGATACACTGGTGCAAAAATGGCATAAAGCACCTGTTGTCACCCCTCAAGTCCTCCAGAAGAATAACTTTCTCTACTCATATTAGTGGAAAAACCCCCAGAATTTCTCCCGATCGCGTAAACTTTTGTAAAGAAATCTTTCTTAAGTTAAGCAAACAGCCGGCGTGCTGCCTTCGACTTAGCATCCCCCGCCACCATCAACCACCGGTAGCGACTATGGGATAATTAGAGGTAGGGGGTATTCCAAGTTCCCTCCCCAGAAAGCCCGTTACTACCGGTCGTGCTAAGGTGCGACTCTCGTACTCTCGGAACGCCGTCTCTGGCTGCCAACGGGTGCTCTTAGCTTCGCCGTGGGTGGCATCGGCTTGACCGGTAGAAATATTTGCCTTGTGACAAGAATCTTCGCCTCGGTTCTGCGTTCCCAGGGGTCGCCCGGGAACGAGTCAAATATGGGGCAAACATAATTGCTATGGGGTAAAGCATAATTGCTCTGGTGCAAAGCATAATCGCTCTGGTGCAAAGCATAATTGCTCTGGTGCAAAGCATAATTGCTCTAGTGTAAAGCATAATTGCTCTGGTGTAAAGCATAATTGCTTGGCCCCAGATTATGCCACCAAGCCAAATTGACAGCAAGAGATAGTCCAGTGTAATGTCTAAGATAATGTGACAGTTGTGATTCTGTCTACACTGGCTTCTAGACATCGGGGTATCATTAGTCTAGACTAAGAGTAACGAGACAAATATAAATTGAAGTGAGCGAAAATGGCAACCTTCCCCAAGTCGGAAATGGAAATAGCCACCTTGGCAGAAAACATGATCTCAGGCTTGACCGCAAATACCGAAGTATATCCTGCCCCGATCATTCCCGTCGATCAACTCCAAAACACCCTGAACGAATTAAAATCAGCACAGCATCAGGTGGTGGCCACCAAATCAGCCGCAGAACAAGCGGTGACGACAAAAAACGAAGTGCTGAAAAAATTGATTGGTCTGCTCAAGTCTAACATCCACTATGCTGAAGCCGTGACCCAACGAGAGGACGATGAACTGAAACTCATAGGTTGGGGGGGACGTTCCGCACCAAGGAAGATAGAACTTCCCGGACCAATTGAGCAATTCCAAGCCATTCGCACGGAGCCTGGTACAATTCAATTAACTTGGCAGCGATCCCGTAAAGGGGGGCGAGTTGTTGCCTATAAGGTGCAAGAATTAAATCGCACCTTGGGAGTGTGGCAAACCGTGGAAACAGCGCTCAATAATACTGCCCAGCCCCTTCGGAACCAAGAAGTTGTCTTATACTATCGCCAGTCAGGAGAGGCATTAGCCTATCGGATCGTCCCCTGCAACCAGGCAGGAGAAGGAACTCCCAGCAACACAGTAGAAGTGCTTGCCTAAAGAGGCGGATATTATCGTTACCAGTCTCTGGCTCCCACCTGTGTGACATCGATGCGCGACTCAGAGACATGTATATAGCCCGCGCAGGCAGGCTTTGTTCATGTAGCCGGACCCCTCGTTCCCACGGCTCTGCCTGGGAACGGGTTCGGGCGGCGAGGCCTCCTACCAACGGGTTTTGACCACACCCTACGGCGAGTAGCGCGCCCCCGAGTACATCGAAAGCAAGACCCCTAGAGCGGCTTGTAACCAGAGGCTCCCGACTGCGCGTTCCGAGGCAGAGCATGGGAAGAGGGGATCGGCACATAGAACAGAGGCGATGTTCGCCCACTGATGTAGCACTCGAAGAGAACTATAATCGAAAGGTAAATCCTTATCCCGATCGCGATCTATGACTGTAAAGATACAAAAACACACAGAGGTAAAGTTCACCCTACCCATTAAGAATATCTCCGAGGATATCAAGTTAGAAGCAGAGAGCAAAGCCAAGGAAGCCTACGTGATGACCTTGCTGCGACATGCGGAGATCGGCGCCGGACTGGCGGCACACCTGCTAGAGATCGATCGGTGGCAACTTTCCGACTTAATGGATCTGTATGACATATCACCGTTTCCGCGCTGGAAGAATTAGAGCATGAGGTCGCTCAAGCAAAGCGTACCCTAGAGAAGTACAAGAACCAAAAGAAATGATCGTTGTTTCCGACACTACCCCTCTGAGCGAACTGGCAAAGGTGGGAAAACTGGATCTCCTACGAGATGTTTTTGGAGAGATTATTATTCCTCAAGAGGTCTACAACGAAGTAACCAGAGGAGAGCATCCCGCAGTCAGTGCAGTGCAGTCAATAACCTGGAAGTCGGTGCGAACAGTTAGCGATCCTCAAAAAGTATTCGATCTGCTTGCTGAGACTAATCTTTACCTAGGTGAAACTGCTGCCATTGTTCTAGCAGAGGAACTGGGTGTAAATCAATTATTGCTCGACGATCGCAAGGCCAGGCTAGTAGCAGAGTCTCGATACCTGCCTGTTATCGGTACAATTGGTACAGTGTTACTTGCCAAAGACGAGGGATTAATTACTAGCATCAAAGAGATTATGGATAACCTCCGTTCGCGCAGCGTGGCGCAGCCATGCCAAAGGTAAACGCATCAGTCCAAAGCTTTACCAGCAAGTGCTGGCAAAGGCGCAGGAGTAGGGCGATCGCCTCACAGACATCGTCAATAATCAGCAAACCCGGTTTCTTGCCGCCCTCTCCCACCCATGGGCGATCGCCACCAGTAGCAGTAGAGTCAGCTCTACCCAGATTATCGTTTGTTCGTGGATAATAGTTCGTAGTTAAGGACCTCCAGCGGTGGGCGGTGCCCGCCCTACCATTGACAATTAACCATTACCCAACAAGCAAATTATGGCACTGATAACGAATGGCAAGAAACTGATACGGGACTTGGAGAAAGCCGGTGCTCTGGCCGTCTATGCGCCTCTAGAGGGCGGACATGAAGGACGCTACTTGCGGCGCATCAGGGCCTCCGGCTATGTAGGTCTCTGGATCGCCGCCCGGGGACTGGGAGATTTGCCCATGTATTTGACTGGGGTTCATGGAGTTCGCCCCGCTCACCTGGGTAAAAAGACGATCGGGAATGACGCGGCAGTAGGTTACGTGTATTACATACCGCCGGTGGTGAATACCCAGTTGGAGCAACTGCCTCCCGACTCGAAAGGACTGGTGCTGTGGATCCTGGAAGGGCAGATGCTGTCCTCTAGTGAGATTGAGTATTTGACGATTTTGCCCGCTACCGAACCAAAACTTAAGATCGTCGTGGAGATGGGAGGCGATCGCTTCTTTCGCTGGCAACCCCTAAAAGATAGCTTGGTTGCAGCTTAATCTTTCCGTAGGACAGGCGAGACGCCTGTCCTACCCAGGGAAACCACTATATAGAGTGAGGCTGCTAGCCGATCCCCTAAATATGTAGTATATGTATAGCTGTGACAGGGGATCGCAGTGCTAAAAGTGCTGAAAGTATTTTCCTGTGAGAATTCATGCCACAGATGACTCGATCGAGTAAAATAGCTCTAGACCTACTCAGATGAGTAGTAATGTATTACGATATAAGGGTGACTTATCTGTACTATCCCTTACAATCCCTCAGACAGGGACACTGGTTCAAGCTCATTTGCGGAGCCAGCTTCCAACATCGGACGGCTGTTAGAAGTCTCGTGTTGGCTTATACCCTTGCCGGTGTTGACTGTATTGATGTGGCGGCTGACCCAGCTGTGGTGGCCGCAGCTAGAGATGCTCTCCAGGTGGCCCAGTCTCTCAGTCAGGCAGCTCAAAAGCGAGGGTTTGCTGGTTGTTCCAGTCAGCCCCTGTTAATGGTGAGTCTCAATGATGGAGAAGACCCTCACTTCCGCAAGGCAGAATTTAACCCCGCGAACTGTCCAGCAGACTGCCCCCGTCCCTGCGAACGGGTTTGTCCGGCAGAGGCGATCGCATTTAATAAAGATAGCTGTTCGGGAGTGATAGACCGACGCTGCTATGGATGCGGTCGCTGTCTGCCCGCATGTCCCAGTCAGCTGATATTTACTCGTTCTTATATATATACTCCCCAGGCGATCGCACCTCTATTACTAGAAACAGGCATAGATGCGATCGAGATCCACACCCAGGTCGGACATTTAGCAGATTTTCGCCGCCTGTGGCAAGCAATAGCACCTTGGGCGGACAAGTTGATTCTAGTAGCAATTAGCTGCCCAGATGGTGCTGACCTCATCGATTATCTGCGGTCATTATATCAAATAATCCAGCCCCTGCCCTGTCAGCTAATCTGGCAAGCAGACGGGCGTCCTATGAGTGGCGATATCGGCGCGGGAACGACTCACGCCACGATTAAATTAGCTCAAAAAGTCATAGCAGCAGGATTACCGGGCCATGTCCAGCTAGCAGGAGGAACTAACAACTACACGGTTAGCAAACTTAGGTCAGCTGGACTCCTATCTCAAGTTGCTGGAGTTGGCTATGGGAGCTATGCCCGGGTCTTGCTATCGCCAATTATAGACCAGCTAGAAACAAGGCTGGAACAGAATTCTGAGCCACCACGCTTGGAATCATTGCCAGAACTACTCTGGCAAGCAGTTGCCGTTGCTCATTCATTAGTTGTTCAACTGAAATCGCCTATGAAAGTGCTTGAAACCTCCCATTTATAGCACGGATTTAGACTCTGTGCATCTACTTCCGCCTACCCTTTGCTGTCTCACAAACTCTTGATGTACATCAATATGGTGAATCTAAAAATTATAAACAGTTGCGAGCATCAGCTCTCACCTGAATCGCCAGAAGTTGAAGACATTGCTGTCGATCGCATGCAAATTACGGAGGACCTGAATAAGTTGCTAGAAATCCTGCCAGAGTCAATCCGGCATCAGCTGGAGAAACACGAATCGCGGGATAGTTTGATTGAGGTGGTTTTGGATCTGGGCCGACTCCCAGAGGCGCGATTTCCCACCTCGGCGGAGTACATTTCCTCTCATCTGGTCAGCAGTGAAGATTTGAATTATTGCATCCAGCGAGTGGGAAACTTTAGCGGTGATAACCGCGCTGGCATCGAACAAACTCTACACCGGATCAGCGCTATGCGCAATCGCAATGGCGAGATTATTGGTCTGACTTTAAGAGTTGGTCGAGCAGTCTTCGGGACCATTGGCACGATCCGCGACCTAGTAGAAACAGGTCAATCTATTCTGATGCTGGGGCGTCCTGGGGTTGGTAAAACAACTGCCCTGCGAGAAATTGCCCGCGTCCTGGCAGATGAATTGGATAAGCGGGTGGTGATTATCGACACCTCGAATGAAATTGCTGGGGATGGTGATATTCCTCATCCTGCGATCGGTCGCGCCCGCCGGATGCAGGTTGCCCGCCCGGAACTCCAGCATCAGGTGATGATTGAAGCGGTGGAAAACCACATGCCGGAAGTGATCGTGATTGATGAAATTGGTACGGAATTGGAAGCTCTAGCAGCTCGGACGATCGCGGAACGGGGAGTGATGCTGGTGGGAACTGCTCACGGAAATCAGATCGAAAACCTGATTAAAAACCCTACCCTTTCTGACTTAGTGGGTGGTATCCAGGCAGTAACTCTCGGAGATGAGGAGGCGAAACGGAGGCGTTCTCAGAAAACTGTGTTGGAGCGTAAGGCACCACCGACATTTGAAATTGCTGTGGAAATGCTGGAAAGGCAGCGTTGGGTGGTACACGAACGGGTAGCAGAAACGGTTGATAGTTTGCTGCGGGGCATTAAACCCAATCCTCAGGTGAGAACTGTGAGTGAAACGGGTAAAGTTGTGATTACTCACGCGCTATCAACTGCCCCAACGGAAAGTATTGCAGGTAACTCCCAGGTGGCGTCTCTTGGGATAGCTAGTCGCACAAAAGAGGAGACGCCGCGCGTTCCTTTCCCAGGAGCAAATGGTTGGCGGGCATCTGGGCAGATGAGGCCAGTGCCTAATCAGCCATTGTTGTCTGAGGCGCAGATGTTCGAGCAGATGCTGGATGAATCGGCAGGAGGGCAAGATGATTTCTTTGTTCGGACTGTACCAGACCAGACATTTGATTTGACAAGCGCTTACGGTCCGAATGGGGAAGATTGGCCCCTGCATGTTTATCCCTATGGGATTAGCCGCCACCAGCTAGAACAGACGATCCGCACTTTGAAATTACCAGTAGTCTTGATCGAGGATATTGATAGTGCGGATGTGGTTTTGGCCCTGCGATCGCATGTCAAGAACCACAGCAAGTTAAAGCAAATGGCCAAGTCCCGTCAGGTGCCGCTGCACACTCTCAAGTCCAATACCGTACCGCAGATTGTCCGCGCCCTCAAGCGCTTGCTGGATATGGACGAGATGACGGCGGCATCAGTGGATCTGAATCTGTTTTCTGCTAGCGGTACGGATGACGAGATTGAAGCGCTGGAAGAAGCTCGACTGGCGGTGGAGCAAATCGTGATTCCCAAGGGACAACCGGTGGAACTGCTACCCCGCTCTGGGAAGGTGCGCAAGATGCAACACGAGCTGGTGGAACATTATCGGCTCAAGTCTAATAGTTTTGGTGAGGAGCCTAACCGGCGTCTGCGGATTTATCCGGCTTAGTCGCCCCACATCCCCACCCACAGCCCCACCCTTTAGGGTGGGGCTACAGGAACAAAGCCCGCGCAGGCGGGCTTTAGAGGTTTTATGGGGGGATGGTTCTTTTTTGGTGCGGCAAATTTATTTTAAATTTGTTGCCAAAATGCGAGACTTGGTGTTAAAGTAATATTTTAGTGGCTGAAAATAATCAGACCCTCTCTGGAGAGGTGGCCGAGTGGTTGAAGGCGCAGCACTGGAAATGCTGTTTAGTGGTAACGCTAACGAGGGTTCGAATCCCTCCCTCTCCGTTCTCTAGTCCCAGGGGCGACATCAGCGACACGAGGCGAGGCGTATCTGCCGGCGATGCCTCGTTCGTAGTAAGCACTTTAGTGCTTGCCTGCCGTTCGTATTCGTAGGCACAGCTCACCAGTCGTCTGGGGTCGTTCGTAGTAAGCACTTTAGTGCTTGCCTGCCGTTCGTAGGCACAGCTTACCAGTCGTCTGGGGCGATCGCCTCCGAATGCACCGCCCACCAAGCAGATGGGGCGATCGCCAAGGAAGAATATGATGTGTAAAGATTTTTTAAAGAAGGAAAAAGTTATGTTAAAGTTAATAAACGGAGCTAGACAACCGCAAAAAGCAGGTAAGGTTGTGAATCGAGAGGAAGTGTTTATTTGAGTTTAGAGCGGACTAATTTAGATGAAATTCGACAGGAGATTGCTACAATAGCCAGTCTGGAGTTTTTCAATGTGTTGAATGCAGTCAAGCAATCAAATAATTATTGACAAGCATAAAGGTAAAGGGGAAGCAAGTCAAGCTTGATTTAGGAAGACGGGATCTACCTTGGTCGGTGATTTACGATCTCAAAAAAGAGCAGCAAATTGCTACTAATGGCTACCATGAAGGAATATCAATTACTATTGACGGTGAAGAAATAATTTTTGATAATATAGATAGTAGTTAGGAGAGAGGAATGGTTACAAAATTTAACATCTCCTACCATAGAACTGGGGAGGGGAAGTTTTCAGATTAGAGAAGAGGAATTTTAAGTAGCATTATCACAAGTTAAGGGAACAATTGAGGGGTAAAATGCACGATTTATATGGGATAATCGAGAAAATTAAGAAAGCTCCTTCAATGTACTTGGGACGAAATTCAATTATTTGCCTTCAGGCTTTTTTGTCGGGTTACAGTGTTGCGAAATATGAGTTAGGAGAACAGGAAACGGAACAAGAACGGGATTTTATGGAGTTTCCTGAGTGGATCCGCCAAAGATTTAAGGTCCAGACTAGCCAATCTTGGGCTAACATTATTCTTTTTTATTCCGAGGATGAGAGGAAAGCACTAGATAATTTTTTTGACCTGTTTGAAGAATTTATCTCTCGCTATTCTGTTCGGAACACCCTCAAGGAAAAAAGTCTAAAATCCAGGGTTAGTGGCGATCGCGCTCATTTGAAGTCGTAGGTTGGGTTGACGTGAGGAAACCCAACCGCAAACAGATATGTTGCGAGTCGGAACTATTGTTGAAGAATACGAACCGTTTTGGAAGTGTAATTTAGCGATCCTAGGGAAAATAAATTAATGCCTTTACTATCAAGCTTTGTCAACTGAAAAGTTGGCAGCGAAGGAGGGTATACCTGTCTGAATGTTTGGGAGACCAATGGTACAAACTATTTCTAAACCTTTAACTTTGTCTGAGTTTCTGAAGCTACCAGAAACAGAACCTGCTAGCGAGTATATTGACGGTCAAATTATACAGAAGCCAATGCCACAAGGTGAACATAGTGTCATTCAGGGTGAACTGATTATTGCTATTAATGCAGTTGTTAAGCCCCAAAAAGTGGCACGGGCTTTTCCAGAACTGCGATGCATCTTTGGTGGCCGGGCGATCGTCCCTGATGTAGCGGTTTTTACCTGGGATAGAATTCCCCGCAAGGAAAACGGCGGTGTAGCGAACGTCTTTGAAGCTGCGCCTGATTGGATTATTGAAATACTGTCTCCAGACCAAAGCGCTACGAAAGTTACCCAAAAAATTCTGCACGGCCTGAATTTTGAAACGGAAATGGGATGGCTAATAGATCCTGACGATCGAACTTTATTAGTTTATCGTCCGCAGCAGCAGAGGGAAATTTGCGATCGATCGGCGCAGCAGCTTCCGGTACCATCTTTTGCTGGCGAACTGCGGCTGACTGTGGGAGAATTATTTGGTTGGTTGTTAGAATAATTTTCATTGACGATACTAAGCATCATGGGACTTTCTTCAGACTCCGGGATCCAAAACGATAAACAGCGCGATGTCCAATCCGAATCACCCAAGGTTGAGCATCGGGATATCGCTGGTAAAGTCGCTCTGTTGCTGTTATAGTATTTTCGGCAAGTTCAAACGCTCCCGTCTCTATGTCGATCGCGACTATTTTGCCGTGATTTCCTGCTTCAAAGAGCGATCGCACCTGTGTTTCGTAGATGCGATCGCCACGTCGAGCAAATTCTTCTTTGCTGTATCGGGGTTGTCTGATTGTCATCTGCTTGCCCTCTTTAACCTTTGCCCTGCTATTTTACCATTAAATTAAATTATTATCCTCTTTCCTTTTCTGAGTTTCCTCGTTCCCTGACTCTGGGTGCGGTCAAAACCCGTTGGTAGGAAGCCTCGCCGCCCTCACCCTAAAGGGCCCGGCGGTGTCTCGGTCGCTACCGCGTCCTTCAGGACAAGAGTACGCGGAAGACGCCGGCTACATGAACAAAGCCCGCCTGCGCGGGCTATATACATGTATCTGAGATGCACCTGGCTATCAACTACTTATGACCACACCCCCTGACTCTGGCAGGGAACGTAATTTCGAGGCTCTGCCTCCCATCGCTGTTCAATAGCGAGACTCGATCCCGATTATAGCCAACGAATGCGCTCTCTGGCATTTGCTCCCATGTAAACTTTTGTGAAGGGCGATCGCACAGAAGGCGATCGCCCCATGTCCGGGCACGGCGGCATGTCGGTCGGCGATCGGGTCACGCCGAGGCACGGCGGTTGTTACATTTGAGATCTGAACCGAGCATCTGTTGATAATGTTTTAGGCTAGCTATATAATAAACTAAATCTATTCAGATGAACTGGTAGGAGACAACATGACGCAGTTATCATCTAATCCCAGGGCGCGTCGGGGAAGGATTTTTCCCTCGCGCCGACTGTCCCCAGAAGAGAAAGCCCGCCGTCAGGCTGAACGAGAAGAGTCGAATCAGCGCTGTCAGGTTATTTTTGAGCGAGTTCGCCCAGAACTAATCGATGAGTATTACGACTGGTTTATCGTCATCGAGCCAAATAGTGAGGAATATTTCATTGAGAAAGATGAAATGATTGCTATAGAAAAGGCGTGTCAGAAATATCCTCATGCTATGTGCCTCATGCTGAGGCTTAATGAAACAGGAGTCTGTGGGAGAATATGATTTCAGGTGAGTTTAGCGCTAAAGGGGAGTTAGTTTTTGAAATTGATTTGATTGGTGCAGATGGGGAACCTGTACCAGTCAATGCGGTTTTAGATACAGGATTCACTGGCTGGTAGTTGACAACCAAGATGCTGAAAGTCTTGATTGGCTTTTGGCTCCTGCTCAACAAAAGATGCAGACAGCTACAGGGGAAGCTTCTTTTAATGCCTATCTGGGAACTGTGGTTCTAGATGGAGAGGAGTTTACAATTCCAGTCTTGGGTGCAAATCTACTGGAAAACATCCTCTTGGGTGTACGTTGGCTGGAAAGAAAGCGACTTGTATCAGATTTTCCAGCGGGAGTGCTGACGCTGGGATAGTAGAAAAGGAAAAATACGGCTTGTACCAAAAGAAGCTAGAGGCTCCAGCCTCTAGCTTCTCGTGTCCGACATATTATCACGAAGGTGAACAGAAAGTTACTCCCCCGTTCTGTTCAATACATCGCGGTGGAGAAAAGCATTATCCGACATCTTGCACCATTGTAAATTAGACCCATAAATGTTAGAAGCGAATAGTTCCGACAAGACCATACTCGGTATCGTAGACATTTCCTTCGATCGCACTATCCATTGCCATAGGTTTGCGTGCGATCGTGATCGCCATCAAAATTAAAGTCCATCAAAACTCTGTTACCTCGTCTGACCGCCAGATTATCTTTACCGTCACCATCCCAGTCTCCAACTAAATACTGGCTCTCACCATTTCCATTACCATAGCACTGTTGTCGGTCGCTAGAACCATCAAGGTTAAAATCCATGACAACACAATGACCGCGTCTGACCGCCAGATTATCTATACCATTACCATTCCAGTCTCCAACTAAATACTGGCTCTCACTATTTCCATCACCATAGCACTGCTTGCGGTCATGACTACCATCAAAGTTAAAATCCATGAAAACACAATTGCCGCGTCTGACCGCCAGATTGTCTTTCCCATCACCATTCCAGTCTCCGACTAAATACTGGCTCTCACTATTTCCATTGCCATAGCACTGTTCTCGGTCATGACTACCATCAAAGTTAAAATCCATGAAAACACAGTTGCCTCGTCTGACAGCCAGATTGTCCTTTCCATCACCATTCCAGTCTCCCACTAAGTACCAGTTGTCACGTTGGGCTTCAGCCGGTTTTTCTACTAGCAAAGTTCCCGCAGTTAATGCTAGTAAAGCAGTTGCATATGTTAATAATCTGCGTTTCATTTTTGTTACTCCTTGATGCGAGCGCGCGCGCGGCCTTTCCACCTCTTGACCGTCCACCGCTGTGGGAGTCAGTTCTTTCCCATCGTAAGCAAAGTTGAAAATCGCTGACCCTTAATAAACATTATAACTTCTGCTAGGATTACACTAGGACTTTAAGCGACTACTGGCTATAGCATAGGAGCAGTTCGCTGGCACATCACTGGGACGGGTAGACATCTGACGCCGGTGAAAAAGCAACTCCCTGCTTGCTTTCCAGTCCCAGTCCGGCTAAAATCGCCCTTACGTCCCATTGTCAGCAAAGCTCAAACTAGCTGACCCTTAATAAACGTTATAATTTATGCTATGGTAAAACTAGGACTTTAAGGACTACCGGCTATGGCATCTAAGGAGCAGTTCCCCGAGGCTGCACATCACTGGGACTTGGATACCCTCTACAAAGACCTCGCCTCCGCTTAAGGGGAAACATCTGACACCGATGGAAAAGCAACACCTGCGCGGCTTGCTTTCCGGTCACAGTCCCGGTGAAATCGCTGAAAAACTTCATAAAAGCCCCAAGGGTGTTGAAGTTGACCTCTGTAACACCTTGTATCAGTATGTTAAGATTCTTCTGGGCAAATGCGATCGCAAGATGGAGAACTGGAGAAATGTTGCTGAATGGCTTGAGGACGCCGGATATAAAAGTAAATCGTCTCTTGAATCAGAAGGTGATAGCTTACCAGCTAAATTTTTAGTAAAGAAAGCGAATATAGTTCTTGACAAAAATCAAATTATAGTTGATATTAACCTGCGGATAATCGCATCCTCACCTATAGAAATTGAAAGCATAGAAGAGTTCAAACCCGACGACCCTGATGCGTGAGTGCGGCGAAGAGGCGGCGGTAGCGCTTCAGCGCACATTCCGCACGATAATCTGTAATATGTCAATATATTCCCCATTGAGAAATAATCATATCATGGAATTAGCCACAGCATTTATTTCTGTACCAGACTATCTCCAAGGCGAAGAAACTAGCCATATTCGCCATGAATATCTCGGCGGTCAAATTTTCGCCATGTCTGGCGGTAGCGAAGAACATAACCGCATTGCTGGTAATATCTACACCAGTTTACTCGCTCACTTACGCGGGAGTGGGTGTAAAACTTTCATTGCAGATATGAAAGTAAAAATCCCCATTGCTCAAAATACCGCCTCTCTCTTCTACTATCCTGATGTGATGGTGACTTGCGACCCCCAAGATACAGAAAAATATTACAAAACCCGTCCTTGTTTAATTGTTGAGGTGCTATCACCCACCACACAAAATTTAGACCGACGAGAAAAACGGCTGTATTACCAAAGTTTACCCAGTTTGCAAGAATACGTGCTGGTTTCTCAAGAGGAAATGCTGGTAGAAGTTTATCGACCCAATGAGGCAGGTAATTGGTCTTTCGACATTTTAGGCAGTCAAGATAGTTTAGAGTTACAGTCAGTGGGGTTAACCCTGACAATGGCCGATATTTTTCACTGCTGGGGGTCTATAACCGGGTAATCAATGTCTTGGTTGCTTCGGTCTTCAATCATCTTGATTTCGGTTATCGCTGCTGGTAGTTTAGCTTCCTCATTGTTATATACTTTTGAGACTAATTTAGATATCTCAAGTGCTACCATTTGATTGAATCTGAAAGTTTCTAATAATTTTTCGTCTCCATTGGTGACTTGAATTTCTCTACCCGCCACTGAAACTATTTTTACTGTCATCCTAAAATCGTGCTGTTCTTCTGAGATATTGACTTTGACATCGTAAGCATTGAACTGGGAAGTAGGTGAGATCGCAAGCACTTGTACGTTCATCTTTTTCTGGCAAAAATTGCTTCAGTAGTCCAATATTGGCAAAAGTTATCTTGAGTCATTTTGTATTTGGTCCCTTCCCAAGGATCGCGAATAAGTACATATCCCAGATCGTCGAGTCCATCAACGATTATAAGATGTCCTATTCCGGCGCTTGTTTCCCACAACATAGCAAACCAGGAACCTGTAGTATTTAAGGTTTCTAGAAGTTGCTTTTCAGTAGCACCGGGTAGCTTTAATGGACCTCCTTCCCACTGTCGGGACTCGTCCGATTCTAGGAGATTAAGAGCGCTAGCAAGTCCTTGGGAGCTGACTGGCGTACCTGTTAAGGCTTCAATGTCTGCTGGCTCGATATTAATTTTACGATCTTTTAGCAGCATTTGTCCACAGGCAATTCCACAAGATAAGTCTCCTTGTTGCTGGATAACTGATGGATCGCTAATTTCGTCTATTACTGGCCAGTTACCACCGGCACCTGCAAGGTCGAGATACATTGATTGGCTTCCCTATTCATTGTCACACATATTCGAGTATAGGTGATAACGATCTAGGAACCGCAAGTGTAGCGTACTTTGGAAAATTTCCTGATTGTTAAAACCACTTGAATGCCAAACCTACGAAGTCTTGAAACCCGTCCTCGTTTAAATGTTCTGAATTTGAGTAATCAACCAAGCATATATCTGACTGCGACCCGTTGTCCGACCCCGCCGTAACACTTCTTCGAGTAAGCTAAATGGTAATGGGGGCAAAACTTGCGATCGGGCGATCGGGCGACTGCCACCAGATGCGATCGCGAACGCAATCAATTGAGCGTGATGTACATTGACAACCGAATATTCAGTAAAATTTAGTTGTTCGTAGAGCATGTGCTTGCTGCCAATATCATCAGCAAAAGATGTTTTGGCAATTTCGATAACCAGATCGGGAGGAGGATAAACATCTAGATCGACAACAGTTGCACCGGGGGGAATGATTTCTGCATTTGCACCGATATAGAAGGCAAGATATTCTCCCTCGCCTGCTTTCCGGAAAGTGCAGTTAGTGAGTCCCACCAAGGGAATGCCTTTGATGCCACTCAATAAAGCTACCGCATACCCGATCGAGAAGTTATCGTAGGAGCGATCGTAACCTTGGGGTGCCATTTCAATTCTTAGTTTTCCATTGTAGTAATAGCATTTAGCATCTTGGAACTGCCGAACAGTTTGAAGGTAATCATCCCAAGTAGCTTGTACCCACGCTCTCGGCATCTGTCGGTAATTTGATTTGGACATTGCTCATATTACCTCTTATTCTCGCAGCCAATACCTTCACATCCTCAAAGCGCAAGTCGATACCTTATCGCATTATATCATAGACTCAACCAACCAAACAGGTCCCTAACGGACAATTGTAAATCGCTGTGGAGGTGAGATAAACATTCAGGTAGAGGAAGTCGATCCTGGGGGCGATCGAATAGCTGGGGTTGTTCTCCGGGTGCAAATACCAAAACTAATTCTTCATTGGGATCTATTAACCAACCCAACTCCGTACCATTGTTAAGACAATGGAGAATATTTCGAGTAACCCTCATTTGACTTTGGTCGGGAGAGAGAATTTCTATAGTCCAGTCTGGATAAGTTTCAAAACGATTCTGTATCCGACCAGATGCTTGACGGGGAATGCGTTCCCACAAAAAAACTGCCACATCTGGAACAATTGACGCCCCAGCAAAAGTACAGCGCAATTCTGGAAAAGCGTAAGCAATTTTGGGGTTCTCGGTAACTCGGTTGATTCTGCTACAAAGCTTACTTTGAAGTAGACTATGCTCTCCTTGTGGCATGGGTTTCAGCAATTTTTCTCCATTGATGTACTCGGAAGCAGGTTTAGTCTCTGGAAGTTCCTGGAACTGCTCTAATGTCAGTTTAGCTGAAATTATTGTTGTTGTCACAATCGTCTTCCCCCCTGTAATTCTCTCTCTTCAATTCCCTCTCTTCGCTGTTAGCCCGCCGGCGCAGCGCCGCGTTACCAGGCGGGAGCCAGGTTTCGAGGCGCCAAGTCGGTTTTAACCGACTAATAACATAATATCATAATGCTTAGATTAATTGTATTTTACCTTGGTCGGGTTTGGTTGAGGCACGAACCCAACCTACGGCGCGATCGCTGACACATCCTCTTTAACTTTCTCCTGAAGCATTTTCCGAAACTCGGGGGCATCATAACCAGCACCCATGGCTTTCAGTTCTCCTTTGAGACGCCAAATCTCTTCTTCCGACTGGGCAATCTCTCGATCGACCTCCGACTGATGCGTATAATAATAGCTAAAAGCTGCATAAACCTGAGCCAGAGAGAGTTCCGGATGCTGAAAATAAATTTCTTCTGGACTCCAACCGTGAGCCTGTTTCTCCTGAATTAGCATGGAAATGCGTATTCTGGTATTGGCTATCTTGGCTCTCCCCCGATCGTCAAATTCTAGGTAGGGCCAAGATACTGTCTTTGGTTCCAATTTTACTGTATTACTCATCTTCTTTTATTCTCCATTATCCATTTTTGCGCGATCGCCTTGGACTCCATTATACCTTTGATTGCATTTAATCATCACCTCCGCATATTTTACCTTGGTCCGGTTGGGTTGGTTACCCGACGGTCGGTGCGATCGCTTCGGTGCTGGGATTGAGTTTCTCAGCACAACGACTTTACCGGCGATCGCACCTCAGACATCATCATCACGACTTGTGGTGAGTGGTAGGTAAACAATCTGGTCTTGATATTCACCTGCAAATGAAGCCTTCGCAATCACACTCAATTCCTCAAGGTTTCTACCTATGCTTAAATCAGAGTTGAGAATAAAAATTCCTGGCACGTGACGACCTTGAGCGATATGATCGCGTAAATGTACAGGCATAGATTTGCGGTTATTCGTCACCAAGATAAAGTCATACTCTTCACACCAAAGCAGAATTTCTGGGTCTAATGTGCCTCTGGGAGGAACTTTAGGTTCTCCAACTGCCCGCACCACTAACTCAGGAGCCCGTCGCCGCAGTTGACTGGGATAAAGCGGATTAACATTTTCATCCATCAGATATTTTAACGCCATTTGCCTGTTTCATTGCTCTTTGTGCGTCTAGAAATTTCTGTAGTCTGGCAGTTGCTGGGTGCGGGTTCAACGCTTGAGCTTTACGTTGCTGGTGTCCCCACTCTAACCAGTCGGCAATATACTTGCTAACTGCTTCTTTGTTGTGCAGATAATACAGAATCGTCGCATATACTTGTTCTCGGGTAAGTGATGTATATATTTGAGCGATTTCCTCTGGGGTTCTGGCTCGATAGATATACTCATGCAGGATCGTTTCAATCCCTATCCGCGAACCTTTCAGTCGAATATCATCTTCTGCCAAAAAGTTGAAGTAATCTTCTAGTTGCATTTTTCCATCATCCTTCAAATCTTGGATCCCGTTTCGCGCGATCGCCATCTCCTCCATTATACCTTTGATGGCATTGAATAATCACCTCCGTTTATTTTACCTTGGTCGGGTTGGGTTTCGTGCGGAAACCCAACCTACGGCGCTACGAACCCGGAAGCCGTAAAGTGTGTCTTACGACGAACGGCGCGATCGCATCCATGATACCTTACGATCGCCTTTTTGCCTTGAACATTCTCTCCAGACTCAGGCCCACCACGCCCAATGTTACCAGTCCCACTCCACCCCATTGCCTCAGTTGCAATCTTTCCCCGATCGCTGCTTCTGATTCACAATTCATCAGTTACAGAATCATGTCTCCCGATCGACCTCTTGTTGCAGCCATTCATCTACAGGTTCTCCATCTCGACGCTGCAATTCAATTTTTATCTGCATCACTTCTTGGGAGCCTGGGGGTGCTGGTTGCTGATGAAAGATGATCTCGTAATCTGCTGGATCTTGATTGCGTTCTCGCAACCAATCTTGTACCTTCGTTGTTGCGAAGAAGGATTGCCCTTCCAGGAACATACGAGTAATTTGCATTTGCAGGGTATAGGGGGTATAACGTGCCATGTTCTTAAAATGCGATCGTCAACTCTATACGACTGACAACATGAGCTGTCTCACCTATCATAACATCAAATCTCCGATGCAACCAATTAAGCCCGCGCAGGCGGGCTTAGTTCATGTAGCCCAACCCTTTAGGGTTGGGCGAAGAATGTCCGTGACTTCTTGCCTTTTTTCGCCATAAATTGCTTTTGATTCGTAGCTGGCCGTGATTTTGCGCACGATCGACCCAAATCTGGCAATGACTATTTCTCTCTCATCCGTGCCAATGTTTTCATACACTTCTCCCGCTTTCTCTGGATATAGCTTGTATTATCTCAATCTGGTGGGCGATGGGCATCACCTTTCGATCGCCCGTTGCTTTGGAAACCTAGAATCTTGTTTGTTGATAGTTCTGAGGCCATGCTTAACAATCCAATTAGTTTCTTGAGTCGGTGATTCTTGTTGCCAACGTACACAAGTACTAATTACCCAGTTTGGACGAGATTTACTGGCATCATTTAACCAATTACCCACCGAACGCTGTACGTACTTGCTTGGATCCGATCGCACAAATTCCAAGATAGTTAAACCTAGTTCGGGATTTTCTTTCAACGCTGGAATATGTTTGCACCAAACTCCTCTGGGTCGAGTTGCTTCTACAGCGCAGCGTCGAATATTAGGATCTTCGTTTTTCACCCAGGGAATGAGTAACTCGAAGCTTTTTGGTAAATCTTCAATCAGATAAGGTCGCAGGAAATACCAGGCATATTCTTTGACAGACATATTCCGATCTGTTGCAAACCTACGCATCACTTGCAACCTTTTCGGCAAAGATAAACGTTTGTTATATGAAATGCTGCAAGCACTCAAGGACCCGATCTTGTCTGAAGTATGATTTGCCAGTGCTTCAAACACTGCATCCCGGTTGTCACATTCCTCCAAAATATTAAAAATAGTTTCGCCAAATCCCTTAAGTTGCTCGATCGCGCTTCCATCTTTAAATTTGAGAGCCTCCCGATCGATCGAGATACCGATCGCAACCTATTTCCACAAGAACATTGCCAAGCAAGGTTTGGATGTCAATAGCCAACCATTCCATGAGATTGACAGACTCTATTTTTCCTTGATGGAGTGCTTTTAATACCTCATCGGGAATTTCCGAAAGCTTCCTGGCGCCTTTTCGCTCCTTAAGTTTTTCAATTTGTAATGAATTCATCTTTTGGCAATGTTAGATTATTGGAAATTGGGAGTACCCGATCTATTCACAGGTTAAGCTGTTATCATAATCTGGTGGGCGATGCCTGATGGGCGATGCCCACCCTACTAACTCTCCCTCTTTATAACAGAGTACCATGACACAATCTCAACACAAACCCATAACCTTTGACGATTTCATCGCCTGGTACCCAGAGAATTCAGAACATCGCTACGAACTACACAACGGAGTTATTATTGAGATGCCGAAACCAAGGGGTAAACATTCAGAAATTGCGGGATTCCTCAGCCTAGAACTAGGTCTTCAGTGCCGTAGCAGTCAATTATCTTGCTTTATTCCCAAAGAATCGGTCGTTAAACCATTTCGCGACTTTGCTGGATACGAACCTGATGTCATTGTCCTGGACAGGCATTCTGTCAGCAAGGAATCTCGCTGGGAGACGGAATCTATTATTACCATGGGTGAATCTGTCAGTCTTATTGTGGAAGTAGTAAGTACCAATTGGCGGGATGACTATTTTTTCAAAGCTGGAGATTATGAAGAAATGGGGATCTCTGAATATTGGATCGTTGACTACCTGGCATTGGGTGGCAGGCGGTTTATTGGCAACCCCAAGCAACCGACTATTTCTGTATATCAACTTGTAGACGGGGAGTACAAAGTCAGTCAATTTCGGGGAAATAACCCCATTGAATCTCCAGCTTTTCCCGAATTTAATTTGACTGTCGAACATATTTTTCGCGCTGGCAATTAAAATCTTTGCTTGTTTTTATCGTAATCTGGTGGGCGATGCCCACCCTACGATCACTCCCATCACCTTTTGAGCCCAGGTTGCTTTGGAAAAAGTTTCTGCATCGCGATCGCCTCTTCAGCGGTCAATAAAGTCCCTACATGAGCTGGAAATTCAACCCTTTTACCTAAATATATTTCTCCCACCAATTCCCCGACTTTAGCTGATATCTGTTGATTAAATCTAAAAAATTGACAGAATTGATCGTCACCGCTGACAACAAAGAATGGTTCTTGCTGAGGACGATCGACTGTGAAGGTAAATTGCTTCGGCGAGTCCCCTATTGACATGAAAACGCTAAATTCATTCGTTCCTGCTGTCTGCTGAATTAAAAATACGCTTGCATTCATGAGTTAGGCTCCAGATAAATTCCTCTTGTAGTCCAGTAATTTAAGAACTCTTCTTTCTCCATTTTATATCTTGTCTGATTCCAAGGATCTCGAATCTTTACAAATCCTAGATCGTCGAAACCATCGACAACAACTAGGTGAGCAATAGGATTGCCAAATTCCTTCATTTCTGCTGCCCAGGATCCTTTAGCTATTAACCTGTCAAGCATAGCAGACATATCGTCGGATACAAAATTCCCGCCGCGCCACAGGCCAATATTACTCCGATCGATCTGGTTAAGTACGCGAGCTAGATACGCAACATCTACGGGAACGCCTGTTTCATATGCAATTATAGACTGAGCGACATCATTAACTCCTCGATCGCGGAGCAACATTTCACCACAGGCGGGACCGCAAGACAAGCTGTCTTGCTGCTGCACGACCGTCGGATCGATCGCCTCATCAATAACTCGCCAATTTCCACCAGCACCAGAAAGTTCTTGCATATTCCGCTTATGTCAGTGACATTCTACCCTACATCGGTTGGGTTTCGTGCGGAAACCCAACCTACGATTATGCCTAAGCCCCCCCTCGTTCCCAGGCTCAGCCTGGGAACGCAAGGGGGGGTTGGGGGGGGGATCCGCAACTATTGCAAGCTTTCTAATAACTGCTTGCGGGCAGTATCTAAAGCTTGTTTCAGCTTACTGGGATCCCGTCCCCCAGCTTGAGCCAGGTTCGGGCGTCCTCCCCCTCCTCCGCCACAGATTTTCGCTATTTCGCCAATGAATTTCCCTGCTTGCAATCCTTTCTGGCTCACCTCTTTGCTGAATGCTGCTACTAAACTCACTTTTTCGCTTTCGGGCACCGATCCTAATACTACCGCGCCACTTCCCAGTTTTTGCAGCAATGTTTCTGCTGATTTCTTCAATGATGCTGCATCCACATCCATCTGCGCTACTATGATTTGGTAACTCCCTACTGTCTCTGCTGTCCTCAATAATTGCTCCGATTTCCCGATCGCCAATTCCTGCTTGACTGCTTCTAACTCTTTTTGCGTCGCTTTCAGTTCGTTTTGCAAGTTGATTATCCGATCGGGCAATTCTTCGGGTTTCGCTTTCAGGCGATCGCCCAATTCCCGGACCACCTTATCTCGCACCTGCAAGTATTCTAGCACGGAACCTCCCGCCACGGCTTCGATCCGACGTATCCCCGATGCTATCCCGGTTTCGGAGATGATTTTGAACAAGCCGATTTCGGCGGTATTCTGGACGTGGGTTCCCCCGCACAGTTCCATCGATACTCCCGGATAGTCCACCACTCGCACTTCGGCACCGTATTTTTCCCCGAACATCGCGATCGCACCTTTCTCCTTAGCTTGGGCGATGGGCATCACGGCTATTTCAGCCTCGTGACCCTCGGCGATCCAAGTATTAATTCGATCTTCTATCTGCTGTAATTCTTCGGGGGTGACCGGACGCCCGCAGTTGAAGTCAAACCGCAATCGATCGAAGTCTACCAGAGAACCTGCCTGGGAGATTGATGCATCGACAATTTTCCTCAAGGCTGCTTGTAACAAATGGGTTGCAGTATGATTTGCTTGGGCCCGGCGGCGACAGACCCGATCGATCTGGGCCGTCACCCGATCGCCCACATTGAGGGTTCCCCGTTCTATCCGTCCCACATGCACGAAGAAATGGGATTCTTTTTGCACGTCTGATATGCTGACCAGAACTTCATCCCCCGACAGGTATCCCCGATCGCCTATTTGTCCCCCGGATTCGGCATAGAATGGAGTTTCCGATAGCAGGACTTGCACTTCCTCTCCTGCCCGGGCCTTTTCTACGGAAACGCCATTTACCAAAATCGCTTCTACTCGCCCGATCGCGCCCACTTGAGAATAACCCAGAAACTCCGTCCCGCCGATCTGTTCGGCTAACTTGTCCAGAGAACCTTGTACAGTCAAGTCAATAGTTTCATGGGCGTCTTGGGAACGCTGGCGCTGCTTGGCCATTTCCTCCTCGAACCCGGCAGTATCTACGGTCAAACCCCGTTCTTCGGCAATCTCCTGAGTCAGTTCCAAGGGGAAACCATAGGTATCGTAGAGGATAAAAGCATCGACTCCGGAAATCTGTTGGGGATTTTTCGCTAAAATCTCTGCTAGTAGCTTCTCCCCCCGTTCCAGGGTCTCCAGAAACCGCACCTCTTCCCGTTGCAGTTCCCCCTTCACCATATCTGCACCCTGGCGCACATTGGGATAGACTGCTTCCTCCAGGGCGATCGCCGTTTCAGCGACCTGAGTAGTAAACTCCCCAGTAATGCCCAGCAACCGTCCGTGGCGCACCACCCGCCGAATTAACCTGCGCAACACGTAACCCCTGCCGATATTAGAAGCGGTGACCCCATCAGCGATCAGATGCACCACGGCCCGGACGTGGTCGCCGATCACCTTCAGAGAAACTTGCGTCTTGGCATCACATTTACTATAGTCAATGCCTGCAATCTCTGCCGCCGTCTTCACGATCGGGAAGATCGAGTCCGTTTCATAGTTATTGGGGACCTGTTGCAGGATCTGGGCCATCCTCTCCAACCCCATCCCCGTGTCGATGTTTTGCTTCTCCAGGGGGGTGAGGTTCCCCTCGCTGTCCCGGTTGTACTGCATGAACACCAAGTTATAGAACTCTATGAACCGGGTGTCATCCTCCAAGTCGATGTTCTCGTCCCCCAGTTCCGGGTGAAAGTCGTAGTATATTTCCGAACAGGGACCGCAAGGGCCAGTCGGACCCGAGGCCCAGAAGTTATCCTCTTCTCCCATCCGTTGAATGCGATGTGCTGGGAGGCCTATTCGATCTCGCCAGATGGCAAATGCTTCGTCGTCGGACTCGAACACGCTGACTACTAGGCGATCGGGCGGTAACTGGAACAGTTGGGTCGATAACTCCCAGGCCCAGGCGATCGCCTCAGACTTAAAATAATCTCCAAAGCTGAAGTTACCCAGCATCTCAAAGAAAGTGTGGTGTCTGGCAGTGCGACCCACATTTTCGATATCGTTAGTGCGGATACATTTTTGGGAAGTGGTGGCCCGAGGCACTGGCGCAGGGCGCTGTCCCAGGAATATGGGCTTAAATTGTAGCATCCCGGCGATGGTGAGCAGCACCGTCGAGTCTTCCGGCACCAAGGAGGCGCTGGGGAGGATTTTATGCGAGCGCTGCTGGTAGAATTCCAGGAACTTGGCTCTTATTTCGCTACCGCTGAGGTATGGCGCTGGTGAAGACATGACCTTTCTCCCTATGTCGATCGCTTACTATAACGACATTCAACATCTTATATTGTTACCAGGGCATCGCCCACCATCGGGTCGCGCCGACCAAGCTTGAAACCGTTTGGGGCGAGAATGTAGGCACCCCAACCAATATTTCGCAAAGAAACCCGGTTTCTGGCGATCGCCAGTCCGCCCCCGCCGCCCCCTGGAGCCCCTTTCCCTGCGCCCGAGTTCCCTGCGAGTTCCCTTCCCCAACCTTACCGATACGCCCTCTTTACACAGTATCTAGATCGATACCCAACTCTAGCAACTTTTCTGCCAGCATTTGGGCACGTTGTTTTTCAAGTGATGCCTGTTCTTCGGCTTGTTGGGCACGTTGTTTTTCAAGTGATGCCTGTTCTTCGGCTTGTTGGGCACGTTCTTCGGCTTGTTGGGCACGTTGTTTTTCAAGTGATGCAATTTCAGAGCCAGTCAGGAGAACATTGCCTTCCCGATCGCACCAACGCAACCAGACATCCTGCCTGCCTTCAAACACCCCTGACCAGAGAGTTACACCCAGCCCCACTTCCTCTAGCCACGTTTTATTGGTTTCTTCGTAGCGCCTTTCCCTGAGTTCATGCACTCGCAATACTTTTTTCCCCAATTGCTGGCTGGGGTCATACACTATGTAGTATTTTACCCCAATCTTGGCATAAGTATTGAGTTTTTCTCCCAGTTCTTCGCCCTTCTTGTTCGAGACAATTTCTATTACCACTTCCGGTGGTTTCCCATAGTTCCACACCATGTAAGAACGGTTTGGCTTGTCCCACCAATCTTGCGGAACCGTTACATCCAAACTCAATAATACATCTGGCACGATCGCCGGTTCTTTCAATGTATGGAATAGACCGACATTTGCTGCTGCTAAAAATTTCTGCCTTGGCGGCGAACTGTAAATTGAGTTGGTCAAGAAGCGTTGTTGTTTTTCCGAGCACAAATTGTCCACCGGCGTATCATCCTCCGTGACGAGATTGCTAACATCTGGCTCCCAGCAGTCTGTCTTGGTTATCACTGCTTGTGTACTCATGAGATTTCTCCTAGATCGAGCGCTATTTTAATTTTACCTTATTTTCGGGTGATCGGGGGGAATTGTCGATCGTAATATTCCCAGATCGCCTCACGGTCACTTTCCCATGGCGCCGGGGCACAAAGCAGTCACATCTGACATCTTCGGGTTGCGCCGGGGCACGGCATCGCTCGCTCTTTGCTTCCTATTGCCAATGTAACAGACACGCTGACGCTGTGCCCTGATCGCACCCAGAGGCCCCCCGATATCGCACCCATCCCCACAGGCGATCGCGCCGACTGTCAAGGGGGCGGTTCCTTCAGGGCCACTGCCGCCCCACATCAACAATGGCACGGGCTATTTCTGGGAGAGACTCAGTACCGCCCAGCTCGACAAAATCCAGAGGTCTGTCAAACAAATAGATCTAAAGCCTGTCTTCAGAATAGATGGCTAATGGTATAAATTTACCTAATTTTAAATAAATGACTATCTTTGAAGTTAGCCGATCGCAGAACTTTCTGGTTAATCTGGCGGCGGGAAGGAAAAATCACCCGGGACATTTGATATAATAAGGCATATTTCAATCGCGAGCAGGATTCAGAAATGGAAGATTTACCCCAGTTAACAGGTCTGGCGACGGTGGTGATGGTGGTGAATGGTGCCCCAATTACCATATCAGTTAACGGCACAAATGCCCCAACTACCTCTGGTAACTTTGTCGATCTAGTGGAACGAGGCTTTTACAACCAAATTTCCTTTCACCGAGTGGTACGGGAACCAAATCCGTTTGTGGTGCAAGCTGGAGATCCGCAAAGCAGAGACCCGAATTTTCCCGTCGATCGGCTGGGAACAGCGGGTTTTATTGACCCGGTAACCGGTCAGGAACGCCGAATTCCTTTAGAAATTCAACCTGTAGGGGCCGCTGAACCGATCTACAGTCAAACTTTCTCTCAGGCGGGAATAACGGCTGCGCCAGTGTTGCCAAATGTTCGCAGTGCGATCGCGATGGCGCGGGTGGGCGATAATCCTGATTCAGCCTCGTCCCAGTTTTTTATTAATTTGGCAGATAATCCTTTCCTGGACGGAGAGTTTGCTGTCTTCGGGAACGTGACCCAAGGAATGGATGTGGTCGATCAAATTCAACAGGGCGATCGCATAATATATGCTGGGGTAACTGAGGGCATCTCGAATGGTCGAGTTTCGTCTCTGATTACCGATGCTGTGCTGCTGAACAATTTGGTGAATGCTAGCAATGCTATCAAAGTTCCGGTTCTCACTAACTCCAGAACTGATGGCAACGAGGTGATTCAACTGGCGACAAGCGATCGGGGAATTCTGGCTTTAGATGGCATTGATAATGTCGTTGGTTCCGATAACTCCGATGTGGTTAACGGTAATCGCGATGACGATATCATTGAAGGTGGTGCTGGGGATGATTTTCTCCGGGGCGGAAAAGGGAATGATATTTTAATTGGCAGCAGCGGTAACGATTATTTGGTGGGAGATTTGGGTTTTGATATCCTCGCTGGTGGCAGCGATGCAGATACTTTTATCTTGCGCACCTTTGCCGCTGAGACTGACGTGGATGCTGCCGATAGCATTTCTGATTTTAATCCCGGGGAAGGCGATCGGGTGGCGATCGCGGGGGATATCGGTCTAACAGATTTAGTATTTAATGCCTCGGGCAATGACACGATAATTCAACTGACTAATGGCGACATTTTGGGTTTAGTGCAAAATGCCGCCACGGACATCGTGCAGAATGCTACATTCATAGTGAGTAGCGGGGATTTGGCGATGACTATTGGTTAGAGAGTGATAGGGTGGGCATTGCCCACCTTTCTTTCTATGATAATATCAATAGGTGAGTTCTAGGATCTGTCCCCCACAAGCTGTCGAACTCATGTTAAACTGCTAGCAGCAGCACCGAGTAAACGCCTGCACCGACAAGGAAAGACCAGAAGTAACTTTCGCGATGTTCGGGGATTTCTTCTTTGAGGACATTTTAGGATTATCCCCCCAGCTACGAAAGCCCAGAGAATCGCGATCGCCACCTAGTCAAGATGTATTGATTGTCCCAGCACCCAGCCCAAAATAATCGCGCCTGCTAACACCCAGCACCCAGCCCAAAATAATCGCGCCTGCTTGTGATGTTCTCGCAAGCTATAGTCGTTGACAATGAACAAACAGCAGCAAGGCGCTAACTAAGCCATGTTCTTCCGCATTTTATCTGTTTATTGCCAGTTGGGATCGAGCCCCAAGGTCTTCCTTAATCAGTTGAGGGATTTTGCCCTGACCTTCATATTCGCTGCATTGCCCGATCGGCTTTGCTACCAAACCCGTCCAACCCGTTTGATGATTCGCCCCAATGCCCGCACCATTATCGCCGTGGAAATATTCGTAAAACAGAATCAAATCCCGCCAGTGAGGGTCCGTTTGGAACTTTTCCGTGCCGCCATAAACTGGTCGCCTCCCCGATGAGTCGCGCCTAAAAATATTGCTCAATCGCTTGGATATTTCTGCCGCGACTTCCCAAAGATTCATCATCTGACCGGAACCCGTAGGACATTCCACCTTAAAGTCATCGCCGAGGTAGAAGTGAAACCGCTGGAGGGATTCTATTAGCAGGTAATTCACCGGCATCCACACGGGACCGCGCCAGTTAGAATTGCCGCCAAATAACAGCGTAGCGTGTACTAGACTCAGCCGGTTCGTAGTCTACCCGGTATTCCTCTCCATTAACGTAAAAGATGTAGGGATTTTCTAAATGGAAGCGGGAAAGCGCCCGAATACCCCAGGGACCGAAAAATTCATTTTCATCCAGCAGTTTTGCCAGGATGCATCGCAACTTATCTTCTGTAACAACATTTTTGGGCGTTACGTAGCAAAGCGCTAGCATTCTCCGCGCCCCAACGCCACGTGTTTCCATACAGGCGACATTGCGTTTCAAGTCATAACGATTTTGGATGAACCACTCTAACCGTTTTTTGAAATTAGGGAGCTTATTTAAAACCTCCGGTTCCAGAGTCGTTACTGCAAATAGCGGAATTAGCCCCACCATAGAACGCACTTTCAAGCGTATTTGCTCCTGGTTGGGCAGGTGCAGCACGTCATAGAAAAATCTATCTTCCAGGTCCCACAATTGAGTATTATTTTCCCCTATCTTGTTCATGGCATCGGCAATATAGAGAAAATGCTCGAAGAATTTGCTGGCGATATCTTCATAGACGGGATTGTCTTGGGCTAATTCTAGAGCAATAGTCAGCATATTCAGGCAGTACATTCCCATCCAGCTTGTACCGTCCGCTTGTTCGATGTGTCCGCCAGTTGGTAGTTCCGAACTGCGATCGAATACCCCAATATTGTCTAACCCCAGGAAACCTCCTTCAAAGATGTTCTTGCCCTCCAGATCCTTGCGATTCACCCACCAGGTGAAATTGAGCAGTAATTTCTGGAAAACTCGCTCTAAAAATTGCTTGTCAGTACGACCAGACATTTTCCGCTCGATTTTGTAAACCCGCCAGGTTGCCCAAGCATGAACGGGAGGATTTACGTCACTAAAATTCCATTCGTAAGCAGGAATTTGACCGTTGGGATGCATGTACCATTCTCGCGTCATTAAGTCTAGCTGACGCTTGGCAAATTCCGGGTCGATCATTGCTAAGGGAATGGCGTGGAATGCTAAATCCCAAGCAGCAAACCAGGGATATTCCCATTTGTCGGGCATGGAAAGAATGTCGTCATTATGTAAGTGAATCCATTCCGCGTTTCTGTTGCCCTTGCGTTCTGCTGGCGGTATCGGGGTATCTGGATCCCCTTTTAGCCAGTCTTCAACGATATAATGAAAATACTGCTTTGTCCACAACATCCCTGCAAATGCTTGCCGTTGAATGTTGCGATCGTCTTCACTCATCTGGAAGGGCGAAATGCGCTGATAAAATTCATTTGCTTCGGAGATTCTTGTTAGGAATGTCCTGTCGAATTCCTTGCCCAATGGTTGGTTGGGGCGATCGCTCAGTCGCAGTTTAATTGTTTGACTCTGGCTGGCACCAATTTCTAAGATATAATTTGCCGATACTTTGGTGCCAGTGTTCGCGGGATTGACGGCATCTTTCTGACCCTTGACTACATAATTGTGGATGCCGTCTTTGACGTATGGAGATGGGTTTTCTGAACCGAATGCTCGTTGGTAGTTAGTTTCGTTTTCTGTAAACAAAAGTTCTGTCGGACCCCCACAATAGAGATAGCGTTGTCCTAGGGTTGGGTGCGAGGCTTCGACAACACCGGGTTGAATTAATTTCAGATTTGGTTTGGGTGCTTTAGAGTTCCAAGACCAGGTATTGCGGAACCAAAGGGTGGGTAATAAATGTAATGTTTTTGTTTCCGGTCCGCGATTGATTGCCGTAATTTGAATGAGAATATCTTCGGGCCCCGCTTTGGCATATTCTACAAAAACATCAAAGTAGCGGTCTTCTTTAAATACACCCGTGTCCAACAGTTCAAATTCTAACGTGCGGCGATCGCGCCTTTGATTCTCTTCGACCAACCAATCATAAGGATAAGCCCCTTGGGGATATTTGTACAGACCCTTCATGTAGGAATGAGTTGGGGTACTGTCAAGATAGAAATAATAGTCTTTCACGTCCTCCCCATGATTTCCTTGACTTCCTGTCAAGCCAAATATCCGTTCTTTCAGCATGGGGTCTTCGCCATTCCAGAGGGCGATCGCGAAACACAGTCGCTGGTGGTTATCAGAAATTCCCAATATCCCATCTTCTCCCCAGCGATAAGCGCGGTAATGGGATTGTTCGTGGGTAAAATAGTCCCAAGCTGCACCGTCAGGGCTATAATCTTCCCGCACCGTTCCCCACTGTCGTTCGCTTAAATAGGGACCCCAACGTTTCCAATAAGCTTGGCGGTTTCTGTCTGCTTCTAGTCTTTTTTCTTCCTGAGTCATGGTTTTATCAGTTTTCCCTTGTTACTGTTTGCAACTTAGGGGGATTAGGTAGCGATCGCCAAAATGGTATAAGACAATTTCAACCTCTGACAGCGATAAGCCCCTTCAGGAATCCCGATATCCGCCAGAATCAATTCTCCCGTTTTTTCTGGTAAAAGACCTGTTTTCGGTAGCCCTAGGGTCATCGTCCAACTTCATAAAATCCCCTGGAGCCTCTCCCGTAGTATAATCGACACCTGATGGAACATCTAGAGATAAAATGGGCGCCTTTATAATATTTGTCCAGTTGATTAATTCCCGTGCAACTCCCCCCCGTCATACTTGGCAACCTGTTCTACGACAAATTTAGCAACCTATTCGCTCATGGGATCCTGACGCCACATCAACTACATAATGCTGTACCGTTACATAAGACTTACCCAAAGTTACCCACAGGTTGACATCGAAGGCAACTTACTTCCTGCTTCACTCTGGTAGTGTCGGCACTCATCCAGTCCACAGGCTAATACCACCTAACTGGCGGCTTGCTCTAAATTCAACGATGCGTTCCGCGTCTCCCATGTCACATTCAAACCCGCAGTTGTCGCACCGGAAAACCCGCTCAGATAAAGGCATTTCGTCTTTGGAGGTGTGACACTGAGAGCAGGTTTTGGTTGAAGGATACCATCGGTCAACCACAATTAAGGTCGATCCATACAACTGACATTTGTACTCCAACTGCCGTCTGAACTCATAAAAGCCCATATCCTGAATGGCTTTAGCTAGTTTGTGATTAGCCATCATACCGGACACATTGAGATTCTCTATTCCTATTCGGCTGTGGTTCTTAGCTAAATAGGTCGTGAGCTTGTGCAATATGTCTTTACGGATGTTGGCTATCTTATGGCTGCGCCACGCACCCTCAAAAACCTCACCAGTTGATAGAACGGCTAGCGTTTTTATACCTAAATCTACTCCTACTACAGGATGAGGTTTTGGGTAGTTGACTGGCTCAACTTCCAGCCTAAAACTGATAAACCATCGGTCAGCAGTCCTAGATATGGTTACAGACTTTGGTTGAGAACAGATGAAGATGGGTAGTCGCTCATGTGTCCTTAGCCAACCGATCTTAGGGACTTTAATTCTAAAATGGTCAAGCTTGATGGAGCCATCTAGGGTGAAGCTGTCAGTGCGACCTTTCTTTTTGAACCTGGGTGGTTTGCTCGTCTTTTTGAATGCCCGTTTCCAAGCTTCAGCTAGCTGTCTCAGGGCATATTGCGGGGCGAAGAAGCTTACCTCGTAGTACCAGGGATACTCAGGTTTGACCAGGGTTACCAGCCATTTATGCAGGTCAATCGCTGTCGGAAACTTGATTTTATCCTCTGGATTGTCCCGATTATGGTCGAGTATCTGCAAGGTTCAAATTCAGTCCCCAGTTCCAAGCGTGACGGGCAACACCCGCGTGTTTGGCTAATAGCGTGCGTTGCTTATTGTTTAGTTTGAGCTGGGTTTTCAAACCGTATAGCATACATCCTCCACAACTTTTGCCATGCTATAAATAAGCTTCTTGTTTTTGTTGGAGCACCACGATTATTACCCAATCCGGTAATAATGTCCAGAGCGGTCCAATGATTTAGTTACAGCCTCTTACCCTCAAAGCTGCGCTCAAGGTTTGGGCTCAAGCTTCGTCATCCTCCACTAACAAAAGTCTCATAACCTTTGCTCGATGTCTCCTGGGTAGTACGTTCCCAGGAGAAAATGCTCAATCCTGAACCCTAGGCAACAGCTATCTTGGTGGACGCCGCCGTTGCAGAAAATCAGGAATATCCAATCCTGGTTTTTTTTCTGGCTCCGTCGTCGGCCCTGGTTTGGTTCTGGTAATTGGTCGCGGTTCCACATTAGCTACTCGCTCTCGACTAACTGGTGGGGCTTGCACTTCACCAGTGAAACCAGTAGCGATCACAGTAATTCTGACTTCACCCTCAACGCGGTCATCAATCACCGCACCAAAAATAATATTGGCGTTAGGATCTACCGCTTCGTAAATCACCTCAGCTGCTGCATTCACCTCATGCAAAGTCAGGTCACTACCGCCAGTAATGTTAAAAACCACCCCTTTAGCACCAGAAATCGAGGTTTCCAGCAATGGGGAAGAAATTGCGGCATAAGCGGCCTCACTAGCTCGGGATTTGCCCGAACCGCCTCCGATACCCATCAGGGCCGAGCCAGCATCTGCCATTACCGCTCGGATATCGGCAAAGTCTACATTAACTAGACCAGGAACTGTAATGATATCGGAAATCCCTTGTACCCCTTGGCGTAGAATGTCATCAGCCACGCGAAATGCTTCTTGGACTGGGGTCTGTTCTGAAATCGCCGATAATAGCTTATTGTTCGGGATGATAATCAGGGTGTCTACCCGGCTTTTCAAGGCTTCAATACCTTCATCGGCTTGGCTCGTGCGACGCCGTCCTTCAAAGGTAAACGGGCGAGTCACTACCCCCACTGTCAAGGAGCCCATTTCCTTTGCCACTTCCGCCACGATCGGGGCTGCACCGGTGCCCGTCCCACCTCCCATGCCAGCTGTGATAAAAACTAGGTCTGCACCTTCTAAGGCGATCGCCAGTTCTTCCCGAGACTCTTCAGCTGCCTTTTGACCGATGGCCGGATGTCCACCAGCCCCCAGTCCTCGGGTCAGCTTTTGTCCTATTTGCAGGCGTTTGGACGCTGCTGAGTTTACTAAGCTTGGCATCCGTGTTGATTGTCCAAAATCTACACCGGCAACTTCGCTAGCGATCATGCGTTGACAGCATTGCCGCCACCCCCACCAACGCCAATCACTTTGATTTAGCTATGCTACTGGGCACTATATTGTCATTTATGCTTCTTCTGCAAGCCAGCGCCAATCCCGCGACTGGGCCATTTGGAATCCAGCGTTGCCAAATGGGTTGGCAGCGTAGCCGTGTCCACTGCCTTTGATAGGTAGATTTCTTTTCGCCATTGGAGCTTATATTAGTAAGCGGTAGCTGAGTCTGATTAGCAGGTGTCATAGGCAATTTAGTAATGTCTAGTCAATGACGCTGGTATGAGCGCAGCAGAAGACGGCGGTTTATGTCACATGTAGCCTAAGGGCCACGGCATATTCAGCCAACAGTCTCTCAGAGTACTGTCACTTGACCTGCATTATATGCTAGTCTAGCGTGCTTGTCAAGTTACAGGTAAGTTCGGTTATGTGTATTCTATTTTACTGTATCTGACTTCATTTGAATTGAAGGTGAGGCGGGATTGGTGAGGTCAATGTAAGCAATTTGGCTAGAATTTATCTGTGCTGGCAGTTGCTGCATTTGAGCTAGAGTCAAAATTTGAGTGGCAAACTGCGTTGACATTGAGCCAACATGAACTATCCCGATCTCTGTGTTCAAAATTATATTTCTGGGGTTTTGCCAATCTATTGTCAATATTTTCACTGAACAGCGGCTGATTGCTTGATACACTGCTTCCCAGTGAGGTTGATATTGCTCTGGCGAACCGATAACCGTGAGGTTGGGTAATGGAAATGACCCGCTGACATTAGTATAGCTGTCTTTTGGCATCAATACACCCTGTGAGTCTAACAATCCTAGCAGCTTTGACTGTTCTGACGAGTTTACGGCGATCGCCACTGGCTCTCGTTCTAGTACCTCGATTATCAGCCTGGGTGGTAACAGATGGCGACTGACTGTTGCCCTGGCGATCGGGGCTTTTGCGGACAGTTCTCTAGCAAGATCTTGGGGTTGCAGACTCCACAGGGATTGGGGATAATCGATCGGTAGCGCCAAGCGAATCGCCTGTGTGGAAAGCAATTCGTTGCCGGCGATCTCCACCTGCTCTGGTTGACGGATTACCCAACCGGGCCGGGCGATGGCCCAGACTACACCGCCAGCTATACTGCTGACAGCCACCGTGCGCCAGATGGTCTGCAAAATTTTCAGACGCCTCGCAAGTCGCAATTTTTGACGTCGATGAGCCAATTGAGCTTGAGATACCTCTTCGATGATTGTCATCAATACGCGCGGCCACATGCTTATAGTAATACCCTTGCAGATTGCTCTTACCGAAAGAGCGCACTATTATAGCATTTATCAAAATGGTGAGGTACAGTAGCAACAGTGGGTGAACCAGTTGTGGATATCTTGCAGGTTGATGGTAGCAAAGCCCTCCTGAATGCCATCTACTAAGGCCCGATAGGTTCTGGCTTCTAGTTTCTTGAGATAACTCTTCAGCTTTGACCAAATATTTTCAATTGGAGAGAAGTCTGGCGAATAAGGAGGAAGATAGACTAACCGCGCCCCCACTTTTTCAATAGCTTGTCGGATTACATCTCCCTTATGAATTGTACAGTTGTCCATCACAACACAAGCTCCTTTCCACAGCTTTGGCACTAAGTGTCGAATCACAAATGCCTCAAATGTTAAGCTATCATAAGCACCTAAAATATTCAATGAACTCACTATCCCATTGAGACTAACTGCCCCAACTATTGAAACATTTTGTCCTCGCTTACTGGGTTTACTTCCATAAGCTCTCAGACCACATTGTGAGCGGGCATACATCCGTGTTAAAGCCAGGTTGCAGCCCGATTCATCCAGAAAAATGAGGTCAGTAGGCTCAATTCCTTCTATCTCTTTCCAGTAGTCTAACCTTAACTGCTGAACTCGAGAACTTCTCTTTTCCGTCGGATGTAATGCCTTTTTTTTTACGGTCAATCCCGACCGTTTAATCATTCTGTCTATTGTGGAACGGCTGACTTTTACCTCCGTCTGTTTTTCTAATTCTGACTGATATTCTGACAATGTCCAATCATTATTTTCCTCTACTAAAACTTTGAGCTTTTCCTGTTGGGACTGGTTGAGCTTGAGGGGACGACCGGTGCTAATACCCGGCTTCAAGTTGCCAGTGGACCGGTACTGCTTGAGAATTTTGATAACGAAACTGAATGCTACTCGGAATCTTTTGGCTAGTTGTCTTTGTGATATCTCCTCATTTTCATAGGTTTCTATAATTTTCTGGCGGAGATCAACTGAATAGGGCTTCATGGTTTTCGAGGGTTCTACTGCTGACCTCACTATTGTACCTCATCTTTATGATAAATGCTGTATATGTTATAATAGCAAAGGCAAAAACTGACAGATGATATTTCATTCGCTCCGAATCGGGAAATTTCCAGCCTCTTGCCCAGCCCGAGAGCTTTTAAGTTATCGTTGTAAGCAAACATCCACTACCGCGAATTAGGTATGAAAAAGTTTCTAGTTCTGTGCTTGTTTATATTGGGGCTGTCAATGGCCCTGTTAAACTTCAAAGGTCTCGCTCACAATGGAAAGTTTCAGTCGATAGTACTGGACTTTCGGGAAGATAAAGCGGGTCAGATAACCGAGCAGGTGTGGGAGATCGCGTCAAAATACGGGGTCACTCCCAAACTCAACAGCTTATTCTCAACAAGCGACAATGTCTATATTGTAGAGGGCGATCGGGCATTGCTCTCGGCCCTGAAAAATTCCGAACTGAAGGATTACACCGAATACATCGAGCCTAACTATATCTACCAGGCTAGCTTGATACCCAACGATCCGGAATATCCCAAGCAGTGGAATCTTCGCAGCATTAACATTGAGCCAGCTTGGGATGAAACTAAGGGGGATGGGGTGACGGTGGCGGTGCTGGACACGGGCATCAGCAGAGTCCCCGACTTACAAGACACCAAGTTCGTCCAAGGCTACGACTTTGTCAACGATCGCATTGAAGCATACGATGATGTCGGTCACGGTACTCATGTTGCTGGTACCATAGCCCAAACCACCAATAACGAGTATGGCGTGGCTGGGATCGCCCACGAAGCCAAACTCATGTCCCTCAAGGTGCTGTCTGCCAGCGGCAGCGGCACGGTTGCGGATATTGCCGAAGCGATCAAATTTGCCGCCGATAATCAGGCGGATGTGATCAATATGAGCTTGGGTGGCGGTGGTGAAAGCCAATTGATGAAAGAGGCGATCGATTATGCTCATCAAAAAGGCGTGACGATCGTGGCAGCAGCTGGTAACTCCAATCAGAATTCTGCTAGCTACCCCGCTCGTTATCCTCACACGATCGGCGTTGCCGCGATCGGTCCCGCTGCGGAAAAAGCCCCCTACTCTAATTTTGGCGCTGGTGTGGATATTTCCGCTCCCGGTGGGGTGGTCACAGAAAACGACTCTAGCGGTGGGATTCTCCAAAATACGATCGATCCGCAAACTGGCAAACCGATTTTTGCTGCTTACCAAGGCACTAGCATGGCCTCTCCCCATGTTGCTGCGGTGGCCGCTTTGCTGAAATCCGCAGGTGTAGAAAGCCCTGATGAAATCCTAGAGATTCTCAAGCAGTCCTCTAGAAAAGTGGCAGAAGACCCACTTAACCACTTTGGCGCAGGTCATCTGGATGCTGCGGCTGCTGTTAAACTTGCCTTGCGAGGACAAATAAATTTCCGGGATTTCTTCCGCTGGTTACGGGATAATGGCTATCTAAATCCTGTCTTCTGGATTGATGGCGGCGCGATCGCACTTCTGCCTAAAATTGCCATGGTCTTGGGTTCCTATCTCCTGGCCTGGTTGCTGCGGTATTATTTCCCCTTCGGTTGGAGTTGGTCTCTGGCTACCGGTCTGGTTGCTGGCAGTAGTGGCTTATTTTTCCTGCGCGGCTTTTATCTGTTCGACCTGCCGCAATGGCCGTTCCGAATGATGGGCAGTTCCATTCCCGAACTGGGTAACGCAGTTACTGGCAGCACTTTGTTAAACCCCCTGTTTGCCAGCATCGGAATTCCACTTGTGCTAGTGCTGTTGCTGCTGGGACATCCTCGCTGGAAATGGTTTGCTATTGGCACGACTCTGGGGGTCGCTAGCTGTTTGGCGGTGAATGCTTTTGTAGATCCAGGCATGTTATGGTTGGGTGCTAGCATTCCAGCCCGTATCTTCTTGCTAGTGAATGCTCTATTATGCTTTGCACTGGCCCGTTTAGCGGTGAAAGGAGAAGGAAAGCTAGCATGAGCATTAACGTCACTGGCAAGATCGAACGCAAAGGTTTTGGTCCGGGTACTTGGGCTCTGGTAACTGATGAAACTACCTATGAACTTAAAGATGCCCCGGCTGAGTTACGCCAAGCTGGACTAAAGGTCAAAGTTGCTGGTATTGTCCGAGATGATGTCATGACTTTGGCTATGATTGGCCCGGTTCTGGAAGTTAACTCCTTTGAAATGTTGGAATAGTGCAATGTCCGAAACCAGGTTTCTTTGAGAAACCTGGTTTCTCGGTTAATTTGGAGAATTTGGATTCAATCTATCTCAATACCTCGTAGGTTTTGCATCAGAGGCTGTCCGGAGCGAGGGGGGGAAACCCAAACCGATAATTTAAAAATTGCCGCCCGGATCCCCCCGAAGCAATCTCACCGACGACGCGCCATGTGATCTTCATCTCATACGGGGCGGGGGGATTGCTTCGGGGGGTTAACGAGGGTTGAGCACGAGTTGATCGCGTCCTCCCCCCCCTCGCAATGACAAGTTGTATCCCTTGAAGTATTGCAATCTATCTAATGACATATTGGAAATCATACCCAGTATGGTTGCCAGTGTTCTTGTATATTTAGTTGCTAGGCTTTTCGCTCCCAACTAAGCAAAAAGCCATAATCTTGAATAATTTAGGATTGAAATTATATGGGAATTTACGGAATTACAAGTATTTTCCGATAGCGAGGCAAATAAATTTGAAGTTTTATACTGTTACCTTCAATCTGGAACCACTGGAACCTAAATACTTCATCAGTCAGACTTCTCGATCCTGTTTGAGGAGATAGAAGTCTCCCGCTGAACAAAAAACCCCCAGTTGATAAGCTGGGGGAGATAAATCAGGGTGCATCTACCATTCCTTTGTTCTCGGGTTTGCCTCTAGCATCCGGAGAAATTTCAGCTCGATATCTCCTGGGGAATACGAATAGTGCAAGGCGTGGAGACATCGAAGCGGTAGGGTAATTTGGGGGGGTGCATTTATAGCAACTTTTGAGAGCGCTAGAGAGTAGATCGCAAAACAAAAAACCCCAGCGGATAGGCTGGGGGAGATAAATCAGGGTGCATCTACCATTCCTTTGTTCTCGGGTTTGCCACTACCATCCGGATAATTTCAGCTCGATGTCCTCGGGGTAATGTGAATAGTGCAAGGCGTGGAGACATTGAAGCGGTAGGGTAATTTTTGTGCAGATAAGAGCAACTTTTGGGAGTGCTAAAGAGTCTATTGTAAATTTGGCAATCTTGTTACTGCTCCGGGGCATGGGAAATATTGGGTGCTGGGACTTCCCTGAATTTCAGGGGAAGGCGTAGAAATTGAGACTATCGTAAGCTGAAGTGCTCTCAATTGTCAATTGTCAGTTGTCAGTTGTCAATGCAAGCATGCAGCATGAAGCCTCAATGTGAGAAGCAAACAGGAGTGCAGGTGAAGTGTGACTCAAGAATTTCATCTTTCTGTAACCCCGGTGGGAGCAGATACCTATTTGGTGCGGACGGAACAGGTGGCTCGTGGTGTGCCACTGGCAGAAGAGCAAGTTGTCTGGCCTGTTTCTGATTGGCTAAACCAGGCTCGTCAACTCTATTTAGACCCAATACAGGGTTGGCTACAGACCTCTGTATTATCAGACTCAGAACCCGCTCCCCCTGTACCCCCTGGGGGGGCACAACCAGCTCATTTATTGTCTCTAGGTCAGCAGCTCTATGAGGCTTTGTTTCAGGGGACTATTCGCGATAGTTGGCTGATCGCTGGGGTGCTAGCTCAGGACCGGGGGGAAAAGTTGCGGTTGCGGTTGGGACTGAAAACATCCGATCGCCGTTTGGCTCGCTTGCCTTGGGAGGTGCTTCATGATGGCTCTCGCCCTCTTGCTACTGGCACGGATGTGGTTTTTTCTCGCTATCACCCGGTGCATGTCTCTTCTTTGAATGGCTATTGCGATCGCGAGTTATCGACAGATCCCTTAAAGATTTTAATGGCGATCGCGGCCCCGAGCGATCGGGAAACTCTGGAGCTGGAAAAGGAAGCCCGCAACCTGCAAGCGGAACTGCAACAGGCCAATTCCGATGTTGGCCAACTTCAATTGACAATCTTAGCTCAACCAGACCGGGAGCAATTGACCCAAGCATTGGAACAGGGGAAATACGATGTTTTTCACTATGCGGGCCATAGTAACCTGGGGGTCTCTGGGGGAGAGATTTATCTGGTCAGTGGCAGAACTGGTCTGACGGAAAGGTTAAGTGGAGACGATCTGGCGGGGTTGCTGGTTAACAATGGCATCCACGTAGCGGTGTTTAATTCCTGCCGCAGCGCTGATGGGGTGGCCGAGAGGGGCGATTCGTCTGCGAAGACGCTACGCGATCGCAATTTGGCAGAAACCCTGGTTTTGCGCGGTATTCCGGGGGTGTTGGCCATGGCCGAACGCATTCCAGATCGTGTGGCCCTCACTCTCAGCCAGCTGCTTTACCGCAACCTCAAGCAGGGCTATCCGATTGATTTGAGCCTGTCTCGTGCTAGACAGGGACTGATTTCTGCTTACGGTTCTCATATGCTGTACTGGGCTTTGCCTATTCTTTACCTCCAGCCTGGGTTTGACGGTTGTCTTACCTCCAATGGCTCCCGGGAATGGGATTGTCTGTCTGCTGAACCAGAAGATCTTTTGTCCGATGGGACGATTCTGCCAGATGGCGATCGCTGCGCGAAAAATCGCACCAAAGAACTTGGCTTATACCAGGAGGTCGTTTCCAGAGATGCCCACCTTGTCGTGTCGGGACGGCGATACGACATGGGTGGGCACTCTCGGAAACGAAAGGTCTCTGACAAGGATAATGATTTACTGGCTGACAACAATTTAGGCTTGACCTTATATAGTCAAGGACCTATTCATGATGCGATCGGGGTCAAGCAGCTAGCTGCTTCGATGTCTCCTGGGAGCACCTCGTTCCCAGGCTCCGCCTGGGAACGTACTACCCAGGAGACATCGCCAGCTAATCTGAATTTTGCTGATGCCCATTATAACTTGGGGGTGGCTTTTTACGAACAAGGACAGCTCGAACAGGCGATCGCCTCTTACCTCAAGGCGATCGAAATTAATCCTGACTTCGCTGATGCTCACAATAATTTGGGCATAGCTTTCTATGATCTGGGACGCATTGATGAGGCGATCGCCGCTTACCAGCAGGCTCTTTTCATTGACCCCCTCCACGGTAATGCTAACTATAATCTCGCCCGCCTGTCTGGATCCCCGCTCTCAGTTGCTGCGCCCACCAAGACTCGGGATCTGAAAGCAGAACAATTGTCAGCTGTTCTGGAGAGCGGGAATGAGAATTTATCTCAAGAGCAAATCTCAATTGAGAGTAAGTTTTTGAAATGGCTGTGCTTGGGGATGGGGGTAACTGCTTTATTTTTGTTCTTCGGGTTGTTTCGCTGGCAGCCTAGTTCCCGGTTGGACCCACTACCTCCCTACCTGGAGCCTACTCCGGAGACATCGAATGCTAATTCTGACTCTTCTAATGATAACATAAATATTACAGATCGCGCCGCTCAACTTTTCCGTGAGGGTAAGATCGACCTCGGGTCAACTGAGGTGGAAAAACTCTTAGACTCGGGCGTGCTCAACTTTGCTTCGACAGCGATCGCTGCCGTGCCCAAAGACCAAATTAATCACTCCCGCATCAGTTATCTCCGGGGCCGACTGGCATGGCAGCAGATCCAACAAGGGAACAGCAACTACAGCTTGGACGATGTGCGACGTTTCTGGGAATGGGCCGCCAAGCAGGAAGGGGATAACCCTATTTATTACAATGCTCTTGGTTTTGCTTATTATGCTCTTGGTAATCTGGATGCAGCTTACTCAAGCTGGATCCAGGTACTGGAGTTGATTAAAAATTCCCAACTACCTGACCAGAAAACACAAGAAGTTTGCCCTGTTAATCAAGATGGATTGACTGCTTGTGCTGGGTTAGCTCTTGTGCTTTTCAAATCTGCCCAGAACTTACCTCCCGACCAACAGGATCCTTTGGGAGATCGGGCTCAATCCTTGCACCAGCAGGTTATCCAAGCCGATCCTACAAATTTTCAGCCCCTGGTCTTAGCTAAAAATAACTGGCTCTGGACCGAAACCGCCATCGCTGATTGGCGAGCGCTATTTTTTGAGAATGAGAATTAAAAATTGAGATTGGCCTCAGTAGGCTGACCGAGAGGCTGGTCCGTGTGGTGCCAGCGCTCTTTGGTCAATTTCATCAGTGACTGGCTGAAGAAAGCGGACCAGTCCTGGTTTTTTGCGTATTTATACTTAACATTCAGTAATGCCAGATAGATGTTTACATGGAGAATTAAGTAAAAATTCCGATGGTATCTGTCAAAAGTAGTGTTTAATGAAAGAAATAGTTCTGATGAAAGAGGCAGAAAACCAATGAAGGGACTAGAAGAAACCTATCTATCAGACTTATATTCCTATAGAGATACAACGTCTTGTCCGCGCCGCTGCCCGAAATCGCTGTGGTTACTGCATCAACCCGGTTTCTTCACCGGCGTTATCGGCCACTCCCCATACCTCCGGCTTTATCCCGCTAAATTCTCTGATTTTTTTTTCCGCAGCTATTGCCATTTATTTTCATTTAAACTATCATGGAGGAATTAGAAATAGTTATCAGTAAGCACCGGAAGTAACCGGGGTTACTGACTACAAACCTATTGTCAATGCGGAGGGGATACAGACGTGCAGCCATTAACCTTCAAACAGGTAAACCAGGCAGACAGATGGCAGGTTTATCAACGCCTGCAAGAATTAGATATCGCTTGTGAGTGTTCCATCAATCAGCCCTTGAAGGTTGATATCCACAGTCCCACAGCAGCCATTCAACTCCAGAGCGTTATCAAGCAATTTACCGCCGATCGCCCAGCCCTGGTGGAATGGTTAGAACGCTGCTGGCATAGCGAAATTTAAACTTCTATCCTGAATTACTACCGGTGGCAATAATGGTGTTTTGTTGATAATAAACTTCAACAAAGGAGGTGCAATTGCCAAAATCCTCACCCCAAGATTCTACCAATGCCATGCTAGGGCCAAAAATATGGGGGCGCGATCGCGCCCCCATCAACTGGCAAAATTGAAAAGATAAAGGCAATAATAATTTTCAAGATTCTATTGTCAGACTGGTGTCTGTAGCCAACGATTAGAATTTAGCGAAGCGTGCATTTCCCCTGGCCCTAAATACTCAACAAACTGATTTTCTTTATCAACAAGGATCATCTTCGGATCGACGGGTGTACTTGTAACTTGGAAAGACATGACTATCAGGCAGTTACCCTTGCTGCTCAGCCTAGCGGCGGCTCCCTGTATCGAGCAGACGCCGGCTCCCCGTTCTCCCGCGATCGCGTAGGTCTCAAAGCGATTGCCGTTAGTTACGTCGCAGACTAGCACCTTTTCAAAATTCCAGATGTCTGCCTTATCCATCAAGTCGGCATCGATGAGAATACTTCCGATGTAGTCGGGATTAGCATCAGTCACCCAAATACGATGGATCTTCGACTTCAGGACAATTCTCATTCTCTTCACCTCTGCAAATATAAGTTGCTTCCTGCACTGGCGTTTTACGATAACAGGATAATCAGCTGTTGTGCATCATCATTAAGTAGGTAGGCACAAATGGGAGGGCAATGTATTTCGAGCATTTAACGCCAGACAATCTTCTCTGCCATGCTAGGGCCAAAAATAAGGGGGCGCGATCGCGCCCCCATCAACTTAGACAAAAAAAACTGGATAATCGATACTGCTGGTTGTTGCAACAAAAATTTAGACCGCAACAGGAGTCTTCGTCACAGCAGTCAGTTTGCCCTGAGCATACTTAGCAGCAAAATCATCAAGACTTACCTGCTCGATCTTGCTAGCATTACCGGCGGTCCAGAACTGCTGATAGCGATCCAAACACACCTGCTTCATGTACTTGATGGAAGGCTTCAGGAAGTGGCGAGGATCGAAGTTAGAGGGATCCTTGGCCGCAGCTTCGCGAATAGCAGCAGTAATAGCCAAACGGTTGTCCGTGTCGATGTTCACCTTGCGGACACCACTCTTAATGCCCTTTTGAATTTCCTCAACCGGTACGCCGTAGGTTTCGGGAATGTTACCGCCGTACTGGTTGATAATTGCGATCAGGTCTTCTGGTACAGAGGAAGAACCATGCATCACTAAGTGGGTATTAGGTAGACGTTTGTGAATTTCTTCAATACGGCTGATGGCCAGAATTTCACCAGTCGGCTTGCGGGTAAACTTATAAGCGCCGTGACTGGTGCCGATCGCCACTGCCAGGGCATCCACTTGGGTACCTTCGACAAATTGTACGGCTTCGTCTGGATCTGTCAACAGTTGATCGCGACTCAGAACACCTTCTGCGCCGTGACCGTCTTCCTTATCGCCCATGCCGGTTTCCAGAGAACCCAAGCAACCCAGTTCCCCTTCCACGCTGACACCGATCGAGTGAGCCACTTTCACCACTTCAGCAGTGACATTCACATTGTACTCAAAGCTCGCAGGCGTCTTCGCATCGGCTTCCAGAGAGCCATCCATCATGACGCTGGTGAAACCGTTGCGCATGGCCGAATAGCAGGTAGCTGGTGCATTACCATGATCTTGGTGCATAGCAATGGGGATATGGGGGTAGGATTCCACCGCTGCTATAATCAGGTGCCGGAGGAAGTTTTCACCTGCATATTTGCGGGCTCCCCGAGAAGCTTGCAGAATCACCGGACTGTCAGCCTCATCCGCAGCCTGCATGATGGATACGATCTGCTCCATGTTGTTCACGTTGTAGGCTGGAATGCCGTAACCGTTTTCAGCTGCGTGATCCAGCAGCAGACGCATTGGTACCAGTGCCATGTAATCGTCCTCCTAACGAAAGTTGTTGCGTTGTTTCTGATATACAAGTTGAATCCTTACAACAATCTTAAGATATTTTGTTGCTTTTGCCAAAAAATTTTTTCTCTTTTATTATTTACGATCTCTATCATGTTGAGAGAGCATCTCATAACAGGCTATAATCCTCATCTGGCAAAGCTTTTGAACTTGACTCGTCCGCCCGATCCTTAAACCAAGAGGGCAAGTTCTTTCGTTGAACTACTTGCCTTCTTCGGAAAATAGTGCTATAATTATCTCCCGGAGCCATTAAACAGCTCAAAGGTCTGGCGGCAAAACTGTTTTAGCTTATCGGCTACCTCCTGCACCGGCGAGGTAGCGCCCACAAACCGCCAATTCTCCACGGTGGAAAATCGCCACTGTTGTCCTTGATGATCGTAACCACCGGCTTCCACCCCGATCGCCCTTCTGTATCCCTCCAAGGGGTCTTGATGGAAGCGAATCTGAATCAGGATGCTGCGGCTTTGGAATGACCGGCTTCTCCCCGGGAAATGGAAGCCAATGTCAATGGAATCTGGATCTAGATGTTTTCTGGTATCCGCGTCGTTCATATTACACTAAGCCAGTCCGTCACCGGACCGACTCGTCTTCAGAACCGGACGTGAGACTTTCACCTCATCCGGCTCC
>RFFC02000013.1 GCA_005518205.2 Hormoscilla sp. GUM202
AGCCGGATGCATTGAAAGGTGCAAGTCCGGTTCCGAAAGGGAGGGTTGGGAAGCGATTCCTAGCTCGACCCCGACCTTATGACTTTTAGCAGATCCCACTCCCCCACTTTCCCACTCTCCCCCTGATCAATAGGCGTGAAAGTAAAAAACCTACCCTTGTAAGGACGCCCGTCCGGAGCAACGGACAACTGTTAAAATGAGTGACAAAGATGAAAAAATAGGAAAACTTAGCTGCTATGGGTCGTGTTGGGGTTTTACTGCTAAATTTAGGGGGACCGGAAAAACCGGAGGACGTGCGTCCCTTTTTATTCAATCTGTTCTCCGATCCGGAAATTATTCGCTTGCCGTTTCGCTGGTTGCAAAGGCCGCTGGCTTGGATGATTTCTACTATGCGAGCGAAAAAATCGCAGAAAAATTATGAGGAAATAGGTGGTGGCTCTCCCTTACGTAGAATAACAGAGGCGCAGGCGAAAGCGCTCGAAGCATGTTTAGGGGTCAAAGGGGTAGAGGCAAATGTCTATGTGGGTATGCGTTACTGGCATCCTTTCACTGAGGAGGCGTTAGCCTCGATCAAGGGGGACCAGATTTCGCAACTGGTGATTTTGCCATTGTATCCCCAATTCTCGATTAGCACCAGTGGTTCGAGCTTCCGGTTGTTAGAAAAACTGTGGCAAGAAGATCCGACTCTGGAAAAGCAGATGGAATACACAGTTGTTACTTCCTGGTATCATCGTCCGGGTTACTTGCAAGCGATGGCGGATTTGATTGCTCAAGAACTGGCGAGGTGTTCGCGCCCTGATGAAGTGCATATTTTCTTTAGCGCCCACGGGGTGCCCCGGAGTTATGTTGAAGAGGCGGGAGACCCGTACCAGCAGGAGATCGAGGACTGCACTGCCCGGATCGTGAAGACCCTGAATCGACCGAATGCTCATACGTTAGCATATCAGAGTCGGGTAGGTCCAGTGGAATGGCTCCAACCCTATACGGAAGATGCGATCGAGTCCCTGGGGTCTGAAGGGGTGAAAGATTTGCTGGTAGTTCCGATTAGCTTTGTATCAGAACATATCGAGACTTTACAGGAAATTGACATAGAGTATCGAGAGCTTGCTGTTGCATCGGGGATTGAGAACTTTCACCGGGTGCCAGCCCTGGATACCCATTCTGGGTTTATTAACGATTTAGCGGATCTAGTGGTAGAATCTCTGGAAAATCCTCCTGTGAAGCTGTCCCAGGTAATGCATCCGCAGAAGAAGGTAAAGATGTACCCCCAAGAGCGTTGGCAGTGGGGTATAACCACAACGGCAGAAGTTTGGAATGGGCGTCTGGCGATGATTGGTTTTATCGCCCTGTTAGTGGAACTCATTAGTGGTAAAGGACTGCTGCATTTTGTGGGACTGCTGTAATTGGTGATTTTGGAGTTGCACAAGGTCAGGATGTAGTTTGCCGTTGAAAATTAAAAATTAAAAATTGCTTCATTGCTCAAACAATTAATTCGGCAAGAACTCAATAAAATTGACCACGAACAATTAAGTCGGAACAATAAACCATTTTCACAGCCCTTATCATCCCCTCCTTGTGTAACACCGTGATTTTTAAGTAATGTGTAATCGGACAACGGATTAATCGGGATTGCTTTTGTGACGGCGCGGATGGCCCCGCGATCCCCGACTGCGCTGTTGTACGTACCACCGATACCAATCTTTAGAGCTGCGAATTGCTAGCCAGAGTAGTAGCAAAGCTATTATACCTCCTCGCTGGGGAGCATCAAAAGCAAAGAGGACTAGGGAAATGCACAGGCCATCTTGGATGAGGATCGCCCAGGGGGGCAAACCCCTTAACCGATAGAACCAGCCTGCTTGTACCAATTGTAGTACCAGGGCTAGCAGACCGCCCACCAAACCAATAATCCCCATCAGCCAAGGGGTGGGGTCTTCTGTGGTTGCTTGGGCGATCGCCACTCCCATGATAGCACCGACGATCGGGCTAAACAAAAGCTGGATCAGAAGCAGTACACGTTGTCCCAACAGCCTTTTGGAAGCAAACAGCTCAAATAAGGACCAGCTAACTAAAACTCCCAGAACTATTTGTGGGTGGATGCTGGACAAAATCGGCACGCGGGACCAGAGACTATCCCCATGCAACAGACCAATTAACAGCAGGGGCAGGGCGATTCTCATTCCTCCTGCTGCTGAGGCTGAGAGTGCGGCTAGAAGCTCAATCATAGTGACAATTTAGCCTACTTGCTCGGGCAGCTATAGCTGCTAGCAGTAAGTTTGACATCAATCCTCGCATATATTAATAAACAGCTTGAAGTCCTGGACTTCCTCTTCTATTATTACCGATCGCAGATAATTTAATTATATCTTTAGGCTGATGGCAAGTAATAGCATTTTGAAAAAAGATTGCTACACTTTGACTAATATCGAATTTCTGGCTTCGTTGTCAGCCCGCAGGGGGTGAGACACCCCCTGCTAATAGCTAAAGAACGTCACTTAACTGTATCATGATTTGATTGATGATTTGTTTTGGGTAGGCTGGCAAGCAGCTAGGTTGTAAGCCAGCAGGCGCATAATTTTGATAAAATCAGAAATCAATGCTACACTTTACTGGGGATAAATGTCTTAGTTAGCTATGCAGGAGGGTTTTAACCCCCACCGATTAACTAGAACGTCGGTTAAAACAAAAATTAAATTACATGTGAAATAATTGTAGCATTTTTTTGACAAAACGGTATAAGCCAGAAGAATTTAAGCAATATTTTAACTTTAGGGATTTGTGGGAATATAGATTTTATGGACATCAGGTTCACCCCAGACCCCGATCGCCATCCTTTCCTCAACTACATAACGGGTTATCTTAGATAATAACCGATTTTCATCTGAGTAAGATTATGCTTTAGGAAAATTTTATCATTATGTTTTGCTGACAACAGTTGTAGCGACAAAATGTGATATAATAATTAAAAAATCTGCGAGCACCCTACTAGATATGTCCAGTCAGTCCCAAACCAAAATGCCGACGCCTGATGATGAAGCCTTGAAAGCAATGAGACAACTGATTGAGGTAGTTGCCTCATTGCGATCGCCCGATGGGGGATGTCCCTGGGATTTAGCCCAAACGCCCCAAACACTGAAGCCTTATATTATAGAAGAAGCATATGAAGTAGTCCACGCGATCGAGAGTGGAGATAAAGATGCTATCTGTGAAGAATTGGGAGATTTACTTCTGCAAGTGGTACTGCAAGCTCAAATTGCTAGTGAGTACGGTCAATTTAGCATGAGGGAAATTGCCACTGGAATTGCCGAAAAGCTAATCAGACGACATCCTCATGTATTTGCAGATGTGCAAGTAAATACGGTTGAGGAAGTCCGCCAAAACTGGGAAGAAATTAAGGCAGTAGAAAAAGGGAAAACTGACCCGAAGCATGAGTTGACCGATAAACTCAGTCGCTATGCTAGTACCCTGCCGCCGCTGATGGGGGCGATGAAAATGTCCAAAAAGGCGGCTAGTGCTGGTTTCGAGTGGGAGGATGTCAGGGGAGTGTGGGATAAGTTTGAGGAGGAATTGGCAGAATTTAAATACGCCCTAGAACATGAGGAGAAAGCCCAGCAACAAGGAGAGTTGGGAGATTTACTGTTTACTATCATCAATATTGCCCGTTGGCACGAATTAGAGCCGTCAGCAGGTTTGCAGCTCACTAATCAGCGGTTTGTTGCTAGGTTGAGGAAGATGGAGGAGATGGCCTCACGCCCCCTTGATGATTACAGTCTGGAGGAGTTGTCAGAACTCTGGCAGCAGGCAAAAACTCAGCTAGCGGTGTAATATCAGTTGTCAAAAAATGTTATTAATCTGAAGGATGAAGGATAAATAACTATCAATTTTCAATCTCATTGAGATCGCAGCTGACTGTTGGAGAAGACAGTTTTTTTGCTAAAATTTGCTTGACAAGTATATTCAGGTCTAGAACTATGACAGCTACTCAAGTTGCTTCTCGTTCCCTCGTGGAAATTGCCCAGCTAACCCGACAAGCTGCCCGTCAACTGGCAGTCCTTTCTACGGCAGATAAGGATCGGGCGATCGAGGCGATCGCCCTGGCCCTAGAATCATCGGCCGCCGACATCATTGCTGCCAATGTCGCCGACTGCCAAGCTGCGGCAGCTGCGGGAATTCCCAAACCTCTCTATAACCGGCTGAAGCTGGACGAAACTAAACTCAAAGCCAATATTGCTGGCGTGCGAGATGTCAAACGCCTAGCAGATCCGGTGGGTGTGGTGCAAATTCATCGGGAACTGGACAGGGGACTGATAATGCGGCGGGTTACTTGTCCTCTGGGTGTCTTGGGGATTATTTTTGAAGCCCGTCCGGAAGCAGCAATTCAAATATCTTCCCTGGCAATTAAATCTGGTAATGGTGTTATTCTCAAAGGTGGCAAAGAAGCTACTCTCTCCTGTGAAGCAATAGTAAAAGCTATCCGTCAGGGATTAGCTCAAACAGCCGTTAACCCAGAGGCGGTGCAACTGCTGACGACAAGAGCGGAAACTCTGGAACTCTTGAAATTAGATAAATACGTTGACTTGATTATTCCCAGAGGTTCCAATTCCTTCGTGCAGTTCGTCCAGGATAATACCCGCATTCCCGTACTAGGACATGCTGAGGGTATTTGTCACGTTTATGTCGATAAAGCTGCCGATCTCCAGAAGGCTGTTGCTATTACCGTTGATGCTAAAACTCAGTATCCCGCTGCTTGTAATGCCATGGAAACTCTCCTCGTTCACCAGGACATGGCCCCAGAGTTTTTGCCCCTTGCCGCTCAGGCTTTGCAAGCAGAACATGTTAAACTAAAGGGATGCGATCGCACTTGCAATCTGCTGGACATTGCAGGGGCGACAGCAGCCGACTGGGCAACCGAATACAGCGATTCGATCCTCTCGATCAAAATTGTAGATTCTCTGGCAGAGGCAATTGACCACATTAATAGCTATGGTTCTAAGCATACCGATGCCATTGTCACAGAAGACCAAGCTGCTGCTACGACTTTTACCAATCAAGTTGATGCTGCTGGAGTATTTCATAACTGTTCTACTCGCTTCTCTGATGGCTTCCGCTACGGCTTTGGTGCGGAGGTGGGAATTAGCACCCAACAGATGCCTCCTCGCGGTCCTGTGGGGTTAGAAGGGCTGGTAACCTATAAATATCAGATCGCGGGTGACGGTCACATTGCTGCTACCTACACGGGGGCGAATGCTAAACCTTTTACCCATAAAGATTTGTAATTCGTAGGGCGGGCACCGCCCACCGATATCGAATTATCTTATTGAAAAGATTGGGAATTCGTAGGGTGGGCACCGCCCACCGATGCAGCTGATGTCAAAACCTAAGGGAAAAATTAAGCTAGCGAGTAAAAGGGCACTGGTAAGGTTAGCCATTCTCGGTGTCATACTCTCGATTATAGTAGGAAAAGTTTGGTTCGTGATGATTAAAATGCCTGGAAAAAGCTACGCAGGGGAGTTGCCACCGCTGACGCCACAGGAACAACTGTTCCAAGAGCAACTGCGCGTCGATGTTACCCAAATTGGCAACTCAGAGCACAACTATGTGTTCTACGATCGGCTAGTGGAAACTGCTGACTTTCTGTCAAGTGAGTTGGCAGCAGCTGGCTATGAGGTAAACCGCCAAGGATATGAAGTTAATAAACAATTATTCGAGAACCTGGAGGCTGAACTTCCGGGCACGGATAAAGCTGATGAAATTATTGTTATTGGCGCTCATTATGACTCGGTAGTCGGGGCTCCAGGTGCTAATGATAACGGTACAGGTGCGGCGGCGGTATTGGCACTGGCGAGGGCGTTTAGGCAGAAACCCACTTCGCGGACTCTGCGGTTTGTGGAGTTTGTCAATGAGGAACCTCCTTTTTTCTGGACGGAAAATATGGGCAGTCTGGTTTATGCTAAAGGATGCCGCGACTCGGGAGACAATATTGTTGCTATGTTCAGCCTAGAAACGATGGGTTACTTCTCCGACGCGCCGGGAAGCCAAGCATACCCATTTCCCTTAAACTTAACCTATCCCTTGACGGGAAATTTTATCGCTTTTGTCGGTAATATGGCTTCTGGTAAGCTGCTGCGCAATGCGATCGGGTCTTTCCGTCGCCATACCCAGTTCCCCTCTGAGGGTGCGGTTCTCCCTAATGCGCTTCCTGGTGTAGGCTGGTCAGATAACTGGTCGTTTTGGCAACAAGGTTATCCGGCTATCATGGTGACAGATACCGCTCCTTTCCGCTATCCTTACTACCATACAGCAGAAGATACCCCCGATCGGGTAGATTATGCTAGACTAGCACTAGTGGTGGCTGGTTTGGAGCGGGTCATCGCTGAACTAGGGTCTTAAATTTTTCCAGCAGTAAGTAGAGAGGTGAGAAGTGTTTACTTCCGTGTCTGTCAAAAATTTCCGTTGCTTCCAGGATTTCTCGATGTGCAACGGTTTTAACCACGAACGCTAAAAAGTTGCTGATGCGATCGCGGCAGTAGTTTTATCTACAGGTTTAGTCACTGAGGTATCCGCTCAGGAGTTAAGCTAAACTAGCTAGCAGATGAGATGAATAGGAGGACTCAGGGCCTATGCTGTCTTTTAACCAAGGATAAGTTGAGACTGACAATGACAATGTTGTTGATGAAAAGAGATTAACGGTAATGGCGCAAGATAGTTATGCATTGGCAGTCAGCCAATCTTTATGGGTGGGAAATATGTTCCCCCGAGGTGGCTCCCAGAGCGAAATAGTTAATGTAAAATCGTTCGATGTTTACGTGCAAACCTACAAAAAGGGTGTCACCGATCGCCCAGGACAGGGCGGCAATATGACCTGCAATCTGATCTGGAGTGAGGTAGATGGTGCCGGAAACTGGAAAAACCCGATGGTGACTCGGATGAGCTACAATGGCAAGATCGGAAATAACGATCAATATAAGGTGACGATCTCGCCTCCACCAGGGCGGTACGAATTTACGGCCAACTGCACGGATATGAGTGGCTCGACTACTGTCTGGCAGCAAGACGGTAACGGCCGTCTAACTGTAAATGCCGATCGCAGCGCCCTCTGGGTGGAAGAAGCGATTATCGCTTGGAACGGGTACAGAGCAGCAAGTTACGAACTGCATTACGATCTCGACGGCAATCTCACTATTCCCCCTCAGAGTGGTGCGGGAATAGCTCTGAGCTTTGATGGGCAGGTATGGCATGGTAACTATGCTAAATTCCCGAATATTTCTGGCTATGACAAATGGCGCATTCCGGCGGCGTCATTGTCCCTGGTTCGGGAAATTCTCCAGGGTCAAGTGGCGATCGCGGCCTATGATGGTTCTGGCAAGCTTGTAAATGCTACAGGCATCCAGATGCAGGGGGTTCTGGACGATTTGTATAGCTACTCGGGGGACCTAGGGGTGCTTTACTCTGATGGGGTGCCGACATTAAAATTATGGGCACCGACGGCTCAAGCAGTTACTCTCCATCGCTTTGCTGATGCCAACCCAGCTACTACTTCCATTGAGTCTCCTATGACCTTAGACTCCCCAACAGGGGTCTGGACCATCACGGGCGATCGCAGTTGGGACAAGCAATACTACCTCTTGGAAGTTAAAGTCTACGTGCCGAGCACGGGTAAAATCGAGAGCAATATAGTTACAGACCCCTATGCGGTCAGTCTCTCCCAAAACAGTCAGCGCAGTCAGTTTGTCGATCTCTACAATGACCGCACTCTCAAACCAGCCGGTTGGGATAGCCACCGAAAACCGCTGTTTACCGTTCCCGAAGATATGGCTGTTTACGAGGTCCACGTGCGGGACTTCAGCCGCGATGACCAAACGGTAGCGCCGGAACATCGGGGTAAATTTAAGGCATTTACCTATGACGGGCAGAACGGTCGTCCTTTAAGTTCTGATGGCATGAAACATCTGATCGCTCTCGCTCAAGCTGGTCTCAGTCACATCCATCTTTTGCCTGCTTTTGACATTACCACAGTCAATGAAGACCCGGCTGTTCGCATCGATCCAGATTACAGCACTCTCGCTCAATACGATCGCAACTCAGACCAACAGCAGGCGATCGTCGGCCAAACTCGGGACCAAGATAGCTTCAATTGGGGCTACGATCCCTATCACTATGGCGTGCCGGAAGGGAGTTATGCCACGGATGCCAATGGCACGAGTCGGATCGGTGAGTTTCGCGAGATGGTGCAAACCCTCAACCAAAATGGGTTGCGCGTGGTGATGGACGTTGTTTATAATCATACTAACGCTAGCGGTCAAGATGATAAATCGGTACTGGATAAAGTCGTGCCTGGCTACTACTATCGCTGTAGCTGTCAAGGCCACGTGCTAGAAACCAGTTGCACTCCCTGTGCGGATACAGCAGCGGAATTCGACATGATGCAAAAGCTCATGATTGACACCTTAGTTACCTGGGCTAAGGCTTACAAGGTGGATGCCTTTCGTTTCGACCTGATGAACTTCCACACGGTCGAAAACATCCAAGCGATCGATAATGCCTTAAAAGGGCTTACTCTTGCCAATGACGGCGTTGATGGCCAGACAATCTACCTCTATGGTGAAGGATGGGAGTTTGGCTCGGCTAAAGATAAAGGACTGCATTATGCCAGTCAATTCAACATGGCGGGTACGGGCATCGGTACTTTCAATGACAAAATTCGCGATGCGGTACATGGGGGATACAATCAGGATCCGACCCAAATTCGCTATCAAGGTTTTATTAATGGCTTGTCCTACGATTGGAACGGCTATTACTATGGCTTCCAAGGCGATCGCTCTATCGGCAGCTTGCGCTACTCGATGGACAGGATCCGGGTAGGTCTGGCCGGCAGCTTGCAGGACTTCCAATTTGTAGACCAAAATAACAATCTCATCAAGGGGATCGATTTAAATGGAACTGGTTACGCTCGGGATCCTCAAGAAACAGTGAACTATGTTTCCAAGCACGACAATGAAACCCTGTACGATTTGAATGTCTTTAAGATGCCCCCTGGAACCAGCATGGCAGAACGGGTGCGGGCTCAAAATCTGGCCTTGGATATCATCGGTTTGGCTCAGGGTATACCATTCTTCCACATGGGCAGCGATATGCTGCGTTCTAAATCTCTCGATCGCAATAGCTATAATTCGGGAGACTGGTTCAATCGCGTTGACTTTACCTACCAAAAGAATAACTTTGGCTCCGGTCTGCCCCCGGCGGCGGACAATGAACGGCGCTGGGAAATTATGAAGCCTCTACTGGCAAATGCTGCCCTCGACCCCAGTCCCCAGGATATCATGGATAATGTCCAGCACATGCTCGAAATTCTCCAGATTCGCAAAAGCTCGAAGTTATTCCGCTTGGAAACGGCTGCTGATATTAAAAGTCGCGTTCAGTTTCACAACACTGGTTCCAGTCAGAAACCTGCAATGATTGTCATGTCAATTCGGGACGATGTTGGTGCTGATTTAGATCCCAACAACGAGTACATTGTGGTGCTATTCAATGGACATAAAATTCAGCAAAACTTCACAATGCCAAAGGTCAGGAGTCTGCCTCTGTCCTTGCACCCGGTACAGCAAAATTCTCACGATCCGGTTGTGAAAACGGCTAGCTTCAACAGCAGTAATGGGGAGTTTACGATTCCCCCACAGACAACCGCTGTTTTTGTATCCACTCAAGCTCCTGCTAATTAGAGTGCGCTCGCTTTTTTGTTCTGGGACAGGAGTTAAAGAATCCTATTAAGATCGGCGGCTTACAGATAAATGGCGATCGCCATACTATGCTATTGTTTTGATAGATGAAGTTAAAAAGGGTGTGGTCATGCATTTGTTGATAGAGGATGCTACCGTGAGTATACAGAGAACTCCGAAGGGACAAATTCCGTCAAACATTAAAAACACATGCTATAACTGAACTATTTAGTCTATTTTCCGACAAATATCCCCATATTAACATGTTAAAACATAATTTATAGAAATATAAAAATCTGTAATTCCGAAAATCATATGTTTTAGTATGTCAAAAATCACTCGATCTCCGGTATTTTCAGGTTTTTTTGACATAAACACCTGTTAAAGCTAGATTTATCGAAATGAAAAAATCCGTTTATCCCAACAATTATGTTTTAGTATGTAAAAAAACCCTCGAGTGACCGCATTATCAGGTCTAGCTGTCATGCTAAGTTATGTTAAAACATTATTTAGCGGACATAAAAAATCAGAACTCGTCAGGGAGAACAGCGGAAGGTTCGCGAAATTTAACCTTGGGAAAACCAACGGGTTTTGACCGCACCCAGTTAAAAATGGTTTACAGCACTCATTTATGGAAAAAGTATGGCATGCAATTGGCAATACAGCGCGTAAATTCGATAGCCAAGTGATAGCAAAAACTCACAACTACGAATGTATTCAAGCTGCTCATCAAGCTTTTACATAAAGTCAAATATACGATTTCAGATTGCATAGATTAAATAGAATTGATAATAACATTAGAGCAGTAAATTATAAGCGGGAAATTTGGGAGACGGCGATCGCTACTGGATTTGAGGTACGTTGATGTCACCAGCAAAAAGAAAACCAACCGCAATAGTTCAGTCTAAACAGCTGCTTGTTGAAGGTAACGATGACAAATATTTTTTTGAGGCTCTGTTAAAACATATGGGAATATCGGGAATTCAAATTAAAGTGGCTGAAGGTGCAGATAATTTACGCTTATTTGTGGAAATGTTGACAATAGATGCAAATTTTCATACAGTGACATCGCTAGGAATTGTTAGGGATGCAGATGAAAACGCGGCCAGTAAATTTCAGAGTGTATGTGATGCTCTAAGAAATGCAAATTTGCCAGTTCCCAGGGAACAGATAAGGCCGACAGGCGATCGACCGCAAGTAAGTGTTCTAATTCTGCCAGATACCACAAGTCCAGGAACGTTAGAAACACTGTGCTTGCGAACGGTTAGCGAAGACCCAGTGATGAGTTGTATCGAGGAATACAGCATTTATCATAAAGATGAGGTACAATAGTGAGGTCAGCAGTAGAACCCTCGAAAACCATGAAGCCCTATTCAGTTGATCTCCGCCAGAAAATTATAGAAACCTATGAAAATGAGGAGATATCACAAAGACAACTAGCCAAAAGATTCCGAGTAGCATTCAGTTTCGTTATCAAAATTCTCAAGCAGTACCGGTCCACTGGCAACTTGAAGCCGGGTATTAGCACCGGTCGTCCCCTCAAGCTCAACCAGTCCCAACAGGAAAAGCTCAAAGTTTTAGTAGAGGAAAATAATGATTGGACATTGTCAGAATATCAGTCAGAATTAGAAAAACAGACGGAGGTAAAAGTCAGCCGTTCCACAATAGACAGAATGATTAAACGGTCGGGATTGACCGTAAAAAAAAAGGCATTACATCCGACGGAAAAGAGAAGTTCTCGAGTTCAGCAGTTAAGGTTAGACTACTGGAAAGAGATAGAAGGAATTGAGCCTACTGACCTCATTTTTCTGGATGAATCGGGCTGCAACCTGGCTTTAACACGGATGTATGCCCGCTCACAATGTGGTCTGAGAGCTTATGGAAGTAAACCCAGTAAGCGAGGACAAAATGTTTCAATAGTTGGGGCAGTTAGTCTCAATGGGATAGTGAGTTCATTGAATATTTTAGGTGCTTATGATAGCTTAACATTTGAGGCATTTGTGATTCGACACTTAGTGCCAAAGCTGTGGAAAGGAGCTTGTGTTGTGATGGACAACTGTACAATTCATAAGGGAGATGTAATCCGACAAGCTATTGAAAAAGTGGGGGCGCGGTTAGTCTATCTTCCTCCTTATTCGCCAGACTTCTCTCCAATTGAAAATATTTGGTCAAAGCTGAAGAGTTATCTCAAGAAACTAGAAGCCAGAACCTATCGGGCCTTAGTAGATGGCATTCAGGAGGGCTTTGCTACCATCAACCTGCAAGATATCCACAACTGGTTCACCCACTGTTGCTACTGTACCTCACCATTTTGATAAATGCTATATTTCGACTGCTTGCAGCAACGGGTGGCCAAACCGCCCAAAAGTAAAGATATGGATAAAGCTAAAGTGAAGGTGTTTTTGGCTTCAAGAGAGGATCCGACATTGCTGCTGGGACAAGCGGCTCAGCGGAAATACTGGAATTGGGATAGCCCTGCCCTCTCTCCAGTAAAATAATTTATACAAGCACTATAGATGAAAATCGAGTAAAGTATCGTGGAGAGCATTCATATGACAGGTATTAGCTGTTATGGTTACACCGGTCTATTGCCGGAAGAACGGATGCTGGGATAATGGTTTGAGGTAGACTCTACCGCATTAGAGATTAAGTCTGGAGTCAAAAGCTGATGGATTGTATTCACGTGACAGGCATTCGCTGCTATGGTTACACCGGTCTATTGCCAGAAGAGCAGGTGCTGGGACAATGGTTTGAGGTAGACTTGACCTTATGGTTGGATTTGTCTCCATCTGGTGAAAGTGACGCGATCGCAGATACGATAAATTACGGCAAAGCGGTGGATACGGTACAGCAGTTGGTGAAGACATCCAAATTTGCTTTGATAGAACGGTTGGCAAAGGCGATCGCAGATGCTATCATAGAAATGGAGGAACATTCGTCCAACCCGAGCCGTCTACAGCAAGTAAAAGTCCACTTAACCAAAGTATCACCCCCAATACCGGACTTTGACGGTCACGTCAGTATTGAACTGACAAGAGCAAATCCTAAGTTGTCCTAAATTGCCAAAGGCTTTGCCACAAGCGGGATTGAACCTCCTCCGGTCTGCCCCATGGTGAGAAAAGCCGCAAGCTGAAGTACGGTTGCACCCACTTGGCGGGCAAGGTTTAGCTGTTAGATTAAGTGTACAAACAATGAGTAACAACCCAAAAGGTGCAGCCGCAACGAGAATAGATCGCCAAGCGCGGCTTCAACCCGAACAGTTGGAGACCGCCGCCCCCAAAAATGTATGGAGCTACTAAAATGAACAACCCATCCGATCAAAACCAAGAATTCTTTGACAGTGACGCTGAGTCCAACAACAACAATAACATACTATGGCAGTATGTTCAGTCTCTCAGTCCAGAAACGGTGGCGCAGCTGTCAAAACCGACATCTCAAGAAGTTTTCCAGGTGATGGAGCACAATATTGTTGGATTGCTAGGTCACTTGCCTTCAGAACACTTCGGTGTAACGGTGAGCACAAATCGTGAAAACCTAGGTAGATTATTAGCTTCGGCGATGATGAGTGGGTACTTTCTGCGTAATGCTGAGCAGCGCCTGACTTTTGAAAAGTCTTTGCAAATGGCCCCGACTAATACTCCTGAGAATGAATAGGTAGTCAGTTGTAAAACGCGCCGAGGTAGAGTCTCGGCAGACTAAACTAAAGTCTGCCGAATTCTCCAGTTTTGGATCTGATGTTAAGCTTAAAATAGCTCCAAAAATTATACATGGGTGATATTTCTGGCTCTCTGCCTCATAAGTCGATCGGGGTGGCTGCGATCTGGAACGCTGATGGAACAATTCTGATAGACCGGCGACGCCCGTCAGGGCTGCTGGGAGGTCTTTGGGAGTTCCCAGGTGGCAAACTGGAGGCGGGTGAAACATTCCCAGAATGCATTAAACGAGAAATATTAGAAGAGTTGGCAATTGAAATTGAAGTGGGCGATCGCCTAATTACGATCGACCACAGTTATAGGGACTTCCACGTTACCCTAAATGTCTATCACTGTCGCCACATTAGCGGGGTTCCTCAGACGATCGAATGCGATGAGGTTCGCTGGGTAACCTTAGATGAAATTGACCAGTTTACCTTTCCCGATGCCAATTTGCAGATTATTGATGCCCTACGGGAATATGTTAGGAAGAGAGAGAATGGAGAATTGAGAATGGAGAATTGAACAATTAGCAATTAGCAATTATGATATAAGACTTCGTATGTTTATACAGATTTCTTCCGGCCTTTAACTGTGACAGTGCCAAGTTTGTTAAATTCAAATATATCTTTAGTGACATGGTAAACGGACTGAGAACATAGAATTTGTCCCCCCTTAGCCATTGATTGTAGCCGAGATGCGATATTTACTTCATCGCCGATCGCAGTATAGTCCAAGTGCTGGGGCGAACCAATATTACCAACAACTACTTCTCCAGCACTAATGCCAATACCTGTGGCAAAATTATCCCTAATCCAAGGGACTGGTATTGTGGCAATTCGTCGCTGCATGTCGATCGCCGCCGCGATCGCTCTTTTTTCTTGGTCTACAAGTGGGTAGGGAGCGCCAAACATAGCTACAATCATATCGCCGACAAATTTATTCACCGTGCCTTGATGACTGAAGATCGCCGACACCATCTGGGTGAAATATTCATTCAAGTACATCACTATTTCTTCCGGTGCTAGTTCTTCACACTTGCTAGTAAAATTTCTAATGTCAGAAAATAGCACCACTATGTTTCGCTTAGTAGGGTTGAGAGAAATTGCTCCTTTTTCGGAGATCGCTGCTTGCACGACTTGGGGAGACAGATATCTTTCCAGATTACTCTTTATCCGTTCTTCCCGTAATTTGTTTTCATGCAACAGCGCATTCTCGATCGCTGCTGCTGCTTGTGATGTCAGTGCCGTGAATAATTTCAAATCCTGTGCTGTATACTCAACGGGGTTGGTACTGCTAATATTAATTACACCAATCGTTCCTGACTGGGTTGTTAAATGCGCACAAATCAGTGAATGAATCATATTTTCTCCCGGCTGGATATATCGGGGGTCCGACTGCACGTCATTCACTATTTCCGCTTTGCCCTCCTGCAACACGTGACAGGCTATCACTTCACCCGATCGCATCAATATTTTCTGCCTGTATTCTTTCCCCCAGGCTGTGTTTCTATTTCCTCATTCAGCAACATTACCGAAGCACTTGTTGCCTCGATCAGTTTTATGGCTTCATCAAGCACCAATTTTGTTACTTCCTTAACTCCCAGACAGCTAGCTATTTTGCCCGAAATGTCGTACAAAAAATTTATTTCTTCATACTTTTCTAACGAATCTGTTGCTAGAATCTTTTTTTCATACTCTTTGCTAGCAATGTAACCGAGCATCTCAGCTACACAAGCTGCTCGATCGGCTCCCATTACCCAGCCAATTACTAGTGAAAGATTTACTTTGAGTTCTGACAAATATGAATCAGTAATTTACACAAGAGTTGGGCTGGTTAGATTGCGAATTGGTGCGTTGATTTTAGAAGTAGTATATCTGGGTGATGGCGCTGAAAATTTTGAGGTTAACCAATACCATGCAATGGAAGCGCAATGTTTACAGGAACTCTATCAAACCCCGATGTTGTCGTATGAGTAACATATGTGAGCAAGTGAGGTCCATACTTGAAACCCAAGACTGGTAAGGATTTCAGTTTTTGGAGAGGTCTAATCCATATTCCGAAACGCTCTGATATGGCGGTAAGTTCTACCGTGTCAGTCTGTGGAGTAGGCAAACCCTCTAGTCATCAGGCTAGCGCTCCGACGAAGCAGAAAGTAAGCGCCTACCTATGTACAGCTTTGTCTAGACTTTGGCAGTTTTGGGTAGGTATTACGGAGCGGTTTAGCCCCTAGCTTGCCAGACAGTTCTCCAAGAGATCCCGATCACAACAACTCTTTGAGATAATCGCTAGCATGACGATAGTCAGTTGACATTTTCTTCTCCTTTATCCGTGACGTGGGGCACCGCAGGGGGGAGTCTCGACTGCCGTAGGACTTGTCCCGCCTGTCCGTGATATGTCAATATTAAACTGGATATGAGAACTTAAAGAAAGATGTTGCCTCAGCCACCGTCAACTCAACCCTGGTACTCTAAAATTGGCGCTCAACGCGATTGGATCTGGCGCGGTTGGCAAATTCGCTATACTTATATCCGTTCTGGCGCTGATAGGACACCCTTGGTTTTCCTGCATGGTTTTGGGTCTGCGATCGGTCAATGGCGCTACAACTTACAGCCCCTGAGTGAAGATCGTACTGTCTATGGGCTGGACTTGCTGGGGTTTGGCGCTTCCCAAAAAGCACCTGCTGAGTACGGAGTTGAACTATGGATGGCCCAAGTGTATGACTTCTGGCGCAGTTTTATTCAAACCCCGATTGTCCTCGTAGGCCACTCCCTTGGCGGTGCAGTAGCCCTAGCAGCTGCGGCCAGTTACCCAGAAATGGTGCAGGGTTTGGTATTGCTGACCGTGCCACCTTCTGTACAAGAAAGATCCTCTTCCAAATTACAAGCCTTAGGCGCGTCTATGGAAACAGCTTTCGCTTCTCCCTTGCTGTTGCGATCGCTTTTTCCCCTCTTCCGGCGTCCGGAAGTAATTCGCAAGGGTCTCAAGCTTGCCTATGCTAACAAAGAAATGGTGACCGAAGAATTAGTCGCCCTATTTGCCGACCCACCCCGAGACAGAGGGGCCGCAGGAGTATTGTGCCGACTGTTCCGAGTGAAAAACCGACGAGACTATACACCTAACGTAAAGGTAACGCTACCGCAACTAGAAATGCCGATTCTGATGTTGTGGGGAAAACAAGACCGAGTGATTCCCCTAGACTGGGGACGTAAGTTAGCACCACTTAACCCCAAATTAGAGTTTGTCGAGATTGAAAATGCAGGTCATTGCGCTTACGATGAATGTCCCGATATAGTCAATCATAAAATTATCACTTGGCTAAAATCTCATCTCATGCCCCCTCTTTAAGAACCGTTTGTAGTAAGGACTAAAGTCCTTACCGCTGATGTTTATGTCCCTTGCACTTGAGCTAAAAACCAGATGCAGACTTCAGTATTATCCATTTGGCGCGATCGCTGTAAACCCTCCGCCAACAGGGCCATTTATTATCAGGGTAATACCTGAGATTCTGTAGCTTACCTTGATTATAGGTCAGAGATAATGTCCGCACCCGATCTGCCTGAGAGCAACAGGGTGGCCCGCAAAGAAACTTATGGACTACCGGTAGCGGCACATAGCAAGGACTAAAGTCCTTACTACAAACCGTCGCCAATGTTTAAGTTTTGTTAATTTTTCTGAGATTTGCCCCCAAAGTAGGATAAACTGTACATATGGATACAGAACAAAGTTATGAGAGGGTGAAATGGACCGCTATTGGACAAGAGGTGATTCATCATGAAATTGTCTTTTCGTGGTATCTACTACCAAGATGAGCCGATCACAAGGGAGATGAGCGAGGAGATTCCTGGTGAGTACCGGGGTCAAGATTGCCAATTATGGCGCTATCCCAGGCACGTGCCGGTACAAAAAAAGCAAGGGCCGATCGATCTGAAATGTCGCGGTATTGCTTATAGCACCCACCAAACGGCGGAACCTGAGTTTGCCGCTCTCAATGTTAAATCGGTAGTGAGTGAAGGAGATACTCTCATGTCAACAGCAAAATCCCGTCACAGCGTCAAGCAAGAAGTCGCCAAAGTGCATCGCGCCAATATTCTCGAAAATCTGGAACATCGGTTACAGGTTGCCAGATCCAGAGGGGACCAAGAGTTGGTCCGTCAGCTGGAGAAGGAAAAAGAACAAATTTCTTAACCCATCCAGGGTGAACTATTTGACTGGTTCCCAGCCTCAGACTGGGAACGACGGTGGGAGCATCTCAATGCAAGAATTAAGAAACTCGGTTTTTCCTATACGCAGTGCCGCACGTTGCGCGTAAGGCACGTTGCGCAGGCGCTAAAAACCGGGTTTCTGGGTCGGGCGTAGAAATGAGAGACAAATTAAGTGAATGGCAGTTTGGCATTCATGATAATGGCATTGGCATAGAATCAGAACATTTTGAAAGCATCTTTGAGATTTTCCAACCTCTGCCGAGGAATATTCAGGCACTGGGATTGGTTTAGCCATCTGTAATAAGATTGTTGAGGCTCACCAGCATCTGGGTATAATCTGAGTTGGGTGTCGGCACTAGCTTTTACTTTACTATTCCTGAGTCATGTTTGTAGACAGTTTACTTGACTATTAGATCGTAAAAAATCTGCTATTTCCCAGTTATAACGGAGTAGAAAATGCTAGTAGAAGTCAAACAAGTAACCGTACCGCCAGGACAGCGAGTGCTGCTCAAAGATATCAGCTGGCAAGAGTTTGAAGCAATTTTAGAGGATTTAGGAGAACATCGCGGATCTAGAGTCGCTTATGATAACGGCACCTTGGAAATCATGACACCATTACCTGAACGCGAAAGCGGAAAAGAAATTATTGGCGACTTAGTAAAAGCCCTTTTGGAAGAACTAGACATTGAATTTTGGTGTCTCGGTTCTACAACTTTCAAAAATCAATTGATGCAGCAAGGTATAGAACCGGACAACTGTTTTTACATTGAAAATGAGGCAGCAGTTCGCGGCAAAGATCGCTTAGACTTGACAAAAGACCCCCCACCAGATTTGGCTTTAGAAATTGACGTGACTTCTCGTACCCATCCCAGTATATACGAGAAATTGGGAGTCTCAGAACTTTGGCGCTTCGAGAAAGGGAAGTTGAAAATTAATGTGCTGCAAAAAGGTCAGTATGTAGAATCAGATATTAGCCCTCATTTCCTGAATTTGCCAGTAAAAGAGGTGATACCGCAATACCTCAATCAGTGTAAGATTCAGGGAAGGAATAAGACGATGAAAGCTTTTCGCGCTTGGGTGAGAGCACAAATTTAAGCGCGGGTTTACAGGGGTTTAGGAAGGCGATAAAAACCGCACCAAGTCCCCTTTAATTGCTCTCAGGTAAATCTGACGGAAGATAAGACAAACTTGCCCCTTTGCCCACCTTGAGGACCATCCTATCGGGTGTGAATAACTCGTAGTATGGTAAATCGGAATCATCCTGTTCATTTGGGAAAAGCTTTAATTGACAACCATTGCTGAATTCTACAGTCAAACCTAGTTCTGTGCTGATTTCAAAAGCAGTTATCCTAGTTCCCTCTATCACATGAATTTCGTCTCGCATTTCTGGCAAAGACTGAGAACTGAAGAGCATTTCTCCCTTGCACTCTAGCTGCCATTCTGTTATCATAGTTCCTAAGATCCAGGATCCTTTCTCTTTACCCACCATAGATTTTTGCGAGTAAGGAATTCTGGCTCCAGCATGAAGCACTAGCTCATCTCCATAACTCATTCTTGCTCTCCAGCAAGTTTCCCCCACAATCAATTGTGTTATCTCTTTCACTCCCTCTAAATCATTAAATATTGTTCTTCTCTGGACTTTAACTGGTATACTCATTACTTGCCAATCCTAAAAAAATCCTTGCCTTTTGTCGTAGTTCTTGGTATGTAAAGTCCCCCCGTTCATTCTTGGTTCCTCTATTCCCAGTAGCTTTCTCATCCTCCAAGAACTCTCCAAATTCTCTTCTTTCTTCTGATCTCATGTCAAATTCTTTAGCAATGTTATTAACTTGCTTGATATCTTCCTTACTAACTGTCCTGCCTCCTCAATACTTCAATACCATTATTATCATACCAGAGCAGCACTGTCGCAACCGGCAACCGCTGTGCCGCAGCCAGCAACCATTGTGTCGCAACTGGCAACCGCTGGGCCGCATTGAGCAAAGCTAGAGTACCAGGGAGCATCGATGACGCAAGCAAATATATCTGTAGGGGCGGACGAAGCACTCTGGCAGTATATCTAGGAACAACATGATAAGCGGTTTGACAGAATGCTAGCGAGGTTGGAACCTCTCGGTTGACGTTTTAAACCTCTCGGTTGACGTTTTAAGCCTCTCGGTTGGCCCCCAGGGCTGTTGCATTCTTCCCAGCCACCCACGCGGGGATGGTTTCACCAGTCCAGTTTCCGCAGAATTTTGCCCAAATCCTGGGTCAGTTGATCGAGATATGAGTTACAATAAGGGATCGCAAGCCCAATCCTGGTATTATAGTTGGAGGTGTGATTGTCAAAGTTTATATTGAAGGTTCTCTGGCTGGACTCGGACGTCGCCATTGCCGTAGAACAAGTGGTGGGCAAGGGGCTGAGCCCTTTGACAAAGTACTTTTTCTGGCCCCGGAACGATGCCTGGGAAGAGCTGAAACATGAGCTGGAGGAGAAGAAATGGATCGCTGAGGCCGATCGCATTGCCTTGCTCAATCAAGCTACCGAAGTGATTAACTACTGGCAAGAAGAAGGTCGAAGGCGTCCCATGTCTGAAGCGATGGGTAAATTTCCAGAGGTTGCTTTTACTGGTAGCAGTTAGACTTCAAGCCTACTTCCCCCGTTCGCGTAGCGTGCGCGCAGCGCAATCGCAAGACTCCTCCGACAAGCTGTGGAGGAGTCTAAGTTTCTGTATGTACTGACCAGCGCCCGTCATGCATAACGCAGGCTTAGATTTGCACCATGCCACCAGCAGCTTGGTAACGAGCCCGGGCCCGCTTCAGGGCCTGAGTCGCCTGAATTTTCTCTTGACGGTCTTCGCCAGCGTCAGCCGCCCTCAGGCGCTCTTCCGCTTCCGAGTAAGCAATGCGAGCCTCTTCTTTATCTATGCTATCGCCTCCGGAGGCTCCATTCACCAAAATGGTCACCTCATTGTTGTCCACTTCCGCAAACCCACCCATGAGGGCGATCGGCACCCATTCTTTTTCTGGGCGCACCTGCATCACACCAGTATCGAGAGCCGTTAACAGGGGAGCATGATTAGAGAGGATCCCCAGTTGACCAGTAATACTAGGTAAAATTACTTCTTGAGCTGTCGAATCCCAGACCGTTTTGTCTGGAGCTATTACCCGAACGGTTAAAGTCATTCGTCCTTTGTCCTTTGTCAATAATCCCATCGTTCGTAGTCAGGACTTTAGTCCTTCCGCGCAGGAAGCACTCTTCGTGCTTACTACAAACCCGAGGGAAGCACTCTTCGTGCTTATTACAAACCATTAGCCTTTAATCTTTTCGGCCTTCGCTTTGGCCATTTCAATGTCACCTACCATGTAGAAAGCCTGTTCTGGCAGGTCGTCCAATTCCCCAGAGAGGATCATCTTGAAGCCCTTGATGGTTTTGTCCAGGGATACGTACTGACCCGGAGAACCCGTAAACACTTCCGCCACAAAGAAGGGCTGAGACAAGAACCGCTCGATCTTGCGAGCGCGAGCTACCGTCAGGCGGTCATCTTCGGAAAGTTCGTCCAAACCCAGAATAGCGATAATGTCCTGAAGTTCTTTATAGCGTTGCAGCGTCGCTTGCACGGCCCGTGCTGTCTGATAATGTTCCTCCCCCACAACGCTGGGTTGCAGCATCGTCGAAGTCGAGTCTAGAGGGTCAACTGCTGGATAAATCCCCTTGGCAGCTAAACTTCGAGCCAACACTGTTGTCGCATCCAGGTGAGCAAAGGTGGTTGCTGGTGCCGGGTCAGTCAAGTCATCAGCGGGCACGTAGACTGCTTGAATAGAAGTAATCGAACCTTCAGTAGTAGAGGTAATCCGTTCTTGCAGTTCTCCCATTTCCGTACCTAGGGTAGGCTGGTATCCCACAGCTGAAGGCATCCGACCTAGCAGGGCCGACACTTCTGAACCCGCTTGCACGAACCGGAAGATATTGTCGATAAACAGCAGCACGTCTTGCTTACTGACATCCCGGAAATATTCAGCCATCGTCAGGGCCGACAGACCCACCCGCATCCGGGCTCCCGGCGGCTCATTCATCTGACCGTATACTAGCGCCACTTTGGACTCGCTGAGGTTTTCTTCGTCGATCACCCCAGACTCAATCATTTCCTTGTAAAGGTCATTACCTTCCCGGGTGCGTTCCCCCACACCGCCAAACACGGAGACACCACCGTGAGCTTTAGCAATGTTATTGATCAGCTCCATGATGATCACGGTTTTGCCGACGCCAGCACCGCCGAAGAGACCGATCTTGCCGCCCCGCCGATAGGGAGCCAGCAAGTCTACCACCTTGATCCCAGTTTCAAAGACAGCAGGTTTGGTTTCTAACTCTGTCATGGTCGGTGCTGGACGGTGGATGGGGGAGGTTTCCTGGCTCTCCACTGCTCCTTTTTCATCTACCGGTTCGCCCAGGACATTAAAAATCCGACCCAGGGTGACATTACCCACAGGCACGCTGATAGCAACGCCTGTATCTACCGCCTCCATGCCCCGCATCAGACCGTCGGTGCTACTCATGGAAACTGCTCGTACCTGGTTATCCCCCAGCAGTTGTTGCACTTCGCAGGTGACGGATACGTCCTGTCCACCTGCGTTTTTGCCTTCAATTTTCAGGGCGTTGTATATCTGCGGCATCTTCCCGGTGGAGAACTCCACGTCTACAACGGGACCGATTATCTGAGTAATTGTACCAAGGTTTGTCTCTGTTGCCATAATCTCGCTGTCAATTGTGATTCAGTTATTAGGTGACTGGCGGACAGTCTTAATTTATGCTTAAATTGCCATTTTTCAGATTATCACCGAAAAGGATCGACTCAGATTTTTTTCTTCCCAATATCACCCGTGGGACCGGTGGCATCTGTGTTTGGGTGCAAGAGTGTTTAGGTGGTCTATGGCTGGCGCCAGCCGCAGGCGTTCGGTGCCTTGCCTACTCAAAGTATAATCGCGGTAAATGCAGCAGCCTCTGATTGAGCATGAGAGTAGTCGATCGCACCTCAAACAATTTGCGCCAACCGCCCCCCCTCTTTACCACGCCCTCCTGGATGTTCTGGATCTCCTTGTCGATCTTGACTACCCTATTATCGGCATCGATGGGAGCATTTGTAGCATTGCTTGCTCCCGACAGCAGGAGCAGCATTCCCCGGACGGTGGCGGGCCGATCGCTCGGACATTTGTGGCGTCACGGCTTTCAATACCGGTTAACCCGACCGGTGCATATTTTAATTATGGGCATCGATCGGGTGCCTGGGACCAGAGAAAATTCCCCGGAGAGCTTTTCTGGCCGCAGCGACACCCTGCTTGTGCTGCGAGTCGATCCTAACGATAATTCTCTGAGCATGCTTTCTCTGCCCCGAGACACCCAGGTGTACGTCCCGGCCCTGGGTTGGCAGAAGCTTTCTCATGTTAATCCTTTAGGTGGTCCAGATTTAACTGTCAAGGCAGTCAGTAACACTCTTAACGACCTGCCCATTGACCGCTATATCCGAGTTAGCACCGGTGCCTTTCGGGTGTTGGTGGATCTGGTGGATGGGGTGGAGGTGTTTGTCGATCGCCCGATGCATTATGTGGACTACACCCAGGGGTTAAAAATAGATCTGTTGCCCGGATGGCAAACCCTGAATGGCAAGCAGGCGTCCGATTTGGCCCGCTTCCGCGCCGATGAGTTAGGGGATATCGGCAGGGTGCAGCGCCAGCAAGCTGTCATCAAAGCCTTGCGCCAGCGTCTGAACAGTGCTTCAGTCTTGCCCCGTTTGCCCCAATTGATTCGGGTCGTGCACAAGCATATCGATACTAATATTAGTTCCCAAGAAATGCGAGCGCTAGTGAGTCTCGCTTTGCAAATCGAACCAGAGCATTTTAAGCAGGTAATGCTGCCCGGTCGTTATAGTTATCCCGGAGAGTTCCCTACTAGCTACTGGGCGATCGACCCCAGAGGGCGCGATCGGGTGTTGCGGGAATATTTCCACATGTACTGGATGGGCAATGCTTGGAGTGACTATTCCGGCACTAGCGGATCGCCTAAATCTTTGAGGATTGCGATTCAAAATGCTACTGGCCAACCGAACATAGCCCGTCAACTGGCCCAGAAGCTGCAAAAACAGGGTTTTTATAATTTATACTTAGTTGAGGATTGGTCAGTGGAGGTACTTTATACCCAGATTATCGTGCAAAAAGGGGACCTAGTAGGCGCTCGATACCTGAAAAGAGTTTTAGACAAGGGTAAAATTGAAGCCAGTTCAACAGGACATGTCTACTCAGACTTAACAATTAGGATCGGTAAAGACTGGCTCAAATAATACTATTTTCTCGTTATCTCATCTACAAGGAGCCTTTGTAAGCATTTTCCCTCAGTGTGGTCACTGACAACGAACAACTGGCAGGGGTCGAGCTTCCAGTCGCCTCTCAACCCTCCCTTTCGGAACCGGACTTGCGACTTTCACCGCATCCGGCTACTGGTTGGTAAGCCCTTGTCATGGGCAGTCGTTGCTTGGGTTGCCCCTTGCTGACCTTGCTTCATGAAGTTTCACCCCTTCCGGTAGTCTTAACCGACTAAACCCGCCTGACCCGTGCGGTTCGTAACAGGATAACTGCTAACCTTATCGTCCCTTCGGCTCCCTTCGGCGACGCTCAGGGACCGACGCTCAGGGACCACACTCTTTCCTTACGCGTGCTCCTTGTGGATGGAGGACTCAGTTTTACCTGGCCAGGACTTTAGTCCGTATATTTAATCTTCTGGGAGATTTTGCATCGTTCGGGGTTACTACCGCCCAAAGTTTCTTACCATATCCGACCCACGTCTGCGGCAGCCTTTGGCTGCACTTATCCCGATTTTTCGGGCCTCCGATGTACTCGGGGAGCGCTAATCGCACTACCCCGAGTACGTCGTCCCCTTCGGCTCGCGCTCGGGGACTACTGCGGACCGTGCATTACCACGCTCTTAAGATTCTCGGGCCATCCTTCCCCTGAAGGCTTGCGCTTAACATCTAATTTATCCAAATGAGGATAGCGCCTCAGAGGTTATTTCGTTCCTCGGTATCATCGCGATGCTTTTAGGTTCCTACTATACCCCGGGAGTTATTTCGTAGTACGTTGTTAGCCAGCCCTCATGACTAACACTAACTACCATTCCCTTTTTGGGCCAGCGTATTAGCCTATTTCGCTGGTTGATGTTCACGAGGCTTACATAGGTTCGCTTGTTCTAACCATGAGCATCTAACAAGCGCGGCGTTACCGGCGATAGCTGCCAGTTAGCCTACATTTAAGTCCGCTACGAGGTGATGTCGCTCCGCAGCACTAAGGACCGGTGTCACTCCCGTACTAGGGAGGGAGGGGTTTGGACCCTCATGAATACCAAAGTTCCTAGTTTTACCTAGGCTGGCGTTCCGTGTTGTCACGTTAGGCCAGAACGAATCGCACGACACTCACAACGTATAACTGACTACTGACAGTGGTTAGTGCAATAGCGCTGTAGCAGTGTAGTTAAGAACTCTGATGCGGTAGTCCGTCGAGCATTGCCGTCGGGGAGTTGCCACCAGCCTGATACAGTATCGGGCTCACGCCACAATTCCAAATGTGCCACTGGGGGGTTAGCATAGAAACTATCTTCTCCCGTTCCCAGTAACCTGGAACTCCAGTGGGTAAAATAATCGTGACTGAGTCGATGGATAGGGAAATTGCCCAACAGCGGTACACCCCAACCATCTAGAGCAAAACACGCTTTTACCTTACCTCCCCACATCTGCCATTGCCAAGCTGCGCCTATTGCCCCAACTACTCCAGCGCTAAAGCAGATCGAGATGATGGCGTCGCTCTCACGCCCAGGTTCTCCTATATTATCCCTCAAATACTGCCAAACCCGAACTGCCGAGACCGGGGAGTAACCCGATGCTGGAAAAATCAGAGCAGGCGCAGGTATTTCTATTTTTTGGAGAAAGCTTTCCGTTAGGGCGCGATCGTGAATTCCCGGACAAATAATTATCTTCATGTGGAAATTGCGAATTGCGAATTGCGAATTGCGCTACGCGCAATTGCTAATTGCCATAACGATTAACCATTAACCATTAACGCTTGACCACCGTCAATTACCGCTGGCAGTAAATGCTTTAGCGTTTGCCGTTGGTAGTAAACGCTAAAGCGTTTGCCGTTCGCACTTTCCGAGATCGGGACGCGATCGCCCGTTGTGGATGCATCCGGTAGCGGTACGGCATCAATCAATTATCGGGTGATATCATCAATTTATACCGTGCAGTCTCCAGCTTCTGCGCGCATTTGAATGTTGCGGTCTGGCGCGCGATCGTCCGTTGAGGAAAAACATTCTCCCGATGATGTCATAATAATCTGGGGCTGGCTGGAGGCCGATCCTCAAAATGGGCTTTCCTGCCAGAGTCAGGGAACTCCGAATGCTACGATCGGGTTAAGGGTTATTCTATTAGTCGGTTGAAACCGAGACGAAGCCGCGTTATCCGGCTGCCGCCTGGTAATGCGGGGGTTTGCAACCCCGGGCGGGCTGACTTTGTTCGTGTAGCCGGACCGTGCACGGATGAGGGCGAAAGTGCGGTCAAAAGTAGTTGTATTGGCGGGGAACTCTTCACAGAAAACGGCGGACGGTTGCCAACGGGCGAAATACCACGCTCGTTTAAAACCCCAACCGAGAGGCTTAAAGCCCCAACTGAGAGGTTTAAAATCCCAGCCGAGAGGGCACCGGTTAGATAGGGTGCGTTCACTTGTAGTTGATAGCCGGTGTATCAATGATGCATGTAATAGCCCGCGCCGGCGGGGCTTTGTTCGTGTAGCCGGACATTTTAGGGTGATGTGGCATTTTCATTTTTTCGGCCACTACTCGTGACCCACTACCACACTGGTGATTTATACTGTACGGGTAACCCTACATTTCAGTACGGCTTACCCTACCGAAAAACGAATTTTTTAATTTATATTTGGGATATCTGGATTGAGGAATACATTATGAGCAAGACTCTTAAAGGCACTCGACAAAACGACACTCTGAGGGGCGGAAATGGAGACGACTTCCTCTTTGGAAGAGAGGGAAACGACGTCCTGTTCGGAGGAGGCTCCTACGGGCACGACTATCTCTGGGGAGAAGGCGGAAACGACTTTCTTTTGGGAGAGAAAGGACACGACTTCCTTTCTGGCGGAAGTGGAAACGACGTTCTCTCGGGAGACAGCGGAAGCGACAGGTTGCTTGGCGGAGAGGGGAGTGACACCCTCTTCGGCGGCACTGAAGACGATTTTCTCTTCGGGGATTCGGATAATGATGTCCTCAGCGGCGGAAACGGAAGGGACGGGTTAAATGGCGGAGATGGGAATGACACCATCAACGGTGGGGACGGGTCCGATACCGTTGATGGTGGAGAAGGAAACGACGTCCTGTATGGCGGAGAGAAATACGGACACGACTCTCTCTCTGGCGGAGGCGGGGACGATCTTCTTTGGGGAGAAGGAGGGCACGATGTCTTGAGGGGCGGCGATGGAAATGACACTTTGAGCGGCGGCCGTGGAGACGATCGCCTTTACGGCGGCGATGGAAATGACACTTTGAGCGGTGGCGAAGGAGACGATCGCCTCCACGGGGATGGAGGGAACAACCTTCTTCTGGGCGGACCTGGTAACGATTTCTTACAGGCTGGAACGAGCGTCGATACTCTGGTTGGAGGGGGAGGCACGGACACGATGTTTGGAGCGGCGAGTAGAACGAACAGCGTGTTTATTGTCGGGGACAATCGTGAGGATTTCACTTGGGTCAAAAATTTCGATGTAGAAGTGGATCGCAGGGGCAATGCGATAGGCCACGACCACTTGCGCAGCACCGGGGCGGAATTAGAAATCATGTATTGGGTAGAAATCTTGGGCGTTCACCGATCCTGGCCCTATCTTGGCGAGAGAGACATGACGTACTCGGGCATGTGGGCGGGGACGATCGTTCGAAAAGACAATAAAGAACCAGTGGGGGAGCTGACGGTGCGCGTGGGGGTCCAGTCTTGGGATTTCAGTCCTTGGAATCATTCTTGGCTCGTGGCAGGCAGGATGAACGATCGCCGAGTGGTAGAGAGCCTTGAAATCCTTCCATTTGAAGGAGAACTTCCCGATTTGTAAAGTAGCGAATACCCGGGCCTAACCAGTTTTTCACCCTGACAGTTTGAAGCCGCATGCCTAAAGCCCAAAGGCTTGAAATCCCGTCCGGTAGCGATCGACATGTAGTGACGTGATGGCCAGTCTGTCCCAATAGGTGTGGGGATGTGGCATTTTCAATTTTCGGCTGGGAGCTGAAATGCCTGAAATATCGTTGGTAGATTTTTTGACCCGATCGGCTACTTTAGTTACATCCCTTGGGGAATGGCGATCGCCTCGTCGAGCAGACCAGTCCCATCTCCAGTGACAAATACCCCCCTAGGGCTATGCTACTCTAGGATAGGCAATGCACCGTCCCATCCGGTGCATTGTCAGAGTAAATTATCCAATAGAGGATGACATTGTGGTTGCTACAGCAGAACAACAGCAAGTAGTCTCGCCCAACTCACAGCCAGGCAGCGATCGGGTTGCCGTGCTGCTGATGGGCTATGGTGAGGTGGAAAGCTACGATGATTTTGCCAATTATAACGAACAAGCCTTAAATCTGCTCACGGCCAAGTTTGCCCCAGTTCCTTCCTGGATCTATCCCCCCCTGGCCAAACTGCTAGCCATGTTTGACTTGCATGAGTGGAATCACCAGCATGGTAACTTTATTTCGCCCCACAATGCAATTTTTGAGCGGCAGCGGGCGGGCATTGAAGGGCATCTTCAGTCCAAATGGGGTGAAAAGGTGCAAGTATTCAAAGCGTTCAACTTCTGCGCCCCCTTTCTCCCGGCACGGGTTTTAGCAGAAATCAAAACCCAAGGATTTGATAAGCTGCTGATTTATCCCCTCCTAGTGGTAGATTCGATCTTCACTAGCGGCATTGCTGTCGAACAGGTAAATAATGCCCTTGCCCAGTTGACAGACTCCGGCCAGGAACATTGGGTCAAAGGACAGCGTTACATTCCCTCATTTTACAACGAACCGGACTACATTAACCTGCTGGCCCAGCTAGTTTCCGAGAAAATCGATCGGGAACTGGCAGTTGCCCACTTGCCATCGCAAACAGGTATAGTATTGATGAATCATGGCTGTCCGCACAAGGCCAAAGGATTCACTTCTGGCATTACTGAAAGTCAGGTACTCTACGATTTAGTCCGAGAACGGCTGATTTATAAGTATCCGCTGATTTCGATCGGTTGGCTCAACCACGATACACCTTTAATTGAATGGACGCAACCGAATGTGAAGTTAGCGGCGGAAAACTTAATCCAACTGGGGGCGACAGCGGTTGTGTTTATGCCCATTGGTTTTGCCACAGAGAACCACGAAACCTTGCTGGATGTGGACCACATTATACATGCCTTGCAGCACCAGCATCGGGAGGTTAAGTACGTGCAGATGGAATGCGTTAACGATCGCCCTGAATTTTTGCGGATGGCAGCAGAATGGGCCAATCCCCAGATTGAGGCATTATTATCAGAAAATGCCTTAGCGGTCAATCCGCAATTAGCAGCAGGCGCGTTCCCAGGCTCCGCCTGGGAACGAGGTCACTATCATCATCACCATCATCATTAGAACACTGTCAAACTTTACCGTTTGTAGTAAGCGCTTTAGCGCTTACCTTAGGGTAACTTGGTTTAAAGAATTAAGAAACCCGGTATGACCAAAAAAACCGGGTTTCCACCATCCTACTGAGGCGATCGCCCGTAAGGTGTTACATTAGATTCAGCAGTGCAGCTTCCGGGAGTATGTAGCAACGACAGCCCGATCGCGATCTCATCAGGTGGGTTACGAGACTATCCGATAGTCCAAATTATACATGGCTATTGAGATGGAAATTACTTTGTCATGGGATTGGATGGAAGTTAAGGAAAGGACAACAATAACAATGTATGAAGTCTATGGATTGGCACTCTGGATCGATCGGAACGTTACGGGATTGCAAAGACGCTCCCTCCCGAGACACCTGTAATTTAGTACGAGGCGCTTCTGCTACGTGCCAACGGGGATGGAGAACTGGCACGAGCCGAACGGGATTGGGCGATCGGTCACGCTCAGACTTATCACCCGCAGATGAGTGAAGGTCAAATCGATGAACTGCGGAATTATAACGGCACTGGCACGACTGATGATATAGAGAAACTCGTATTCAGCGATCCGCTCGCCGATCGGGGACGTTATGTCCTAGTTTATGAGGCAATTCAGGCTTCGGCTGCTGATGGCGAATACAGCGATGGCGAAAAAGCCACCATTCGTAAGATGGCTGCTAAACTGGGCATTTCTGAAGCCAAGGTGGTAGAACTGGAGAACCTTTATGAAGAAGAAAAGGCATTTCGGCAGAAGCGGATCGAAATCTGGCACCCTGAAGGTATACCAGGTGAGGATAAGTAAAACTGTTCAACCCTAGTCGGTCAAGTAGAGGTCAGAAACCGGGTTTCTAGTGCCGCTATCAACGAGATATCGAGGCTTTAACCAGAGAAACCCGGTTTCTTGACAGATGTTCTAGCACCCTATCTACAAACGGCAACGACTGCGTCAATTGAGGGCAGTCTTTTGGTTTCAATTATTTCAAAGTCTGCCAGGCTGAGCAGGGACGCAAACTCAGCCTGGGTACGCTCTCCCGGTTCCCCACTCTGCCCCGGATCTGTAGATTCTTGATGCCGATTTTATTACTACCAGGGTTGGTTACTATATGGGGAGCGAAGGATCCGCGCCCTCCACTTACATCCCGGTTGAAGGGTCTTCAAACGAAATCCCGGTAACCAATGAGTCCTCTATGAATTCTTGGATCTTATGTTCTAGCCCCGGTCCGAACTTGTAGTACGTGGTAACGCCGTCATAGCCCTGAATATAGGCTTCCCCAATCTCTTGTGTCCCTACGGAGAATATTGCCTTGTAAGAGACAGTCGCAGAGTCAAGGCTGTCGGGGGGAAGGGCGATCGCCTCTATCTCCAAGAGTTTGGGATCTATGTCTGGGATGTAAATCAGGTCGTAGTTGTCCGGATCGTTGTGAAAATTACTCATCGCGATTGTGAAATCTTCAATCATCACAAAGTCTCCTGGATTGGCGCTAAGGCCAAAGATATCTCGACCGCTACCTCCAATCAACACGTCTTGACCTCCTCGGCCGATCAGACAGTCATCTCCTTCGCCACCATAGAGGTAGTCCTTATTCTCTATCCCCGATCGCGATATTACGGGCACCGCTGGTTTAGCAGAGTTCGTGATATTGCGCTCGTCGATGATGTCGTTCCCTTCGCCGCCGAAGATAGTATCGTCGCCACTAAAACCGTGAATCGTATCGTTCCCAGCTAGAGCGTAGATAAGCTCTTTCGAGTGACTTCCGACGATGTTATCGGCTTCGTTAGTTCCGCGCAAAGCGACAATCCCGTGCAAAGAAGTGTGAATCCAAGCGGACAGCTCGTCGGTCAAGCGGATGTCCGTCAAGGTTACAGAGAAAGAGTGCTCCGGGCTGACGAACTCCACCTCGATATTGGCGTCCACTTGCTTGATTGAAGTCTCCTCTTGGGAGTCCAGAAGTTTCGGAGCTAAACGGGGCAACTTTATTAGGTCTTCGTATATCTGGAAGTTTTCAATAAAGTCACTGCCAAGGTCTGAAAGGACGAAAGTGTCGTCTCCGGTTCCACCGTCAATAGTGTCATTGCCATTTCCAAAGATGAGGAAATCATCTCCACTGCCGCCGGTGATGCTGTCGTTACCAAGTCCATTTCCCCCGTGGATGGTGTCATTACCTTCATCGCCGCTGAGTGTATCCTGCCCATAGCCCCCATTCATTAGATCGTCGCCTGCTTTGCCGAACATGGAGTCGTGGCCGCCATCTGCATAGAGAGTGTCGTCCCCGTCGCTTCCAGAGAGGTCAAGACTGCTCTTGTCCCCAAATCTCGTCCCCCTGCGCGGATCGACGTGCTTGGCATCGATTCCTGCGAGAACATTACTACGCCAGTAGGCCGGCCAACTATATCGCTGTGCTGCTTTGTACATTTTTCTGATCCTTTTATCTTCGTGTCTCGATCTATTATATACGCCGTGTGCAACTTTTTCCAACCAACGAGATTTAGGGAGTTTTGAGAACAACATTTTCAGCCAAAGACCACCAAACCGTTATTCTTCCGTAGAAAGTTGCACATCGCGTATTATATTTAAATATAAATGTTAAACAATACTTTGTTAGTACGGATAACCGTACCGAGATGTGCGGAAAGCCGTACATTCAGTACGGCTACGCAGCCCGACGTCGAACCTCATTGATGCTTATGGCCCGTTCCCGGACGACCGATACTGCTCGCTATTGTCTCCTTGTTTCCCAGGTAACGGGACTTCAAACTTCAATTTCCAGATCGAGGCCAGTTGCTACCAGATAATAGACGTTATACGTCAATCCACTGGCTTGGGTAGTATGCGATCGCATTAATAGGCTATGATGTTGTCGCTGCTACGGGCAAAACCTCTGCTCGTTCGCGGTAATGGTTAATGGTTGTCGCTATGACAATTCGCTTCGCTCCCCGCGCTCTGCCTGGAACGCAATTCGCGATCGGGGAGATGACGGTGACTCGTAAACGCTTAATTATCGTTCCGGGGAATGGGAGTAGACCAGCAGGGACGAGACCCGACGGTGGCAGCAGCAAGGGCGGTACGCAACCCTATTGCTCGTAATGCCTTGCCCGGGGTTTGGGAAGTAGCCGTCACCCCGATCGCGCGATCGTGGATGCGCTCTCGTTCCTTTCCGGGAACTGGTGCGGCCGGCAGAACTGCTGGAAGTCCTGCATGCAATGGTGCGCAAAACCATCGCAGTCGAGTCTGGGGGTATGGTAGTTCGGGGTCGAGCAATTCCCGAAATAAATGATAAAAATGACGAAATGTCGATCGCGGTTGCAGCTGTTACCGTTATCGTGGATAATGAGGATACATAGCATTTAAAAGCAGGAGGATCGTAATGGTTCGAGAAGTATGGCAACAACCGGAGATCGTTACTTGGAGTCAGCTGCTACTGGACAGCTACGAGAAGCTGCTAGGACATCAACTGATAGAAAGGAAGGACAATGCCCAAGCACGGGCACAAGCACTCTTCTTTGCTCCCTTAGTAGTAGCATCTCATGGGACAGAAGCAGATCCTATATTAAATTATGGCAACCAATGCGCTCTCGATCTCTGGGATATGACATGGGATAATTTTACCAAAACCCCATCCAGGATGACTGCGGAACCTGTGAACAGAGAAGAGCGTAAAAAAATGCTCGCCCAGGTAGCTAAACAAGGGTTTATTGATAATTATCGGGGAGTGCGGATGCTAGTACAGGAAAACGTTTCCTAATTGAAAAACAATAGTATGGAATTTATTTGAGGAGCGAGATCGACCCTGCGATCGAGGGGCTGCTTTCTCGAAATGGTATTTCTTAAATGACTAAAAACAGCTTGGAGAAGTTGTGAAGAAGGACTAAAGTCCTTACTACGAACCACTAGGAACGAGCAAGGATTTTAGTCTTGATTACTAACGGGGCAAGGACTAAAGTCCTTACTACGAACCATAGGATTCTACTCCAGATCGCCCATGTTGAATAGGAAGGGGACAGTACTATTAGAGTCTCCACTCATAACTAGCACCTTCGGCATCTGAGCCCCACCTTGTCGCCAAGCCTCGATCGCCTCCTTTTGCAGCACCAACTCACCCCCTTGCGCTTTCAGGGTTTCAGCCAGTAATTTCTGCGCCTCCGCCTTACCCTTAGCACGATTAACTTCTGCTTGCGCTTCTTGTTCGGCTTCTTGCGCCACATAGACCGCCCTTTGGGCCCGCTGTTCGGCGATTTGTTTCTCCTCCACCGCCTTAGCAAACTCTGGGGAGAACCTCAGGTCGATCACGCTAGTATCCAGCACGATGATACCGTACTTTTCTAACCGCTGATTCAAAGCTGAATCAAAGTCTCGCTTGAGTTCCGATCGTTTGGTAACAGCTTCTTCCACAGTCCGCAGGGCCGCAGCGATCTTAAAAGCTTCCTGGGTCTGGGGCGCAATCACTTTCGACACCAGATTCTGCAATGTCCCTTGTTTCCTGCGGATATCAACTACCTGCAACGGATCCAAGCGGAAGTTGATCGCGAAGCTAGCGCTGATATCCTGTAGATCCTTCGTGGAACTCTGGGCGGGCACCTCAAACTTTTGCACCGTCACATCATAGACATCCACCACAGAGACAAGGGGGGGCTTAAAGTGGAGGCCCTCCAGTAAAGCGCCATCTCTAGCCTTACCCAGAATACTAATGACTCCTGCTTGACCTGGGTTGATGATTACGAAAGAATTAGAGGCGATCAGAATGATCGCCGCCGCAATAATCCCTCCAATTACTGTTTGGATATTGCCTTGGGGTGATTGACTTCTCAAATCCTATACTCCTTTATTTTCCTCGTTACTGACTGCGATTTAGTATACTCCGTATCCCTCACGGGAGCGCCAGCCATAGGGTCCCTTTGTTCTTAGGGCCATATGTCATTGCGAGGGGGGCCCAATTGAGAGATCCTCGCGATCGATGAGATACTCCCCCCCTCAGCAATCTCCTAGCACCTCTTGTATGCTTCATGGCTGGCGCCACGCTGCGCGATCGGGGGGGTCGATAAGTTGTGCGAACCTAAGTTACTACTGCTAGCCCCCCGAGCAATGACACCAGCAATGCTCTTTAGCACAAGTCGATCCCTTTGGGAGTATAGTTAGGCGCATCTGTGCCAGATTACAGATTACAGAATAAACCATTTTTACCATAGCGATATCGACTATGACATCACAGCAGCCCCATGCCAAGCTATCCTGAAAGGGAACTGCCATGCAATAGAACACCCATGACCGCACAACCTACACGCATCTGTATCCTGGGTGGAGGCTTTGGTGGCCTCTACACCGCCGGACGCTTAAGCCAGCTACCTTGGGAAAAGTCCCATGAACCGGAAATTCTGCTGGTCGATCGCCATGACCGGTTCTTATTCTCGCCCTTGCTGTACGAACTGCTGACGGAGGAACTGCAAACCTGGGAGATCGCCCCACCCTTTGCCGAACTTCTAGCCACCTACACCGCGGTACGCTTCATCCAGGCAACTGTAGCCGATATTGATGTGGATAGCAAGCAGGTACAGTTGGATAATGGGCAAAAATTACAGGCCGATCGGCTAGTTTTAGCCCTGGGTGGCGAGACCCCTTTACAGATGGTGCCCGGATCTGCCGAGTATGCTATCCCCTTCCGTACCATAGCAGACGCCTATCGTTTGGCTGAAAAACTGCGGATCTTAGAACAGTCCGATGCCGAAAAGATTCGCATTGCCATTGTTGGTGCCGGTTATTCTGGGGTAGAATTAGCATGCAAGCTAGCGGACAGACTCTCCATGAGGGGACGGGTGCGGTTAATTGAACAAGGGGATATGATTTTGCGTACCTCTAGTGAGTTTAACCGAGAAGCTGCCATGGATGCTTTGTCGGCACGGGGTGTATGGACTGATTTGGAAACTACTGTCCAATCAATTGAACCAGACTCCGTGTCACTTGTATATAAGGAACAGGTTGACAAAATTCCTGTGGATGTGGTTTTATGGACTGTGGGAACTAGAGTCCCCGATGTCGTGCGATCGCTACCCCTGAAACAAAACCAACGCCAGCAGTTGATCGCAACACCCACATTGCAAATCATCGACCATCCAGATATTTTTGCCCTCGGGGATCTAGCAGAATGCCGGGATGCGGTAGGTCAGCAAGTCCCAGCAACAGCCCAAGCAGCCTTACAACAATCAGATTATACCGCCTGGAACATCCGGGCATCCCTCACCGGGCGTCCCCTACTGCCCTGGCGCTATCAGAACTTAGGGGAAATGATGACCCTAGGGATAGATAACGCCACTCTTACGGGTTTGGGAGTCAAACTAGATGGTCCGTTGGCTCATCTTGCCCGACGTCTAATATATCTCTATCGCCTGCCCACATTCAATCACCAAGTGAAAGTTGGTTTTAACTGGATGACTAAACCTCTACAGTCGGCGCTAATGGAAGTCTTGTCTACTTGAATTATCGGTGGGCGGGTGTGGTCATGCATTAGTTGATATCCTTCTGGATTGGATCGACTTGCGCAAAATGTTGAAGTTGATGTCATTGCTTCGATATCTCTGGGTCGAGGTATCTCCTGGGATCTTGATATCCCCCTCCCGCACTTCGATGCCTACCGTTCCGGAAAAATCGGGATGCAACGCAGGCAACCCCTCAGGCATCGTCGAAACCCGGGGGACATCATCTGAGCACTACCCAGGAGATACCTCACAGCACGAGCACTACCCCAGAGATATTGAGGGGGGATACCAAAGCAGTAACTGTGGTATGCTTTTCTATCAGACACCCCGTTAGCGCAGCCGCTGCGCTAACGGGGGGTTACTTCCTCTTGCACAAGCATCTTTCAATAACGTGAGTTCGACGGACCTTAAACGCGCTCTCCTAAAGCCAGTCCTAACTTCTGGAATCCAGGCACCAGCAAGCAATTGTCAATACTTAAATACTACTGAGAATAAAAGAGCAATTTTTCAACTAGCAGCGATTGTTGAGAACAGCAGGTGCCGAACGGATCGCGGCAAAGCAGAATTTTTTGTTTGAGTTCAAGGACTTGTACGGTTATCTGCCGGTCCCCTATGGCCAGAGTCGGGCGATCGGGCGTGAGAGTTTTTCCCAAAAAGAAGTCACCAGACCTATAATAAAGATAGTTTTCACGAGGTCTGGTGTTATGGAAATTAAAAATCGTCTTGATCTTACTCAAATTTTTGGCGACGTGGATGATTTTTGCCAAAATTTTGAATACTACTGGCAGCAGCAACCGCTGTTGACTTCAATAACCGGTGAAAAATTATGCCGTTCAAGAATGAGTTTGAGCGAAGTGATGACCATTGCAATTGCTTTTCATGGTTCTGGCTTTAGAAATTTAGGTGAGTTTTATACTCTACAAGTAATCCCCCACTGGCGTAAGGCTTTCCCAAATCTGGTCAGTTATTTATCGTTTTGTAGATGCCTTGGTCATTAATGTTGTTGTGTTGTTTTTTATAGACTATAAGGGGTCAAGTTACCGGTATTAGTTTCTTCGACTCCAATTGAAGTCTGTCATCCCTGCCGTTCCAAGTCTCATAAGGTATTTGAGGGTTTAGTTGGTTGGGGAAAAAATTCTCTGGGATGGCACTACGGTTTCAAACTGCATCTAATTATTAATGCTCGAGGAGAACTGCTTGCATTTAAGCTCACACGGGCGCAATGTTGACGATCGCAAACCGGTGCCTGACTTAACCAAAGATCTAATCGGTAAACTATTTGGATCTCGTGGATATATTTCCCAAGAGTTATTTGATAAATTATACGAGCGAGGTTTAGAACTGATTACCAGACGAAAAATATGAAACAGAAATTAATTAAGTTAATAGATAAAATTTTATTGCGTAAACGGGCCTTAATTGAAACAGTTAATGACCAACTAAAGAACATCTTTCAAATCGAACATTCCCGCCACAGAGTGGAATTTTTTAGTCAATCTTTTGGCTGGATTAACAGCTTACACCTATTTACCTAAAAAACCATCCCTCGATTTCATACCAAAAGGCTTACCTGCTCTACCTCCGGCTGTGTTTTAACTCTTCTAGAGGGAGATCGTCCTGAGCAGAAGTAGTGAGTATTTTTGCTGTTTGCAACAAGAGCACATGCTACAGGATATAGTACTGACAACTAACAACTGACAACTGTCGAACTGACGTTTCAATAGAACCCCCCTCGCAATGACATAAGGGAGGTTACTGTGAAGCTTCCAAAGGGGTGTGGTCAAAAGTAGCGGTGCCCACGGGCAAGCGATCCGCCCGCCCCACCTATCCTCGGGCAGGCGATCCGCCCGCCCGACATTCATGAACAATATAATGAAACAACCAAAGGTAATTTTTTTAGATGCCGTTGGCACCCTGTTTGGCATCCGGGGAACTGTAGGTGAAGTGTATGCAATGCTAGCGCGTCAGTCAGGTGTCGAGGTAGCAGCTGAGGCCCTAGATGCAGCATTCATCCAGAGTTTTAGATCCTCTCGGCCAGCTGCATTCCCCGGAATAAACCCAGTCGATATCCCCACCCATGAATATAACTGGTGGAAAGTAATCGCCATGCAAACATTTCAACAAGTAAGGGTTTGGCAACAGTTTTCCGACTTTGACAGTTTCTTTAGCAAACTATACGCTTACTTTGCTACAACAGATCCCTGGTTTGTCTATCCCGATGTCTTTTCCGCCTTATCATCTTGGCAGCAGTCCGGGATCGAGTTAGGAGTTTTATCTAACTTTGATTCTCGGATCTACTCAGTATTACAAGCATTCGGACTGGCAGAATTTTTCAGATCCGTGACAATATCTACAGAAGTAGGTGCTGCTAAACCCGATCGCCATATTTTTGCAGCCGCCTTAGCAAAACATAATTGTTTTCCGAGTGACGCCTGGCACATTGGCGATAGCTTTAAGGAAGATTATCAAGCAGCCCAAAAGGCTGGTTTACAAGCCATCTGGCTAAAAAGAAATAATCAGGAAGCAGCAGGTACGGAAGAGGGCGACTTCTGGACAACTTTACAGCCTCAGAACCAGACGTTCGACAATTAAATAAAGATTTCTTCTGATTCAGGACTATAGATATAATCATAATTAAAATTAAAGCTTTTAATATTTATCATGATAGAAAAGCCAAATTCCGTGACAATATTTGTAGTAAATGTGGCTACGATCAGCTCAATCACTTTCTTGTCTGACAAAATCGGTTCTTCGACAAAGTAACTCCGTTTAGCAAAGAAGAAATTTTCATCTTTGGGCATAATAATTCCATTAATTCTATGTGCATGTTGAATGGGCTTAATATAATTTTTGATAAAATCTTCCTGATTAATCTGCATTATATATAATCTTTCATGTTGTAACCAACTCATTTTAAACCAATAGTCCGGACATTTTTGAGACTCCCTTTAGTAATACGAGCTGTAGCATCAAAAAAATACGCTTTGTAATACTATATGTATTACGTGATGTCGGTTGAAGAGGGAGTTTGGAGGAAAGCTATCCACCGTATAGAGTACGGTAGTAATGGATAGTCTCAAGAGGATCCTAACCGAACTGCTGGAAACAGTAGGCCATTTCTATAAACCCCAACGCCAGTTTCTGCTAACCTTGATAACCACCATTTTCGTGGTTTGCGGCAAAGTCAACTACACAAACCTGAGTCGGTATAGTCACTTGTCAGAACGTACCTATCGCCGTCACTTTCAACAAGGATTGGGTCTCGAAGGTCTCAACCAAAGGCTGATCTCCCAGGTTCGAGGGTCTGATAATGAGCAGATAGTCGTTGTGGATTGCACCTTTCTCGAAAAAAGTGGTCGTCACACCCACGGTCTCGATTGGTTTTATAACGGCAAAACCCAGCGTCCTGAACGGGGTCTGGAGTGGTCAGTTGTGGCGATTGTAGACATCGAGCAGAATACGGGCTATACGTTATCTGCACAACAAACCGTTGCTGGCTTGGCCACTCAAGGGTCGGCAACACCGGCAACACCGGCATCTGCACAACAGATCTCAGCTAGCTTGGCCACTCAGGCGGAGGCGGAGGCAATACCCCCAGCACAGAGGTACAAAGGCAACCGGATAGACTTCTATCTGGGGCATTTGGCCTACTGTCAGAACTATTTTCCGACTGGGGTGCGCTATGTGGTCACTGATGGCTTCTACACCAAGTATAAGTGGGTTGAAGGGGTTGTGCAATTGGGGTTGCACTCCATCGGCAAACTGCGCTGTGATGCTAACCGAAAGTTCCTCTACAGCGGACCGCAGAAACGACGGGGACGACGCCGACGCTACGCCGGTAAAGTCGATTTGACTGACCCCAGTCGCTTTGAGTTCGTTAAGACCCTTGATGATGGCGTCCAGCTTTATACAGCGGTGGTGTGGTCTGTGAGTCTCCACCGGCGCATTCGTCTGGCCTCTTTGCTCAAAGAGCACAATGGCAAGCGCAGTTATGTGGCAAAGTTCTCAACCAACCTGGATATTGACCCCCAGATGCTATATCAATACTACAGCGCTAGGTTCCAGATTGAATTCATTTTCCGTGATGGGCGTCAGTTTACTGGACTTGCTGATTGTCAAGCACGCTCACCAGAAGCACTTGATTCCCATGTCAATGCTAGTCTCACGGCCCTGAATCTCGCCAAAACAGCTTTACAACAGTCGCAACCTGCAACCGACCAGTTGAGTTTCTCCATCGCCTCCTATAAACGGCTTGCGCTCAACGAGCATCTTTTGAACTTATTTATTTCCATGTTTGACCTGGAGCCAACTTTGATAAAATCTCACCCAAACTACCAGAACCTACTTGCCTACGGGGCTATAGCCTCCTGATTTTGTCCGGAGTATTGTTAAACATAATTTTCATAATTTCAAAGCCAAGAATATAATTGAAGACATTATTTTTTTCTTCAACACTAAGAACTAGACGGAGCACAGATTCTAAATATTGGTCAGGCTGGATGCGCAGATCGTGAGCTGAATGAATATAAAACTGTTTAATATAGCTTCTCAATATATCTTCCCTGAGGTTTGTCCGAATTTGAAATTGTTTGAGATAGCGTTGAACTTTATTTTTAGTATAGCGGTCTTCGAGCATTTTTGAGACCAAGCCATCTGCCGTATAATCATCTAAAAATTCAGCTTGGGTTTCCGGAGAAGCAGAAAGCAGAAGATGACATAAAGACAAAACATAACGGCGGTGTTGCCAGGGCAAACTTTCCGCCCATTTTCTAGCTTCGGGAGGTAGTTTCTGAATCATACTTTTCAAATTGTCGCCTTCATTCATAACCATAAAATTGAGTAAGGAAAACAAACCGTGTAGCGCTAGCGTGCCCAGGTGCGAGAGTCGCTGCAAGCAACTGAGATAATTATATAATTGAAGAGCGCAGTTCGAGGTCTCCTGGTCGGGAGATGTATCCTGGGGCGAGGTATCTCCCGGGAGCGCTAGTCGCACAAAAGGGGAGATACCTCGCGCTAATCGCACTACCCAGAATACAGAATACATCGTACTCGCACTACTCAGGAGACCTCGAAGCCTGAATAATCTAGAATGAGAGGATTACCTATGGGAGAACTGGCAGCAGGAGCAGGGCAATAATTAAGAAATCCAGTTTTGTGTCAAAACTGGATTGGAAAACACGGGTAAATATACTTATAGGCAGGCCAGTAAGCACCCAGATATGACAAGATGCCCCCTAATGCTGTATTTTAGATGTAGTAGTGAAGTCAGTAAAATAACTGACAGTCCGCATAAGATAAATGCTATTAATAGTTGTTAGCTTAAGCCAACAAACAAGCGCAAGCCACGGAAGATAACTATGCCACTCAAGCAGTCCCAAGTTCTGTCTCTACTTCAAACAAGGCGATCGGACTTTAAGAGATTTGACCAAAGTGCTGCCATAGTAAAGCGGTATAGGGAAGCATGGGCAGCAGCAGCATCTGATTTTTCTGAACTGGCCCGATCGCGTAGCGTGCGCGCAGCGCATTCGTCCGATTTTTCCGGAACGGTGGGGCCCCTGGCAGCAGTACCATTGGAGAAAGTTGCCAGTCAGGCAATCCCCTTTGAGATCGAATTGACGAACCAGGAGGAAAGATTAGCATGGGCGCGGCCACGGCTGACAGGAGTAACCACCTTTGCCGTGGATGGTTCCCAAATTTATCCTAGTAAAGATTTCTCAATCCCGATCGCCCTCATCCAAGTAGGATGGTATGAAAATCAGCACTTGCCCGCCAGCGCTTATCAGAAAGATGTGGCGGTCGATATTTTGACTCCAGCCCAGCTGCGGACATCGGGTTCGAGTAGCCAGGCTCTAGAGCGGGTCGTTAACCGGCGTCGGTTTGAGTTGGAAATCAGGCGGCTGATTAAGTATATGCAGGAGCATCGTCAGGATGGCTCACGGACTCTAGTCTTCTACGACGGATCTTTGATTGCTAGTTTTGCCGAAACCCAAGATCCAGAGAGCCGGGAATTTTACGTGCAAAATCTGCGACAGCTGTTACATACTAGCGAACGATGTCGGGTGCCTTTAGTCGGTTATATCGATACCACAACTGCTCGCGACCTGACAGAGACTTTGCGAGAGTTGTTTGCCTTGCCAGAAATGCCTGGACTTAACGATGCCCAACTGCTGCACCCTCAAATGCAGTGGGACTCGCGAACTGGACTCTGGAGGTGCCAACGCCCTGGTATTCTCAAGGAATACGGATCTTGGGCTGACAAAATCGCCTTCTGTTATTTGAAAACCAATGACGGTTATCCGGCTCGCCTGGAAATGCCAATATGGATATATGAAGATCGAAAAGACTCTTTACTGGAGCGGGCGATCGACTGGGTAATGGGTGAAGTAATTATCGGTCGCGGTTACCCCTACGCCATTGAAACAGCAGATCAAACAGCCGTACTGCAAGCAAAGGATCGGCAACTCTTTTACCAACTGCTGCAAGACTGGGCCGACAAAGAAAAGTTGAATCTCCGTCTTTCCCGCAAAATGGTCAGCAAAGTGCGCCGTCGTTCGTAGGGCGGGCGGATCGCCTGCCCGTCAATTGTAATTCGCAATTGGCAAAAATTACCAACCATCATTCAGAAAATATGCAACGCCGATATGAGTTTTTAATTCCAGGTTTGGTTGTTGTTGCCTGTATTGGCCCAACTTGGGCCAGTTCTGCTTCTATATCCTCTCAGGAAGTTCGGGTCACAAACTACGCCCAGTCTTTACCAAACCGATCGGCAGAACCAGAAAAGCCGTCGTGTGTGCGGGCGGGATGATACAAATGATTTAACTGTACAGTTGATTCCTTTTGTGGATCTGGGCATGGTCTGGAATAAGTTTGATAATCCCAATTCTTTACCGAAACAGACCTTTCTTGCTAGTTTCGTTTGGGATTAGCTTGGCAGCCTTTACCTGGCGTCGATATGCGATTTGACTATGCTTTGCCTTTGGTTGACCTGGACGATCGGGATAACAATGCTCAAGATAGCGGTTTTTCCTTCAGCATTAATTTTCAACTTTGATAGTTCAATTTACCAAGGGTTACCAATCATCGTGAAAGCAGACCAGAAGTAAGGATGGGATAGAGATGTCTGTTGAATGCCTCTGAGAGTTGGGGGTAAAAAGATGCCTTCTGCTACTGCTGGCAGATGCAGGCGATCGCCCTCCAAATGGATGCGCCCAGAAATCATCGCCATCTGGGCCTGGCCAATTTGGGTTTTGAGGTTCTATAGGTAGCAACTTAGGCTAAACTATAGCGGCTCTGCGGACTGTGACCGGAGGCAGAGCCCGTTCCCAGGCTCTGCTGGCTGGCGAGGCCTGGGAACGAGAGAATTATTACCTGAACAAATCACACCCCTACAATAGCGGAGCCCCCCAGGGAGAACAACGGCGTTACCGTAACTAACTAAACAAAATCAGTAGAATCAAGAAGCTGATAATCAATTCCCGGCAAAATTGCCAACACTTCCCCAGAAGCCTTGACCTCAGAAGTCAAACTGCCCTGATGAAAGACAAAATTTAAACTATTAAAATCCAAACCTCCTTCTAACCGGATTTTGTCCGTGTGATTCGTAAAGTTGTAGATGGTATCCTGGCCCATGCCCGGGGCTAAGACAAAAGTATCCGCACCATTGCCTCCGTAAAGCGTGTCGTTTCCCTTGCCCCCGTCGAGGAGATCGTCTCCATCTTGGCCATAGAGGATGTCGTTGCCCCAGTTTCCGTAAAGCGTGTCGCTTCCGTTACCCCCGTAAAGCGTGTCGCTTCCGTTACCCCCGTCGAGGAGATCGTCTCCATCTTGGCCATAGAGGATGTCGTTGCCCCAGTTTCCGTAAAGCGTGTCGCTTCCGTTATTCCCGTAAAGCACGTCGCTTCCGTTACCCCCGTCGAGGAGATCGTCTCCATCTTGGCCATAGAGGCTGTCGTTGTCCCCGTTTCCGTAAAGCGTGTCGTTTCCCTGACCCCCGTCGAGGAGATCGTCTCCCGATTGGCCATAGAGGGTATCGCTACCCTTGACCCCATAGAGGCTGTCGTTGCCCATGTATCCGTAAAGTATGTCTGCGTTTTCAGTGCCCCGGAGTTCGTAGTCTTTGGCAATGCCCGTGATGGGAGACAATACCGTAATATTAAATTCATCTTCTACCTTGCCTCCCGCATCATCCCGTACAGTTACCGTCACGGGAAAATTGCCCAGAGTAGTAGGAGCGCCAATTATCGCCCCACGTTTGGAGTCAATACTTAAACCGTTTGGCAAACCGCTGGCGCTGTAGCTACTAATGTTGTTGTTGATGTCGCCGAAGTGATCTCTGACATTGAGGTAGAAGTCCCGATTGAAAGCAGTAGACACGTCGTCAATCTCACTTTTCAGATAGGGATTGTTTTCCAATAGTGTGCGTGCTGACAACAGGTTGATACTGTCGGGTATCGGACCGCTCAGGTAGTTTCCGTCCAGGTCAAGCTCTATCAAATTGCTGAGGGAACCCAACTCAGAGGGGATCGGACCGCTCAGGGAGTTGTGGTTTAGTTCGAGGATTCGCAAATTGCCGAGCGAGCCTAACTCAGAGGGTATCGGACCGCTCAGGGAGTTGTGGTTTAGGTCGAGGATTCGCAAATTGCCGAGCGAGCCTAACTCAGAGGGTATCGGACCGCTCAGGGAGTTGTGGTTTAGGTCGAGTTCTTGCAAATTGCCGAGCTCGCCCAACTCAGAGGGGATCGGACCGCTCAGGTCGTTGGAGTACAGGTCGAGGAATTGCAAATTGCCGAGCTCGCCCAACTCAGAGGGGATCGGACCGCTCAGGGAGTTGTCGTTCAGGTCGAGCAAGTGCAAATTGGTGAGGTCGCCTAACTCAGAGGGGAGCGTGCCGCTCAGGTCGTTATTGTACAACCAGAGGTATTGCAAACTGCTGAGGTCGCCTAACTCAGAGGGGAGCGTACCGCTCAGGTTGTTGCCGGACAGGTTGATGTAAGTCACCCGTGAGTTCAGACCTAATGAGATCCCATACCAGGCATTCACATCATTAGCAAAGGGGGGAGTTGGGCTGCTGACATCCCAGCCTGTCTTATGCAGCCAATTATTTCCATCAGTGCTGTTATAGAGAGCCTGAAGGGCTGCATAATCACCTGCATCGAGAGTACTAGAACCCGATACCTCAATATTAAATTCATCTTCTACCCGGCCTCCCGCATCATCCGATGCAGTTACCGTCACGGCAAAATTGCCCGACTCAGTAGGCGTGCCATATATCAGCCCACTAGAGTCAATACTTAAACCGCCTGGCAAACCGCTAGCGCTGTAGCTAGTGATGTTGTCGTTGATGTCGCCGAAGTTCTCGCTGACATTGAGCCTGAAGCCCCGACCGTAAGTAGCATCCACTACGTGAAGATCGGTTACCCGATACGGCGGATTTTCCAATCGTTTGGTTGCTGACAAATCGTCGATACTTCCGGGGATCGTACCGCTCAGGGAGTTGTCGTTCAGGTAGAGGCGTTCCAAATTGCTGAGGTCGCCTAACTCAGAGGGGATCGTACCGCTCAGGGAGTTGTCGTTCAGGTAGAGGCGTTCCAAATTGCCGAGCGAGCCTAACTCAGAGGGGATCGTACCGCTCAGGGAGTTGTTGTTTAGTTCGAGTTCAAGCAAATTGCTGAGGGAGCCTAACTCAGAGGGGAGCGTACCGCTCAGGGAGTTGTCGTTCAGATGAAGGTCTTGCAAATTGCCGAGCGAGCCTAACTCAGAGGGGATCGTACCGCGAAGGGATTTGTCGTCCAGGGAGATTTGCGTCACCCGCGAGCCCTCTACTGTCACCCCATCCCACCGATCGACAACAGAAGCAGAGGGGGGAGTTTCGCTGCTGACATCCCAGCTTGCCTTACCATTCCAATCAATGCTGCCATAGAGAGCCTTCAGGACTGCATAATCATTGGCATTGAGAACGTCAACGTCAATATTAAATTTATCTGTTACGTGGCCTCCCGCATCCGATGCAGTTACCGTCACCGTAAAACTGCCCGACTCAGTAGGCGTGCCAGATATCAGCCCACTAGTGGAATCGATAGTTAAACCCTGTGGCAAACCGCTGGCGCCGTAGCTATTAATGTTGTTGTTGATGTCGCCAAAGTAAGTGCTTACATTGAGGTCGAAGCCCTCACCGGAAGTAGCTGAGATGTTGGGAATCTCAGTTTCCATATACGGCGGATTTTCCAGTTCGAGGGTTTGCAAATTGCTGAAGAAGTTGTTTAACTCAGAGGGGATAGGACCTCGAAGGAAGTTACTGGCCAGGTTGAGCTGTGTCAAATTCGCGAGCTCACCTAACCCAGAGGGGAGCGGACCGCTCAGGTCGTTGTTGTTCAGGCTGAGCCGTGTCAAATTCGCGAGCGTACCTAACTCAGAGGGGAGCGTACCGCTCAGGGAGTTGTCGTACAGATGGAGGTATTGCAAATTGCTGAGGTCGCCTAACTCAGAGGGGAGCGTACCGTTCAGGGAGTTGTCGTACAGCTCGAGGATTTGCAAATTGCTGAGGTCGCCTAACTCAGAGGGGAGCGGACCGCTCAGGTCGTTGTTGTTCAGGCTGATTTCCGTCACCCGCGATCCCACTACCGTCACCCCATGCCACTCACTCACTTCATATGCAGAGGGGGGAGTTGGGCTGCTGAAATCCCAACCTGTCTTATTCTCCCAATTATCTCCGTTGGTGCTCTCATACAGAGCCTTCAAGGCTGCATAATCATCGGCATCCAGAATGGCCCAGACCGTAATATTAAATTCATCTGTTACGTGGCCTCCCGCACTATCCGATACAGTTACCGTCACGGGAAACTTGCCCGACTCAGTAGGGGTGCCGCCGATCTTCCCACTAGTGAAGTCAATATTTAAACCGTTTGGCAAACCGTCGGCCCTGTAGCTAGTGATGTTGTTGTTGATGTCGCCAAAGTTTCCGCTAACATAGAGGCTGAAGTTCTGACCCCAAATAGCATCCACGTCATCAATTTCACTTTTCAGATACGGTGGATTTTCCAACACTTTGTCCACTTTGTCTGCTGACAAATCGGCGATACTTTCGGGTATCGTACCTGTCAGGTCGTTGTTGCCCACGTCTAAGTCTTGCAAATTGCCGAGGTCGCCTAACTCGGAGGGGAGCGTACCGCTCAGGTCGTTGCTGCTTACGTCTAAGTCTTGCACTTTTCCGAGCTCGCCTAACTCGGAGGGGATCGCACCGCTCAGGTCGTTGTGGTCCAGGTCGAGGATTTGCACATTTCCGAGCGAGCCTAACTCGGAGGGGAGCGTACCGCTCAGGTCGTTGTGGTCCAGGTCGAGGATTTGCACATTTCCGAGGTCGCCTAACTCGGAGGGGAGCGTACCGCTCAGGGAGTTGTTGCCCAGGTCTAAGTCTTGCACATTTCCGAGCGAGCCTAACTCGGAGGGGAGCGTACCGCTCAGGTCGTTGTCGTCCAGCTCGAGGATTTGCAAATTGCTCAGCGAGCCTAACTCGGAGGGGAGGATACCGCTCAGGTTGTTATTGCCGAGTTTGATTTCCGTCACTCGTGAGTCCACTACCGTGACCCCATACCAGCCACTAACTTCATTAGCATCGGGGAGGATTGGGCTGTTGAAATCCCAGTTTTCCCAGCCTGTCTTGTTCTTCCAATTCTTCCCATTCGTACTGTTATAGATAGCCTTCAGGTCTGCATAATCATCGGCATTGACAGGAGTAGTAGACGATACCGCAAGATTAAATGCACCTCTTACCCGGCCTTCCGCATCATCCTCTGCAATTACCGTCACGGCAAAAAAGCCCGGAGTAGTAGGAGTGCCACGGATCTCCCCACGAGAGTTAATACTTAAACTGCCTGGCAAACCGCTAACGCCGTAGCTAGTGATGTTGTTGTTGATGTCGCCGAAGTTCGCGCTGACATTGAAACTGAAGTCCTCACCGGCAGTAGCATCCATGTCAGGAATAGCAGTTTCCAGATACGGTGGATTTTCCAATAGTTTGTCTGCTGACAAATTCTCGATCCTGTCGGGGATCGTACCGCTCAGGTAGTTCTGGGACAGGTCGAGCAATTGCAAATTGCTTAGATCGCCTAAATCAGAGGGGAGCGTACCGCTCAGGGAGTTTCCTTGCAGCCTGAGCAGTTGCAAATTGCCGAGGTCGCCTAAATCAGAGGGGAGCGTACCGCTCAGGTCGTTGTCGTCCAGCCATAAGTTTCGCAAATTGCTCAGCGAGCCTAACTCGGAGGGGAGCGTACCGCTCAGGTGGTTATGGTCCAGGTATATGTTTACCAAATTGCTCAGTGAGCCTAACTCGGAGGGGAGCGTACCGCTCAGGTCGTTCTCGGCCACCCCGAGGTTTACCAAATTGCTCAGCGAGCCTAACTCGGAGGGGAGCGTACCGCGAAAGTCGTTCTTGTACAGGCGGAGTTTTTGCAAATTGCTCAGTGAGCCTAACTCGGAGGGGAGGGTACCGCTCAGGTCGTTCTCGTTCAGCCAGATGTGTTCCAAAGAAGCGAGCGAGCCTAACTCGGAGGGGAGGGTACCGCTCAGGTCGTTATTGTTCAGCCAGAGGTCAACCAAAGAAGTGAGCGAGCCTAACTCGGAGGGGAGGGTACCGGTGAGGTTGTTATTGCCTAGATCGATATTCGTCACCCGATCGCCCACTACCGTGACCCCATGCATCCTCCCAACAACATCAGCATCGGGGAGCTCTTCGCTCAATTCCCAGCGGTTCCTCCAATTATCTCCATTCGTACTCTTACGGAGAGCCTTCATGCCTCTCCAATCACCTGCATCGATTTTCATTTTTTACAACCTCAAAGTTACAGTACTTTCGGGGACTCGCCGGCTCTTCTGGCCAGCTTGATAGTATCCGCTTACTCTATCTTATTCTACCAGACAATTTGACGACATTCCCGACATTAGGGGTAAATTTCTCCGCTACAATGCCATTTTGGGGTCGCTCGCCAGGCCATTTTGGCCAATTTGGGGTTTTGAGGGCACTAATCACTTCACATAGCAATGTGGCCGGTAGGTGATGCCAAACCCACCGGTTCTTCTCAATCTAGTAGTATGCTATGCTATTTTAGCATACCCTTTTGGGCTCCAGCGTTACAGCCTTATTACGCTGGTTTGCGGTAACGAGGCTTAAATAGGTGAGCTTTTTCTAGCCGTGAGCATCTGTCCTAGCGGTGTCACCGGCTTGGGCTACCAGCTCTCCTATCTTTAAGTCCTTGCTCCGCACCGAGGTGATGTCGCTCCTCAGCATTAAGGACCGGTGTCTACCCCCACGCCTGGGGGGAGGAAATTGAACCCGAATGAGGTTAAAGCAGTGGAAGATGTGCTTCAAGGCGTTGGGAGAAAATATAAAATTAATTTTCCCTAACTACTTAGCATACTTTATATACTAAATGCTAGCACTCTTTCCTGGTTTTAGCAATTATGCCCTACTTACCTTCACGCCATACCACCTACTAACAAAAGTAGTATCGGGGAGAGTTTCGCTGCTGAAATCCCAGCTTGTACTCGTATTCCAATTATCTCCACCAGTGCTGTTATACAGAGCCTGAAGGGCTGCAAAATCTAAAGCATTGATTTTCATTTTTTTACCTCTTCAAAGTTACAGTTACTCGTTATCTGGGGTCTCGCCGGCTCTTCTGGCCAGCAAGATCCCATTGCCTCCTTACCTGGCGACCGCCTGGTAACGGTGGTCGTTAAATTTGCGTCCTGTGATATAACCTCGGATTATACTCCCGATTTTCGCCACACTAAATTTAGTAGCCGAGACTTCCATCTTAATAGGTTTTTGTCCTTGCTCTATAATATAATAGCATTAGCGGAAAGGAGGAGAATAAAGTAGACCCCCGCGAGTCCAGAGGTCATTTTGACCCCGTGGGAGCTTGAATTGGGATTTTTCCCCTAGGTTCGGCTCGTATATTTCCCCATAGTTTCCCACATGCTTGATTATCCTGACAGTAAAGTCATTAGTCAAACCCAAACCCTCTCCCAAAGCTCCTTCTACGCCCAAGAAACGGCGGATGGTGGGGTTATCCGATTGTTTCATCTGTTCTACATTAGCGCTGGTGATGCCTAACTCTTCCGCTTCTATCAAAGCGTAGGTTATCCACTTGACCACGTCAAACCAGGCCGAGTCATTATTCACCGTCACCGGTCCCAGGGGTTCCTTAGACATAGTGACATTCATCAGGATATGCTCCGAAGCATTGGGCAGGGTACTGCGGCGGGCGATCAATTGAGATTTATCCGATGTCATGCCCTGACAGCGGCCTTCCGCATATGCTGCATAGGCCGGGTCAGCTTTTTGAAATGTCAGGGTCTCGGCCTTTACCCCTGCTTGGCGCATCTTGTCAGTTAAGTTCAGTTCTGTAGTTGTCCCTGCTTCCACACAAACTGATTTCCCTGCAAAATCTTTCAAGGTCTTGATGCCGCTGTTTTTGCGCACCATCATCCCCTGACCATCGTAGAAGGTCGTCGGCGCAAACTCCATCCCCACCGAGGTGTCTCGACTAATGGTCCAGGTAGTATTGCGAGAGAGCATATCTACTTCGCCGCCGTTGAGGGCGGTAAATCTCTCCGTCGCGTCCAGGTTCCGGTACTCTACTGCTTCGGGGTCGTCGAACAGAGCGGCGGCCACTGCTTTACATACATCCACATCTAAACCGGAGTATTTACCGTTCTCATCGACAAAGCTAAATCCGGGGAGACCACCGTCCACTCCACAGTTTAGCTTGCCACGGCTCTTGACTGCATCCAGGCGACTTTGTTTTTGTTGTGTGTTATCGGTCTCTGCACAGCCCATTACTGTTCCCACGGCAAGCAGGGTGGCTAGTAGCAGATTTTTCCATCTTCCCATAGGTTTTTTACTCTCCTTAGAGTTACTTTCTGCGCGCGTTCCCTGGGCACATAAGCTAGAGTTGCTTCTGCGCTCCCTTATCACTCTTGATATTAGCAGGATTTGTACTGCCTATACTTTATCCGGGTGCATCCCAGTTTTGCTTCTTGAGAATTGAGAATTGAGAATTGAGAATTGAGAATTGAGAATCGAGATCTGGGCTATTTTCCATTCTCCATTCGCAATTAGCATAATTTAATGCCAAAATGCAAAAGTGAGATGCTCCCCTTTATCCCTTACCTACTATCGGACCCGCGTTCCCTGGCGGAGCCAGGGAACGCGCTGGTTATGTTAGGAAGTCTGCTGATAGACGTTGCTGAGCTATGTCCCGGATCGGGGATGACCTAGACTGGATGTACTTCCCGATCAGATCCGCCTCCTCCTCGACCAGCTGACGATCTCTGCTCATCTGCTTCACCAACCATTGCACTAAGCTGGTATCGTCCAGTTTCAGCAGCAGATGCGCTTGGCTATTTTCGATCGCCGACCATAGCTGACGTAGCATTGTGGGAGTCATCTTCCCTCCACCTTAATCTTTCTTTTATATTTCCATCCTACTTATTCTGCTTTCTATCACAGGCTTAAACCAAGCATAGTTACCAAAAATACAAATATCTTCAACTTGCTATATTACTTTACAAAACGGCGATCGCCAGCGGTGTTCCCTGGCGGGAGCCAGGGAACGAGGAGGGAGGGGAATGGAGAATACCGGACTCGAACCGGTGGCCTCTGCGGTGCGATCGCAGCGCTCTACCAACTGAGCTAATTCCCCTTACCGGTGACCAACAGGGCAGGTGTTTGCTCTATTCTAGCAGTCGATCGGGGTTTGTGGGGGTAATTCTCCAGAAAAAATTTGTTGAACTCGGTCTAGTTCTAATTCTATCAGATAATCGACGGTCCAGTTGGCTTGGCGCTGGAGCATGTGAAAGGGATAGGTGTTGGCCACCCCGACCACCTGCATGCCAGCACGCTGGGCGGCCTCAATGCCTGCTGGGGTATCTTCGATCGCCAGACAATCTTTTACTTCTAGCCCTAGTTCCGGCATGCAGTTCTGGAGTCGTTCCACCGCTAGCAGATAACCGTCTGGTTCTGGTTTGCTCAGAGTAATGTCATCTCCAGCTACTATGACCGCAAAGTGGGGCAATAGCTCAGTTCGACTTAACACCAGTTCTATCTCCCCACGCAATGCGCCGCTGACCACCCCCATTTTCAGCCTGGCCAGCCGTAACTTATAGATTAAATCCTCTACGCCTGGGTAGATGGGTAGTTTCTCTTGGGTTTGCAGTTGACGCTGGTATGCGATGGACTTGCGGTCTATTAGCTGCTGCAGGTAGCGGTCATTCACCACTCGGCCCCGACTCTCTAGCAGGGCCTTCAGACAGGCCCGATCGCTTCTGCCCAGACATAGTTGCCGGTACTCGGCTGGATCGGGTCGCAGGTTTTCCCCCAGCAGTATTTCGTCTATGAGCTGCTGGTGGATATCCTCGTCATTGACGATCGTGCCGTTGAAGTCAAATAAAACTGCTTTCAGTGTCATACCAGGATCTTAAACTGCTGGTGCGGGTACACCTCGATCATTGACAGTATAATTCATGGACGCCTCGGAAGCTACTTTTGGTTTCACGCCGGATGTCACCTGATGCAGCCACCATACCTCTTGGGTGTCCGCGGCCTCAAACCCCGCTGCTCCCATCCAGGCGTCTAGGTTCCCGGCTACATAGGCTTTGATGTAGGGTTCTTCAAATATCTCTGTAATCCATTCTGCCTCACGTAGGTTTTTCTGGTTGCCATCGCCAACAAGCATTTGTCCGAGAGAGCGATGCTTGGGCGCGGGAGGTTTATGCAGTATGGGGATTTTTTTTGTCGCTATCGGGGCGATCTTTATAGTACAGCTGGTGATTTATGACTATAGGTTCGGTGCCAGTCTGTTCTGAGTATGCTTAATGACCGGCGATAGGTCTCAAGTTTGATGGCTACTTTGGGACGCTCTTTTTTATTTGTCCGTTCGGGAACGGGAGTAGGGAGTAGGTCTCACTTAGCTCTACCCAACCTAGGGGCCAACCTAGGGGTTACCTTCCTAGGTGGGTGCTGGTGGCATTGGGAGCAAGTCAGGAGCGCTAGTGCGGGTGCAGGTCAATCGCCCGGCCTATGTCATGAGAATTGTTGCTATCTCTGCGATATGAAAATTGCTATCTCTGCGGTATGAAAAAAAATGTCAGAAAAGCTAGGGGCATAACGTCTAGCATGAGAAGGCATTGGCTGTGGCTCTTTCGATCCGATTTGGCCGATCGCATTTTTGGCGTCTGCCCCTACTGGCCATAAGGGAAATACCTATACATAGTGTTTTGGCAAAAGGTGACTGCGATGGTTATAGCTAGTGAAGGTGGTTTGACACAGCAGCGAAAGTATGATAGAATATCTCAGTTTTGGTCTGTATGGCTGGACCATGAAGACAAGCTTTATCGCTGCTGTCTCAGGTTGATGAACTGGAACATAACGGAGGCGGAAGATGCTCTGAGTCAGGCAAAGATCAAGGCTTTTGAAAAGGTGCAAAAGTTTGCTGGCCAGATCGAAAACTTAAAAGCTTGGCTGATGCAGTTGACGAGCAACCTCTGCAAAGATATCATCGGCAAACGCTCTCGGGGCCCGGGGCGGATTGAAGATATTGAATGGGTGGGGGATAATGGAGTTCTGTGTACGGCCTCTGGGGTGGCGACGCCCATGATGGTGCTGGAGATGTCCGAGACGTATGTGGCGATCCGACGGGCAGTAGCATCGTTACCCCAAGGGCAGCGGGATACTTTTGTTTTACATTATTATGAAGGGCTGAAGCATTTTGAAATTGCTCAACGGCTAGGGATATCCTACGATAGCGTCTGCAAGCGGATATCTTTGGCACGCCAACAGTTGAAGACGAAGTTGAGGGGCTATTTTTGTGATGAAGAGGATCTGGAAATGGCCTTGGAGTCAAAGCTCCCAAAATCTCCCGCGCCACGGGGGAGAGTAGAAAAGCGGAAGATAGGGTTCCCAGTGGAGAAGGGGAAGGAGTTGGCTACTGTTGAGACTGCAAGAGTGTGCGTGGTAGGGGAAGGGTTACCGGACTTTAAGGATGGCGCAGTGGATCATCCTGCTGATGTGGGGAGCGTTCCCAGGCGGGAGCCAGGGAACGAGGTGGTGTCTGTGAAGAACTCTGCCAAGTTATCGACACCGAAGGACTGTGCCCCTGTGGTAGGGGAGAATATACTCTCAGATGATACTCAGGGGATGGTGAGTGCTTCTGTATCGGCTGCAAGTACCTGTACGGCTGAGGATGTGAAGGGTGTTGTGCCGGTTATAGTCGAGCAGAAGAGATCGCAAGTATGTACTATGTTGTCCGGGCGATCGCCCTGTGTGACCCCTGTGGGGAGCAGTTCGACTTCGCTCACCGCTAGTGGGGAACAGATGTTGTGTTCTCCACTCGGTGGGGAAAGGGCAACTGTATCGACAGCTCCGGAGTGGGTGCAAGTATTGGATATAGTTGGTAAAAATATTTTGGATGTAAGTGAGAAGGGGTCCGCCCGATCGCCTTTTCAAACCCCACCAGGTATAGTAGAAAAGCAGAGGCTCCTGTTGGGTGAAGAACTCGATGAGGAGACGGTGACTGTAAGGGCTGCAAGTGCGATCGCGCCTGTGGCTGTTCGACTTCGCTTACCGCAAGCTGTGGAGGAAAAACCCGACGATGTCAGGACTGTTGTGCGGGTTAATGTGGAGCAGAAGTTATCGGATGTACGTTCTCAGTTAAGAGCCCGATCGCAGGAGCAGACCCCTGTGGCCAGTGGGGAAAAGCAGTTGTGTTCTCAACTCGGTCGGGAGACAGCAACTGTATCGACAGCGATAGAGTGCGCACCAGTGGTAGTTCGACTTCGCTCACCGCAAGCAGCGGAAGCAAAACAAGATAAGTGCTGTTGTGCAGTGGAGCCAAAGGATATATAGCATTTATCAAAATGGTGAGGTACAGTAGCAACAGTGGGTGAACCAGTTGTGGATATCTTGCAGGTTGATGGTAGCAAAGCCCTCCTGAATGCCATCTACTAAGGCCCGATAGGTTCTGGCTTCTAGTTTCTTGAGATAACTCTTCAGCTTTGACCAAATATTTTCAATTGGAGAGAAGTCTGGCGAATAAGGAGGAAGATAGACTAACCGCGCCCCCACTTTTTCAATAGCTTGTCGGATTACATCTCCCTTATGAATTGTACAGTTGTCCATCACAACACAAGCTCCTTTCCACAGCTTTGGCACTAAGTGTCGAATCACAAATGCCTCAAATGTTAAGCTATCATAAGCACCTAAAATATTCAATGAACTCACTATCCCATTGAGACTAACTGCCCCAACTATTGAAACATTTTGTCCTCGCTTACTGGGTTTACTTCCATAAGCTCTCAGACCACATTGTGAGCGGGCATACATCCGTGTTAAAGCCAGGTTGCAGCCCGATTCATCCAGAAAAATGAGGTCAGTAGGCTCAATTCCTTCTATCTCTTTCCAGTAGTCTAACCTTAACTGCTGAACTCGAGAACTTCTCTTTTCCGTCGGATGTAATGCCTTTTTTTTTACGGTCAATCCCGACCGTTTAATCATTCTGTCTATTGTGGAACGGCTGACTTTTACCTCCGTCTGTTTTTCTAATTCTGACTGATATTCTGACAATGTCCAATCATTATTTTCCTCTACTAAAACTTTGAGCTTTTCCTGTTGGGACTGGTTGAGCTTGAGGGGACGACCGGTGCTAATACCCGGCTTCAAGTTGCCAGTGGACCGGTACTGCTTGAGAATTTTGATAACGAAACTGAATGCTACTCGGAATCTTTTGGCTAGTTGTCTTTGTGATATCTCCTCATTTTCATAGGTTTCTATAATTTTCTGGCGGAGATCGACTGAATAGGGCTTCATGGTTTTCGAGGGTTCTACTGCTGACCTCACTATTGTACCTCATCTTTATGATAAATGCTGTAATTGGTCAAAATATAATGGAAGTAAGTGAGAATGGGTCCGCCCGATCGCCTTGGCAAACAGCTATAGTAGAAAAACTTCCGATACAGTTTTCAACTTCCAGAGAGTACAGGGGAGTGGCAGTTCGACCATCTCGGAGTTAGGATAGTGGAAAAAACTCCCGCAATATTACCGCAATATTAAACGTGTTGATAGCAAATCGTGTCAGAAATCGCGAAAGGAAACGTTTTAAAAATGAAGAACAAAAAAACTCAAGGAATAAAAGAAATGTTCTCAGAAAAGCTCAAACAATGGTGTAAAGTAATCCAAGTCGCGTTAATTGCTGTAGCTCTCATGCTCGGTCTTGCAGTCCCAACACAACCTGCTCATGCAGCAGATAATAACTGCAGTTTAATTCAGTCAATGGATTGTTATGCAAACCTTTTCCCCGGAGATAAACTCACAATCGAATCACACACAGGAATAAGTGCTACTCTATACGTGGTGAATCCAAATTCACGTGAAAAACAGGCTGTAGTAGAATTTAACTATGGCGATAACTTATCCGAGATTAAACTACTACCGTATGGTAGCGTCACATTCGACATTCCAAGGAAGGAAAAACCGTTCATTCCGACTAATGGAAGTGTAGAGAACAAAACTGAAGATGTTATCTTGAGGTTATCACTGGTAAGGAATGTCTAGTAACGTCAGTCTTGTTTTTGGGTAGAACGCCGAACCCAGTTTCGGTAGGGTGTGGTCAAAAATAGTTGCACATGGGATCCCCCCCAACCCCCCCCTTGCGATGTCTCTTGGGTAGTGCGAGTAGCGCGGCCTTCGCGAGACATCGCAGGGGGGATCGGGGGGCTGGGGGATCGATATTTTTATCAACGGGTTTTGACCACACCCGTTTCGGTACCCTATCTATAACATCGATCGCCAGACTAAATCGGTCAATTTGATTATTCATCGCCAACTCCAGGGGCGTATTAATATTCCCCTTCTCCTTATAACCGCGCACGTGCAGATTAGCATGATTCGTAAACCGATAAGATAGCTTGTGAATCAACCAAGGATAGCCGTGGAAATTAAAAATAATCGGCTTATCGGTCGTAAACAAAACATCAAAGTCTCGGTCCGCAAGACCATGAGGATGTTTGCTCTCAGGCTGCAACTTAAACAGATCCACCACATTAATAAACCGAATCTTCAGATCCGGAAAATGCTCCCGCAATAAAGCATGTGAGTATGGGTCCGCCCGAGCGCCCGGGCGAACGGCTTCGGCAGCAAGTGCGATCGCGCCTGTGGCTGTTCGACTTCGCTCACCGCAAGCTGTGGAGGAAAAACCCGACGATGTCAGGACTGTTGTGCGGGTTGATGTGGAGCAGAAGTTATCGGATGTGTGTTCTCAGTTAAGAGCCCGATCGCAGGAGCAGACCCCTGTGGGGAAAAGCAGTTGTGTTCTCAACTCGGTCGGGAGACAGCAACTGTATCGACAGCGATAGAGTGCGTACCAGTGGCAGTTCGACTTCGCTCACCGCAAGCAGCGGAAGCAAAACAGGATAAGTGCTGTTGTGCAGTGGAGCCAAAGGATATAATTGGTCAAAATATAATGGAAGTAAGTGAGAATGGGTCCGCCCGATCGCCTTCGCAAACAGCTATAGTAGAAAAGCATCCGATACAGTTTTCAACACGGGAATATGAGGAACGGGACTTACGCACAGACTCTTTAAGCACGCGCAATGGGCACCAGACGCTATCGGGCATTCACAGGAATAGGAGGAGTAGTTGATTTTTTCCGGTCGCTGCTGTGGGAGATGTCGATCGGGCATTTCGATCGAGAGCTTGCCCATCCAGAACGTGAGTTCGGAGTTCGGAGTTCGGAGTTATCCGTTGGGGATCTCTCTGACGCAATCATGAGGGTTTGAGGCCGGAATGTTGCTGACTCCAAATCAGGGGTTGAGTAGCTGTCACGCCTCACGTATCCAGAAAAGGCAGAGCGGCTTTCGCGGAAAGGTTCCACTATCCTCAAAAATGCCTGTACGATCGCCGAGTTAGACACGGGATGAGGGGTGTAATTAAAAGTGACACTCAATCATGAACCGGCGATGTCATCAAAACTAATTGGTAGGATCAAGCGTTAATATCGCCAGTGAATATCTGGCAATATTGACCCCCGAGATTTATATTATTGCGTTTCTCAAATTGATGTGATATAACATGGTGCGATGAAATTCAGACAGGATAAGGTTTTCAGCGATTTACCCAAATATCACACTTATTTGATAAATGCTATATATATGTTCAGAGCGCTCTCATGGCAGAAAAATGATGGTCGTCTGGTGACTGGTGAGAGTCTCAATAACTGTTAGACGGCGCCGATGAGGGGAGTCTCTTGATAATAATTGAACCAATAGGATTGCCAATCATTATTAACTCTTAATATCCTTAAAGCTAACATATCATCAGCTTTTTCAACTGTCCACCAAGAACCTGTTAATTTCAAACGGTTTTGAATTACATAACGATGTGCGCTCTCAATTTCTCCAGAGCCAATTGGTAAATCAGCATCAATAGCACTTTTGTAGTCTAAGTATTCAAGCCGGTTTTTGATGTATCGTGTACAAACTCGGACGGGAGCAAATTTATCAGCTAGATGTTCTGGTTCCATACGAGTTGATAAATTCTTTAATACTTTGAGGAGCTGATTTTTTTTGAGATCTTGCTTTTGTTGTTTCAACCATTTTTTTTGTTGCTGTTCATTTCCAGGAGCAGCGGCGGCTAAATATTCACACAGATGATAAAAATCTATTAGATAGCTAGCACGTTCTCCAAACAAGCGCCTTACCTGATTAACAATCCAACTGGCTCCATCTCCAATGGCATGAACTTTAGTATTGCTACCTATACCAGCCCGAATTGCACTATGCAGTAATTGGTTTCCTGCATCATTAACAGTACCTACTGTACCTCCAATAAGTGACTGTTTTTGGCCAGGAATTTCCACAAGTGATAGGCGAGCTTCTTTCCAACTAAGCTTTCGGTTTTTTCGGCGATCGACAATTTGAACATCATCGGTTGCTGGCGTCGTGTTCACAATTGGAATCATCGTGCCATCCATTTCTGTAATTATCTGATCTACTCCATCTCGATGGGGGATTTCGGATGCTAAATTTTGAGATAGTTTAACCGCATGTGCATGTTTTTGAGTAATCGCTTGTGCCGAACTAATCGGTACAGTTATACCGTAATGTTCTTTGAGCTTTTCAGGGATTTTTCCAAAAGATACATCGGCTCCAAAATCTGTAATTGCTCGTTGTAATGGTAAAGAATAACCTCGACAATGTATTTGGGCCGATGATGAAAACGGTCTAAATACTTTTTCCGTTTTTACGCAAATAAATGTTTGTTCTATAACTTGGATAGTTCCGAACAGGCTATACCAATATAGTTGCTTTTTTCTCTGACGGCGCATCTCAGGAGATTTCTCACAAGCTAAGGCTTTTTTTTTCTCTTGGGAATTGGCCCAATCTTGAAGAGCATCATTTCCCAGTTTTTGGAGTTCCGAGACAACTTCTAATTCCGCAAAGCTCGCTGTTTCACAATTATCATCCGGATTTTCAACAAGATCTAAAATAGATAAAACACGAGCTGATATATTGGGATGAGCCTGCAATCTTAGAGCTAATTCATAAGCGCTACTGGTTAGTTCAACCGTTTGATTATGATTCATGAATTCAGACATAGGACTTTAGCTCCATAGTAAACTTATATTGCATTTCTCAAATTGATGTGGTATATTTTCGATCGCCTAGCAAGTCATTGCGAGGGGGATGACCGCGCTCAACTTATGCTTTCATAGAGTTAACCCCCCGAAGCAATCTCACCAATCGCATATCACATTAATCTGAGAACTGCTATAATAATTATATAACATAAGGGTAAAAAAATCTCAAGGGTCAAGGCAGAATTCACCTAAGAAGTGGTTCCATCCACTGGCCATCACTGGCGGAGATCTGATACCGCCGGTCATACAGAGGTAAAACCCCCGGACCGGTTAATAATGCCTAAGTGTCACTTTTAATTACACCCCGGGATGAGACATTGACTGAGGCTCTCCTGGATCTATGCGCGAACGGGTTACAGCAGGTGTCCAACTAATTGGGACGCGAGCCCCAAGACCCTTGAATTGTCGTTTTGGCCCCAAAACGCCAGATCCAAGAGAGCCCTGACTGAAGTTTGAGGGGCGATCTAATTTTTTTCTGGAGGAGTCAGAAATAAGCTACAAATACCGTCTAAATAATGAACGGATATAGCGGTTCTCAAAGGGCGTAGATGCGTAGGCTGTGAAACTTTTGTGATGACTGAATTTCAGCCTACGCATCTATGTGAGAAACGCTATATAACCCGGGAAAGAAAATAGGACATACAAAATGAAACAAAAGCCTCGAATAATTAGTCTGTTGCTTGCCTTGGCTTTCTTTCTCTTTAGTAATTTAGGGATAGGAATCCTTCCGGCAATGGCAATGCCTAAGGATGGTTCTTCTATGAGACCTCCTGTAATTACATCATCTTGGCATACTTTTCAGTATGATACGTCTGAATTGACTCAAAGAGATGAGAAGACCGAAGAGACATACGAAAAAATAGGTTTTGACCCCGAAACCTCCACAGATCTGAAAAACCTGACTTCAGCTCGAGTTCTGAAGCCAGTTTTTAACAGGTACGAACATGATTCTAGCAAGCCAAAAGTATTTGGGTACTACACTGATTGGTCTCAATACGACGGTCGTTTGGATAATGACATGGCTCCAGAATCAGCCGGTCGTGGGTATGACCTGGATAAGGTAGATCCATTAGCCTACGATGAAATTATCATTGGTTTCCTAGGCATTTGTGGAGATCAAGGTGAAAAGGCTGGTGTGATTCAAAATGCCTGTAACGAGATGGGCTACGGCCCAGACCACGCTACCTTTATCGACCTTTGGGGAGATATAGCTGCCTGGCGCAATAACAAATTCACTCAGGAGGAATGGAGTGCTGCACAGGGATGGGAGATCGGCCCGGGTACTTACAAATCCTATATGAACCAAGACAGGATAGAGGCGGGCGAAGCTTTTGGCGTACTTGGTGGTTTGTATCGGCTCAAAGAGGAAGCGAATAACCAACTGGAACTCGCTTTTAGCGTGGGTGGCTGGACAATGAGCGGCCCATTCTCCGATATAGCAGCCGATCAGAGTCGGCGTCAAACTTTCATCGAAAGTATTGGCGAGGTTTTCCGACGTTTCCCCATGTTCGATCAAGTTGATATTGACTGGGAGTATCCAGGAGGCGGTGGCTTACCAGATAACTCCTGGAGTGAAGAAGATGGTGAAAACTATGCCTTGTTAATTGGAGAATTGCGTGTTTATCTGGATAACAACGGAATGAGCGATAAGAAAATCAATATCGCTGCCTCAGCTGTTCCAGAAAAAATGGAGAAATCCAACATTCCCGATCTCTTTAACGCCGGTCTTGATGGTATCAACGTCATGACTTACGACTTTTTTGGTGGAAATTGGGCGCCAGTATTGGCACACCAAACCAATCTTGGTGCCTATGACAGCGGTGCAGCACCAGAAGACCAAAATTCAGTCGAGGAAGCTGTCTATTATTTACGCGGTCACGGCATCGATATGAGCAAAGTCTATATTGGCTATGCTGCTTACACTCGTAACGCTCTAGATGCCCACATTACGGGTCATTCTCCTCTTCAAGGTAGTTTTGAACTGATACCAGAAGGTCAAGAGGCAATAGGCACATTCGATCCCCTCGCCAGCGAGTACAATGATGTGCTTTATAACTACTTCGATCCTGAGAACCAAGCAGGTAGTAATGGCTATCACGTCTATACCGATGCTGAGGCTAATGCTGATTATCTTTACAGCGATACCAGCAAGGTCTTTATGTCTGTGGATACACCACGTTCTGTGTATGTCAAAGCTAAATATGCTGAGGAACAAAACCTGGGAGGTATTTTCACTTGGACGATAGATCAGGATGCTGGTCTGTTAGCCAATGCCGCTCGTGAGGGTGCGGGTTATGGGCTAACCGATCCAACAATCAATATGGCTGATTTCTACTTCTGTGGTGACAATATCGATACAAATACCTGCAAGAAAATCACAGGGATTGAAAGTCCAGGGGAGCCGGTTGCCGACGCTGGCCCAGACCAGACTGTCATCGGACCGACGACAGTACATTTGGATGGAACGGGATCTTACGACCCTGATGGCAAACCAATTACTTATAATTGGACGCAATCATCATGTCTGCCAGTCGGACTTATGAATGCCACGACGCGACAGGGTCCGTGAATTTCCGCCTCGTGACCGGAAGCCCGATCGCGATTCCCTGGCTGCACCGAGACCACGGGTTTTTCCGTGGTCTGGTGCTATGGGTTGTAACCGATGCTGTGGCGGTTGATGTGAACTGTAAGCAATTCAAGCATTCTCTCATTGCTAAATTCTGGCATTGGGAAAGTCCCGCATGAACTTGGATCGCAGCGGATCTGCTCGTGCAATTTAAATGCACGACAGCTATGAACTCTCCGGGACGATCGCAACAGTCGATCGCTCCGGAGGCATGGCGACTGCGCCAAGGCGACTGCGCCAATAAAACTATTGCGATCATAGCAACAGTCGATCGCAAGGTGTGAGAAGTTCGCGTAACCGCTGACCGCCGCTGGCGGGTGCGATCGCGAGATATCAGTTAATTGTATCGGGATCTATTCCCAGAGCCTGTAAGTATTGCGCTAATTGTTCGGCACGTTGACGTTCTGCCTCAGCACGTCGATCTGCGGCCTCAGTACGTTGACGTTCTGCCTCAGCACGTCGATCTGCGGCCTCAGCACGTTGACGTTCTGCCTCAGCACGTTGACGTTCTGCCTCAGCACGTCGATCTGCGGCCTCAGCACGTTGACGTTCTGCATTTAGTTGCCGTTCGAGTTGTTCTAGTTCTTGTCTCAGTCTGAGTTCCTCTCGGACCAAATAGTCTACATCCGGGGGATCTAGTATTCGAGCTACCGGTAATATTAATCCCGGAAATTGCGCGCTCTTGACCTCATCTCCCGGCAAAAAATCTCGCTCGGCGTAACTCGATCCTCCTGCAATTTTACTACACAACCGCACCCGGGAGCGCTCGGGGTCTACGATCCAATACTCCGGAATATCGAGGCGATCATATTCAGCACGTTTGGTTGAGTAGTCATCGCGCCAATTTTGACTTGTCACTTCTACTACTAAGAGGGGTTTTTCGTCAAAGTTCAGCACTGCTGCCCCTTTGCGCTCGCAAACCTTTTTCCAAAAACTTTGATGACAAACGACTACATCTGGTATCCTCGATGTATTTTCTTCCGTTCTGACTCCCGTCAAGTCTATCGCTACCAAGTTCAAGTTTTCTGATACCAAGTGGCGCAGAAACTCGACGGTTAAAAATTTACATATTAGGTTGTGTAAACCTGTCGTTGTTGGCATTTCGATCAATTGACCGCGATCGAGTTCGTACAGCACGCCCGGTTTTCCGGAATACTCTAGGTATTCGGCAAAGCTCAGGGTCTTTTGGGAAATATTAACATCAACCGTCGAACCTACCATATTTTTTCTCTCACATCAACGCTCCGATCTTAGCACGGAATTTGCGGTCTTGCACCAGTGGGTAAAGAGGGCGATCGCGTAGCGTGCGCAAGCGCCCACCGGGTCATGGACTGACCGCTGACAACTGATAGATCGCGAGGTGCGATCGCGATCTATCAGTTAATCGTATCGGGATCTATTCCCAGAGCCTGTAAGTATTGCGCTAATTGTTCGGCACGTTGAATTGCGGCCTCAGCACGTCGATCTGCTGCCTCAGCACGTTGACGTTCTGCATTTAGTTGCCGTTCGAGTTGTGCTAGTTCTTGTCGCAGTCTGAGTTCCTCTCGGACCAAATAGTCTACATCCGGGGGATCTAGTATTCGAGCTACCGGTAAAATCAATCCCGGAAATTGCGCGCTATTGACTTCATCTCCCGGCAAAAAATCCCGCTCGGCGTAACTCGATTCTCCGGAAATTTTACTACACAACCGCACCCGCTCCCGCTCGGAGTCTACGATCCAATACTCCGGAATATCGAGGCGATCGTATTCAGCACGTTTGGTTCCGTAGTCATCGCGCCAATTTTGACTTGTCACTTCTACTACTAAGAGGGGTTTTTCGTCAAAGTTCAGCACTGCTGCCCCTTTGCGCTCGCAAACCTTTTTCCAAAAACTTTGATGACAAACGACTACATCTGGTATCCTCGATGTATTTTCTTCCGTTCTCACTCCCGTCAAGTCTATCGCTACCAAGTTCAAGTTTTCTGATACCAAGTGGCGCAGAAACTCGACGGTTAAAATTTTACATATTAGGTTGTGTAAACCTGTCGTTGTTGGCATTTCGAGCAACTGACCGCGATCGAGTTCGTACAGCACACCCGGTTCTCCGGAATACTCTAGGTATTCGGCGAAGCTCAAGGTCTTTTGAGAAATATTAACATCAACCGTGGAACCTACCATATTTTTTCCCTCAATTCAACGAGACGATCTTAGCACGGAATTTGCGGTCTTGCACCAGTTAGTAAAGAGGGCGAGCGCGCGCTTGCGCCCACCGGGTCATGGACTGACCGCTGACAACTGATAGATCGCGAGGTGCGATCGCGATCTATCAATTAATTGTATCGGGATCTATTCCCAGAGCCTGTAAGTATTGCGCTAATTGTTCGGCACGTCGATCTGCGGCCTCAGCACGTTGACGTTCTGCCTCAGCACGTTGACGTTCTGCCTCAGCACGTTGACGTTCTGCATTTATTTGCCATTCGAGTTCTTCTAGTTCTTGTCGCAGTCTGAGTTCCTCTCGGACCAAATAGTCTACATCCGGCGGATCTAGTATTCGAGCTACCGGTAAAATCAATCCCGGAAATTGCGCGCTATTGACGTCTTCTCCCGGCAAAAAATCCCGCTCGGCGTAGCTCGATCCTCCTGCAATTTTACTACACAACCGCACCCGCTCCTGCTCGGGGTTTACGATCCAATACTCCGGAATATCGAGGCGATCGTATTCAGCACGTTTGGTTCCGTAGTCATCGCGCCAATTTTGACTTGTCACTTCTACTACTAAGAGGGGTTTTTCGTCAAAGTTCAGCACTGCTGCCCCTTTGCGCTCGCAAACCTTTTTCCAAAAACTTTGATGACAAACGACTACATCTGGTATCCTCGATGTATTTTCTTCCGTTCTCACTCCCGTCAAGTCTATCGCTACCAAGTTCAAGTTTTCTGATACCAAGTGGCGCAGAAACTCGACGGTTAAAAATTTACATATTAGGTTGTGTAAACCTGTCGTTGTTGGCATTTCGAGCAACTGACCGCGATCGAGTTCGTACAGCACACCCGGTTCTCCGGAATACTCTAGGTATTCGGCGAAGCTCAAGGTCTTTTGAGAAATATTAACATCAACCGTGGAACCTACCATATTTTTTCCCTCAATTCAACGAGACGATCTTAGCACGGAATTTGCGGTCTTGCACCAGTTGGTAAAGAGGGCGATCTGGCCGCAGTTGGCAATCAACCGGGTTTCTATTATAACCTCTGGTCTTTACCCAAGGTGGAAAAAAGAAACAAAGGTGATGGTTCTACCGGATGGGCGATCGCGCGCGTGCTAGAAACCTGGTTTCTTTTAACTAACACGTGCTGTCAGCCAAGATTTTTGCACCAAACCGGTTTGGTGCGAGGGACTGGCAGGCGATCGTCTGTCGCAACAGAGAACCGGGTTTCTATGATTCTATCAAAGACTGCGGTTGATATTGCACCAAACCGGTTCCTTGCCATAACCGGTGAAGAATGCGATCGCCTCTTGAGCCCGGTATCGGCGATCGCCATCTATTCCCATTAGTGGTAAGCTGTGGAAAAACACCCCCGACTTCATAACCGGATTTCTAAGAGTCAATTTTGGGAAAAGACTCTTAGATATCGCACCAAACCGGTTTCTTGCCACTGGTGGGCGGTGCCCACCCTACATTATTTTAGCACCAAACCGGTTTCTTGCCACTGATAGATCGCGAGGTGCGATCGCGATCTATCAGTTAATTGTATCGGGATCTATTCCCAGAGCCTGTAAGTATTGCGCTAATTGTTCGGCACGTTGACGTTCTGCCTCAGCACGTCGATCTGCGGCCTCAGCACGTTGACGTTCTGCCTCAGCACGTCGATCTGCGGCCTCAGCACGTTGACGTTCTGTATCAGCACGTTGACGTTCTGCATTTATTTGCCGTTCGAGTTCTTCTAGTTGTTGTCTCAGTCTGAGTTCCTCTCGGACCAAATAGTCTACATCCGGGGGATCTAGTATTCGAGCTACCGGTAATATTAATCCCGGAAATTGCGCGCTATTGACGTCATCTCCCGGCAAAAAATCCCGCTCGGCGTAGCTCGATCCTCCTGCAATTTTACTACACAACCGCACCCGCTCCTGCTCGGAGTCTACGATCCAATACTCCGGAATATCGTGAGTATTCAGTTCGTTTGGTCGAGTAGTCATCGCGCCAATTTTGACTTGTCACTTCTACTACTAAGAGGGGTTTTTCGTCAAAGTTCAGCACTGCTGCCCCTTTGCGCTCGCAAACCTTTTTCCAAAAACTTTGATGACAAACGACTACATCTGGTATCCTCGATGTATTTTCTTCCGTTCTGACTCCCGTCAAGTCTATCGCTACCAAGTTCAAGTTTTCTGATACCAAGTGGCGCAGAAACTCGACGGTTAAAAATTTACATATTAGGTTGTGTAAACCTGTCGTTGTTGGCATTTCGAGCAACTGACCGCGATCGAGTTCGTACAGCACACCTGGTTTTCCGGAATATTCTAGGTATTCAGCAAAGCTCAGGGTCTTTTGAGAAATATTAACATCAACCGTCGAACCTACCATATTTTTTCCCTCAATTCAACGCTCCGATCTTAGCACGGAATTTGCGGTCTTGCATCAGTTAGTAAAGAGGGCGATCGCGCGCTTGCGCCCACCGGGTCATGGACTGACCGCTGACAACTGAGAGAGCGCGAGGTGCGATCGCGATCTCTCAGTTAATTGTATCGGGATCTATTCCCAGAGCCTGTAAGTATTGCGCTAATTGTTCGGCACGTTGACGTTCTGCCTCAGCACGTCGATCTGCGGCCTCAGCACGTCGATCTGCGGCCTCAGCACGTCGATCTGCGGCCTCAGCACGTTGACGTTCTGCATTTAGTTGCCGTTCGAGTTGTGCTAGTTCTTGTCTCAGTCTGAGTTCCTCTCGGACCAAATAGTCTACATCCGGGGGATCTAGTATTCGAGCTACCGGTAATATTAATCCCGGAAATTGCGCGCTCTTGACCTCATCTCCCGGCAAAAAATCTCGCTCGGCGTAACTCGATCCTCCTGCAATTTTACTACACAACCGCACCCGGGAGCGCTCGGGGTCTACGATCCAATACTCCGGAATATCGAGGCGATCATATTCAGCACGTTTGGTTGAGTAGTCATCGCGCCAATTTTGACTTGTCACTTCTACTACTAAGAGGGGTTTTTCGTCAAAGTTCAGCACTGCTGCCCCTTTGCGCTCGCAAACCTTTTTCCAAAAACTTTGATGACAAACGACTACATCTGGTATCCTCGATGTATTTTCTTCCGTTCTGACTCCCGTCAAGTCTATCGCTACCAAGTTCAAGTTTTCTGATACCAAGTGGCGCAGAAACTCGACGGTTAAAATTTTACATATTAGGTTGTGTAAACCTGTCGTTGTTGGCATTTCGAGCAACTGACCGCGATCGAGTTCGTACAGCACACCCGGTTCTCCGGAATACTCTAGGTATTCGGCGAAGCTCAAGGTCTTTTGAGAAATATTAACATCAACCGTGGAACCTACCATATTTTTTCCCTCAATTCAACGAGACGATCTTAGCACGGAATTTGCGGTCTTGCACCAGTTGGTAAAGAGGGCGATCTCGCAGCAGTTGGCAAGAAACCGGGTTTCTATTATAACCTTTCGGCGCTCGCCGGTCTAGAAAGGTGCGGATGTATCTGTTCCCTTGAATTTTAACTCTTTGTCGGGGTCCGTGGGGTCTGGCAATTGGTAAATTTCTCTACCAATACTCCCGTAGGTTGGGCCCGAGGGTTGGGGGTTTCCGAGTCGGTGGAAATAGATCGCGCGACAGATGCGATCGCTCTTGATAACAGGCCAGTAAGCAATTCGCTCCCAAATCTCATTCTCTCATTCAAAATTGGGAAAGTCCCGCATGAACAAGGATCGCAGCGGATCGGATGGCTGCAATTTAAATGCACGACAGCTTAAGTGTGCATTGGTAAACTGAATTATGTAATTTTTGGTAATTTTTTGTAAATTTGGCGCTCAATTTGCTCCCAGAAAGAGGTTCAGCTATGAAGACAATTCCAACTTCCAACTTACTACGAACTACAAGCCACGGAGAACTACTTAGCAGGGGCAGCAAGAAGGAGTTGAGATGATATAATGGAATATCTATGGTAACCACATTTGTCCGCTCCGGAGGCGATCGGGCGGGGGCGGACTCCGGAGCTTATAGACCTTAGTTACCGCACGGTCAAGCAAGTATATGCTACCATGTTTATCCTGGATGATTTGGCTGCGCCATCCATAGTAAAATTCAAATACAAAATGGAATGAAGCTATGGCAACGATAACTATTGAAGTACCCGATGAACGGAAGGACCGCACTGGAGCAGATGGCTCGCGCCTCCCGGAACTGCTACGCTATCTGGTGCAACAGCCAGCGGTTCCCGCCCATATCTACCGCTACATTCTCAATTTTATGGCCAGTCAACCAACAAAAGAACAGTATATCGCTTTTCCGTCCTACGCCAGAAATGACAGAGCGCTTGGCGACGGAAGCTGGCACGCAGCAAAGCTTTTGAACTGACTCAACCAGAGGAACAGGAACTGGATGAGTACGAACGGATCGAGCATGTGATGATTATGCTCGATGCTGGTTTACCGATAATCTATTGATGCCGTGCCCCTACATAACATCCGATCGCCCATACCATCTGCCGTTTCAAATGCCCTCGGGTGCAAGACCACACCCGAGGGCGAACCGACAATTTTTTCAGATATCCCTTGACAGTTGTGGTATAAAATCAGTACAAAGATAACAGTGGGTAAGGGGGCTTTGGTGGGTTCTGTGATTGCTACTAAAGAGGCGATCGTCCCTGCTGCTGTGGGCGTGGATATCGGCTGTTTTACCGGTGATACCCTGGTGCCTCTAGCCGATGGCAAGTCCTATGCTATCAAAGAACTTGCTAGCAGGTCAAGGGAATTTATGGTTTACTCATGCACCGATACAGGTAAAATTGTGATAGCTCGGGCGACAGCAAAGTTAACGCGCTACAATGCTGAATTGGTGCAGGTAGTTCTGGACAATGGTGCCCCGATCGCATGCACTCCGGATCGCGAATTCATGATGAGGGATGGCACTTATCGGCAAGCAAGGGACTTGCAACCCGGTACTTCGCTGATGCCTTTCTATTCTCAAGTGGACAAAGAGGGTTACACTTTAATTCAACAACCTGCTTCGGGAAGATGGGAAAAGGCAGATGTCGGAAAATTGTCCGATCGCCAGCAGATGGAAGTGGGGGCAGGCAGTCTTCTGCGCTATAATCACAAGGTAGTGGCGGTTACGCCTCTGCCAGAGAAGCAGGATGTCTACTGCTTGACTGTTCCTGAATATGGTAACTTTGCCTTAACTGCGGGGGTATTTGTCCATAACTGCGGGATGGCCGCAGTCAAAACTCCTTTCGAGGCAGATCGACTGGAAGGTAAACTCAAGCAGATCCGTCTGGATATTGAAGCTGCCATTCCTGTGGGATTTAATCAAAACAAGGAGGTGGAAACTGCTGTTAGTAACTGGCAGGGATGGGGTGACTTTAAGGAACTGCATCCGGGGGTGCAACGCTTGGATGGTAAGGCGATGAAACAGTTGGGTTCCCTCGGTGGGGGCAATCATTTTATTGAGGTTTGTCTGGATACCGAAGACCAAGTCTGGTTGATGTTGCACTCGGGTTCCCGTAATATCGGTAATATGCTGGCGAAAAACCATATTAATACTGCCAAGGAATTGGCAAAGCTGGCAGGAGAAAAGTTGCCCGATCGGGACTTAGCCTACTTTGTGGCCCAGACCCCTGAGTTTGCTGCTTACTGGCACGATCTGCAATGGGCGCAAGGTTATGCCCGCTTCAACCGGGATGTAATGATGGCGAGACTGAAGCGCATTGTCGAAAAGCATCTGGCGGGCGGGAAGCAGACTAAGCCCTTATTGCAGGTAAATTGCCATCACAATTACTCGGAAAAAGAGGTGCATTTCGGCGAGGAAGTCTACGTGACGCGCAAGGGGGCTGTGAGGGCCCGGGAGGATGATTATGGTATTATTCCCGGATCTATGGGGGCCAAGTCTTTCATCGTCAAGGGTAAGGGAAATGCCGAAAGCTATTGTTCTTGTGCCCACGGGGCGGGGCGATCGATGTCTCGCAGTAAGGCGAAGAAGCAATTTTCTGTTGAGGATCTGATGCAGCAAACTGCTGGGGTTGAATGTCGCAAGGATGAGGGCGTCTTGGATGAAATTCCCGGCGCTTATAAGCGGATCGATGAGGTAATGCAAAATCAATCCGATCTGGTGGAAGTTGTGGCCACCCTGAAGCAGGTTGTCTGCGTTAAAGGGTAACATTCGCTTTTCCCCAGGTTAAAACCTGGGGCTACAGAAATCCATCATCACAACCTGTTATTCTGCAACACTTGATTCACCTATTTTTTGACAAAATAATGCCTAATCCCAGCCCGCTTTCTTGTCGGAGATCTTTCTTGATTTAACCATCCAATAGCAGGAAAATCATAGCTTTCACAAATCCATAAAGAATGCATTCCTAAAATTAAAGATTCTCTAAAGCTTGAGACTCTATTATCTATTGAACTCTTGCGATTTTCGCATTCCCCTCATATCGAAGGCGATCGGGCAGGCTTGGGCATGACCGGGCAATTCAAATTAAACCTGATTGCTATGAAGCGTGGTATAATAGAGGAAATTTATTGGCAAGATTGCAAGATTACGAGTCGGCTCTAATAGACTATGATAAGGCGATTGCAATCGAACCAGAAAAATATTAGGTTTGGTATAGCCGAGGGTTGGTATTGGAAAATTTGCAACGGGATGCTGAGGCGATCGCGTGCTACGATCGGGCAATTTCTCTGGAACCAGGCAAGTACGAACTCTGGTACGAACGAGGTAAGGCTTTGGAAAGATTGCAACGCTATTCGGAAGCATTGGTTTCCTATGGTAAAGCTACTGCTATTCGACCCGATGACTGCCAATTGTGGTACGATCGGGGGGTGTTGCTGTCCAAAAGTCAGCGCTATGAAGAGGCGATCTCATGTTACGACCTAGTAGTTGCTCTCAAACCAGACTACCCGCAAATTTGGCACAGTCGCGGTGTCGTTCTGGAAAAAATGCAACAGTATCAAGAGGAGATCGCTTCCTACGATCGGGCGATCGCCATGAACCAGCATGATTATGAATCTTGGCGCAGTCGCGGGACGGCCCTGGCAGGTTTGCAAAAGTATCAGGAGGCGATCTCCTGTTTTAGCAAAGCGATGGAAATCCAGAATCAGTTAGAAACAGCAGCAGGTAACCTGTGACTGGTAATTTTCGGGCCCGATTGGGGAAAGGGTAAAGGGTTCTTGACTGACAGGGCATCGGTCAAAAAACCGGGTGGCTGCTATCATCGGTAAAAATGTGCAACGCTAACTTGCTATACTCAAGAAATAGGAAAACCTGATTGGTACATTAATAACCCGCAAGTCCGTTAGTCGCGTAGGACAGGCGACAAGAGCTGTCCGTTGACTGACAATTGGGAGTGGTCAATATGTAGTGATTTGACTAGGGTCCAGTCAGGGTTTCAGGCACTAAAATCACCACTTATGACCCACTACCGCTGACAATTATTGGGGTTGCTGCAAACAAGTTTGGAGGGTTTCTGCCAGTTGTTGGACATGAGGAGAGCGCAACAAGGTCATGTGACTCCCTGGCAGGAGATGGACTTGTACTGCTTGGCTAGAAAATTCCTGCCAGCCCCAGCAAGGCTCTCGAAAGAGCTTGTCAAGGGAGTGATTATCGGTTCGCAACAGGGTTATTTGTCCATCATAGTAGCTTGGGGTATAGTGCCATAAGGCTTGGGTGTTCGTCTGGCATACGGCAGCTAAATGAAGACTCGATCCGATTAAAGAGGAAAGTCGATTCATCCTATCAGCGAGCAATGCCGGAAAGGGCGCATCTCAGTTTTGCTTCTCGATCGATTGAAAATTGAAAATTGCTCCATTTTCTCCTCTCTATTAGCAATTACCCCCTTTTCATTCGCAATTACCCCGACAAAAGTGAGATGCTCCCTGCCGGAAACTTGGGTCTGTTGTCGGGTGTAGCGATCGTGCTATTGTCGGGTTGTAACTGCAGTCGCACATAACCAGCAACATAGGGCCAAATTTGGGGTAACAGTTGCCCGAAGATAAATGGAATGCCTGCGATCGCAAAGGTCGCCAAACTGGTAGTTCTCACTGGTGTATCTATCAACAGGAGGCGCTCGACGGTTTCACCCTCTTGTTACAATTGCCAAGCCATTTCAAAAGCGATCGGGCCGCCCATCGACCATCCCCCCACCCGGTAAGGGCCTTGAGGTTGCACCGTTTTGATGGCAGCAATGTGTGCAGCGGCCATCTCTTCAATGCGTGTCAGGGGCGTCTCGCCAGAATTCAGACCCAGGGCTTGCAATCCGTAAAAAGGCTGATTGTGACCCCAAATCAGAGCCAGTTCGACATAGGGGAAAACTACCCCGGCTAACGGGTGAACGCAGAAAAAAGGAAGCCCATCGCCCTGGGATTGGAGAGGCACCAAACAGTCTGGGACTGTTTGGGCAGTTTTTCCCACATGATAGATGGTGGAGTTACACTTGGTGGGAGCGGTTTCAATTGGTGCAGAGGGCTCACTTAAATGTTGGGCTAGCTCCTGTATAGTTGGGAAAGTAAACAGCTCAACTATTGATAGCTCTCGCTGGAAAATGTCGGACAATTTGCTCTGGACTTGAACGGTCAGTAATGAATTCCCTCCCAGGTCGAAGAAATTATCACCAATTCCCACCTTCTCTAATTTTAACACATCCTGCCAAACCGCAGCAATAAGTTTCTCCGATTCTGTCTGAGGCATTACATAATGGATTGCCAATTCTGGGCGCATACTTGTCGGGGAAGGCAGGGCGCGGCGGTCTACTTTGCCATTTGCACTTAGAGGTAGGCCATCCAGGAGCGTATATGCGGAAGGCACCATATACTCGGGCAGCTTCTGCTGTAGATACTTGCGCAACTCACCGGGCTGGAAACGCTTGACAAAAGAAGGTGCCCTCGCTACCATCACATGCTGCCCTAATACTTCTGTTGCCAAACCAGATGCAGGAAAAGCCACAAACTTTTCAAAGGAGCTACCGCCCAGAGCAACTTGCCATTGTTCCACTGAGAGCAGAGGCAAGTTGCTCTGCAATCTTTCATCTTCAAAATGGCTAAACCCCTCGATGAATCCCACAGTAATCATCTGGAGGCGACTATTTTGCGTTCCCTCTAGGATTAACATCAGACCGCCCGGAGCCAACAGCGATCGCAGGTAAGTAGTTAGACAAAAATAATTGCACATAGCCATGGGCGACATGCTCCGGATATGGAGACTAGCGCGAGAGAGTGTGTGAAATTAATTTTGTCCATGTACTTATTGCAGACTGGTGTCGATATTGCGGGCATCATGCAAGACATTGACCGTCTACAAATCCCTGGCGACAAGCATGACGCTGTATTTTGCCGCTGGAAGTTTTGGGAATGCTCGCAGTTCTCAGCAGCAACACCGCATATACTTGTAATTCGTACTCTTCCCAAACAGCAGACCGAATACTTTCGACCACTGCCGAGACATCCAGACCTTTGAGCGCCTGACGTTCTACCTCCGCCGCTACTACTACTCTTTCTTTGCCATCCACATCCACGGAGAAGGCCGCGCTACAAGTAGGTCTTCCGGATGGATGACTCTGTTCTACTGTCTGTTCTATATCCTGGGGATAATAATTCCGTCCCCGGATAATAATCAAATCCTTGAGCCGTCCAGTGACAAACAACTCCCCCATCCTGCAAAAATCCCAAATCACCCGTGCGCAAAAACGGTCCAACTTCCCTGTCTGCTAGATAGGCCTTGAATGTTTCTTCTGTCTGCTTTGGTTTCCTCCAATAGCCCTGAGCTACAGTAGTGCCAGCAAGCAGAAGTAAAGATCCAGTAACCCGGCTTGAATACTACAAATTGTAATATCTTTGGTCATCCGTATTTGCGGGACCATTCGGCAAAGTTCCCGTATAAATACTTAAACTTTGTTTGGGTGTTCAATGGGATCATTTTTGTAATCATTGCACCAGACATCTTGTAGTACATAAGAGCGGTGGTAAGATAAGTAGTTAGACAAAAATAATTGCACATAGCCATGGGCGACATGCTCCGGATATGGAGACTAGCGCGAGAGAGTGTGTGAAATTAATTTTGTCCATGTACTTATCGATAGTAGACAACTCACACCGTTTCAGTTGCCATGCCAACCCCTAAGCCAACGCCAATTGTCTTGTCTCAATTGGAGCGAGACTGTCTGGAATCGCTCAGTCGTTGTACTAGCAAACCATATCGTTTGGTACAGCGCGCTCGATTGATTCTCCTAGCTGCTTCAGGTCAAAGCAATACTGCTATAGAGTCGCAACTAAACCTGGGACGAAGCTCTGTACGGGAGTGGCGCAATCGTTGGTACCAGGCCAGTCAGCAGTGGTTGTGCGACCTGTCCGCTTCGACAGTTAAGCAGTTGCTCCCCGAGATCGAAGCAGTTCTCAGTCGATATCGAGCAAATCATACCGCACAAAGGGATAATCCTGAAACTTTTGCTGAGCTTGGGCTGTAAAGAAGGTAGACAAATCCGTGTAGGTATAAACCGTTTGTTGCGGGGGCAAAACAGGCAGTAGGGAAGCCGTCGTACCGCCAGTGCCTGCTCCGACTTCCATGATTCGCAATTTTTTCCCCCCTGGCCAGGAAGCTGCTACTGCTGTTAAAACCGCTCCCGCAATCTGGTTGTGGTAGTCAGCTACTGGGTTAAATTGATAAAGGCTCTCTGCTGTTTCCCAGTCCCCGCCAGGGAAGAATAACTCCAAGGGGTCTACTTCTCCTTTTAGTAGAGCCACATGATTGTCCGCGCTGCGCTGGAAATACTCCAGCAGCTGCCCCATCGCTGCTCCCCCATTGTTGGCATCTTCTCGAACAGCCTGCCACAACTCATTGACACCCTCGACCGATAGGGGTTTGAGATTGTAGAATGTTTGTTCGCCTACAAGCCGTAGGAGTCCCTCTTCCTCTAAGGCCTTCAACCATTGACCCAGCAACTTCTGATAGCGAGGTTGAATTTGGCAATTGCGAACTATATCCGTCAACGAATGACTTTCCCCGGCCGTTCCAAAGACTCCTAAGTTATTCAGAGTCCGACAGATAGAGACGGTGCTTAAACGCTCTATTCTCTGCCAAAACTTAGAGAAGCTTTGGATGTCTATTTCTGATGGCAGTTGCCGAGCTTGTTGATTGCCCTTTTGTTCCAAAGATACCCAGAGCGTTTCGAGTTCTTTCGGTGAGGCGCTTTCTGTTTCAAATAAAGGCTCGGGCTTTTCTGGATCTGGCACCACATAAGCCACCAGTTGCTTCTTGCCGCGCTCTGGACCCACCGCAGTCACTACCACTTCGTCAACTGCCGGATGCTGCTTCAATGCCGCGGAAATCTCCCCCAGTTCGATGCGGTAGCCATTGACCTTGACCTGAAAATCTTCCCGTCCCAGAAACTCAATGTCCCCCGAGGGCAAATACCGCCCCAAATCCCCAGTTTTATACAACCGCTCCTTAGTTACTGGATGAGTAATAAAGCTCTTTGAGGTCTTCTCTTCATCCCGCCAGTACCCTGTTGCCAGTCCCATTCCCCCAATATAAAGCTGTCCTGGTACCCACACTGGCACTGGTGAAAGGCTAGGATTGAGAACTTGGAAATACTGATTCTGCATAATTCACTCTCAATCAGCTGCTGGTCGGCAACAACATAGTCTCGGAATGAGAGTTCCAAAGGAGTTAAGGTTTCTTGTGGATTCTGGTACAGTTTCTTCCATTCATCAAACAGCAGCAGCAAGCTCCAGGCATCAGCGATCAGGAGATCGAAGCTCAAGTGCAGCCGCACGTGCTCCGACCAACGGGTGGCCCTAATGTCAAACAGAAGTCCGTCGGACCCTGGCAGTACCTGATGAGACATCTCTTCACGAAGGGACGACAGCTTGGTGGTTATGGCCTCCGGGTTTTCTCCTCGCAAATCAGAGATGGTAATCTGATAGGAAGGTACAATCTCGCTCACTTGCTGCTGGCCATCTGGTAAGAGCACCATCCGCAGCATATCGTGCCGTTCCATCAGCTTTTGCCAAGCTTGGTTCAATCCTTCTATATCTAGGTCGTTACTGTCAATTTCCACGTAAACGTGGGGAGCTACATTCCCAAGTTCAAATACATCGCTGCGACCGAGCCAATAAACTTGTTGAATCTCTGTCAGCGTAAATGGTTGATAGCGCAGTTCTGGTGCTGGAGAGATTACTGGTAAAGGAGAAGTTCGAGAGTCTGTTGGCTGTTTTTCGCCTTTGGTTATCCCCATAAGTTCTGCCTGTTCGGCATCCGTTGTTTCTGCGCTCAGATACTGAAGCAGCTCGGATATCTTCGGATAGTCCCAGACTACGGACATAGAAATCCGACGCCCCAGTCGTTCTTCTAAGTCCTTAGCGAGCTGCATGGCCGTAACTGAGTCCAAACCGTAATAGAATAGGGATTTCTGCGGGTCTATGCTTTCCGCTGCTACCCCTAAGGAACGCCCTATCCATTCAGCTAGCCATGTTTCCAGAGATTCTGTAGCCAACAGAGGCAATTCTCTGTTTTCTTGCTCGCCTTGCTGCCAACTCCCTACCACAAGAAGACTACCGTCTACAAATCCCTGGCGACAAGCATGACGCTGTATTTTGCCGCTGGAAGTTTTGGGAATGCTCGCAGTTCTCAGCAGCAACACCGCATATACTTGTAATTCGTACTCTTCCCAAACAGCAGACCGAATACTTTCGACCACTGCCGAGACATCCAGACCTTTGAGCGCCTGACGTTCTACCTCCGCCGCTACTACTACTCTTTCTTTGCCATCCACATCCACGGAGAAGGCCGCGCTACAAGTAGGTCTTCCGGATGGATGACTCTGTTCTACTGTCTGTTCTATATCCTGGGGATAATAATTCCGTCCCCGGATAATAATCAAATCCTTGAGCCGTCCAGTGACAAACAACTCCCCATCCTGCAAAAATCCCAAATCCCCCGTGCGCAAAAACGGTCCAACTTCCCTGTCTGCTAGATAGGCCTTGAATGTTTCTTCTGTCTGCTCTGGTTTCCTCCAATAGCCCTGAGCTACACTAGAACTTGATACCCAGATTTCTCCCACTTGGTTATCTGGACACTGGGTTAGGGATTCGGGGTCAACTATTACTATTTTCTCATCTAACCATGCCCGACCACAGCTAACAATTTCTCTCTTGTCCCCTGTTTCCCCATTGCTGGTCACTACCAGGTTTTGCTCCAGGGAAGAACCGAAAACCTCTATTAGGACAGGAGGTTCGCTCTTTACTACTCCTGATACGAACAAAGTAGCCTCCGCCATGCCGTAGCAGGGATAAAATGCCTCCTTCCGAAAGCCACAGTCGGCAAAAGCACTACTAAACCGCTCCAGGGTGGAACTCCGGACTGGTTCAGCCCCATTAAAAGCTACCTCCCAACTGCTCAAGTCCAGAGTTGCTTTTTCTTCAGGAGTTATCTTATTTACACATAAGTCATAGGCGAAATTAGGTCCGCCGCTGGTTGTCCCTTTGTAGCGAGAAATTGCCTGCAACCAGCGTATGGGCTTCTGGAGAAATGCTCCTGGCGACATGAGAATGCAGGGAATCCCCAAATACAAGGGCTGTAGCACATTTCCTATCAGTCCCATATCATGGAACAAGGGCAACCAACCGACACCAACCGTCTTATCGCTATGTCCAAAGGCTAGCTCGAGCATTTCCAAATTATGCAGCAAATTCCCATGACTTACCATCACTCCTTTTGGCTTCCCTGTAGAACCGGAAGTGTACTGGAGAAAAGCCAGAGTATCTGGGCTTGCTCCCACCACCTGGCAGCTCGAAGCTAAGTGGCTGCCGAGAATATCTGTGGCAATAACTTTCAACCGGGCATATTCGGGATTCTCCCCAAAGTGACTCCCTATGAGGCTCGACTCTGATGCAGTTGTCAGGGCTACAGTAGCCCCTGCAGTCTGAGCGACCTTTTCAGCCAAGGATTAAAAGCGAGAAAGCCCTTTGGAGGCGGCATTTTGTCCCGCCAGAGCAACTGCTTGGCATCAGGGTCAGTCGAGCGGGTGGGGCGATCGGGGGTTGGGGGTGCGGTCAAAAGTAGTTGCATTAGTAGAGAATAATATCTTCTTCGGGTAATTACACAGGCCGAGCCCGGCGCTGGGGATCTCCCATGTTACCAACGGGTTTTGAGTCAATCACTGCGGGTTCATCAGCAATTAAGTTTTCCACCCCTACGCCTTCATCTTCTAGTTCACTTTCGCGGCTCACTTGCACGGGGATAGCGTTAATAATGGCATCTAATACTTTACCTACAGGGATAATGTTCATACCCAAATCTGGCAAGGACTGACCTTTTGGTATAATTGCTTTCTTAAATCCCAACTTGGCAGCTTCTTTGAGGCGTAACTCTAGCTGGGAAACCGGTCGCACCTGTCCGCCTAAACCCACTTCCCCAATGATGACCATGCGCGGATCGACAGAGCGATCGCGAAAACTGGCGACCACGGCCACGGCAATTCCCAAATCTGCTGCCGGTTCTTCAACTCCCAACCCGCCAGCAGAAGCTACATAAGTATCTAACTTGGACAGGGGAATGCCTACTCGCTTTTCTAACACTGCCAGAATTTGCAGCAGTCGATTGCTTTCCACCCCAGTCGTTGACCGGCGAGGGGAACCGTAGCTAGTGGGACTCACCAGAGCTTGCAATTCCACGACAATAGGGCGGGTGCCTTCCAAGGCCACAATATTGGCCGTTCCCGAGACTAATTCATCCCGGTTGCCCAGAAATAGCTCCGAGGGATTGGAAATCTCCTTTAATCCCATGGCCACCATTTCAAATACCCCGATTTCGTGGGTAGCACCAAAACGGTTTTTCATCGAGCGCAGCAGCCGGTGGGAGGCAAAGCGATCGCCCTCAAAATAGAGTACCGTATCTACCAGATGTTCCAGCACGCGCGGACCCGCGATCGACCCTTCTTTAGTCACGTGACCGACAATAAATAAGTTAATATTTTCCCGCTTCGCCACCTGCATCAGAGCAGAGGTACATTCCCGTACTTGGGCCACCGAACCGGGAGCTGAAGTCAGGGAGGGAAAATAGATAGTCTGGATACTGTCAATCACCGCCATCTGGGGTTTGAGAGATTCCAGTTCCCTAAGAATTTCCTCCAAGTCAGTTTCTGGCAGTAAGTAGAAATCCGTCTCCGATGTCTCTGGAGTAGTGCTTCTAGCGCTCTCCAGAGACATCGGATGTGCTTCTGGATCGTGTTCTACTGTAGAGTCGTCGGACCCATTCGTCTGGTCGGTCTCCGGTTCTTTTACTCCTACACCTAAGCGTTGACTGCGCAATTTCACCTGCTGACCTGATTCTTCAGCTGAGACATAGAGCACCCGATGGTGGTAAGCTAGTTGGTTAGCTACCTGAAGCAGCAGCGTCGATTTGCCAATTCCTGGCTCTCCCCCAATTAGGACCAGGGATCCCGGCACAATCCCACCCCCTAACACCCGATCGAGTTCTCCATAACCAGAGGACCAGCGAGACACCGTCGTATCCTCGATCTCCGATAGCTTGAAAGCTGCTCTGGGTTGACCATATCTTTTGCTTGACTCCTGGTCCCCTCCCATCTCCCGCCTCCAGGCAGAACCGTTCAAACTCGGTCGAGTCTGGCCAACTGTCGCCGTTAAGCCACCAGCAAGCTCTATCAGGGAATCCCAGCTGCCACAGGATGGACATTTGCCAAACCATTGTGAGGACTCCCCTCCGCATTGGTTACATACATATATGGTTTTCGGCTTTGGCATGGGGTAGTATACAAAAGTTAAATTATCTTAATTTTTTTTTCATACTACAATTTCGGATCCAGAAAGGATGGACTTCTAGAGAGGATCGTAAAGAAACCACGAACTCGTTGCCAGATCGTCAATATTTCGTTAAAGTACGCCAGAGTTGCTTGGTTAATACTGAATACAAGCATGATGCTCTCGGCTATCACCTTACTACAGAAGGTGCTGATTATTGTTAAGATAAATCAAATTAGTATGATAAATCATTGATAAAGGATTAAGGAGTGTTAAGTCCTTTGGAGATTCACAAAGAAAAAATTCTGGTCGTTGATGACGAAGCGAGTATCCGGCGCATCCTCCAAACACGTTTGTCTATGATTGGCTATGAAGTGGTGACTGCCGCCGATGGCGAAGAAGCTCTAAAAACCTTCCGCAACAGCTTTCCCGACCTAGTAGTGCTGGATGTGATGATGCCAAAGTTAGATGGTTATGGTGTATGTCAGGAGTTACGCAAAGAGTCTGACGTGCCGATCATTATGCTAACGGCTTTGGGAGATGTGGCGGACCGGATCACGGGTCTGGAGTTGGGAGCGGATGATTACGTAGTCAAACCCTTTTCTCCCAAAGAACTGGAAGCCCGCATCCGCTCAGTGTTGCGCCGGGTGGAGAAAACCGGAACCTCAGGAATACCGAGCACGGGCGTGATCTATGTGAGCAATTGGCGCATAGACACCAATAAGCGACAGGTATATAAGGGAGATGAGCGCATCCGGCTGACAGGGATGGAGTTCTCTCTGTTAGAACTGTTAGTCAGCCGCTCTGGAGAACCATTTTCCCGCTCGGAAATCTTGCAGGAAGTGTGGGGCTACACGCCAGAGCGTCATGTAGATACCCGGGTGGTGGATGTCCACATCTCCCGTCTGCGAGCCAAGTTGGAAGACGATCCGAGTAACCCAGAGTTGATTCTGACAGCCAGAGGCACCGGCTACCTGTTCCAGCGAATTATGGACGGACCCGATATTTGACTTGCCCCTGGTAAAGGCAGTGCACTTATGTCTTACCATAAGGTAGAATTTGTAAGGCTTTTATGACTTGGATAAATGGGCTCAACTCCAGCAAAACCAAGGATAGCAATAGATGCTATGGGTGGGGACCACGCCCCGGACGAGATTGTCGCAGGAGCGCTTCGGGCAACGGAAGAACTCGGCGTTGAGGTGCTGCTGGTGGGAGACCCGCAGCTGATTAGAGACTCAATAGCGCAACATACTCATTCACATCAGCTGGAAATAGTTCCGGCGGACGGTGTGATTACTATGATCGAAGAGCCTTTGGTAGGTATCAGACGCAAACCTAAAGCTTCCATCAATGTGGCAATAGATTTAGTAAAGCGCCAAGAGGCTCGAGCAGTGGTATCGGCAGGTCATTCGGGTGCAGCAATGGCAGCAGGTCTGTTGCGCTTGGGTCGTCTGCCGGGAATAGACCGGCCAGCGATCGGGGCAGTGTTTCCCACGATCGTGGCCAGTAAACAAGTCCTGATTCTGGATGTGGGGGCGAATGTGGACTGTCGGCCTCAGTTTTTAGAGCAATTTGCCATGATGGGAACGATATACAGCAAGTATGTGCTGGGCATACCAGACCCGAAAGTGGGACTGCTCAATATCGGTGAAGAATCCAGTAAGGGAGACGAACTGGCAGTGCGCACTCACCAGCTACTGCAAGATAATCCGGAAATTCCCTTCATTGGTAATGCTGAGGGTCGAGATGTCCTCTCCGGCCGCTATGATGTGGTAGTTTGTGATGGCTTTGTGGGTAATGTTCTGCTGAAGTTTGCAGAAGCGATCGGTTCAGTGGTGCTGCAAATTCTGCGGGAGGAGTTACCCGAGGGCTGGCGCGGTCAGATGGGTACGGCGCTGTTGAAACCGAACCTGAAGCAGATTAAGCAACGACTTGACCATGCCGAACATGGCGGTGGCTTGTTGCTGGGAGTGGCCGGAATTTGCATTATCTCTCACGGGAGCTCTCAGGCTCCCTCGATATTTAATGCGATTCGCTTGGCTGCTGAGGCGATCGAAAACCGGGTACTCGATCGCATTGTGTCTCAGTATCAAGAAATCTCGCAGCAATCATAAAATTATCCGGGCGTTGCACAATTACGGGATGATGGGCATAGTTGCAGAAGTCTTAAACCTAGACTACAAGCCAGTTTAAGTTATGTGCATGCGTAGGCATCATCCCCAAAATGTGCAACGCCAATTATCCGATATTTATGCGTTCTGGTCAGTTGTTAGTAGTCAGTTGTTAGTGGTCAGTAGCTGGTGCAGTAGCTGATAGCTAATGGCTGATAGCTAATGTGTGATTCGTTTAGCGTAAATCACCGGCGATGAGTCTGTGAGGGACCGCTACCAAGGTTCCATCAGCCTTGAGAACTTATAGATGATGAGGGTGCAAGTCCCTTCCCCCAGGTGCAGGGGTGAAAGCACTTACCCTACGGTAGCGATGGCATCAATCCGTAAAGCGGGTATGAAAGGCGCAATGACTGGCAGCCTAAAGCTGGTTACCGCCAAGCAAGTGACTATGGTGAGCATAAAGCAAAGATTTGCAGCGTCGTAATAGCCAACCAGTGGAATAAGGCTTACACACTGGACCCAAAAGGGGAAGGATACAGGTCATTGGCGGATATTAGTCCGACCAATAAGCACTGACAATAAACCCGGCGTATTGAATCCATCTAAAGTCACAACCAATCATCCGTAGGAACGAAGTAAACCGGCCGAAGTACTCTCTACCACCGGTCGATACGGTAGAGTAGCCACCAAAGGCGCAACATCTGCTTACATTTGGCAGGTCACAGTCGGGAGAGATTGAGTGGAGAAGCAAACGCCTAACTGTAATGGTTGGGATAGGCTGACGCCCTCACGGTTATGTCAAAGTAGAGTCATAAGTAGAGGTGAATATGTCACGGTGCAACGCTTTTCAGCGGATGTATGACTGGAAGGCGGTCCCCTGGCGCAAGCTGGATAGGGCGGTCTTTAAGCTTCAAAAGAGAATCTACAGAGCGGCTAAAGAAGGCAACAAAGTCAAAGTACGCAAACTCCAGGGACTACTAAACAGATCATGGTCCGCGAAGATGGTAGCGGTGCGACAGGTAACCCAACAAAATCAGGGAAAGAAGACTGCCGGTGTGGATGGCGTATTAGCGCTGACCCCAGTGCAGCGTCAGGAACTGATAAGGAATCTGAAGGTCACCAAAGAGGCAAAGGTAAGCCCTACGCGGCGCATATGGATTCCTAAGCCAGGACGAGACGAAAAGAGACCATTAGGGATACCTACGATTTACGACCGCGCACTTCAGGGATTGGTGAAACAGGCGTTAGAACCCGAATGGGAAGCGCTCATGGAGCCAAACTCTTACGGATTCAGACCAGGAAGAGGATGTCACGATGCAATAGCGGCTATATTCCTCAGCATCAATCAAAAACCCAAATGGGTGTTGGATGCGGATATTGCCAAATGTTTTGATAAGATAGACCACTCGGCACTGTTAGGAAGACTGAATAATACATCACTAATCCGTAATCAAATACGGGCATGGCTAAAAGCCGGGGTGATGGACCAAGGTTGGTTTGAACCAACCAGAGCCGGTACTCCACAAGGAGGAATAATCTCCCCACTACTCGCCAACATAGCCCTCCACGGGCTTGAGGAAAAAGTAATGGAGTCAGCCAAAACCAGAGTTGAAAAGCAAAATTTGACATTTGTCAGATACGCGGACGATTTCGTGGTAATGCACAAGGACCGGCAGGTAATTGAAGGAATAAGGGACACCATAGCCGAGTGGCTAAAAGGGATAGGACTGGAACTAAAGGCCGAAAAGACCAGAATTTCTCACACATTGGAGGGAGAAAACCCAGGTTTCGACTTCTTAGGGTTTAATATCCGCCAATACAAGACCGGGAAATATCAGAGCGGGAAAAACTCTCACGGCACCACCCTCGGATTCAAAACACTAATCAAGCCCAGCGACAAATCCATCAGAAGTCATAAAGAGCGACTATCCGAAATAGTCAGCAGCCACAAAGCCGCACCACAAGAGGCCCTTATAGCGAAACTAAACCCGGTAATAAGGGGCTGGTCAAATTACTTCAGAACTGTGGTAAGTAAGGAAACTTACGGCGACTTGGACGATTACCTATGGATAATAACATGGCAATGGGCTACTCGAAGGCATCCTAACAAGGCAGGCAAATGGATAACCAACAAATACTGGAAACCCACGACCGAGAGGCAATGGAACTTTGTTGGTAAGACAAAAGACGGTACTGACATCAATTTAACACGACACTCAGCTACGGAAATACGTAGACATGTGAAAGTAAAAGGGACAGTCAGTCCGTTCGACGGAAATTTAATCTACTGGAGTAAGCGACTAAGGGAAAGCCCGGATATAAGTGCAAGAGTAATCAAGCTTCTTGAGAAGCAGGGCGGGAAGTGGACCACGTCTTACCCACCTCACGGGGAGGAAAAGACCGATACTCTAACCTACAGTTGCTACACGATTATTGCCATAACATAAAATCCAGTCAAGACGGCAGCAATGCACGTAAACCTGGTAGTAAAAGCCGTGTCCATGACAAGGATGGCATAACTGAGGAGCCGGATGAGATGAAAGTCTCACGTCCGGTTTTGAAGACAAGTCGGTCCGGCGACGGACTGGCTTAGTTTAATAGCTGTCAAACAGGGATGGTAGTGTTCAGTGGAGAAATAAATTGAATCAATTAAGCGTCGGTGTAGCAATTACCGGGAGTGGCTCGGCAACTCCAAAGGTTACTCTTGATAACGAAGGCTTGTCGAAGATAGTGGAAACCTCAGATGAGTGGATAACTTCCCGGACGGGAATTAAAACACGATGTCTGGCATCTCCAACTGAGTCGGTTCCGGATATGGGGGCAGCGGCGGCAAGAGAGGCGATCGCAATGGCCCGAATTACTCCCGCTGAGTTAGATTTAATCATTCTGGCAACTTCTACTGCTGACGATCTGTTTGGTAGTGCTAGTCTGCTGCAAGCTCAGTTGGGTGCATCAAAGGCTGTGGCTTTTGACTTGACAGCTGCTTGCTCTGGGTTTATCTTTGGTCTGGTGACAGGGGCTCAGTTTATCGGTACAGGAACTTACCGGAATATATTGCTAGTGAGTGCAGATATTCTCTCACGCTGGGTAGATTGGTCCGATCGCAGCACTTGCGTCCTCTTTGGGGATGGTGCTGGTGCGGTGGTCATGCAGGCCCATGGGGAGGATCGGCTTTTGGGATTTGAACTCAAGAGTGATGGCAGTCAAAATGAATGTCTCCAACTAGCTTACCAGTCAGAACCAAAGGAACTGATCTCTGGAGTTGCCGTTGCTCGGGGAACCTATCAACCGATTACCATGAACGGCAAGGAAGTCTATCGCTTTGCCGTGCAGCGAGTGCCAGAAGTGCTCTCAAAAGCCCTGTTTAGAGCAAACATTCCGACAGATGAAGTAGACTGGCTACTGCTGCATCAAGCTAATCAGCGCATTCTGGATGCTGTGGCGCAACGGTTGCAGATTCCCGACCATAAGGTGCTCGGCAATTTGGCTAACTACGGTAATACCTCAGCGGCTTCCATTCCTATTGCTTTGGATGAAGCTGTGCGCTCTGGTAGAATTAAATCTGGTGACGTTATTGCTGCTTCGGGTTTTGGTGCCGGGTTAACTTGGGGGGCAGCGGTTTTCCAATGGGGAAGATGACTGTAAGGGGGAGATGTAAATACCAGATATAGCACTTCTCAATAAGGTGAGGTACAGTGAAAGCCTTGCTCTTACTGGGTTTCATCGCTGGATGCTGTACCTCATAATTTCGAGAAATGCTATAATCTCTAATGTTGCGATCGTAATTGGAAGATCGTCATGTTAAAGTAATTTGCCTTAATGGTAAGGTAAATTGATAAAATTAGCTAGGGTTGTTGAGGAAAAAATAGTAATAAGAACTAATGAAAACTGCATGGGTGTTTCCAGGACAAGGTTCCCAAGAAGTATGCATGGGAGTGGACTTAAAAGATCTGCCAGATGCTAAAGCCAAGTTCGAGCAAGCCGAGCAAATTTTAGGTTGGTCGATCCTAGAACTATGTCAAAGTGACAAACAAAAGCTATCTCGCACTCTCTATACTCAGCCTTGCCTTTATGCGATCGAAAGCATCCTGGCTGATTTGATGCGGTCCCGGGGAGATGAACCTGATTTGGTTGCAGGTCACAGTCTGGGAGAATATGTGGCTCTCTATATAGCGGGCGTGTTTGATTTTGTCACGGGATTAAAACTGGTCTGGGAGCGTGCCAAACTGATGGATAGTGCGGCGGGTGGCAAGATGGTGGCTTTAATGGGGTTCTCACGTTCCGAGTTGGAAGCCCTCATCAAACAAACCCCAGATGTAGTTTTAGCCAATGACAATAGTGCGGCTCAAGTGGTGATTTCTGGCACGCCTGCTGCGGTGGAAACTGTGCTAGCCCAGGTGAAGGTAAAACGTGCCGTGCCCTTAAAGGTCTCGGGTGCCTTTCATTCTCCGTTAATGGCACCCGTGGCGACTGAGTTTGAGCAACTTTTAGAGTCTATTTCTTTTGCTGATGCTCAAGTACCGGTACTATCCAACGTGGAACCGGAGCCAGCAACAGCGGCAGATGTTTTGAAACAACGTCTGCAAGAGCAGATAACGGGTTCAGTGCGGTGGCGCGAAATCTGCCTGCAATTACCTCAGTCCGGAATTGAGCGAGTGGTGGAAATTGGACCTGGTAAGGTACTTACTGGTCTCATTAAACGTACTTGTCCGGAATTGCTGTTAGAAAATGTCCGTGGTCTTCGCGATCTGCCAAATTATACTCCGCGCGGTCAGGACTTGCGTTTTTTAAAGTTTTGAGTTATACTCCGAACGATCGGGAACTACGCTTTTCTCAATTCCTATGCGTAAGGCCCCTGCGGTGTCTGGACCGTGCCGAGTCCTGAAGGACTCGGCACGGGGAAGACGCCGTAGCGAGCAGGCCAGAAACTGGGTTTCTGCGAGGATTTTCGCATCCCCAGGTCGATCGTCAAAGAAACCCGGTTTCGGGGGCTGGCACCCTCACGCCCCCCGGTCGCGACCAGACCAGAAAAAAGCGCATGTCGTTCGCGTAGGCGTAGCTGTGTGCGCACGCTCCTATCGTTTCCAGAGACACCCACCCATGTCGTTGCCTGCTGGCGAACGACAGGGTGGGTGAAGAGGAAACGACCCCCTCCGCTGCGCGAATCCCGTTCCGGGTATAACCTAACCTTAACCTGCTGAATGTTTCTAGCCCTAAAAATTTAGCATAGAATCAGGCCAGAAATGGGTGCATCGAGAGCATTGTAAATGTATATGTGTGGTTGTAGCGACGGTCTTGATTGTCAAGTAGGTTCTTGCATGATTTATCGCCCAAGTCCTCGCCAGAAAAAAGAGCAGAGCAATCCCTGGCAGTAAAGAACTCGATCAACTAGCTAAATTACTGCCCAAACAGCAAAACGACGGTTAGGATTTCTTAACTGAGAGCCCCTTGACTTGACCTGTTCTGCCAAGACCGATTTTGACGAACCATCGCGTCATAAATGACTAATATTTTCCGCACGCGGTGAAAGCTCGCTTTTTGGACTTCCCTTTCTCTACGAGACGTTCGTAAAAAGCTTATGTTTTCCCGATTGTGACGCATAGCTACGACGGCTCCCATATAAAGAACTGCCCTCACCGCTGCACGACCTCCCTGAATTCTTCGCTTTCCCAGGCGGGAGCCAGGGAACGATGCTGTCAGTCGGTTAAAACCGACTGACAGCCTGTTTACCATATCTTTACCAGTATGCCTAAAAACCGCGAGCCTGTCAAGAGCTTAATTCTCTATCGCCTGTTAAAGTGGTCTGTGGTCAGCCCCATACTGCATACCTACTTTCAGGGACGCATCTACGGAGCCCAAAATGTCCCCCTGTCAGGACCGTTGGTGGTAGTCAGCAATCATGGCAGCTACTTTGACCCACCCATTCTCTCTAATTGCCTCAACCGACCAGTAGCTTTCATGGCCAAGGAAGAACTGTTCCGCATCCCCGTCTTGAAGCAAGGCATTCAACTGTACGGCGCTTACCCTGTCGATCGGGCCTCGGCGGACCGGAGTGCCATTCGTTCGGCCTTGTCCTTTCTGGAGAATGGCTGGGCCACTGGCATCTTTCTGTCCGGCACCCGCACCGCGTCTGGGCGCATTACATCACCCAAGCTGGGGGCGGCATTAATTGCAACTAAGGCTCAGGCCCCGCTACTGCCGGTCTGTTTGTGGGGAACTCACAGGATTTTCTCAACGGGTTCCTCTGTGCCCCGATCTGTGCCAGTGACGGTGCGGATCGGTCAGCCGATCGCTCCCCCTCCTGGAAAGGACCGGTCCGATTTAGCTGCTGTAACGGCTAAATGCGTGGCTGCTATTCATGCCCTGCACGATTTGGGGCGTTAGAATGAGCGGATTTGAACTGTCCAGAAGATGTGATGCCAGTTTTAAGAGCGAATTTAGCCGAAAATTTAGATGAGGCGGTGTGGGAATGGCTCAAACCTCACTTGGCCCGGGATGTGGTGGTAGTTGTCGTTCCACTGTTAGATTTGCTGGAGGTGGGAGAGGCCAGGGCAGGAGATCGGGTCTCATCAGTGTCTCTTTGGTTTAGCGAACAGCTGCTTGCCAAACCCTCAGCCGCTTAGATAGCTATTTGGAGCGGACTGAAGCGGTTTCGGGCTTTGATCGTCGAACCTTATGTTCTCGTCCAAGATTTGTCCTCATAGTTTTGTTCTACGGATTGCTGACTAAATTCGGTTTAGCGCCGCTAACGGGCCCCCGAGTGACTAGTAGCGAGCCAAGGCATGGCTCTGACACTATCTCGCACAGCCTTTTCGATTGGTTCTGGCTCCCGCCCCGAAGGGACTGCTACGGGCTTAAACTCAATTGACTGGCTGTCCAATACGATCGTACCAATTACCCTGGCCCGGCGCATGCGATCGTCCGAGGTAATTAGATAGATTTTGTCTATCCCTTGCGATGATCTTATGCTGTCTCTTTGTTGTGTTCTGGTCGCTATACGAACTTCCGCCCTTGTCCGTGGCCCGATAATCTAGATGCAGCCTCTCCAAGTCAACTCCCGCCATGGCTGCGCCACAGGCTCCCGGCCCCCTCCGCTGCGAGCGATCGGCAAACAGCCATTGAGCATATTCCCGGTTGCTACCTCCAGATACCCAATTTTGCACGTCGGGGCGATCGCGCGCAAATTCGGCTGCAAACCGCTCTCGCTCTAATGTGCTACCTAGCACTAACATTGCCTGGGGTGGCCTGAGCAGACTTTTGATTTGCTGGTAGCCAAACCACAGCAATGCTAGAGCGTCGGTCCAGTAGAAGTCCTTGACAAAAAAAGAAAATGTGCATTTACTAAATTTGGTAGCGCTAATAACAATTGTGAGCCTCCGGAGCGACCCCACAGGGCCAGAGCGTGAAAAGCGGGAAAGGAGCAGAAGAACGATTTTTCGTCAATACACGGATTGCCAAATTTGTCAAGCATTATTAGTGGACCGACGCTCTAGCAGCACTAGAAGCCGCCAACCACAAAACATGCTTTCGGAGCGTTAAATGGATGTGTTTTTTTCTCTGATGTTGCTTGTAACTACGTTTGTCTGGGCAGATGGGAAACACTACGATTCGCGCAGCGGTGGGGTCCGGGAGCCTGCGCACGCTACGCGATCGCAAAAGAATTTTGTTGTCCTGCTCTGATGAGACGCCATATCTGTCCAGTTGTATCCATCTTGCCTGTTTTGGGGGAGCCAAACCAGCGCTAACCATTATTGCTCACAGCTTGCGATCGCTTTGCAGCTTGCGATAACTTTTGACGGACGTGAAGCTTTTGTAACGGGGCTGATGGGATTTGAACCCATGACTTAGCGCTTAGGAGGCGCTCGCTCTATCCAACTGAGCCACAGCCCCACTTTCTCAAGTCTAGCATGTTTTCTCTGCTGTGTCCAGAGACGATAGGGTGGGCGCTCTCGGACACGGCGATTATGCTTCGTCCCTAGGACCGGCGCCTACTTCTATGTCACTTTGAGTACTAGAGGCCATTTGGTTCTCTCTTGACTAGTATCTTTGTCTGTGACGCTGTTGCTGCGTTACCTGACTAGGTTTGGTATCCCGTTTGGCGTTGACTATGCCTTTTGCTGTGGGCGATCGCGATGCTGTAGGGGGTCTGTTGTTCCCTTTAATTCTATCTCATTTTGCGCGTTCCTGGCTTGCATGCGCTATCTGCCTATACGGCTCGGGCTTTTGCTGATTTATGTGTTCCAGGGCCCTATTTCATAATACTGGCTCCGGTAATGATCTCCTACCTTCCCTAGGGACTCCATCCACTATAATACTCCCCCCGCCTACCCCCTCCTGCTGTTAAGGTGTGGTCCGGTTCCCCTGTTGTGCCAAAACTATTCCGGCAGTAGGTCGCGATCGCACAAAAAAGCCGAGCGGTGCTAGCCCTCGCCCGGCTTTAAATGAAAACGATATTCTCAATATAGCATATAGCGCATATTGTGCATTTGTCAAGGGGAGGTGGCAAAAGGCAACAGGGCTCCCGGGATTATGCGGGGTGCCGGTCTGGTGGTAGGGGGCGATCGCACAAAAAAGCCGAGCGGTGCTAGCCCTCGCCCGGCTTTAAATGAAAACGATATTCTCAATATAGCATATAGCGCATATTGTGCATTTGTCAAGGGGAGGTGGCAAAAGGCAACAGGGCTCCCGGGATTATGCGGGGTGCCGGTCCGGCAGTGGGTCGCGATCGCACAAAAAAGCCGAGCGGTGCTAGCCCTCGCCCGGCTTTAAATGGAAATGATATTCTCAATATAGCATATAGCGCATATTGTGCATTTGTCAAGGGGAGGTGGCAAAAGGCAAAAAAGGCTCCCGGGATTATGCGGGGTGCCGGCGCTAGAAAGCTGTGTGAGAAGATATAGAGGGTTTCTATTTATCATTTTTGGGGAATGGCTCGTCCCCTGCGCTACCCCTGGTTTCTCTTCATGGTTTGCGATCGCGCCACTTCTGCACTAAAGAAGCATTCTGGTTTGGTCATGCTGTCTGTATCGGTTTGGTGCCACACGGACATGGCTGCGCCACAGGCTCCCGGCCCCCCCCCCGCTGCGAGCGATCGGGAAATTGATAAATCCAATCCCAACCCGAATCTATGTTCAAAAAGCCGTTGAGCATTCCTTGTATTACCCCCACTCCCGTACTGGCACAAATGCTATTTAACCAGAAAACTGCGGGATCTTCAACCCCTTCTATATAACCTGCTTGGGTGGCAAAGCGTTCGATTTCCTCGGGAGCAGTTTCTAGGGCGGATCTCTGTAAATTGATGATGTTCCCGCACATCAAGCACCAACCTCCTCCCAGTGGAGGTACGGTTACTCGGCAATACATGCGGGGCCTGCGATTGCTTTTGATGTCGTGTGACGTTCCCAAGCTTACCAGAGGTCTCATGTATTTGAGGGCTAATTCTTGCGCTACTTGTCGCGAATGGCGATCGCGCGGTCGCTACAACTATTAAATCGGATGCCGCTATTTCATTGTCGGCTTTTTTTTGTTCGATCGCACTGGGGATTGCTCTCACCCAGGAACCGGTTGGGTAAATCTGCTTGATGAGCTGCTTGACGTATTCTACCTTATACATCTGCTGCTCTACCATCTCTGGCGTCTGCCGTGTCTGGAGGGCGCGCTATTCGCACTACCCTCCAGACACGGCCCCGGCATCCGATTTAAGTTTACTGTCTCTAGGGTGCGATTCGTTCTAGCCTAACGTAATCAAATACGGAACGCTAGCCCAAGAAATTGGGAACTCTGACAGCATGGGGGTTAAATTCCCCTCCCTCTAGGTACGGGGGTGACACCGGTCCTCGGTGCTGCGAAGTGACATCATTGTGGTGCTAAGCGAGGACTTAAATGTAGGATAGCTGGCAGCTATCGCCGGTGACGCCGCTAGGAAAGATACCCAAGGTTAGAGCAGGCAAACATATGCAAGCCTCGTTAAGTAAAACCAGCGGAATAAGGCTATATACGCTGGCCTAAAAAGGAAATGGTAGCTAGTATTAGGTCGGGGTCGAGCTGAGAGTCTCCTCTCAACCCTCCCATTCGGAACCGGACTTGCGACTTTCACCGCAGTCGGCTACTGGTTGGTAAGCCGATGTCACTGGTAGCCGTTGATTGGATTACTCCTTTCTGGCCTTGTCCCATGAAATTTCTCCCCTTCTGGTGGTCGTAATTGACTAAATTTATGCCTAACCCGGGCGGTTCGTGACGGGAGAACTGCCAAACCCATGAGTGCCACTCTTTATTAACATGAATCCCTATAAAATAGGAATGCGCTAGTTTTTACCTGGTCAGGGCTTTAGTCCATTATATTTACCTTTCGGATTTCTCCTCCGGCTCTGTATCATGTTTAGGGTTACTTTCTCCCAAGACTTCTTACCATATCCGTCCTATGTCAGCATATCCTCGAGCGTTACCTCGGGCATTGGCTTTTTAGGACATCCCCCCCCCTGTGGCTTTCGCTTATCATCTAACTTGTCTCCCTCCCTTCCTACCCACCCGGAGACAGCACACAGGAGGTTATTTCGTTCCTTGATACCATTATTGATGCTTTTAGGCCCCTACAATACCCCGGGAGTTCTTTGAGCACGTTGTTAGCCAGAAGACAAGACTAACACTAACTACCATTTCCCTTTTGGGCCAGCGATACAGCCTTATTGCGCTGGTTCATCTTAACGAGGCTTAAATAGGTTCGCTTTTCTAGCCATGAGCATCTTTCCTTAGCGGATTTACCGGCGATAGCTGCCAGTTCTCCTACATTTGAGTCCTTGCTTCACACCGCAGTGATGTCACTCCGCAGCATTAAGGACCGGTGTCTCTCCCGTACTTGGAGGGGGGGATTTGGACCCCCATGGTACCAAAGTTACTGGCTAATGGGACCAGCCAGGCTTTCACTGGTTTTTCAGCTTATACCTGAACGAATCGCACGTCTTTCTAGATGGCTAGTATAGTACTCAAACAGCTCCCGGGGTAGAGTGTGGACCTCAAGGTATCGTGAAATGTTGTTAGGGAACGAAGTAACCTCCCGTGCGCTGTCTGCTCAACCGGGCAGACCAGTTAGATGTTAAGCGTAAGCCACGGGGGGAGGGATGGCCCAAGAAGCGAATGCCCGGGGTAATTCCTGGGATAACGTCTACAGTAATGTAGATGATGCTGGGTAGCCAGCGCTGACGTGGGTCGGTGATACTAGGAAACTGCTGGAATGAGTAATCCTAAAACGCCACGGAACTAATCCGAAACGCAAGTGGAGGATAAGGTATGGATAACTGGTAAAACTGACTTGAGAATGGTGATCCTAACGGTTATCAGAAGAACCACTCACCAAACCAGGAAAGGGAAGAAAAGACAGGCGGCAAGGGCTAACGGGAGCAATCCCTATAAAGTCTACCTATGATAAGGGCCTAGTACCCAGTAGCCGGATGCGGTGAAAGTCGCAAGTCCGGTTCCGAAAGGGAGGGTCGGGAAGCGATTCCCGGCTCGACCCCAGCCCGATCGCTGTCTATCAAAATCCATTTCTGCACTCCTAAACGCCCCAACATCTCGGCAAAAATTGCGCCTCTGCCTCCGTGTCTGGAGGGCGCGCTATTCGCACTACCCTCCAGACACGGCCACAACCTATCAAGATTACAGTCATCTCCCCCAGTTGTGCTTGAAATTTTTTGCCAAACACTGCTTGGCGGCGGCGTCTTCCGCGTACTCTTGTCCTGAAGGACGCGGTACGCTCCAGACACCGGTTAAACATCTGTGCAGTTTCGTCTCCTTTTGCTTCTGGTTTGGCTATCTCAAACCAGTCGGAATAAAAATAAACATGCTTAAATGAGGTTCCTTGTTGATTCCAGATCCGGAAGTTGGGCTGACGCAAGGATTCTTCAAAGATTCCCGAGATTAAACGGGGTTTTCCTTTGATTGCTGATTGCGCGTATTCCGACTCGTGTCGATCGTCTATGCAGGAAAAGTTAGGAGTATGGTTTCCCGGATGAGTGTGAATGTGGACTACATCTAACCCTTTTTAAGCGTAGGTATTCAACAAGTACAGATTAAAGGGTTGTTTGAGGACGATGCCACTGGCAGATTGGTGTTCGTAACAGTCTGCTGTCGGTACTATCCATGCTGCTGGCAAATATCTTACTTCCCGTTTGGATATTTTGTGCCGCTTGCAAAAGAAAAATCCGATTACTTCTTCATTGCCACATCAGGGGTGGCACGTGTAAGGAAATTTTACTGCTTTTAGGTTGATTGTTCATGTTTCTGTGCTGTTGTGATTGCCTGGGCCGTTCGTAGTAATCACTAAAGTGATTGCTTGCCCGTTCGTAGTAATCACTAAAGTGATTGCTTGCCCGTTCGCACGATATTTTCGGCTCGGGAGCCTCGGTTGGGGGTTCCCTGCCAGAGTCAGGGAACCAGATATGGGTGATTGATAGCCCGATCGCACGATATTTTCGGCTCGGGAGCCTCGGTTGGGGGTTCCCTGCCAGAGTCAGGGAACCAGATATGGGTGATTGATAGCCCGATCGCACGATATTTTCGGCTCGGGAGCCTCGGTTGGGGGTTCCCTGCCAGAGTCACCAGAGTCAGGGAACCAGATATGCGTGATACGCGATCGCGCGGCATGCTCGGGAGCCTCCATCGGGCAGGGAATGCCAGAGTCAGGGAACCAGATATGCGCTCGGGTGCATCTCAGTTTTGCTTCTTGAGCAATTGAAAATTGAAAATTAAAAATTGAGAAGATAAAATAGCTGATTGCTCCATTTTCAATTCGCCATAGCGCTGCGCGCACTGCGTATACGCAATGAGCGCTTTCCCATTCGCAAATACAAATGCAAAAGTGAGATGCTCCCTATGCGCTCCGACCCGATCGCGCGGCATTTTATGCTCTGGAGGCTCCCGCCTCCATCATTCCCTGCCAGAGTCAGGGAACGAGAGATGGTAGTATGATAATTAGGCGATCGCGCGGCATTTCTCTAGCAAAATGTCATTAGTCGGTTTTAACCGGTTTTAACCGACTTTAGCCTCGTTCCCAGGCTCCGGCTGGGAACGCGGGGGTTTTAACCCCCGGCGGGCTAACAGCGAAGCATCAATCATCGCTATTAATAGCGTGGCGTGCCGTGACAAATAAGGTTGCTAAATTATGTCCTTTTTCGGGACGATTCTGAGGTCGCCAGGAGTTGAGCCACCGTTCTTGATTAAATCCTCCACCCAATCCCACGCAGTACCAATACCAACCTTCTTCACTTAAGAAGGGTGCGCCATAATAACTCTGTCTGGTGAAGTGATGGTCCCCTTCTCCTGTTGTATCCCAGGGATAATTCAAATAGCAACCGAGCGGGGGCAGTCGAGGGTAATCTGGTGGTAATAAGAACAGCACGTCCGTGTTACTTACCAGTAATTTTTGCGAAGATCGTGGCATCCCTTTGATCGACACGGCAATGTATTGTCGGATCGCTCTTACTGCCAAAGAGGCTTTTCCCCATGCTGTACTTGCCCGAGAAGGGATGATTCTGCCAGTAATTTGAGAATTTTAAATTGAGAATTATTTATACTCCCAAAGGGATCGACTTGCGCTTAAAGGCAATTGAATGACATTACTGCCCTCTTAACCGCAGTTTATGACCGTTTGTTGTATATTCAGGTCTATTCGCCATTCGCCATTTTTCCCTTGCTGTTCCTGTCACTTGACAGACATGATTTGATATTTTATGATGTCTGTCAAGGGGTGCATCCCAGTTTGGTAATGAGTATTTTTGCTTAGTCGAGCAACTGACGAGATGATGTTAGGCTGAGATACCAGACAAACGTTCCCCCTGAAACGATGAATAGAGAGAAGTTGGCTCAAATACAAACTTATGCCTTGGCCATGGCCGCCTTGTTGTACGAGGAGGCTCAAGCGACTGTTCCAGAGGAATTGAAAACGCTCTCAGGGATAGAAGGCACCATCCGCAGGCAGTGGCTTCAATACGTCGGTCCAGAGATTGCCCTTTTTTTATCCAAAGTAGCAGTGGTACCACTGCCGGACGAGCCAGAGCTTTAAATAGCATTGTGGGCAAGATTTCAATCACCTCCAAACAAGCGGCCTATTTTGAGGTAAAGCCCTATAGCCAGTGGAGCCCCTATCTGGAGAAATGTTGCTTATTGCTAAGTGCAAACTCTTCCTATGAGCACGCCTCGGAAGATCTTAAGGTGCTCACGGGGATTAGCGTCTCCCGGGGAACTCAGCAACGGCTGGTGCAGCGCCATGATTTTGAGTTCCCGACGGTCTCCGAGGCCATTGAAGAAATCAGGCATTCACAAGAGAAAGAGTCTGGCCCAGAGCAAGAGTGGCCGACGGTCTCCGAGGCCATTGAAGAAATCAGCATCGACCAGGACAAAGAGCGCACCCCTTCCTTTGAGTTGACTCATTTGCCAGAATCCCTTGCCAATCTCGGTAGAACACCCAAGGCTAGATATACTTCCGATATTGCGCTTACGGACTCCCCTTGGTCAACCCTGTGAGTGGCGCGATTACAAGGCTGTCAATCTGCATGACCAGGGGGTAGCGGCCTTTTTTCGAGACAATGCAGGACTGGTCAAATGGGTAAATCAGCAGCCCTTGGCGAATCCGCTTGTGTGTCTCGGGGATGGCCATGATGGCATCTGGAACCTGTTTGTCGAGATTGGTCCGACCATCTTTCGTCAAGAAATCCTCGATTGGTATCACTTAATGGAAAATCTGGAAAAAATCGGCGGGTCCGGCCAGCGACTGGCACGAGTGAAAGCCCTTTTCTGGTCTGGCAAGGTGCCAGAGGCCCTCAAGGAATTTGACGACTGGGACCATCCACGGGTGGACAATTTTAGGGCCTATGTTACTAAGCATCGCCATCGCATTGTGAACTATAGCTATTATCAAGCCGAGGGGATTTCCATTGGTTCGGGAGAGGTGGAATCAACGGTACACAGAAGGCGGCACGGCTAAAGCTTTCAGGATCGCAATGGAAAGCCGTCAATGTTCCCCAGGTTCTGCTGCATCGCTGCGCTTATCTTAATGGAGTATTCTCAAGGTGACAGTTGCGCAATGAAGTATTTTTACTCATTGCCAAACTGGGATGCACCCTCTGTCAAGTGGCTTGCTCGTCTTTATCAAAGGGTTGGTCGCCAATTTCTAGCTGTTTTTTACTGCGTTTGAGCTGCTTCCACAGTTGCTTAATTTCCTGGTAAGCTTCTTCTGGAGAAATTTTTCCGCCAGTTTCTAGATTACAGAGGTAGTTCACTCTCTGGGCAAACTCTTGGAGATTAGCATTAAAAATTAGATTTTCTGGCTTGAACTCGCCGTAGTAGCGACTGCGCGGATATAAAAAATATGAACTGTCCGTCATGGCTGCCGACCTGTGGAGTAAATTACTTTTGATGTTACGAGCATCATAACATAGGAGAATGGGGAATGGGGAATTGAGAAACTCACAACTGACAAATGACTATAGTCGTCTTGTAGCCGGGCCCCTCGTTCCCAGGCAGAGCCGTGGGAACGAGGGTCTACATAGTAGTTTACAGACTTTTGAAGAACTGATCGCCCAGATTCAAGAAACTCGTATAGACATAGATTTGGTCAGTGGAGAGTTAGCAGAAGAACTCAACCAGGTGCGGGTCGATCTGACCAGAATCTACAGTGACGTGACTGAGTCCCGCTTGGTCCCTTTTCAGACCTTTGCTCAGCGGTTTCTACCCCAGCTGAATCGTCTGACTCAACGCTTGGGCAAGTCGGCGGCTTCTCGAGGCGATCTTAACAAACTCAAGTTGCCACCTCTAAAAAATTTCACGTCTTTGGGGTAAATCACAAGGCCAAATTGGCCAAATTGGCCAATTTGGGCTAATTTGGATTTTGAGGTTCTCGAGGCGATCTTAACAAACTCAAGTTGCCACCTCTAAAAAATTTCTTTACGTCCTCGACAGCCATTTTTGGTAAATTGCTCCGCAAAAATGCCATTTTGGGGTAAATCACAAGGCTCTAAAGGCCAATTTGGGCTAATTTGGCTTTTGAGGTTCTCTAGGTAGCAACTTAGGCGATCTAGACTGGCGATCTCCTCTCCTCGAGGGAGATCATATCTTAATCGACAGTTTTCACCAACAACCCACGAGTTATGGGGTGCGGTCAAAACCCGGCACCCGATTGCTGAGGGGGGGAGCCGCTAGTGTTCCCTACAATAGCGGTCGAGGAGCCCCCCAGGGAGAACAACGGCGTTACCGTAACTAAACAAAATCAGAAGCATCAATAAGCCCAGGATGAACTTCCCGCAAAATTGCCAACACTTCCCCAAAAGCCTTAATGGAAGTCGAACTGCCCATCTTGGCAATTTCTAAATCAGCAAAACTCAAGCCTCCTCCTAACTGGATAGAGTCCGTGCCATTCTCAAAGTCGCCGATGGTATCCCAGCCCATGTCCTGGGCCAAGACAAAAGTATCCCCACCATTATGGCCGTAAAGCATGTCGCTTCCCTTACCCCCGTTGAGGAGATCGTCTCCAGCTCCGCCTTTGAGGGTATCATTACCGCTGTCCCCTAAGAGGCTGTCGTTGCCCCCGTGTCCGTAAAGCCCGTCGCTTCCATTACCCCCTGAGAGGGTATCGTTTCCTGCTCCCCCTTGAAGGTAGTCATTGCTCCCCAGGGTAAGGCTGTATCGGAGCGCTTCGTCGAAACCAAAACGCTGAACCAGAATATCATCGTTTTGCCCATTGCCCTTATAATCGGCAATATACAGTTGCCCGCTTTGACCGTTAACCTGAAGCGCTGAGGGGAGCAGATATTCGGTGAAATTTTCCCCATCATTCGAGGACAATACCCGACTGGTGCGGGACCGATCCCCTCGGGGATATTTTTTTTGAACCAGAATCTCATCCTTACCATCACCATCCAAATCTTCTACATACAAATTGGTAAGGTCGCCCTTGAGCTCGAAACTCTCAGGCAGGGGGATGCTGGTAAAGTTGCCGTCGCCTTGGGATAAGAGTACATGAGCAGTCATATGGGCATCGTCGTCCCAACTGCCCTTTTCTTGACGGAGTATATCGCTCCGACCGTCCCCATTAAAGTCGCCGATGTACAAATTGGTAAAGTCGCCCTTGAGAAGGAAACTCTCCGGCAGGGTGCTGAGGGCAAAGTTGTCGTTGTCAAAGTTGTCGTTGCCTTGGGATAAGAGTACTTGAGCAGTCATCTCGTCATCGTTATCCCAACTGCCCTTTTCTTGACGGAGTATATCGCTTTGACCGTCCCCATTAAAGTCGCCGATGTACAAATTGGTAAAGTCGCCCTTGAGAAGGAAATGCTCATGCAGGGTGATGAGGGTAAAGTTGTCCTTGTCAAAGTTGTCTTGGGATAAGAGTACTTGAGCAGTTGTATGGTCATCGTCGTCCCAACTGCCCTTTTCTTGACGGAGTATATCGCTTTGACCGTCCCCATTAAAGTCGCCGATGTACAAATTGGTAAGGTCGCCCTTGAGATTGAAACCCTCATGCAGGAAGATGCGGGTAAAGTTGCCGTTGCCTTGGGATAAGAGTACTTGAGCAGTTAGATGGGCATCGTTGTCCCAACGGCCCTTTTCTTGACGGAGTATATCGCTTTGACCGTCCCCATTAAAGTCGCCGATGTACAAATTGGTAAAGTCGCCCTTGAGAAGGAAACTCTCCGGCAGGGTGCTGCGGGTAAAGTTGCCGTTGCCTTGGGATAAGAGTACATGAGCAGTCATATGGGCATCGTCGTCCCAACTGCCCTTTTCTTGACGGAGTATATCGCTTTGACCGTCCCCATTAAAGTCGCCGATGTACAAATTGGTAAAGTCGCGCCTGAGGGGGAAACCGCTACCCACGGTGTTGGATTCGGGAGACGATACCGCAATATTAAATTCATCTTCTACCCGGCCGTTCGCATCCGATGCAGTTACCGTCACGGCAAAAGTGCCCTCAGTAGTAGGGGTGCCGCCGATCGCCCCACTAGTGGAGTCAATGGTTAAACCGTTTGGCAAACCATTGGCGCCTAGAAGAGTAATGTTGTTGTTGATGTCGCCGAAGTAAGCGCTTACATTGACGTTGAAGTTCTCACCGGAATCAGCATATACATCGGGAATTTGAGTTTCCACATAGGGAGGGTTTTCCAATAGTTTGCTTGCTGACAAAGCGTTGATACTTTTGGGGAGCGTACCACTCAGGGAGTTGTTGTTTAGCCTGAGGACTTGCAAACTGCTGAGCTTACCTAACTCAGAGGGGACCGTACCGCTCAGGGAGTTGATGTCCAAGTAGAGGCTTTTCAAACTGCTGAGCTCACCTAACGAGGAGGGGATCGTACCGCTCAGGGAGTTGACGTTCAAGTAGAGGCCTTGCAAACTGCTGAGCTCACCTAACGAGGAGGGGATCGTACCGCTCAGGCGGTTGAACGTCAACTCGAGGCTTTCCAAATTGCTGAGCCCACCTAACGAGGAGGGGATCGTACCGCTCAGCTTCATCCAGTTCAATTGGAGGCGTTCCAAATTCTTGAGCTCACCTAACTCAGAGGGGATCGTACCGATCAGGTTCATGTTGGAGTCCAGGCTGAGGGATCGCAATTGCCTGAGGGAGCCTAACTCCGAGGGGATCGTACCGCGAAGGTCGTTTTCGCTGAGGTCGAGGTTGCTCAAATCCCAGAGGAAGCCATACTCAGAGGGGATCGTACCGCGAAGGTCGTTTTCGCTGAGGTTGAGGGAGTTCAAAAATTTGAGGGAGCCATACTCAGAGGGGATCGTACCGCGAAGGTCGTTTTCCCTCAGGTTGAGCCATTTCAAATTTCGGATCTCACCTAACTCAGAGGGGATCGTACCGCTCAGCAAGTTGTTGGGCAGGTCGATTACTGTCACCCATGAATTCAATGTGCTGGTAGGGGTCGAGCTGAGAGTCGCCTCTCAACCCTCCCATTCGGAACCGTGCTTGCGACTTTCACCGCACACGGCTACTGGTTGGTAAGCCCAAGTCATGGGTAGCACTATCGGGGTTTCCCCCTACTGGCCTTGGATCATGAAATTTTGCCCCTTAAACATACCTCTTTGGGTTCCGTGTTATAAGAGCTACTTTTTCCCGAGACTTCTTACCATATCCGTCCTACGTCTGCATATCCGCAGGCATTACCCTGGGCATTGGCTTCTTAGGACATCCCTCTCCTCGTGGCTTGCGCTTTACATCTAACTTGTCCAAGTGAGGACAGCACACGAGAAGTTACTTCGTTCCTTGGTCTCATTTCGCGATGCTTTTAGGTTCCTACTATACCCCGGGAGTTATTCGAGTACGATGCTAACCAGGAGTGACGGTTAACACTAACTACCATTTCCCTTTTGGGCCAGCGTAATAGCCTTATTCCGCTGGTTCTGGATGACGAGGCTTACATAAGTTTGCTTGTTCTAACCATGAGCATCTGTCCTCGTGGCGTCACCGGTTCAGGCTACCAGCTATCCTACATTTAAGTCCTCGCTCTGCACCACGGTGATATAACTCCGAAGCACTGAGGACCGGTGTCACCCCCGTACCTGGGGGAGGGGAATTTAACCCCCATGAAGACCAAAGCTCGATCAGCAAACAAAAAGCTGACCCGACTTTCACCATCGCAGGTTTACGCCGGAACGAATCGCACCACCCCATGCCAGCCACCAACAACATCAGCAGAGGGGGGAGTTTCGCTGTTGAAATCCCAGTCTTCCCAGCCTGTCTTGTTCTTCCAATTATTGCCAGAAGTACTGTTATAGAGAGCCTTCAGGGCTTGATAATCATTGGCATTGATTTTCATTTCTTACTTCCTCAAAAAAAGTTACTCGTTATCTTGGGTCTCGCCGGCTCTTCTGGCCAGCGAGCAAGATATTTGATCCGCTGAGGAGATCTTAACTCAAGTTGCCACATCTAAAAAATTTTACGTCCCCGACAGCCATTTTTGGTAAATTTCTCCGCAAAAATGCCATTTTGGGGTAAATCACAAGGCCAAAATGGCCAATTGGGGCGAATTTGGGTTTTGAGGTTCTCTAGGTAGCAACTTAGGCGATCTTAACAAACTCAAGTTGCCACGGGTGTGGTCAAAACCCGTTGGTAAGAGGATCAACCCCCCTGGCGTTCCCAGGCCTCCCCAGGGAAGGGTGTGGTCAAACCCCGTTGGTAAGAGGATCCCCCCCCATCCCTTTTATCAACGGGTTTTGACCACATCCGGATAAAATTGCTCTACTCTATCAACTCTTTTGACCGCACCCAGTTGCCACCTCTAAAAAATTTTACGTCCCCGACAGCCATTTTTGGTAAATTGCTCCGCAAAAATGCCATTTTGGGGTAAATCACAAGGCTCTAAAGGCCAATTTGGGCTAATTTGGCTTTTGAGGTTCTCTAGGTAGCAACTTAGGCGATCTAGACTGGCGATCTCCTCTCCTCGAGGGAGATCATATCTTAATCGACAGTTTTCACCAACAACCCACGAGTTATGGGGTGCGGTCAAAACCCGGCACCCGATTGCTGAGGGGGGGAGCCGCTAGTGTTCCCTACAATAGCGGTCGAGGAGCCCCCCAGGGAGAACAACGGCGTTACCGTAACTAAACAAAATCAGAAGCACCAATAAGCCCAAGATCAATTCCCGACAAAATTGCCAACCCTTCCCCAGAAGTCATTTCTTACGGTTGGGGTCGAACTGAGAGTCACCTCTCAATCCTCCCTTTCGGAACCGGACTTGCGACTTTCACCGCAGGAGGCTACTGGTTGGTAAGCCGTTGTCATCGGTAGCCCTTGCTTGGATTACTCCTCCCTGGCCTTGGATCATGAAATTTCACCCCTTTTTGGTGGTCGAAATCGACTAAATTATGCCTAACCTCGGGCGGTTCGTGACGGGAGAACTGCCAAACCCTGAATGTCACTCTTTACTTACGTGATCCCCAAGTAGTGAGGGAGCGCTAGTTTTTACCTCGTTAGGTCTTTAGTCCAGTTATAATCACCTTCGGATTTCTCCTTGGGCTCTGTATCATATTGAGGGTTACTTTCTCCCAAAACTTCTTACCATATCCGTCCTATGTCAGCATATCCTCAAGCGTTACCTCGGGCATTGGCTTTTTAGGACATCCTTACCCCAATGGCTTGCGCTTAACATCTAACTGGTCCCTAATAAGCCTTGCGGCTCATCCCATCCAACCCTCCCAGGGACAGCGCATTGGAGTTTATAACGTTCCATGTAATCAATATCTGATCTCTTTAGGGCCCTGTTGTACCCCGGGAGCCTTTGCAATACAGAACAGCCAAAGGAAACAACTGTCCGCAGCTACCTATCCCTTTTGGGCCAGCGTGTATAGCCTTATTCCGCTGGTTTTTTTTTCACGAGGCTTATACAGGTTCATTTGTTTTACCCTTGGATATCTTTCCTAGCGGCGCACCCAGTTTAGGCTACCAGGTTACCTACATTTAAGTCCTTGCTCTCCACCACCAGTGATGTCACTCCGTAGCAGTTAGGACCGGTGTTCCTCCTGTATCGGGAGGGAGGGATTTGAACCCTCAATGATTACACAGTTTACCGGCAAATGACCGGATATTGCTGTCACAGGTCACTGCACTGTTTACACCCTAACGTTTCGCACTTCCTCAAAAAAAGTTACTCGTTATCTGGGGTCTCGCCGGCTCTTATGGCCATCATCCGTCTGGTTGCAAAGACTCTTCAAGGCACTCTAAATAGCTGGTCAACTGGTCAACTGGTCACTAGCTGAAGAATTGCCACATCAAACTCACCGACAGGTGTGAGAGATATTTGGCGACGGTCTCCAGATGCATGGGCCAGACAGATGCCCAGATAGCTGGATGGCTTATAGGGTAGTCTGTCAGCCCACTCAATGGCCGCAATACCCAAGGGAAACTCTACACCCTCCCAGTAGGCTTCTGGGTGCAAGGCGGCTACTTCTGCTGGTTGTAACCGGTACAAATCCAGGTGGTACAGGGGCAGGCGTCCCTCTAGATACTCATTAATCAGAGTGAAGGTCGGACTATCAATATTTTCCGTAATGCCCAGTCCAGCACCTATAGCCTGAACCAGAGTAGTTTTGCCAGACCCCAAATCTCCTTCTAGGAGAATTACGCTACCAGCAGGCAGACTGCGCCCCAGGGCTATACCCAGGCCGTGCGTTGCTTCTAGATCGAAAACTGTAATCATTGATATTACATGCTGTTCGGGGACCTTTCGGAACCGTAGGACCGGTAGCCTGTCGGTGCAACTTTTACCGCACCAGGCTACTTGTGGGTAGTAAGGCCCTGTCTAGGGTAGGTGACTTTTGGATTACTCCCGTTGTCCCTTGCCTCATGGGATTTGGTGCTGCGTTTAACCTTCACAAATCTAACAACTGGATAGGTGCAAATATAACATCCGCATCTTTCGACAGGTCAGGCTGTCGCAGCCAGCAGGGGGAGTGGCGTAATGCCAGCGATCGCGCAGCGTGGCGCCAGCCATGCGCTTATAGTTAGCAGCCAGGCGGTTCGGCTTCGCTCACCGACCGCCATCCACTGCTTTTTTCTAGCTTAGTGGACTTGCATCACTTGAAGCAAGTGGACAAGCGCGACTGCAGGCTCCCGGCCCTCCCCGCTGCTTTCAAGTAAGACCTGTTTCCCGTTATCTTTTTGCAAGAAAAATTTGACGCTCTGATTTTACTGCAGTAAACCTTGTAAACTCGTGACTATTTCTCAATAAGTTAAATTTCGTGGAGATAAAGCAGAAGTCCCCAAACGCTTGCTATGAGGCGATCGGGCGAACTTAGCAGGTATTGTCAGAAGTAAGACGAGCAGCGCCTGCTATACTTAATAATCAGGAAAAATTTTATGTTTTTATACCGATAATTGCCCGCTCGTACTGATAATTTGACCAAATATGAGAGATGTGTAAGTTTTTGGGCACACACACTCGCAACTCCCTGTTCCCCTCGTTCCCACGGCTCTGCCTGGGAACGCCCTGGGCTAGCGTTCCGTGTTTGACCATGTTAGGCTATAACGAGTCGCGCGTAATTATTTATCTTGTTCGTACCACCTCATTAGCACCTGGGCCAGTCGGTGGGGGTTGTGACGGATAAAGCCAGTGTGCTCGTCCTCATCCATCACATTACTCTGGATAATCCAGCGTCCTAAGTCCCGTACTGCCTCTCGGTCTAAGAACACGGGATGAGAATTTTCTCTGGCATAGCGAACCAGGGCTTGGCCAGACGGGCTATCCTTTTGCACCAGTACGGCGCTGAATAAGGGCTTACCTACAGCGCGATCGATGGCCCGGATATGGTCAGAAACAGTATATCCGGTGGTCTCCCCCGCTTGGGTCATGATATTGCAAATATAGACGATCGGGACTTGCTGGCAGGCGATCGCCTCTGCGATTTCGGGCACCAGCAAATTAGGAATCACGCTAGTATAGAGGCTACCAGGACCGACGATCATATAATCTGCTTCTTTAATGGCCTCGATCGCCGCTGGCAAAGCCGGGGGTTCCGCAGGGGTACAGCCAATTTTGACAATTTTTCCCCCAGCGTCGGTAATGCGAGATTCTCCCTCTATCCGCCGCCCGTCTGCTAACTCGGCCCAGAGGTTAACATCAGTCAGGGTAGCTGGGAGAACCTGACCCCGCACGGCCAAGACTTGGGAACTAGCGGCGCAAGCCTGTTCCAAATCTCCAGTAATCTCACTCATGGCCGTCAGGAACAGATTGCCAAAACTGTGGCCCACCAGCCCATCACCAGCCTGAAAGCGGTATTGAAACAACTCAGTTAATAACTTTTCCTCATCGGCCAAAGCTGCCAAGCAATTGCGAATATCCCCTGGGGGCTGCACCCCAACCTCCCGCCGCAGTCTCCCAGAAGACCCGCCATCATCCGCTACCGTGACGATCGCTGTTATATTAGCACTGTAGAACTTCAGACCTCTAAGTAAAGTAGACAGACCAGTGCCACCACCAATTGCCACTATCTTCGGGCCTCGGTTTAACCGGCGATGGTTGAGCAGCAGATCCACAAGTTCTTCATCTCCTGGTGGCATTAACACCTGGGTGATGGAAGTCAGGGTGCGATTTTGCCCCCAGAAAATCAACAGCAGGCCGCAGATGAGGGCGATCGGTCCGCTGATATAGTTTGGTACGATCTTAGCAATCTGCCCCAGTACCTTCTCAATCAGTTGCAGCAGGTAAAAAATCGGGGTCTGCTTCGTCCAAATGGCTAAACCAAGACTCGTCAGCAAGACACCGCCAGCACTTAACAGCAACCAGCGCTTTACCAGTAAGCCTGGGGACAACCACTTAAACCACTGGTTCAGGCGATGGGCGGAACTACTTCCTTTGAGGGGGTTTCTAGCTTGTTTGAGTAAACGAAATGGCATTTGACGCTCCTTGCCTGCCCAGGGGATATTCTACGGTAGCTTCGGTAGCTGCATGTCTAGATCCTAGAGGTTAGTGGTCAGTGGTCAGTGGTTAGTTGTTAATTGAATGGGAACTGAGAACTGGTACGTGGGAAACGAGGGGACCGATTTTTCTGAGGTTTGTAGTGAGGACGAACGTCCTCACTAAGTAGTTAGACAAAAATAATTGCACATAGCCATGGGCGACATGCTCCGGATATGGAGACTAGCGCGAGAGAGTGTGTGAAATTAATTTTGTCCATGTACTTACAAACCTCAGTTCGCTGTTGGGCCTGGTACGTGGGAACCGGTATGGGCCCGGTACGTGGTAGTCGCGTCCGAGAGCACCCACCCTGTCGTTCGCCAGCAGGCAACGACATGGGTGGGTGTCTCCGGACGCGAAGCGCTGATGTCAGGATAGGTTAGGTGGTATTATCTATGGCTGATTTTTCGGGAACCGTACCTTTGATTGAACTGCGGGGAATTTCTCAGACTTTTGGTGAAAATAAGGTATTGGATAACTTAGATCTAACCATTTATCGGGAAGAAGCCTTGGCAATCATTGGTCCGTCGGGGACGGGAAAATCGACGATTTTGCGGATTATTGCTGGGTTGCATGTTCCTGATAGTGGCGAAATCTATGTAGATGGCAAGCAACGCCTGGGGTTAGTCGGTGATGTAGAAGACCCGATTACTATTGGCATGGTGTTTCAACAAGCGGCTTTATTTGACTCTTTAACTGTTGAGGAAAATGTGGGCTTTCTCCTTTACCAAAATTCTCAATTGCCCCGTCGGAAAATAAGGGAGTTGGTCAATGAAAAGCTGGAAATGGTCGGGTTGCCCGGAATAGGCGATCGCTTCCCGGCCCAGCTATCGGGGGGGATGCGCAAGCGGGTGAGTTTTGCCCGCGCGATCGTGACTAACCAGACTCATCCCAAAGATTCCCCAGAAGTGATATTATATGATGAGCCAACAGCCGGTCTAGACCCGATCGCCTCAACGGTGATTGAGGATTTAATCCGCCAGTTGCAGTCAGCAGAGGGGGGCTGTAGCTCTTACGTCATGGTTACCCACCAAGATAGCACTATCCGTCGCACAGCCGATCGAATTGTCTTCATGCACCAAGGGAAAGCGAAGTGGGAAGGGACAGTTGATGAGATTGATACCACCGACAATCCCTGGGTGCGACAATTTGCGAGTGGCAGTGTGGATGGTCCGATCAAGGTAGCCCGCTAAAATGAGACTGGAAAATTACCCGTGGCGGTGTCTCCTGAGAGCTCGATCGCGTAGCGTGCGCGCAGCGCATTGTTTCCTGGAAAATCGATGTCTCATTGGTTTACAGACGATCTCTGTGGAACTCGTCCTGAACGAAGAAGTCACCGCCCGATTCAGCATGCGGAAGACGCCGAGATGCTGTCACCTGCCCAAAATGACAGATGCGTGTTTCAAGTCACTGGAAATTAATTTGACGATCCAAGCCACCTATCAGATACGGCTACCCGACGAACTCGTTCCCTTTGCGGAACGGATGAGTTTGTTAATGTCCGACGTGGTACGTCATCTCTATCAGGACTTGAAGGCTGGTCGGGCATTGAAAGACTTGAAGGGAGAGCGTGAGTATCAGCTACGATTCGGCATCAATGCTCGTCAGTTCGACTCAGTGCATTCTGTTCTCAAAGGGAAGATTCGCAGCCGCAAGGAGTGTCACAAGCTACAAATCAAAGAGCTGAAGTCACGCATCAGTGACTTAAAGAAGTGGATAAAACTGTTCGATCCACGTCCTATAACTTTCTATAGGTTTTTAGGAACGGTGCTGATAGCGAGTTAAGCAATGATATGCGCAAGCAAATGGTTCGAGAAGGCACAACAGGTCTGATGATCCTGGCAGGAATCGGTGTTTTTGGGATCCTGTTTCTGTGGTTGCGGGGCTTTGGTTTTGGTCAAGGCAGCTATGAAACGGTGGTTGAGTTTAAGGATGTTGGCAGGATGCGAGTGGGGGCGACAGTCAGGTATCGCGGCGTACAAGTGGGCAGAATCATCAAAATCGCTCCTAAACCCAATAGTGTGGATGTAACTCTGGAAATTAGTCCGGCAGAGATAATCATCCCCAGTGATGTTTTGATAGAAGCAAATCAGTCGGGGATAGTCGGAGAAACTTCTGTAGACATCATACCTCGGAAAGCTTTACCAACGAGTGCCCAAATCCCTAGCCCTCTCGACCCCAACTGCGATAGCAGTGTCATTATCTGTGACGGCGCACGTCTGCAAGGTGAAACGGGAATCAGTTATGATGAACTGCTGCGCTCTACCATAAAAGCGAGCGATATGCTTGCCAACCCAGAGTTCTTTACTAAACTAGACAGGGCGGTTGAACAGATAGGAAATGCTGCTGATGGTGTTAATCAGCTGACTGGCGATATTTCCAAATTGACTATATCTGTGGATAAACAACTAAATACTTTCTCGGAAACGGCTCAAACTATGGGGAAAGCAGCCGATCGAATTAGCGTCTCAGCTGCTGAACTGACAGATCAACTTACTATCTCAACTGCTCAGCTCACCGATAGACTTAACACTACTACGGCTCAAGCAAATAAACTATTAGCTAACATGAACGATCTGGTCTCGAGTAATCGTTCTAGTCTAGTCAATACTCTCAATAATATCCAACAAACTAGCGAGGACCTCCGGGTTGCGGTTAACAGCCTGACGCCGATTATTAACAAGGTTGAACAGGGTGATTTGGTGGCTAACCTAGAGGTTCTATCTAGTAATGCTGCTGAGGCGTCAGCCAATTTGCGGGATATCTCGAAGGAAATAAATAATCCGACGAATGTGCTGATGATGCAACAAACTCTGGATTCGGCTCGTGCTACTTTTCAGAATATTCAGAAAATTACCTCTGATGTGGAAGAACTAACGGGAGATCCGGTTTTTCGCGATAACCTCCGCAATCTTGTTAATGGACTGAGTGGTCTGGTTTCTCAAACGGAACAATTACAACAGCAAGCTGAGGTTATCCAAAGGCCAGATAGCCTAAATCAGGAGATCAAAAGTCCCGTTGCTGCTGAAATAGGAGAACAGGAGATGATAGAACCAGAATTGTGAATGGCGTTCCCAGGCGGGAGCTGGCGTTCCCAGGCGGGAGCTGGCGTTCCCAGGCAGGAGCTGGCGTTCCCAGGCGGGAGCTGGCGTTCCCAGGCGGGAGCCGGCGGGAGCCAGGGAACGAGGTGAATTGAAAATTATTGAAGAGAAAATTGAAGATTATTGATGATGTCGATTCGCAATTCGCAATTCGCAATCCTACTGAGGTTTGTAGTGAGGACTACAAACCTCAGAAAAATCGGACTAACTCAAATCCTCTTGCTGTGTTTCTACCTTTTTGTAAACAGTACCTTTGGCATGAAGAATGCGCGTGCGATCGAAGAGCTGTTCTTCTGTCAAATTCCACTGCTGGAGAACTCGATCTAAGTCTGTTTGAATTTCTCTGGCTCCGGGAAAACCATGATAGCGAATTCTCAGGCGGGCTAGCTCGGCTAAATTGTAATCTATTGGTGCTTTTGCTTCCAGTAACTGATTCAGGATCTGGCGATCGTTTTTTTCTTGAGGATGCTGTTGATCGCGAATGCGCTGCGCGCGATCGGCTGATGAGGAGTTAGTCATGTTAATTAGCAGTAAGTAATAATAATTGCGAATTGTGCAGGTAAACTTGTTAATTGTTCCCGATCGCATGGCAATTAGCAATTAGCTGGCGCGTCCATGATGGGCAACCAGTATCACTTGCCGATGTCTCCCGAGTTTTCACGGTGCGTCCAGGAGACATCGGAATGAGTGATAATATTTTAGATCGCCCATGTAAAGTGATACTGCCGAGAGAATATGATAAGATCTGGGCTAATTAGAGCATTGGTAAAGAAACAGGGTTTCGGTCGGGCAAAAAATAGATATTTCGTGCTTAACTGCACGAGAAACCGGGTTTCTACCTCATACTCGATGTTCTCGGCGGGAAGTATGTAAAATTGCTAAGCGCGAAAAACAAACTACAAGTTAGCCAATAATCATGGTTGCTCTGAAATCAACAATATCTACCCGACGACGGGGTGGTGCCCGCAAACCGCTTCGATGTCTCCCGATTTTTCGGGCCGTCCGCGGACCGTACGCACGGCGAAAACCCGGGAGAGTTCGCCTTGCGGTTGTCCGGTCAGAAAAATATGTAAAACCGGTGCGGGATGACCCCAGCCTGGACAGGGCCAAGGTACGGTTCCCGAAAAATCGGACAGTCACCTCTGACCGATTTTTCGGGCCTCCGATGTACTCGGGGAGCGCTAATCGCACTACCCCATCGTTTCCAGAGACACCCACCAATGTCGTTGCCTGCTGGCGAACGACAGGGTGGGTGCTCTTGGAAACGACTCGCACATCGTCCGCGGACCGATCGCTAATCACCAGTCACCAGCAAACACCAAACTGGTTGCGCATGCTGATCGGACTAGAACGTTGTGTCTCGGTGGTGACGATCGCCCTAGGGGCAGCTACAGTCACAGTTTATGGCTTGACGGTCTCTTCTGGACAACAGTGGAGCCGAGACTATAATAGCCTGCAAAGTCTACAACGCTACGAGCGGCAGCTGAGAGTGGCGAATGAAGTGCTGAAAAATAAAATGGCTGAGCAAGCGGAAAATCCCGATACGGGTCTGGTGCCTCAAAATCCTACTAATACCATTTTTATCCCCCCAGCATCAGAGCGCCTTTCATCCGCAATCAGTCCAGTTCCTTCTACTACGGCTAGCAAACTCACTATGCCTCTGGGATACTAAGATGTGGAGCATGTTAGTTGTTAGCACCATACTAACATGCTCCCTCAAGTTAAGCGTAAGGTGGGCTTTAGCCACCTACTCAGGGGTGCGAAACGTTCGAGCGTAAGCGAATAGTGTGGCTCCATTAGCAAACAAAACTTGTGACAGCTCAAACTGGTCTCATTAGCCAGGGAACTATGGAATCTTTGTGGGTCCAAACCCCACCCTCCGGATACGGGAGGTACACCGGTCCCAACTGCTGCGGAGTGACATCACCGGCGGTGGAGAGCAGGGACTTAAATGTAGGAGGCTGGTAGCCTAAACCGGTGTCTCCGCTAGGAAAGCAGCTCATGGTCAACGATAAGTGAATCTGTATAAGCCTCGTGAAGGTGAACCAGCGAAATAAGGCTGTCACGCTGGAGCCAAAAGGCGATGGAGGATGTGGATCGGTCGGGGTCGAGCTGAGAGTCTCCTCTCAACCCTCCCATTCGGAACCGGACTTGCGACTTTCACCGCAGTCGGCTACTGGTTGGTAAGCCGATGTCACTGGTAGCCGTTGATTGGATTACTCCTTTCTGGCCTTGTCCCATGAAATTTCTCCCCTTCTGGTGGTCGTAATTGACTAAATTTATGCCTAACCCGGGCGGTTCGTGACGGGAGAACTGCCAAACCCATGAGTGCCACTCTTTATTAACATGAATCCCTATAAAATAGGAATGCGCTAGTTTTTACCTGGTCAGGGCTTTAGTCCATTATATTTACCTTTCGGATTTCTCCTCCGGCTCTGTATCATGTTTAGGGTTACTTTCTCCCAAGACTTCTTACCATATCCGTCCTATGTCAGCATATCCTCGAGCGTTACCTCGGGCATTGGCTTTTTAGGACATCCCCCCCCCTGTGGCTTTCGCTTATCATCTAACTTGTCTCCCTCCCTTCCTACCCACCCGGAGACAGCACACAGGAGGTTATTTCGTTCCTTGATACCATTATTGATGCTTTTAGGCCCCTACAATACCCCGGGAGTTCTTTGAGCACGTTGTTAGCCAGAAGACAAGACTAACACTAACTACCATTTCCCTTTTGGGCCAGCGATACAGCCTTATTGCGCTGGTTCATCTTAACGAGGCTTAAATAGGTTCGCTTTTCTAGCCATGAGCATCTTTCCTTAGCGGATTTACCGGCGATAGCTGCCAGTTCTCCTACATTTGAGTCCTTGCTTCACACCGCAGTGATGTCACTCCGCAGCATTAAGGACCGGTGTCTCTCCCGTACTTGGAGGGGGGGATTTGGACCCCCATGGTACCAAAGTTACTGGCTAATGGGACCAGCCAGGCTTTCACTGGTTTTTCAGCTTATACCTGAACGAATCGCACGTCTTCTCTGATGGCTATCCCGTATCACAAAAATTCTCCCGGGGTAATGCAGGGGCCTAAAAGCATCATATGGATTCCACGGAACGTTATAACCCCTGTTGTGCAATCCATGGACCGGGAAAAACGTTTTATACGGATAACCGACCAGGGGATAAGTTAGATGATAAGCGAAAGCCAACAGGGGAGGGATGCTCTAAAAAGCCAATGCCCAGGGTAATGCTTGGGATATGCAGACATAGGGCAGTGATAATAGGAAACGACCGGAACAAGTAATCCTGATTATTACGGAGACCCGCGAAAGTGAGGTTATAATTTCTGGTAAAACGGCCTAGTAAATAGTGATACTAAAGGTTTGCCGGCTGCTCCACTCACAACCAGAATAGGGATGAACGAACGGGTCGTAAGGCTAAACTGGGGTAACCCTGACACAAGCTGCTCATGATAAGAGCCTATTACCTAGGAGCCTCCTGCGGTGAAAATCGCAAGTCCGGTTTTGAAAGGGAGGGTTGGGAAGCGATTCCTAGCTCGACCCCGACCTAAGCGCAAGAATCAATAAGTGGCATACTACTGGATAAAAATTAACAATTAGTATTAGTAAGATGACTAGCAAAAATCACGCTCGCCCACTGCGGCGGACCAGAAAAGAACGGCAGCAAAAACGGAGATACCAGTTATCATCCCGTTGGAGATTGTTTCTGGTTTGGCTGATATTAATGGGGGCAATTTCGAGTCTGATGGCGAACTTGTTCCGCTTGCAAGTAATTCAAAGCCCGGTGCTGCGAGCTAAAGCGATCGCGCAACGGCGGACCTCAGAGGACCGTTTCGTGCCTCGACGCCCGATAGTTGACCGCAATGGCGTGGTTTTGGCGATCGATCAGCCCGCCTATACTCTCTACGCTCATCCTAAGTTGTTTAAGCAAAAGCTAGAGAAGATCGCCCATTTGGTAGCCCCGATCGTCAAGCGCCCTGCTGCCAAGTTGTTCGCACAATTCAGTAAAGCCCCTAGTGGCATTATGATCGAATATGCTTTAACTGAGGAGCGAGCTCATCGGATTACAAGCTTGCAAATTGATGGACTAGAGCTAGTTTCACATCAGCAGCGCCTTTACCCACAAGGGGATCTGTTTGCTGAGGTGGTCGGTTATGTGGATGTGGATCTTCAAGGTCGAGCAGGTGTAGAAGCTGCTCATCAGAATTTATTGGAACGCTCTATTAAACCAATATGGCTGAACCGTGCTGGTGATGGTTCGATTTTACCAGATCAATTGCCTGCGGGATTTTTGGATACAGATGAATTACAACTGGTGCTGACTCTCGATAGTCGCTTGCAACGGATCGCCCGATCGGCCCTGAAGCGACAGATGAAGAAATTCAAAGCTAAGCGAGGTACTGTGATTGTCATGGATGCCACTGATGGTGCCTTGCTGTCTTTGGTGGTTGAGCCTAATTATGATTCTAATCTTTACTATAAATCCCCAATTGAGTTGTTGAAGAATTGGGCGGTCAGCGATCTATATGAACCTGGTTCTACTTTTAAGCCGATTAATGTGGCGATCGCCCTGGAAGAAAAGGCGATCGCGCCGGGTAGCACCTTCTATGATGAAGGTCAACTGCACATTGATAACTGGCCGATTCAAAACCATGATTTCACCTATGGGGTGAGTAGAAGAAAGTTGAATGTTACTCAAATTATGCAATATTCCAGCAATGTGGGCATGGTTCATATCATGGAAAAGTTGCCTTCAGCAGTTTATTATAATTGGCTAAAACGACTGGGACTGGGGGAAAACATTGGCATTGACTTGCCCGGTGAAATGTCAGGTCAGATTAAGACTAAAGCCCAGTTTACTGGTTCACCCGTTGAACCAGCTACTACTGCTTTTGGTCAGGGATTTTCTTTGACTCCCCTTCATCTGGCACAAATTAAAGCTATCCTAGCTAATGGTGGCTACTTGGTGACACCTCATGTGGTACGGGGACTATTCGATAGCAAGGGACAAGCTCATTGGCAGACTCAGCTACCGCCACCAAAGCAAATCTTCTCTTTCCAAACGACTCAAACTGTCCTGGAAATGATGGAAAATGTTGTCAGTCAGGGAATTGGTAAGGCGGCTCAAATTCCTAACTATCGCATTGCTGGTAAAACGGGTACGGCTCAGAAAGCTCATCCCCAGGGTGGCTATTACGATCGCGCTAGAATCACTAGCTTTGCGGGTATTTTGCCTGTCAACCTTCCCCCAGATCCGGGTGATGGCGATCGGGCTTCTCGGTCAGCCCGCCGCTATGTGGTTTTGGCTGTGATTGATGAACCGATCGGGGATGATGCTTATGGCGGTACTGTTGCTGCCCCGATCGTCAAGTCCGTCATGGAATCTTTGATTACTATTGCCCAAATTCCACCCCGATAGTCGCCCGATCGCGTAGCGTGCGCGCAGCCATACCCGTTCCCAGGCAGAGCCGTGGGAACGAGGGGTCCGGCTACACAAACAAAGCCCAAGCGCAGGGCCCCCTCCTCTCGCAGCGTAGGGGGCCCTGCGCGTGGAAGGGGCCTGGAGCGTGCAGGGGCTATTACAAAAGTGAGATGCACCCTCGTTCCCTGACTCGGGCAGGGAACGTCGGAGGGAGGCTTTCGGCTATGTTCCGTGACATATTAACCTCTACTGACTCTATACATTTCTTCAACCGTGGGGCGTCAGCTCTATCCTACCCATTACAGGCAGTCTTTTTGCTTCTCCACCCAATCTCTCCCAGTAGTGACCTGCCAAATGTAAGCAGATGTTGCGCCTGTGGTGGCTTCTCACCCAATCGACCTGGGGGTTTATTGTCGGTGTTTATTGGTCGGTAGCATACCCGCCAATGACCTGTATCCTTTCCCTTTTGGGCCAGCGTGTGTAGCCTTTCCGCTGGTTACATTTGACGACACTGCAAATCTTCGCTTTATGCTATCCATGGTTACTCGCTCGACGGTGACCGGTTTAGGCTACCAGTCAGTGCGCCTTTCCATCCCGCTTCACCGGTTGATGCCATCGCGACAGTGGGGATGGTGCTATCAGTCCTACACCTGGACGAGGGGACTTTCACCCCTATCTCTAAACAGTTCTCGGGACTAATGGAATCCCGGTAGCGGTCCCCCTTCATGGCACAAGCCATGAAGGGGGACCGCTAAACGAATCACACATGCTATCTATGTCCGGTCTCTCTTCCCGATCTACCTTGATCAGCAGGAAGTTGGCATTCATGTACTGGGCGATCGCCCGATCGGAAAATGCCTCTCCTCCCTCCGCTAGTGTTTCCTACAATAGCGGTCAAAGAGTCCAGGGAGAACAACAGGGTTACCGTAACTAAACAAAATCATCCGCATTAATAAGCTCAGGATCAATTCCCCACAAAGTTGCCAACACTTCCCCAGAAGCCCTGACCTTAATGGAAGTCGAACTGCCCATCTTAGCAATTTCTAAACTAGTTATCTGGGGTCTCGCCAGCTCTTATGGCCAGCTATCAATATTATAACAAATAAAACTCAGAGCCTGGCGAGTGAGAAAATATCTACCCAGGGGATGAGGGGATGAGGGGGGGGAGATGAGGGGGGTATGTCCGTCGTCTTACTCATCCCTATCTCTTTCCCAGAGCTGTGGGGATGTCAGCCATATCCCACTCATTACAGTGGGCATTTGCTTCTTCCCTCAATCCTTAACCGACACTGCCTACCCTCCCGTAGATTTTTGCGTCTTGGTTGACTACTAGCGACGTTGTAGGACGGTTATCCAAAAACCCATAGTCTGCCTACATTACGCTGTTGGTTTTATGTCGTAGATCTAGTGCGCCGGTGGCTACGTCCCTACATTATAAACAATGAATATTCCCCTGTCAAGGGTTGCAAATGAATGTTCAGCTCGCCAGGAGCTGTAATATGTCATCGTAGCCTTCAGCGGCTGTCTGTTCGAGATAGCCCACAGGGTTAGCTATCCAATGGAGTTGCTGCAAAAATGCGGGAGTTTTGGAACCGTCAGGCAGTTTTTTCATCGTTTGGCTTCCTCGACAAGACTTCTTTCAATTATGACAATAACATATTTCTTTGCTTTTCATCTGGCTATCTGGCAATACACTGCTCCTGCTCTACCCCACCAAACTGTAAGATTTATTGAATACTCTTGCAAACATATCTCAGAAGATGACTGAATTTACAACAATTCCCAGTTTTTGTCAAGGAATTCAATATTTTGGCGAGGCACTGCCCGGATGGTCACAGTATGGAAAGGAACCGGCGATCGCCCAGGGAAAGCAGGCGATCGCCTCCCCATCGGACAAGAGTGCTGTCTTTCAAACCCTGTTGGCAGGGGACGCCCTGCGCTATCTGACCCTACAAGTTACGGCGAGTAAAGCTTCCGGACACCCAGGGGGTTTTGCGAGCATTGCTGAGGCGATCGCGGCCCTGGTGATGCTGGGTTACAAGAACATTATCACGGAAGTGGGACACCATGCCCCGGGATTCTACAGCAATATGTTCCTCGATCGCTCCCTGGAGGATATGGGGATTGAAACGGTACAGCAAATGCGCGATCGGTTCCGGGAAATGCACGGACTGCTGGGACATCTTTCCGGACAAATTCCCGGACTCTTGAACCCTGCTGGCCCCCTGGGACAAGGACAGCACTTCGCCATGGCGGGGGCCAAACTGCATCCGGACGTACTCTTTCCTGTAACCATTGGGGATGGTGGCATTGGCGAACCCTACATCATGAGTAGCTTCGGTCACTTCCACACCGCCTATCCCCAAGTTACCAACTTCCTGCCCATCTTAGTCTGGAACGGCTACAGCCAGGAACACCACAGCATGGTGTCCACCAAATCCAATGCCGAGATGATTGCATACTGGGAGGGTAACGGATTTGCAGAAGTCATTCTTGTCAATGCCAAGGACTACGATGACGCCAACCAATCGGGCGAATATGTCGATAGCAGCAATTTCTCCTGGGAAAAGCGCCTAGAATTCACCCAAGCAGTGCTAGAAGCAACGGACAAAGCAGCTAAATTTGCCATGTCGGGCAAGTTGACAGTGCTGATAGTCAAGCAGTTGAAGGGTGCAGGGGTCCACAAACGGGGCGCAAAATCCCACAACCTCTATCCTGGGGACACTGTAGAAAAAGATTACATCGTTAGTGCCCTGAAAGCCCGGGCCTTAACCCCGGAAGCTTGGGATTTAGTGCGGACTAACTTTGAACGGGCCGCAGGCGGACCTGCATCCCGTCAAGTGGTGACCGAGAAGGAATTGCCATTACCCGAGTTGGGAACATTGCCTTTAGAGGAATTTCCCCTTGAGGGCGACAAGAAGGTCGCGACGACGGCAATGGGTAATTTAATTGCCCATGTAGGCAAAAGCGACCCTAATTTCATCCTTTCTAATGCTGATGGAAATGCCGCATCGGGGATTAATAATGTCAACATCGCCTTGAAAATCGTCCATCCCACCATTGACGAAACCTATTTCCAAGGGCCCCAAGGTCAAGTTTACGAACCCTTGAGTGAAGATGCTTGTGCGGGGTTAGCTGCCAGTTTGGCCTTGTTTGGCGCCCGGACTTTGTGGTGTTCCTACGAATCTTTTGCCATCAACGGTTTGCCTATCTGGCAAACCGTGACTCAAGCAATGGCAGAATTGCGCCGTCCTACTCCGGCTACGATTACCTTATTTACAGCGGGGGCCTTAGAACAAGGACGCAATGGTTGGACCCATCAACGGCCTGAAATTGAAAATTACTTTGCGGCCATGATGCGGAATGGAAATGTTTTTCCCCTATTCCCCTGCGATGCTAATAGTATCCAAGCCTGTTACGAGTGGGCCCTAGGCATGAAGAATAAGGGGATTACTATTACTGCGAGTAAGTCTCCCTTACCCGTGCGATCGACCTTCGATCAAACCCGCAAGGCGTTGCAGGATGGCGGGGTAATATTGCAGGAAACGGAAGGGAAAAAGAAAGTCGTGTTTGCGGTAATTGGGGACATGACCTTAATTCCCGTATTTGATGCAGCTGCATCTTTAGCAAATGTCGGAATTGGCGTGCGGATAGTCTCAGTTATCAGTCCGCGCCGCTTGTATCGTCCCGAGGATACCGCTTGGCAAACTTGTACGGAAGCTGACGGACATTTCTTAGATGATGCCGGGTTTGAGAAGTTGTTTGGCGGTGATGGGTTAATTGGCGTGACCGGGGGGACTAGCGCCATGCTAGAACCAATCATGTTGCGGAGTAACGTGAAGCGAGATACCTTTGCTTGGAAGCGGGGCGAGACTGGGTCGAGTCCTGGAACAATCATGGCCTATAATGGTTTGACTGCTGAGGCTTTGGCGAAACGCGCGGAAGAGTTGGTGAAGTAAGCGATACCCGGCCACCGATACCATCAATGGTATCGCTACAGGTACAAAGCCCGCCTGCGCGGGCTACCATTTCCCTCAGACCGATACCCGGCCACCGATACCATCAATGGTATCGCTACAGGTACAAAGCCCGCCTTGTATGTTGGAATAGAGAAGGGACATCAGGCAAAACTGCCTACTATCGGTTGCGCTGGGTCAACCCGAAAGGAAAGCCAGGGCCCTGGAGCGATATTGTGAGTGCCCCAATTATGCCATAGAAAGGCAAGGACTAAAGTCCTGACTACGAACCAGATATCAATAATGGCTACATTTTTACCCCATTGATAAAAAGGATGATGAAGGAATACGGCAAATTCACGAGTCGCTCTGATGACCGATCCGATTTTTCCGGAACGGTAAGCCAGCGGCTATGAGAATGCCAAATCCTTGATTAGAGAGGTTGTTATAGAACGCTACGCTTGCAAAGATTTATTCTCCCAGATGCCGATGGCAAAGACCGCAGCCAATAATTTGCTTCTTTTTTATCTAGAGTGCCTCGTTGCAAAAACACTATAATTGAAGGCTGAAACCCTTATTCTCTCCTCACCTGAGTTATCGATTTACTTTTATGAGATGCACCCCTTAAGGGGGGATTTTATTCACCAGCAGAACTACCAGCACGGGAAAAGGGCAATCGATGGAGAATGGTGAATGGAGAATGGAAAGTAAACAATTAGCAATTCTCAATTAGCAGAGGGACATAAATCCGATAGCACGCAAGCATGACATGCAGGTTTCTTGGCCTGGCAGACTGCTCGACCGTGGTAAATTAGCCGAATAGACCAATTTTGCCAATCAGACTGGGGCAATAATCTGATTAAATCTCGCTCAATGGGCACGGGCTCCTTTTGTTCCGTTAACCCTAAACGCTGAGACAGACGCTTGACATGGGTATCGACTGTCACCCCTTGATTGATGCCAAAAGCATTCGCTAACACTACATTAGCAGTCTTGCGGGCGACTCCTGGCAATTGCACGAGTTGTTCCATCTGTTGGGGCACTTCTCCCCGAAATTCTGTGACAATCATCTGACAAGTAGCTTGGATATTCTTGGCCTTATTGCGATAAAATCCAGTGGGACGGACTAGGTTCTCTAATTCACTAATTTGAGCGCTGGCGATCGCCCGGGCATCAGGAAACTGTCGAAACAACTCTGGAGTTACCTGATTTACCCTTTCGTCGGTACATTGAGCAGCAAGAATCGTAGCTACTAGCAGTTGTAAAGGTGTTTGATAATCGAGAGTACAGCGGGCGTCAGGATAAAGTCGCTGCAAGCGAATCAAAATTTCTAATGCCCGCTGTTCTTTAGCTGACCATTTACGGGTAATACTCATAGTAGGTAATCGTTGATTGTTCCTAGTTCCTCTTTTCTCTCAAACGGGTAAGCACGCTGCCACTAAAATCCAGATATAGTTGCAAGCCTATGGCCTTCGTGCTTACTACAAACTGGGACGTTCCCTGCCTTCCTCAGGGAACTTCGATATCCCCCAGAGGGGACGCTCGATGTTCCCCAGGAGCTCGATGTCTCCGGAGAGCGCGGTTGAGCACTACTCCGGAGACATCGTATTCGTCAAATAAAAATGGTCAGAGCACTAGATACATCGTTTATCAGTTGTTAGTTGTTAGTTGTCAGTTGTTATACTACGAACGATCGGGAACTGCGCTGGGCCGCCAAACCGACTTGAACATTTTGGCGCCAGTCGATCCTTTTCCAAGTATAGTTGTTACCGATGAAACTTAAAATTCAACAATTACGGGTGCGTGGTCGCTGGGTTTGGGTAGCTTCCTGGGGGTGACATCGATCATGCAGCTAGTTGCTTGTTGGTAAAGGGTGGGCGAAAGATAGAAATGATCGATCCGCCATCCCCGCTTCTTTTTAAACGCCTGATGCCGATAGTCCCACCAGCTGTAATGTCCTTCTTCTGAGGTGAATTTTCTAAATGCGTCCCCTAATCCTAATTCTACAATCTCTTGCAAAGCTTGGCGCTCTGGTTCTGTCGTGCCTGTGATTTCATCTGATGGTAAAACTTTCTTATGTATATCTCTCTCGTCTGGGACAATGTTGAAGTCTCCGCCTATGCATACTTTCTCATGTTTGTCAAGCATGTTTTGCAGGTATTCATGTAGGAGTTTCAGCCAACTGAGTTTATAATAGTATTGATCGCTGAAAGCCGTTGCACCATTGGGAACGTAGACGCTGATGATGCGACTTTCATCTATTATACCGGTAATTAATCGCTTTTGCTCGTCAAACTCTCCGACTTTTTCTCGCCCCAGCACCGGCGCAAACCCGACGCTCACATCTGACATGGGTTGGCGAGAGATCAGGGCGACGCCGTTGTAGGATTTTTGGCCCGAGATGTAGACGTGATATCCTAGTTCTTCTAGGGGCGATCGGGGAAAGTCGGCGTCTGGGACTTTCGTTTCTTGCAAGCATAGCACATCCATGGGATTTTCGCCCAGCCAATCGATCACCTGTGCTAAGCGGGTGCGAATTGAGTTAACATTCCAAGTAGCAATCTTCATCTGCTTGACCTCCTATGACTGTGACAACAATACCACCAAAGATTAAATTTCTCGTCTCACCGACTTCTCGGGAGTGGGTATACCAGGCCCTGGCTAACCTGGATATTATTTTACTGGATCATTCCCACTGCGAACGCAAAGCTGCTCAAGTTGCCTTAAGCTTGATGTTTCGCTATCCTGCTAGTACGGAACTGGTACGGAAGCTGACGGCGATAGCCTGTGAGGAACTGGAACATTTTGAACTGGTTAATCAGATTTTAGAACGTCGTGGTATCCCTCTGGCCCCCATGACGGCACCTCCCTACGGTGCGGAGTTAAAATCCCAAGTTCGCCGCCGGGAACCCGAACGGATGTTAGATTCCTTGCTAGTCTCTAGTTTAATTGAAGCTCGCTCTCACGAGCGCTTTGGTTTGTTAGCCATTCACATCCAGGAATGCGCTGCGCGCACGCTACGCGATCGGGAGTTAGCTCAATTCTATCACAGTTTGATGGCTTCGGAAGCCCGTCACTATGGGGTCTACTGGACCCTGGCCACTACTTACTTCCATCGCGATCGGGTGATGGAGAGATTAGCAGAATTGGCGATCGTGGAAAGTCGGTTGCTTTCAACCTTACATCCAGAACCGCGAATTCATAGCTAATATTGTGAATTGAGAATGGAATATTGTGAATTGAGAATGGAAAATTATCCGTAGGTTGGGTTTCGGGCCTCAACCCAACGGAGGTAGGGCGATCGCATATAATACCAAAAAGGCGCTAAGATGAAGAGTAGATATAAAGAGTTTCTGATTCGCGATTGGCATGAGGACGATCGCGCCTCGGTCATAGCAGTCATTAGTTCGGTGTTGGCGGAGTATGGTTTGCAATGGGAACCAGAGGGGGCAGATAGGGTGCATCCCAGTTTCGCAATGAGTAGAAATGCTTAGTCGAACGGGTTCCGAGATGGTGTTAAGCTGAGACAGTCGGTAAACGCTCCCTCTAAAACTATGAATCCTGAAAATTTAGCTCAAATTAAAACCTATGCTTTGGGAATAGCCGCCTTGTTGTATGAGGAGGCCCAAGGGACTGTTCCAGAGCAATTGAAAACACTCTCAGGACTCGAAGCTACAGTCCGTGGGCAGTTGCTTCAATACGTCAGTCCAGAGATTGCCCTTTTTTTATCGAAAGCACCAGTGGCACCACCGCAGGGCGAACCCGAATCTTAAACAGCATTTTGGGCCAGCTCCTCATCACGGAGAAGCAAGCGACTTATTTTGATGTGAGAGCCTATAGCCAGTGGAGTCCCTATCTGGAAAAATGTTGCTTGTTACTGAGTGCGAACTCTTCTTATGAGCACGCCTCGGAAGATCTTAAGCAGCTCACGGGGATGAGCGTTTCCCGGGGAACTCAGCAACGACTGGTGCAACGTTATGAGTTTGAATTACTGACAGTTAAAGAAGCCGTTTCCTCAACGAGCGCTCAAGAACCGAAACTGCCCCTTCAGGAGTTTGAGTTGCCCACAGCTAAAGAAGCCGTTTCCTCAACGGGCCCTCAAGGACCGAAACTGCCCCCTCAGGAGTTTGAGTTGCCGACGGCTAAAAAAGCTGTTTCCGAAATCAGCCCTCAAGAACCGAAAGTGCTCGCCCATGAGTTGAAGTTGCCGACTGTCAAGGAAGTTGTTGAGGAAATGAGCATTGATGGGGGGAAAGTACGCTTACGGACCCCGCAAGGGAGACCCTGTGAGTGGCGCGATTACAAGGGCGTTAATCTACATGACCTCGGGGTAGCGGCCTTCTTTCGGGACAATGCAGGACTGGTCAAATGGGTCAACCAGCAGCCCTTGGCGAATCCACTTGTGAGTATCGGAGACGGTCATGATGGCGTTTGGAATTTGTTTGCCGAGATTGGCCCAACCATCTTCCGTCTGGAAATCCTCGATTGGTATCACTTGATGGAAAACCTCGAGCAAGTCGGTGGGTCCAGCTCTAGACTGGCACGAGTGAAAGCTCTCCTATGGTCAGGCAAGGTAGATGCAGCCCTCAAAGAATTTGACGACTGGGAGCATCCACGGGTTGATAACTTCAGGGCCTATGTTACTAAGCATCGTCACCGCATTGTGAACTATGGCTATTACCAAGCCGAGGGAATTTCAATCGGTTCGGGAGAGGTGGAATCAACGATTAAGCAGGTTGCGGCACGGGTGAAGCTCTCAGGAGCGCAGTGGAAAGCTGCCAATGTTCCCCAAGTTCTGCGGCATCTCGCAGCGTAGGGGGCCCGGAGCGTGCTTATCTCAATGGAGTATTCTCAAGGTGAGTCAATCTTGACATTCTCATCATCTCGTGGTCTGTCAAGATAAAATTGACGAATTTTACGGAGATAACCGCTTCCGAGCCTTCCCTTCTCTTATCCGTCATCATTTCCTTGACAGACCAAGAGTCTATTAGTGACAGTTTAACAATGAAGTATTTTGGCTCATTGCCAAATTGGTCCGAGCCTTCCCTTCTCTTATCCGTCATCATTTCCTTGACAGACCAAGGGTCTATTAGTGACAGTTTAACAATGAAGTATTTTGGCTCATTGCCAAATTGGGATGCACCCGATCGTATGTGACTTAACATGAGAAATCCGCTCTTATAGCGCGGATTTCTCATCAGACTGCCTATTTGTGGTTTTACTTCCAGGTTAAACCTAGCTTAATCTTACTTCCCTGTTACTCTTGGGGAGTATCGGAGGCTTGGCCTTCTTCAGTCGAGTCACCTTGAGATAATGGTGCATTTTTTTCCTTCAGGCGCTGTTCTTGTTTTTTCCGATCGGCCTGGAGAATATCAGCCATCACACTGCGTGCCTGGTTCATTTTTTCCAGATTTGAGCGGTACAACTCCAGGTCTTTTTCCAGTTTATCTTCTGGCAAATTCAGGGTATCGCAGACTTTATGAAGTGCAGATGCCAACTCTTTTTCGTCTTTCACCATCTCCGGGTTGGCCATTTGCAGCAAGTTGAACAGACCAATGGCAAACAGACGGCTATACTTAAACTTCGGGTTAGAGGCGATCGCCTGGGCCATTTCCCGCAACAGTTCGGCACCTGGTGTACTATCCGACAGGGTAAGACCCGCCAGTATTGCAGGCCCTGACGAACCAGTTACCACCCCTTGTAACCCCTGAGCATCCTCTCGATACCGTTGCGGATCGTCTCCCAGGGCCTTACACAGGGAATTAAAAATAGAGACCTTATCATCTGGAGGGGAATAGCCCTGCATAAACTGATCAAAGGAGGATACTACACCCAAAGCATAGATCTGGTCGTAGCTAAAATTCACATTTACCGACAGCAAATGCATTTCCACCATCAACTCTTCCACTACCCGCCGATAGATCGAATTGATCGGACGAGTGTGGAGGCTATAGAAAGATCGCTTAGTATCTGAAAAAGTGGGGACGTTATTCACAACGAGAATCTTTTTGGAGGACGTGAGCCCATTTTCTCTTTTCCGGGCAACTTTGCCAACTCTATCATTTCGGCTGACGGAACGGGCGATCGCCTGCTCCGTCAGTCAACCCAGTTATCAATTACCAGTTACCAGTTACCATTTTCTGTTCGCTGTTCCGCGATCGGGCTGCCCTTACGGCCACAAACCGTCTCACGCTCGATGACTGGCGACCACCATTGCCCATCGATCGCCAATTATCTGGTAACTAGCTGCATCTGCCAGCGCCAGGGGCCTTATCGGGCTATGGATAGGGGAGACTAGCTAACTGGTAACTCTAGGTACGCCTTCAAGGGCATCATCTTCAGTGTCAAAGATTTCAAACACTGAATCCATCATCGTGACCTCAAACACCAGTTTAGCTTCTGGATGCACATTACAAATGCGGAAACTCCCTTTCACCTTCTCCGCATCTCGCATCCCTGCCACCAGCGATGTCAGACCCGAACTGTCAATGAAGTTGACCTGACCGAGATTGACTACTACATGACGACTGAGTTTAGAAATACACTCCTGTAACTTCAGGCGAAATTGCCAAGCCGTGGTTATATCCAGGCGTCCTGTCGGCGTCAATACGATAATTGTTGTGCCGTCTTGGGTTGTATATGTTTTTTGCTCCATCTGGGTCGTCTACCCTCTTCTAGGAATTGTGGACTTTTGGGTCGATCTGAGAATCTGTCTCGACTGGCAATAATCCTAACCCCCGATCTAAATTGTCTGGAGTTAGTTTATTCTCCGGTCGTGGTCCGATCCCTAATCTGCGAAAAGCGCCTCGTTCCTCATGCTAACCGTAACTAAGACGCCAAGGACGCTTCCATTTCCCCACTCCATGCCCACATAGTTTAAGCCAATTTATGCCAGTTATTAAGCCCCGCTCTGCCTTTAGGCTTGTGGGAGTGTGCATGCAACTGTTTTGGGTAAAGTACCTCTTTCCATCTTACTACCACAACCACAAGTTGTCTCAAGCTCTCCCATACTATGCACCAGACCAAGAAGCCCAGTCTTGGGGTTTCAAGAACCGCTCATACAGTTCAGCTTCCGGAGTCTTTGCTTCCGGTTGATAGCAGTATTCCCAGCGTACTAGAGGCGGCAAAGACATGAGAATCGACTCCGTGCGTCCATTTGTTTGCAACCCAAAGATGGTGCCCCGGTCATATACGAGATTGAACTCTACGTAGCGACCCCGACGATAGAGCTGAAACTGGCGTTCGCGGTCTCCATACTCCTTCGACCGGCGGTCTTTGACTATTTTCCCATAACCATCTAAAAAGCTATTACCACAAGCTTGGATAAAACTGAATAGCTCTTCCCAGCTGCGAGGTTCTAGGGTTCCGGCTTTTTGGCTATTTTCAGCTGCTGGACCCTTTTCATTAGGGCCACGATACAGCGCACCTCGACCGTCTTGATAATCAAAAAAGATGCCACCTATCCCCCGCATCTCCTGCCGGTGTTTCAGGTAAAAATATTCATCACACCAGGGCTTAAACACTGAGTAATAATCCTTATGGTGCTCGTCACAAGCTTTTTTCAGGGTTTTGTGGAAATGAGCAGCATCCTCCTCAAACGGATAGTATGGGGTCAAATCTGCCCCACCACCAAACCACCAAACCGGTCCTGCCTCAAAATACCTATAATTAAGGTGTACGGTGGGCACGTAAGGATTGCGCGGATGCAGCACCATAGAAGTACCAGTGGCATAAAATCCATGACCGGCAGCTTCTGGTCGCTGGTTCAAGATTGAGGGCGGTAACTGGGAGCCCCAAACCTGAGAGAAATTGACGCCACCTTGCTCAAAAACCCCCCCCTCTCGGATTACTCTGGAGCGACCTCCGCCCCCTTCTGGCCGATCCCAGCTATCTTCACGGAAAGTTTCAGAACCATCAAGCTCCTCCAATCCTTGACAAATATCGTCTTGCAGCTTCTGCATAAACTGGCTGACCCTGGTTTGGGAATCTGACGGAGGTATATCCTGTTTTTGAGAATCGGACGAGGGTATCTCCTGAGATTTAGTGGTTGTCGTAGTCGAAGACATTGTCATAAACTCAATATTTCACGCTCTCACAATCGGTAATGTCTAGCTAATGATGCTAACCTAGCCTAACCTGAATGTTGCCCTAACAGCACAATGGGATACAGATGACAAAATTTTTGTCCAAATTAATCCGTCGAAATCGTAAAAGGGTTCGGTGTTCTCTGGCGAGGACCTATCGAACTATTAGTTCTGCCTCTGTCGATGACCTGTGGCAAAAAGTCGTCGATCTGGCTGACGTATCCTGGCATCCGCTGATTGCCAGAACCAATCTCCCCAAGGGGCTGGTAGCTAAACCGGGACTGATTTATCGGGCTGTAACGCGATTGAGTCCGATTCCCATCCGGATCTTTGTCGAGCGGGTACGACCACGAGAGCTGTTAAGTATCAGAATTTTAGCTATGCCGGGGATAGAGGAGCGAGTGATCTACAAGGTAGAGTCTACCCTGTGTGGTACCAGCATTTCCTATTCCGTGACCTTGCGGGGCTGGTTGTCGCCAGTTATCTGGTCGCTGATCCGACCCTATGCGGCTCGCGTGGCCTCGGCTTTAGCTCAGGCTGCTGAACGAGCTGCCCGGCAAGGGACACAGTCAGATTCCCTCTCTGGTGGCAGCAGCTCTATTGATTTTGGATTTTAAACCAGAAATTTCTCCTTCCAGAGCAAAATAGCAAAAATCGATAGCCCAACATCGGCTAATCAGCATCAAATGTTGAGAAAATGTTAAGATTTGATAAGATGAGAAGACTCTGATTGTTGCCGCTAGGGTAGATAACACCATAATGTCTATCACGCTTGATACTAGCTCAATTTTAGAAGTGTTACGACCGGTGCAAGACCCGGAGCTCCGCCAGAGCTTGGTGGAGCTAAACATGATTCGTAATGTAAAAATCTCCGAGGTAGGCAAGGTTAGCTTCACCTTAGTGCTGACGACCCCTGCTTGTCCGTTGCGGGAATTCATCGTCGAAGACTGTACCAAAGCTGTTCGGCAATTGCCCGGCGTACAGGATGTCACGGTAGAGGTGACGGCGGAGACGCCCCAACAGAAAAATACTTTGCCCGATCGCCAAGGAATAGACGGGGTAAAGAATATTGTAGCGATTTCCAGCGGTAAGGGCGGAGTGGGCAAGAGTACCGTTGCTGTCAATGTAGCGGTGGCCCTGGCCCAAGTGGGTGCCAAAGTCGGTCTAATTGATGCAGATATCTATGGACCGAATGCTCCGACCATGCTAGGACTAGAATCGGCTCAGGTCATGGTACGGGAATCTTCTCAAGGAGAAGTGCTAGAACCGGCATTTAATCACGGCGTCAAGCTGGTATCCATGGGATTTTTGATTGACAAGGATCAACCGGTAATTTGGCGTGGGCCAATGCTGAATGGGGTCATCCGTCAGTTTCTTTACCAGGCCCAGTGGGGTGAGTTGGACTATTTGATTGTGGATATGCCGCCGGGAACGGGGGATGCCCAGCTGACTCTGACTCAAGCGGTGCCGATGGCGGGGGCAGTAATTGTGACGACGCCTCAGAATGTGGCCTTGCTGGACTCCCGCAAGGGATTAAAGATGTTTCAGCAATTGGGAGTGCCGGTGCTGGGAATTGTGGAGAACATGAGCTATTTTATTCCACCGGATCGGCCAGATAAGCAGTATGATATTTTTGGTTCTGGCGGTGGCGCCAAAACTTCCCAGGAATTGCAGGTGCCTCTGTTGGGCTGCGTGCCCCTGGAAATTGGCCTCAGAGAAGGAGGCGATCGGGGCTCTCCCATTGTAGTGGCCAATCCGGATTCGGCCTCAGCTCAAGCCCTAGTGGCGATCGCCCAACAGATTGCGGCCAAAGTATCCGTTGCTGCCCTGAGTAGTAGTTAGTGGTTAGTAGTTGGTAGTTAGTGGTTAGCGGTTAGCGGAGAACTTTAAACTGACAACTGACAACTGACAACTGACTTGGTGGGCAATGCCCACCCTACCAACTACCAACGGACAACTGACATGTTGCAAAAATCACCAATCAGAATAAATTGGAGCTCCTTTCTGGAACCATGGCAGCAGATAGATTGGTTGCTGTTCCTTTTGCCAGTAGGTCTGACTGTGTTTGGGGGCATAATGATCCGCAGCACGGAATTAAACCTGGGACGGAATGACTGGTGGCAGCACTGGTTTGTGGGTGGGATTGGGTTAGCACTGGCGGTATTGGTAGCCCGCTGGCGTTATAAAATCCTGAGGCAGTGGCAGTGGGCGATCTACGCTCTCACCAATCTATCTTTGCTGGCGGTTATATTTATCGGCACCACCGGAGGAGGCGCACAGCGATGGATTACCGTTGCTGGCTTCAATGTTCAACCCTCGGAATTTGCCAAGTTAGGGTTAATTATCACTCTGGCGGGTATCCTACAAGCTAAAACGGCTGATACTATTGGTACGCTCTTCAAAACCCTGGGAGTCGCTGCTGTACCCTGGGCCTTGGTATTTTTGCAACCAGACTTGGGAACATCACTGGTGTTTGGGGCGATCGCCCTGGGAATGCTCTACTGGGGCAATACCAATCCCGGTTGGTTGGTGCTGCTGATTTCCCCGATCGTCTCAGTAGTTTTGTTCAACCTGTATCTCACAGGATGGTTTATCTGGGCCGCAATCATCATATTGATTGCCTGGTTTACCTTACCCTGGCCACAATGGGGAGCATTAGGTGCCCTCTCTCTTAACGTGATGGCTGGCGAATTCGGACAGCTTCTCTGGGAGAGATTATTGAAAGACTATCAAAAAGACCGGCTAATACTGTTCCTGAACCCGGAACAAGACCCCTTGGGAGGTGGATATCACCTGATCCAATCTCGGATCGCCATTGGTGCTGGTCAACTTTGAGGACAGGGACTTCACCAGGGAACTCAAACTCAGCTGAACTTTATTCCCGAACAGCATACTGATTTTATCTTCTCCGCCGTTGGGGAAGAGTTTGGTTTTGTGGGCTGCATTGCCCTGCTGTTCGTCTTCTGGTCGATCTGCCTGCGTTTGGCCCTTGTCGCACACAATGCGTCAGACAACTTTGGTTCCTTACTGGCAATTGGCGTCTTGACGATGATAGTTTTTCAGGTGCTTGTTAACATTGGCATGACCATTGGTATGGCCCCCGTGACTGGCATCCCACTGCCTTGGATGAGCTACGGTCGTTCAGCCTTACTCACGAACTTTATCGCTATTGGACTGGTAGAATCGGTAGCGAACCACCGGCAGCGGACAAGTTTTTTCGCCAGGCATAAAAGGAAACATTAGCGCCCAGAAATAAGGTAAGCTATTGAATGTCAACTTAGTTGGTAAGAAATTATGATTCTGCCCGGATCGGCAGTGCGCGTGAAGAACACAGGCGATACTTACTACGGCTTTCAAGGACTTGTTCAACGAGTCAGCGACGGCAAGGCAGCTGTGCTGTTTGAAGGTGGCAATTGGGATAAGTTAGTTACTTTCCGCTTGTCAGAAATTGAAGTGGTGGAGGTCAAGGCAAAAGGTAAAGGTAAGTAGGGAGAATTAAAAATTGCGAATGGAAAATTGCGAATGGAAAATTGTTGATAATTTATTCATGTCCATTCGCAATTGAGAATTTTCCATTCTCTTGCATCGAGCTTGGCATTATCAATTAGTAATCAACAACCAACAAGGTTTCCATGCGTCTGCCGCTGCCACAATTTGCCACAGGTTCTCGTCAGGACAACCACATCGCGGAGGTGATTGAAACCTCGACGACGGAATTTCTGGCTCAATGTCTAGAACCGGAAGACCTGAGCTTTCCTGTTATGCCACCTTTTGGCAGTCTCGTCCGGTCTGTGGATGAAGAGTCGGATAATCATATCTATGCTGTGGTTTACCATGCTACTACTAGCCCGATCGACTCCGTTCACAGAGCGAGAGCGCTGGGGTTGTCTCTGGTGGAATTGCGCGAGCAGCAACCCCAAATCTTTGCTATGCTGAAAACTGAGTTCAAAGCCGCAATTGTCGGATTTTTACCACCATTACCTGGAGTGAATGGTTCTATCCCACTCAATAATCCAGTTTATCAACACCTGCCTCCCCGTCCGCCCCAAATTCATCAAGCTGTCTATCAATGTACGTCGGCAGAAGTGATTCATTTCAGCGAACAACTGGATTTCTTGAGGATATTAATCCAATTACCAGGTACACCAGTAGATGCTCTGGCAGCGGCGGCTATCCGCGAAATTTATCAACTGCGCAAGGCTGACAGATCTTGGTTAGTCCAAGCAGGGCGCATTCTCAGCCTGTTACTCAAAGATGATTACGATCGCCTCCGCTACATTTTGAGCCAAATTCATCCCTAAAATTGAAAATTGCGAAGGTCGAATTGAGAAGGTCGAATTGAGAATAGCAATTAGCAATTAGCAATTAGCAATTAGCCATTAGCCATTAGCCATTAGCCATTAGTCAAGCAAGTTGCAATTGTTGCCATTACTGACTTAGACAAACTCTCGAATTCATAGCCGCCTTCGAGTCCAAACAGGATGCGACGAGTCAGGCCCAGGCAATAATCTGTAAAAACTCCATAATCTTCAGGCTGTAAACAAATTCCGGCCAAGGGGTCATCATAATTGGCGTCATAACCGGCACTGACAATTAAGATGTCTGGACCAAAATCACTCAAGAAGGGCATCACTTTCTGTTCAAACATGGGCTGATATTCAGCGATGGTACTACCCCGCGCCATCGGAATATTGAGCACATTGTTGTGTAAACCACGCTCCCTGGCAGCACCAGTACCGGGATAAAAAGGAAATTGATGCAGCGAACAATAAGCAATTTGGGGGTTGCTTTCCACGATCGCCTGGGTGCCGTTACCGTGATGCACGTCCCAGTCGAGAATGGCAACGCGGTTGATTCCCGGTTGTTCGAGGGCGTAATGTGCCGCGATCGCGGCATTGGAAAAGAGACAAAACCCCATGCCCCGATCCGATAAAGCGTGATGTCCCGGTGGACGGGCTAGCACAAAGGCTGGGTTACCAGTAGCCAGGAGGCGATCGACCCCATCTCGCCAGGCACTGACTGCCAGCAGGGCCACCTCATAACTGCGGGGAGAAACTGGCGTATCGCCGTCTATGTGTCCGCCTCCCCGGTTGGCTAAATCTCTGACAGCATTGATATATGCGTCTGGATGAACCTGTTGCATCAGGGATAACACTGAACGTTCCTCTGGAGTTGTCGGCAGTTGCCACTCAATTCGATCGGCCCAAGGTGCCGCTTTTAAGTGGTTGACAATTGCTGTCAGGCGTTCTGGCTTCTCCGGGTGTAGCCAACCATTGTCGTGCAGTAGAAATTCATCTGAGTAGATAACAGGAAGCATAGTCATTGTTCTTAACAGTTGGGTGTCCGACCAAAATTGAGCAAAAGTATGTTATTATATTAGAAATAACCAAGGCGATGTGACAAGGAACTCATGTCCAAACAAATCGGGCGAAAAAACTGTAATTGCTAGCCACTGATAACTGGTTGGGCGTGGTACGCGAGCACCGATCTTTAGGTAGACCTAAAGTTTACTTTGGAAAGAGCGGACATCGACTTGGGAATTATTGTTCTGATGGAGTTTTTTGCTGTATGAGCATCGAGCAGGAGCGGATTGTCCCGACAGATTTACGCAACGAGATGTCCCGGTCTTATCTAGAATACGCCATGAGCGTCATTGTTGGGAGGGCGCTCCCAGACGCTCGCGATGGATTGAAACCGGTACATCGGCGCATTCTCTACGCGATGCATGAGTTGGGACTCAGCCCAGACCGCCCTTTTAGAAAATGCGCTCGTGTGGTGGGAGAAGTTTTGGGTAAATACCATCCTCACGGCGATACGGCGGTTTATGATGCTTTGGTGCGCATGGCCCAGGATTTCTCCATGCGATCGCCCCTGATTAACGGTCACGGGAACTTTGGTTCGGTTGATAATGACCCGCCAGCGGCAATGCGCTACACGGAATGCCGGTTGCAAGCCCTGACTGCAGATGCCATGCTCCGAGATATTGAGTCGGAAACGGTGGATTTTATCGATAATTTCGATGGCTCCCAGCAAGAACCGATCGTATTACCGGTGCGCATTCCCCAGCTGCTGCTGAATGGTTCAGCTGGAATCGCTGTGGGGATGGCGACTAATATCCCTCCTCATAACTTGGGAGAGTTGGTAGATGGCCTGGTGGCTTTGATCCATAATCCAGAAATTACTGACACCCAACTGATGCGCTATATCCCCGGTCCGGATTTTCCTACCGGCGGGAGCATTCTGGGAACCGGCGGCATCAAAGATGCCTACACCGGCGGACGGGGGTCGATCGCCATGCGGGGTGTCGCAACAATTGAAACGATCGAACAGCGGGGACGCCAGGATCGGGAGGCAATTATTGTCACGGAACTGCCTTATCAAACTAATAAGGCGGCCCTGATTGAGAAGATTGCCGAAATGGTCAATGATAAGCGCTTAGAGGGAATCTCTGATATCCGGGATGAAAGCGATCGGGACGGCATGCGGATCGTGGTGGAACTCAGGCGCGATGCTTATCCCCGAGTTGTCCTCAATAATCTCTACAAACAAACGCCCCTACAAACTAATTTTGGGGCAAATATGCTGGCGTTGGTGAATTCCCACCCGGAACTGCTATCCCTGAAGCAATTTCTGAATGTGTTTCTGGAATTTCGGGTGGAAGCGATTAGCAGAAGGACGCAATTTCAACTGCGGAAAGCTAGAGAACGGGATCATCTGTTGCAGGGTTTACTGATTGCCTTGGCGAACTTAGATGCAGTCATCCAGTTGATTAGAACCGCCGCAGATACGGGGACAGCGCGTCAGCAATTGATAGATACTTACGAACTTTCGGAAGCGCAAGCGGATGGCATTCTCCAGATGCAACTGCGACGCCTGACAGCTTTGGAAGCGGACAAGATCGAGCAAGAACATAAAGAGTTACAAGCCAGAATTGCTGATTTTGAGGATATTTTAGCGCGGCGAGAACGGATTCTGGAAATTATCGAAACGGAAGTAACTGAACTGAAACAGAAGTTCGCTACTCCCCGACGGACGCAAATTGACAGTGCCGATGGGGAACTGGTGGATATTGACTTGATTGCTAACGAACAGGCTTTGATTTTGCTGACTGAGCAGGGTTATATCAAGCGCATGCCAGTGAATACCTTTGAGGCCCAAAATCGTGCGACTCGTGGCAAATCTGGCACGCGGATGAAGGAGGATGATGGGGTAGAACATTTCCTGACTTGCTGCGACCATGATAGCGTTTTGTTCTTTAGTCAAAGGGGCGTGGTTTACAGCCTGAACGCTTACCAAATTCCGGCGGCTTCTCGCACGGCCCGGGGGATGCCTATTGTGCAAATGCTGCCGATCCCGATGGATGAAAAAATAACTTCTCTGGTGGCAGTGAGCGAGTTTCGGGATGATGAATATCTGGTGATGCTGACGAAAGGGGGCTACATTAAAAAGACGGCCCTGGCAGCTTTTAGCAATATTCGCGCTAATGGATTGATTGCTATTTCTCTGCAAGAGGGAGATGAGTTGCGCTGGGTAAGACGGGCGACGGAAGAAGATAGCGTGATTATTGGATCTTCTCAGGCAAAGGCTATTCACTTTAGAACAAATGCAGTGCAATTGCGGGGTAGTGGTCGCACCTCCAGAGGGGTGAGGTCCATGAAATTGGTGGATGGAGATGAGTTGATCGGCATGGATATATTGCCCAGGAACATTCTGGCTAGTTTAGAGAATGATGCCACGGAGTCGGACTCGGAGGTGGAAGACAATATTGCGGAAAATTTGGACACAGAGGCGGAAGACATAGATTCGGAAAAAGCGGACACAGAAGCAGAAGAAATTGCTGTGGATAACTCGACTGGACCTTGGGTGCTGATTGTCACGAATAATGGCTATGGTAAACGTACTCCTGTTTCTCAGTTCCGCTTGCAAAGGCGAGCCGGAAAGGGCTTGATCGCTGCTAAGTTCAAGTCTCGCAAGTCTAAGGATGAACTGGCAGCCCTGCGTATTGTCAATGAAGATGATGAACTGATGATGATCACCAGTCGGGGGATTATTATTCGTCAGGCGGTGAATGCTATTTCTATTCAATCTCGTGGTGCAACTGGTGTCCGGGTGCAGCGCTTGGATGCTGATGATTCGATCGCAGCGGTTGCCCTGGTGCCCCCATTAGCTGAAGAAGCAGGGGATCTCGAAGAAGAGTAAGTGTGAAGAAATGGGTCATCTGCTGAAAACATTCTCACCCAGCTGGACAATTATTGTGCGGCTGGGCATTGCCTTAACTGGCGGGATCTTAATGGGACTAACTGCTACTCCCGTTAATGCTTGGTTTCTCGCCTGGGTTGCTTTGGTTCCCCTCTGGATCCTGATTATTGATCCATTCCCCCACCCGGACCCCCACCCGGACCCCCACCCGGACCCCCACCCGGACCCCCACCCGGACCCCCACCCTCAAGGGTGGGGCTACAAGAACGAAGCCCGCCTGCGCGGGCTGGATGGTAAATTTGGTTTGGGATCCTTGAAATATTCCCTTCCGGACCCCCACCCTCAAGGGTGGGGCTACAAGAACGAAGCCCGCCTGCGCGGGCTGCTGGATAACATTGGTTTGGGATCCTTGAAATATTCCCTTTTGTTTGGCTTGGCTTGGGGTATTGGCTATCACGGTATTGCTTTATTCTGGATTACTGGTATCCATCCCATGACTTGGTTGGGGGTTCCCTGGTTGGCAAGTCTCGCGATCGCCCTTTTCTGCTGGATTTTTATCACTCTCTGGGGCGCTAGTTTAGTTGTAGCTTGGTCCGCTGGCATGAAAATGGCAATATCATCTGGGGGAATGTCTCAGGGAACATTCCAGATCGCCTTATTGCGGGTTCTGATGGGAGTTGCTTTCTGGTGCGTTCTAGAGGGCTTGTGGAGTACGGGTTCCTTGTGGTGGACTTCCCTTTCCTTTACCCAAAGTCCTGATAATCTCGCTATTTTGCAATTGGGAAAAATCTCTGGTCATAATACTATCACAGCCGCGATCGTGGCTGTCAATGGATTAATTGCTGAAACATTCGCCCCCACCCTAAAGGGTGGGGCTACAGGAACGAAGTGCTCTCCTCTCCGCACTCGCTTTAGCGCTCGTGCTTCGGGATGCGCTGCCTGCGCGGGCTTTAATGCATCTAGCTATTGGAAATATTTAAGTTTAGCAGCGGGGTTGCTGCTGACTCTGCATATGGCCGGATTTTTCATGTATAGTCGTCCCCTTCACGATCGGCCAGCAGATGCATTAAAAGTGGGAATTGTTCAAGGGAATATTCCTAATGAAATTAAGCTTTATACGGCTGGAGGACGGCGGGCATTGTCTGGATACACTAGAGGCTACAAAATATTAGCAGCCCAAGGTGTTGATGCCGTGCTGATTCCGGAAACGGCTTTGCCTTTTGTTTGGACGGCTCAAAACAATAGTTCTTTTAATCAAGCAATTAGAGACTCAGGGGCGATCGCCTGGGTGGGGGCTTTCGGTCAGCAAGGCAATAGTCTTACTAATAGCTTGTTTACCGTTACGGGCACGGGTGATATTTTTAGCCGCTACGATAAGATAAAACTGGTGCCTTTGGGAGAGTTTATTCCCTTTGAACAATTCCTGGGCAAGTTGATCGATCGCCTTTCGCCTCTGGATGCTCATCTAGTTGCAGGAAAGGCAGAACAACTGTTTGATACTCCCTTTGGTCGCGCGATCGCGGCCATCTGCTATGACTCAGCTTTTGCCGAAGTTTTCCGCCTGCAAGCGGCAGCTGGGGGGCAGTTTATCCTCACCGCTGCTAATAATGCTCACTATAGCGCCACCATGCCAGCGCAACATCACGCTCAAGATGTAATGCGGGCCATTGAAACCGATCGATGGGCAGTCAGGGCCACAAATACAGGCTATTCTGCTATTGTAGACCCCCACGGTAGAACTGTATGGATTTCTGGGATTAATACCTATGAGATTCATGCTGCTACAATTTACCCCAGGCAGACTCAGACTTTGTATGTCCACTGGGGTGATTGGTTGACGCCAGTTTTGGTGGGTTTGGCGGCCCTGGGCTTTCTGGCCTGGCAAAGGTCACAGCAGCTTGACTCCTAAGAGCAAACCAGTATAATACATATAGTGATAATACTTCGATGAGGTGAAAGCTATGGATGATTTGGACAAGCGCAAGGTTTTATCAGCTCTATGTCATGGAGCGATATTTTTTGGGAGCATCTCACTTTTGCATTTTAGCATTAAACTCTGCTAATAGCGAATAGCGAATGGCGAACGGAGAATGGAAAATAGCCCCATTTTCAATTTTCAATTTTCAATTTTCAATTTTCAAGAAGCCAAACTGAGATGCACCCTCACATACATTCATAGTGCCATTTTAACTGGCACCAGGGCGGCATCTACCAGACGCAAATTGCCCCGTTGATGATGACTGTACAGAAGACGAATGAAAATTAACGATATCTATGAGTTTTTTCTCGAGCCACCCCCAATTTATCTCAACAAGGAACTGGCTGTTTGCTATATACTTTCAGTTTTATTGGGAGCAGACTCCTATGGAACCGAACTTATGGGACTGCTAGAGAAGCGATATCCCATCTACTGGCTTTCCGACACGGTCCTGTACAGTTCCCTCAAATTCCTGGAAGAAGAACAGCTGATTACAGGCTATTGGCAAAAATTGACAGGACGCGGACGTCCCCGTCGCATGTATCATATCCGTTCCCAATGGCGCCAACAGGCCAAAGACCTGGCCAGACTCTGGCAAGATTATGTTGCCATTAAGAGCGATCGCATTTTACTTTTGCGACAATCTTATCTAGAATGTTCCTCAGCAGCACCATCGAAACTACCAGCCACCAGATCAACTCGCGATCGATCCCTGCTGCTGTAGGGTGGGCCGCAGCCCACCTTACGTTTAATCTTCTCAATTTACCATTTCCAATATCGTTAACATTTTCACAATTGCTCATGAGTAGTGCTCTCGTATCGACAGCTTTAATTCCGACCTTGCTGTTATTTGTGGGTTTGTTTTTCTGGCTCTTCGGTACTTGGGTTGCTAAACTATTGCTAATTTTGAAAAGCTAATAAACATCTTAGCTCAAAATTTTCTATGTTACGAAAACAAAATCCGCACCGTTTAACTAACTTAATTTTTTGGTTAATACCTTCAACAATGCCATTAGTTGTTTTTTGCTCAAAATCTGCTGTTATCTCCACTAACCAGCGACGGATTGTTCCTTGACTTTTGGGAAATAATTCTGCTGATTGTTTCAACCATTCTGCTAAATTCAATAAGCCATCAAACCAATTTATGCTCTCTTCAAATACTTTCCTAAAATTTTCTTTTAATTCATGCATCTTTTGCAGCTTCGGGAATTCTTTATTGACTTCTTCTAATTGGCTTTTTTGAGCTTCATTTAAATCATCGGAATTAGCAAGAAGGACATATTTACTGTGATGAAGCACCTTGAGTTTTGCAGTTTTTTTCTTCTTATCATCCATGTTATTAACTTCTTTTTTTGTTTGCTTACGACCATTGTCTAATTCTTCTTGAACCTGGTTCATTACATGAAATCTATCAGCTACTACCTCGGCGTGAGGCATTAATTTTTCTACCAAAGTTTTATAGGGACGCCATAAATCAATGCTAACCTCTTCTATGCCTGATAACACGTCTATTCCCCAAGATAGCAACACTTTTTCAATGGCTTCTTGGGTTCGATCGGGGACTAAAGCTAGAAGTTGACTATTGTCCAAATCTACTAATACCGCACAATAATTACCTTGTCCTTTTATCAGGCTAATTTCATCAATCCCCAATCGTTTTAAGTCTTGAGGTTTTTGACCTACCAAACTTTTTTTTAAATCTTTTAACATAGTTTCAATTTCTGACTCACTTACCCCGGTTCTTTCGGCAACACTTTTAATATTACTATGTTTTACCTGATTCAATATATCGTCGGCAAGTCTTTTAGTATAGTTGCGTTTTGGTTCACAAAAATCCAAAGGCTCACTAAAAATTTTTAAACAATTTTCACATTTCATTTTTCGTTTATTTACCTGTAAATAAACATTTTGACCATTCATAGGCAAGTCTTTAATTAGATGTGAATAATAGGAGTGAATTTTCTGACTCATTTGACCGCAATGAGGGCAGGCTACTTCTGAAGTTAAACTCGCTACGGAGAGGATTTTTCCTAGAGATGTATCTTGTACGAAATGAGTAACTTTAACATCTGGGATGTTCAGAAAATCTGTTAGTAGTTTGAGTTGTCCTTTTGAAGCCATGATAATTTTACCTCAGTTTTCACTTTGTCCTCAATTTCAGTAAAGCATTAAAAATGCCAGAAGTCAAGTACAGCAATATGTTTACTCTTCAAGTATAACAATTTTAGTTTAATTTGACGAGTATTTATTTGATAGTTTAGCAACTCAGGTACCGAAGAGCCGTTTTTCTTTATCAAAGCCTCAGTCAAAGACCGAACCGAAAAAATAACCCTAGCAGCAGCATCCGACCAAATGCTAAATCAATTGGAGGAATATTTTACCCAGCGGGCATACCGCGTCACAGCACGAGACAGCACCAATAAGAGAGTAATATTTGAAGGGTTTGTCCGCCCCAGTCTGTTTCTGGCTATCTTCCTCACCCTGTTAGCCGCAGTTGGCATTCTTTGCGGCAGTCTGATTTTGTATATCGTCTTTCCCCAGTGGAATTTAGTTTGGTTTTGCTTGGTATTATTATCGCCAGTTGCCGGGATTTTTTACTGGCAAAAAGCGGGACGACCCGAGCAAGTGTCCCTGGCAATCGAAACCCAACCAGATGCAGAATCACAGCAGCTTCATAGCTCGATTACGATCACCGCCCATCGGGACGAACTGGCCCAGTTGCAAAAAGTTTTCCCTTTGTCAAAGCTGGAAACACCAATTAATTCACCTGCCCAACCTTAACTTTCTCTGACAAAATCTTAACTGATAGATAGTAGAAACCAGGTTTTTCAGAAAAACCTGGTTTCTGGGTTGAGGACAATTACTATTGACTGTGGACGGAGATCGGGGGGTTCTGGGCTTCGGGGTGAGGGACGTTCGGCACGATCTCAGTCGAGCCGCTCAACCGAACGGCAGCCTGGGCTTTAATTGCTGCGGATGCCGCAATTTGAGCCTTTTGTTCTGCCTCTTTCAGACTGGGAAACAGAAAATGATTTTCCTCAACGTACTGAGCTCCAAATAGTCCTTTTTCCGCCCAGAAGTACCGATCGGTAGTATGCTCATTTCGCTTGACTAGCAGTAAAGCTGGTGGCACAATGCCTTGAGCACGAATATACTTACGAGCCGCTGTCACGGGTTTATCTTCACCAGTTTCGATGTGATAGTGAGCAACTTGCTCAAGAATTCGACGCCCTTCTAGGCGACGACGACTTTTACGCTTGCGTCTCCTGGCCAATCTAGCTTACCTCCTTTTTCTGCGGACTCTGTAGTTAGCACTACCAAATCCCGAACAATTCTATCTAATCTAACTTAAAACATCAACGGTGCTTAAAATAGCTTAACAAAAAAGCCTTCCGAGCCAGGTGGTAAGCGGATGTAGGGGCAATCTTTCCCTGGAATAAGATCTAAAAAGTAAAGAAAAGTATAAAATATGTAACAGTAGAGATGCCGATAACAATAGTCCGGACCGTTTTGGCTGTACGTAGCTGCAAGCCTTGCAGCGTCAGCCTTTGCTCGATAGAGCAATATAGGCTACGTTAGCCCTGGGGCAGACATTGAAAAAAATAAGGCGCGAAGGGCTGCAACCCTTGTGTTGTGGTCGTTCTGAGGGTCTAAAAACTGTCCGGAGTATTGCGATAAGATATAGGTTACTCGTCACACGGTCTAGCCAGTACTGCTCCAATGTTGATGTCCGCCAGTTCTGAATTTGTGGCTCTATGCCGATCGCAACTAGCCCTGTTAACTCAGGGACTGGGGGCTTCTGTGGGGGTTGTCTACTTGACAGAAAAGCTAGTAGAAGACGCCCAGACAAAGCTAATCCCAATCGTAGCATACCCAGAGATGGCTGCGGTTTGGCAGTCCAATCGGGCTCAGGTGCTGTTACCGCCTGGGGCGGGTACGGTGGAAATAATGCCTCGATCTGCGAGGGGTAGTACGAGTAGCCCGCCCCGAGTACATCGAAAGCTGCCGTCGGCAACAGGGGCTGAGACCAGAACGGGATCTGCTGGCTATAATGAGCAGGAGTTAATAGAGGAGGATCTCTTGCCAGAACACCAGTTGGTGTTGCCCCTGATGCATGAAGGGGCAGTGATGGGGTTACTGGTGACGGCGCGATCGGACAGAGTTTGGAATCAGAGGGAACAAAAGCAGATCGCCCAGATTGCTAATACTGTAGCACTTGCCTGTATTTTAGACCAACGCTACCAATGGTTAAAAGAACAAGGGCTCCAATCTCGACTGACGATGGCTCAGCAACAAGATGTTTTGGACAATCTGTTGCATCAGTTCCGAAATCCTCTGACGGCCCTGCGCACCTTTGGCAAGCTGCTGCTGAAGCGACTGTTACCAGAAGATAGCAATCGCACGGTGGCCCAGAGTATTGTCCGGGAAAGCGATCGCCTGCAAGAATTGCTGCAACAGTTCGACGCGGCCCTGGATATAGTAGACATGGAAACAGATGACGTGCTAGATTCCGAAGCTCAAAAGGAGGCAAGGCCAGTCGGATTACTGCCAGCGTCTAATTCCTTGGGGAGCAGGGATTTAACTCTGGAATCTTACTCCGTGGCCGCAATACTAGCACCGCTACTCGCTTCGGCAGAGGCGATCGCCCAGGAACGCCAGCTAGGTTTACATGTGGAAATACCCCAGGAAATGCCGCCAGTGCAAGCAGATATCCAGGGGTTGCGAGAAGTGTTAAGCAATATAATTGATAATGCCTTGAAATATACACCAGCAGGAGGAGAGCTGTACGTTCAGGTAGGAGTACAGCCTCAAGGTGACAAGGTGTTAATTGCTGTGAGTGACACCGGTCCGGGCATTCCCCCCGAAGACCGTCCCCACGTGTTCGAGCGCAATTATCGGGGAGTGCAGGGGGAAACAGAGATATTTGGTACGGGTTTGGGATTGGCGATCGCCTCTGAGTTAGTCTCCCAAATGCAGGGTGAAATCCAAGTGTTCTCCCCAGCACTGTACCCAGAAAGAAGCGATCGGGGAACTACCTTTATCGTCTGGTTGCCGATGTCCGCGCGGTGATAGCTATCACAAGGGGCTCCTCAAAGCTGAGTATTCGGTCCGCCAGCTCGGGCGCGGCGGCGAGTGCGATCGATCACGATATCACGGTTGAGTTTGAGAGCCAGATCTGTTTCGGGGTTAATAGCAATCATATCGACTTTGTTTTTACCCAACAGTGCGCCAGCTATTCCCCCTAAAACCGCACCAATGATCGGTTCTTCAACGTCAATCTTGCCAGTAATCTCAGCAATAATTGCCGCAGCGGCCCCTCCGATCAATGCCCCTTCAATGACGGAATCAGCATCAACGCCCCGACTCACGGTTTCGGTTTCGGTGACGATTTGAGAAGAAGCATCAAGATCCACCCGCTTGCCACGGGGTGTCACGATCTCCTGAGAAACAAACTGAATGCCATCCAGAGCAGGTACCAGTTCGCCGCTAATTTGGCTGCCGCCAGGAATCAAGCGTTTTCCATTCCTGGAGACAACATCTTCCGAGACTATCAATGTCAGTTCCATTGTCTCGTCCGGGGCCAGGAGAATTTTTTCCGCCTCCTCGTGCTTGACAGGGATTAAAATCCCCGCTGGGATGACCCAATCGTTACGGTTTTCGGGATATCGCTGAGCCTGGATAACAGCAGGAGAATTTTTCTCTTCTGAGGTAGATGCCATCAGGGGTGTAGCAGCCGCAGCGGTCATTGACAAGGCCAGGAGTGCAGCGGTTCCCGATTTCCATTGATTAGAATTGAACATGATAAATTACCCAAAAACATATCGTTCACACCTCGTAGACCTGAGCCGGGCGCAGATGTTCCTCTGGGGGATGAAAATCTATCTGGCAAGTTTATGTAGGGTGGGCACCCGCCCACTATCTACTACTTAACCTAAGTTGCGACCTATTTAAAAAAATATGAATTACCCACTTAGACTTTACAGATATTTTGAGGGTTTTAGTAGCCCTCGATACAAAATTATATTTTTATTGTGCTATGCGGCGGGTTGGCTGTTTAGAGGTTATAATGTACTAAAATAACAGTTAATTGCTGGTTCTGTAGATTATGGAAGATATGATTACAACAATTTTTGTTCTTTGCGACGAGCTCCTAAAAGCTTTGAATATAAAAGAAGATCCACAAGTAAAAATGAACAATGCAGAGGTGATGACGGTAGGATTGGTTGCTGCATATTTTTTTGTCGGACACGCTTCGCTACGAGCGCTCTTGTCAATTTATGGTGGAACACAATTATCTAAAAAATCTGTTAAGTAAAAGTAGATTCAATCGGAGATTACATAATATAGGCGAACCAATTTGGATGCTTTTATTCCAAGTCAGAGCGCAAACATTTAAACAGCTCAATCCAGGTCAAGAATGTCAAGAATATATTCTTGATAGTTTCCCTGTGCCAGTCTGTGACAATATTAGGATTGATAGATGTAAAATTTATAAGCAAGAAGAAGATCGAGGATATATTGCAAGTAAAAAACGTTATTTTTATGGATTAAGGGTTCATATGTTAGTAAACAAAAGTGGAAATCCAATAGAATTTTATCTAGCCCCGGGTAGTTATAATGACGTTAAACTTCTGCAATCTTTTTGCTTCGATTTACCATCAAATTCTCTAGTTTATGGAGACAAAGCTTATAACGATTATCAATTAGAAGATTTACTAAAAGAGTCGGCAAATATCAAATTAAAACCTTTGCGAAAAAAGAATTCAAAAAGAAAAGAATCTCCTTGTTTTGAATATATACAACAGGTAACTAGAAAACAAGTTGAAACATGTTTTAGTCGGATAACTAATTTGTTTCCCAAGTCAATTCATGCCGTTACATCCAAAGGATTTGAATTGAAAATAATTCTCTTTATCATCGCTTTTTGTATTCAATTTTTATAGGTCGCAACTTAAGTTACTTACATCAATCCTAACTATTCTTTGCCAAGCACGTGTGTCATATTCTCGGCATGGTCTTAGTATAGCTGTAGCAGGAGCTGCTTGCAATATTGCTTGGTTAAGGGATGGGAGTCCCCCAGGAGGCCAAATACGACCAGCATGGCTTTTCTGGCTCCATCGTTCTTATATTTGCGGCTTTTGCCCACTATGTCTAAAAATATTTTAATATTTTTTCTGGCCGTCAATTTCCGAGAATTTAAATCCCTAAAAACCTTATGGGATTGGGCTTTGTGCCCTGATTTTCCTGCGCGATCGCCCCGGAGCAGAAATCTAAAAATAATTTTGCACAACTACTTAGCTATTAGCTAGCTAGCTATCGTTTTGGGGTAAATTTTTGTCAATTGAGTATCCTGAGTATATATGCTTAAGGCATTTATGGGATGCTCCCTATTTTTTAGCTCGACGATCGTCTCTGTCGGTATCCCGATCGCGATCCTGTTTGTCACTGAGGACTCAATAGTCAAAGCAAATGCCAAGGAATCGCTCAATTTTCACATCAATCTTTATATTTATGCGATAATCTTTGCATTGCTGATTGCAGTGATAATTGGCATTCCACTGCTGATTATATTGGGTTTGATAAGTTGGATAATGCCAATCATTGCCATTGTCAAGGTGCTCACAGATCCTGACACGCCTTACCGTTATCCCTTTATTTTTCGCTTGCTGTAGCCGACTGGCCCGTCATGCTCAAAAGTTACAACCCATTCCATTGTTTACCTTCGGCTGAAAAACTGCCTGACTCGGACGAGATACCTTTAGTTTTTGGGATGGAGAATTGAGAATGGAGAATTGAGAATTACTCTATTTTCCTTTCTTCATTCGCAATTATTACTCTTTATTGCTCAAAGGCAAAAGTGAGATGCTCCCTGCACGATAATGCTTCCTCTTCCGAGATATTCCTTTTACATCTTTTAATCATCATGTGGCCAACCTGCATCAATAACCTAACTCCCTTTGAATGTACGTTAAGTCCGGAGTTACCCAAATTTATCCGCGAAGCATTTCAGAACAACGGCATTGCTAATCTACAAGAAATGTTTATCCCCTTCCAGATTATTGCTATCCTCGGAAAATGCGGTACCGAGACATACCTGGACTGTCCGAATCTTCCGGAATGGCACGTTGAAAATTCTCATGATTTGGACGGTCCGGCAAAATATTTTGCGGATATCGGGAACTATTACTGGTTTGATTTCGACCTTGTGGATCGAAAGAATAAATTAATGCAATTCCGCGTGGTTTTTAATGAGGGAGATGCTGACTGTAATGATGGAACGTGGGGGGCTGTTTGGGATCGCAATAGGTCAGTATTGGTAGCAAACTTGTTAAGTACGGGGGATTGTGAGGCAACCATAGAAGCCGTTTCCAAAGAATACATTGATAATTATCAACCCCACGAAGTGTGGTTGCCGATAAAATTTGAAAATCCGGAGGAAGACCCACTCCCCTTTACAACCTATTACGCAAAAGATTTAGAACTGGAAAAGGCGATCGGACTGGCTATGAGATGGTGTATCGCTTATTCCTATGAATCGAGGTTTAATCAGTATGTTACAAATGAGTGAGTGGAGTGGCAGTTTTCCAGGTTTTGATTTGATTTACTACGCGAAGTAGTATTGCATCAGTGCTTGCACGTAGTTAGGCGATCGGCAACTGAGATCCGCGCTCCTTGAATTAGGTTGAAAGGCCCCAGTCGTAGAGGGTATGAACCGATCGCCACTGTCAAACGTGAGTTCGTAGTTCGTAGTTCGTAGTTCGTAGTTGGGGATCTCCCGAACGCAATCATGCGGGTTTGAGGCATTTTCAACCCGACGTGAAATCAGGGTTATCGCGGCTGTCGAACTCACGTTGTCAAGAGCGCGAACTAGAGGCAGAGCCTCTAGAATAGCATTGCCAGCCTGAGACTGGGAACGAGGGTAAAAATTGAGATGCACCCTCCCACTGTCGAGCCAGATTAGATAATTTATTAGCAGGAGAACGGATAAAAGGAACCTGCGGTAGCCAGTTAGGAAAAAGTATCCTGGGAGTAGTTGGGAAAACCTGATTGTATCATGGCGGCTGGGAGTCGGAAGATGGACGATCGGGAAATTGGCTCAAAACTTAGGACAGATGCGTCTCAAATATAGCAAAACTAGAACATAGAAGTATAACCCAAGAAGAACATGCAGCGATCGCTCATTTCCCTGGCCCTCAGCCTGATTTCTCTGACATCTCTAACCCCAGTTGGGTGGGGGGCGACAGCCCCCAGAAACCCAGACAAGACCGTAGAATGCGAAATCTTAGTTGTGGGTGGGGGTTTATCCGGTGCGGCCACCGCCTATGAAGGCTTGCTAGCAGGAAAAACTGTTTGTCTCACGGAAATTACTGACTGGGTAGGGGGACAAATTTCATCTCAAGGAACTTCCGCCCTGGACGAACGACCGACCCAGCGACAGCAGCTATTCTACTCCCGTGGCTATTTGGAATTGCGACAGCGCATTGAACGGAAATATCGTCAACTCAACCCTGGAGATTGCTGGGTGAGTGAATCCTGTTTTCTCCCCCGTGACGGTCATAAAATCCTCTTTTCTCTGCTGAAAGATGCTGCGAAACGGGGCAACGGTACCCTGGAATGGTATCCTTCTACGGTGGTTAAGGATTTGCAATTTAACTCAGCTGGTAACCTGATCGAAAGCGCGATCGCCATTCAACATCAACCCGCAGCCGGGGCGCCCCCCTTGAATACGGAACCATTATCCCAGACGATCGCCGATTGGTATAGCTACGAGAACTCGCCTCGGTTTGATAAAAATATTATCCGCTTTGTCTCCAAAGAACCTCAAACCGATGTTCCCAGTTGGTATGTAGTCGAGGCGACGGAAACAGGGGAACTGATCGCACTTGCCGATGTCCCTTATCGTTTGGGCATCGATCCCCGTTCTCACTGGGAACCTTCTTCCTCCAGCGAAACAGGCGATCCTTACTGCACCCAAGGCTTTACCTATACCTTTGCCATGGAGGCGACTAAGAAACCTCAAACCCAGGAAATGCCTGAGTTTTATCCCCGATATGCTCCTTACTATAGCTATGAATTAGAACGACTGGCAGATTTTGGTCTCGTCTTTACCTATCGGCGGATTTGGAGCCCCAAAACGGGCGATCGCACCCGTTTCCGAGGGCTGAGTTATACAGCTCCCACACCAGGAGATATCTCGATGCAAAACTGGACTTGGGGCAATGACTACCGTCCGGGCACGTCCGAGGATAATTTAATTTACACCCGGGACCAGCTGCAAGCGGAGGGTCAACTGGAACCGCACGGTTGGATGGGGGGCTTGCGGATCGAGAGTTTACAGGCCGCTGAAGAACATGCCCAAGGTTATTATTACTGGTTAGTGGCCGGGACAACTGACTCCCAACTGGGGGATGGTCTCAAGCAGCCCCATCCCAACCACCGCTATCTGGACGGGTTAGATTCCCCCATGGGCACGGTGCATGGGCTGTCCAAACATCCCTATATGCGGGAAGCACGCCGGATTATTGGACGTCCTAGCTGGGGTCAACCGGATGGTTTTACCATTTCGGAAATTGATATCTCCCGTCGCGATTACCAGGATGACTATTACCGCCAGACCCTGCCACCCCCGATGTATCGGAACTTGAGGGCGGCGATCGCGGGTTTGGAAGCCTTGACGGTCATTAGCAGCGACCAGCTGCCCGAAGAAGTGACGCGCCGCAGTCGTTCTACCATTTATCCTGATAGTATCGGCATCGGTCACTACGCGATCGACTTCCATCCCTGCATGGATCGGAGTCCGGCGGAAGCCCCTGGTAACACCGAACGTAAGGCAGAAAGGCGAGGGGCCGGACTTGCTTATCCCTTCCAAATTCCCCTGCGGGCCATGATTCCCCAAAAAATTGATAATATGTTAGTAGCCGGTAAGAGTATTGCCGCCAGCCACATCGCCGCCGCTGCTTATCGAGTACATTCCTTTGAATGGTCTGCTGGGGCCGCAGCTGGCATTACCGCCGCTTTTGCCCTGGAAACTGAGACAATGCCCTATCAGATCGTGCAGGACCTGCCGGCACCGTCACCCCTGCTGGAATTGTTGCAACTGCGCTTGCAGCAAAATGGTAACCCGATCGCCTTCCCCGATACCTCAATCTTTAACGAAGATTGGGACGATTGGCGTTAACTCTTACCAGTCCTATTCTTGACAGGTTCTACCTAGGATATACCTCTGGCGTTAACAGTGACCAAGAAACCCTGTTTTTCCCATCCACCGGGTTTCTTAATGCTGGCATTGAGGTGCATCTCAATGCCAGCATTCTAGCCCGCGCAGGCGGGCTTTGTTCATGTAGCCGGACCCTTTAGGGTGAGGGCGCCAATATGCAGTGTACCCTTTGGACTCGGCAAGATAAATGCCTCACAGCTTAAAGATTGACAAATTAAAACTACTGTGTATCGTCAGATTTCAGCGAAAAAAGATTAAAAAACAATTAAAATGGTTGATAGTATAATTTTAAGTTGTTATGCTATAGAAGTGCCAAAAAGAGATGTTGCCAACAAGTGGCAGTTTCAGGTTCTTCGTGAAATGATATACTAAATTGCCACAGTTTGCAAAAACTCAGTGAAAAAATAATCAGGGCTATATGACAACCAATAAGCATATTGCAATGTGGACCTGTGCGAGAAGCCGTTCAACACTTATGACGCGAGCTTTTCAACAATTGGATGGTTGTGTAATTTTTGACGAGCCACTTTATCCTCCATATCTTGCCACACAAGGGGGCGATCATCCCCATAAATCGGAAATGATTGAAATGTATGAAACTAATTATGAAAAAGTTATATCAAAAATCACTGGTGATTTACCTCAAGGTTACTCTTTTTCATTTCAAAAACATACGGCTAACAATCTGCCCCAAAACAGTGATTTGAACTGGTTACTGTGTTTAGAGAATTTTTTCCCGATCAGACATCCTCGTGACATGATCGCTTCCAGACAAAAAATATACAACTATCCGAAAAAATTCACCTTGCACGAAATTGGCATGGAAGATTTGTATAATCTTTTCATTCTCATTCAGGAAGGAACTGAAAAAGTGCCAGTTGTTGTTGATTCAACTGACGTAATCAAAAATCCGGACAAGGTTTTACAGGCATTATGCACTCAAATTGGCGTATGTTATTCCGATAAAATGTTGAGGTGGCAGCCTGGCATGAGAAAAACAGATCCTGTCTGGGCAAAAACCTGGTATAATACAATTATAAATTCAAGTGGATTTCTTCCTTTTACTCAGCAGGAAATAACCTTACCAGAGCATTTAAATCCCGTTTTTGAAGAATGCCTACATTTTTATGAGAAACTATATCAGTATCGTCTGATCGTATAATCTCAGAAAAGTTATTTGCAAAATTATTACAGGGAGTCTTGGTCATGATTGAGAATAAACAATACCGTATCGAAAGGTCTAAAATATCGCCGGATAAGTCATTGATTGATGTTGTCAAACAGGTAGTTGACAAAAAGGCTATTCGCTGGTATATTAGCCAAATTACATCAGATTACATGACGATCGAAGCGACATTGTACTCCGAACAGTTTGCTGAAATGGGTGAGTCTGTAGAGGGACAGTATTATCCTGGGAAAACTGTGGTGGTAAACATTGTTCCCACAGGTATTGGTTGTAGTATTGGAGGGTATGCTGGTGATGCCACGCCAACAGCCAACTTATTAGCCTCTACCGTTGATTATTTAATTACCAATCCCAACACGGTGAATGCCTCCAATTTTATCAACTTAAAGAATAATGTTGTCTACGCCGAAGGACATTCTATTGACTTATTTTGTCAGGGGACAGTCAATTTTCATCTTCCCTATGCCAATACCGTCGGACTGATTATCGAAAAATCCGAGGATTGGAAAATTGACATTCTGTTTAACCTGATTAATGCTGTCAGAGCTATATATGGTGTTAATATTATCAATCCGGTTATTACAGATGAACCGATTTCCAGTCGATGCATGCAAAATGAAGCTGGAGCCTTTGTAGGAACGGTTGATAATCCTGACGTGTTATTTAATGCTGGCCAAGAACTGATTAAAAAAGGAGCCAATGCTATAGCTGTCACAACGAATGTTCAAGATTTACCTTCCCAAATGTACGCCAAGCATTTCCGAGGTGAATGTCCCAATCCCGTTGGTGGTGTTGAAGCCATTATTTCACACCTCATGATGAAAAAATTCCAAATACCTGTTGCTCATGCCCCCTTGCTCAATATCAAAGATTTAGATTTGGTACATAATATTGTTGATGCAAGAGGAGCAGGAGAGATGGGATCTACAAGTGGTTTAGCTTGTGTATTAGTTGGCTTACAAAAAGCGCCACAAATTAAAGTAAAACCAAACACCCGCATAGCGGATATTATCAATCTCAATAATGTGTTAGCTGTGGTTATGCCTGCAAGCTGTTTGGGAGGCGTACCTATTTTGCAGGCAGAAAAATATCAGATACCCGTTATAGCGGTGGGAGAGAACCAGACCATTTTAGATATCTCTCAATCTAAACTCCAATTGAATAATGTTATTGAGGCTCACAGCTATGCTGAAGCGGCTGGTCTAATATTGGCTCTCAAGAATGGCATCCATTTGGAAAGCCTATCAAGACCTTTAATGACATTACGACCATAAGACACAGACCGAACCCTAAAGGGTCCGGCTACTCGAACTAAGCCCGCCTGCGCGGGCTATTTACATGCATCCCCCTTATCCAATAGAATCAAATAGAGACATTGCACTTGTAGAGGTAACAAAATTTTTTCTCATCAAAACTGACTTGTTATTTGATATATACAAAGGAGAATCATCGTGGATATTAGCAAGAAAGCAGATTGGTCAGAAGTTTACGTTCAGCCAACCCCAGCATCATATTTACAGATAGTATCTCGACAAGAATATGGAGTACCTGATTATGCGATACAATATCTTCGCCCTTTGTTGAAAATGTTATATGCCAAACAACAAACTTCTATAAACATTGTTGATATTGGTGCATCCTATGGTATAATTTCTACACTTTTGCTCCATGATTTAACCATGGCTCAACTCATGGACTTTTTCATTGAGAGCGATCGCGATCAAGAACGAACATGGGAAGAAATAGAAAGATTCTATAAGCATCAAGACATCCGTCATGCAGAATATAAATTTTATCTATCAGATAATTCCCAACCGGCGATGGATTTTTCCGAGCGAGTTCATGTGTGTGAAAAAGCCTATTGTTTTGATATGAGACATGAGCCATTACCGGAGGAGTTGAAACAGATTGTTGAAATAACCGATCTATTTATAGCGACAGGTTCTCTTGGATACATTGGTGAATATTTTTTTCAGCAAATATTTCCCATTATATCTCGTAACTCGTTCTCACCATTATTTGCTTTTGTTGTCTATCGAGCATTTTACTCTGATGAAATTGAAAAGGTGTTTCATGATTATAATTATACCTTGATCAAGAGCAGTGTTCCATTTAAAAAAGGGCGGAAATTTGCCAGTGTATTGGAGCAACAAAATACTATTACATCTCTACACCAAAAGAATATTGACACCGTTGGTTTTGAAGATGAAGGGTTTTATGCGTGTGAATTTTATCTTGGCGTACCTGTTTCGGAAAAAGAAAGGCTATACAATTGGTTAAAAGACATTTAAAGTATTGGTGTTGGTCAAGATGGAGTAATTTGATTACTGTCCTCTCTGGGCTTCAGGCGCTAAAATCACTACTTCTGACCCACTACCCTGGCCCACAACAGGTATGAGCGATCGGTGACCGGTGACCGGTGACCGGTGACCAGTGACCGGTGACTGGCGATCGGCGATCCTCGTTTTTAGGTAGAACCTGGGAATGCCTCTACGAGTATCTGCCGACCTTAGGGCCACATCCACAGAGGAGGGAGAAAATTATGTGGTGATTGCTGCCCACCATACTTCGTATAAGTTAACATTATCAAAGTAGAATTCTAATCATTTCGGGAAATGCCTATGGCTATAGTACTTTCAGCAGAGATTTATGGGATGGCTACTGCGCCGACTATAGCACCCGAACGTAAGAGTCAAGTTACCCGTAAGCCATATCCCAACTATAAGGTCATCGTTCTCAATGATGATTTCAATACATTTCAGCACGTTCACGACTGCTTGGTAAAATATATTCCTGGGATGTCCAGCGATCGGGCCTGGGAACTGACCAACCAGGTGCATTTTGAAGGTCTGGCGATTGTCTGGGTTGGCCCCCAGGAACCCGCTGAACTTTACCACCAGCAGTTGAGTCGCGCCGGTTTGACAATGGCCCCTTTAGAAAAGGCTTAAACTCATGGGCAAACGCAATAAAGGGAGAGTAGTTTGGAATCATTCTACCCACATTGATGGCTTAATCCCCGTTTTAGAGCGCCTGACTGATTGTGATGAGATTACTACTATAACACCGGGTGTAATCAGTCGCTCTAAAAGTCATTCTCCGCATATGAAGTTGAAGGTTTCTGTGCCCATTCGGGGAGGGTTCAAGGTGATCGCGCGACAGGGGAAAAGCGTCCAAGAGGTATTTGTGCTTACCACCCTGTCTCAAGCTGATTTAGAAGATGCGATCGGTAATGCCTTAAAATAGATATCGCGATTATATCACAAATATTCATATTGTCAAGGGAAAAACCAGACCCAGGCAAGAGGGTGCCGGCACTCAGACCCGGACCAGCCCCGTGTCGGGTGGGAGTGTGGTGGTCAGGCGATCGCCGTCAAACCCAGTCCCACAAAGGCTTTCAGCCCGGGGCAGCGGCCAAGTGGCCCCCTGGAAAAATTTTTTTGGCTAAAGACTTGACGTTTTAATCAACATTGGTTAGACTGGGTAAAGTTGATGCAAAAATCAACAAGCAAGGCTGGGTCGGGCTCTGGCCTGGATTAGACTCAGCAATATTACCTAGTCAAGGAGAGAAAGCCGCCGTGAACCAACCAGCAGTCAAAGACAGTAAAGCCAAAATCCTGCAAGCCTTCGAGCAGATCCGAGCCCGGAAAAAAATCGATTCCAAAGTCGCGACCAAAGAGGAGGAAGCGGAAAAGGAAAAAAACCAAGAAATTCTGGCAGCGGTCTCTAACTATACTAGCGATAGTATTGTCAAAGGTTTGGCGGATCTGCAACTGGATTTTGGCAACATTATCAACGGACTTTCTGAAAAACTCTCTACTGAAACTGCCAAGTTAGACGAACTCAAACGTGCTATTGAAATTGAAAATCAACACTTGCAAGAACTTCAACAAGTCCGTGTTGTCGCCGACGCCCTCCATATCTTGACTCAGGAACATCAAGAAAAGTTAAGGATCCTCGAACAAAACGCTGCTACTAACCAGGAAGCCCTGGAAAAAGATATCGCCCAGCATCACAAGATTTGGGAGCGATCGCAGCAGGAGTTTGAGGCCGAAACTCAGGAACAAGCCGAATTGATCGCACGCGATCGCCAGCGGGAAGCAGGGGACTACAGCTACGAACAAGAACGCCTGCGGAAGATGGAAACCGATGACTACGAAGAGAAGAAGCGCCTGCAAGAACGGGAGTTGCGGGAGCGCAATCAAGCTTGGGAAAAGGAATGGTCGGAACGGGAGAAATTTTTAGCAGATAATCAAGCTTTGTTTGAGGAAAACCGCCAGAAAGTCGAGGGATTTGAAGAGGAATTGAAACAATCGTATATTAAAGCTAAGGAAGAGGCTATTCAAGAAATAAACCGGGAAGGTAAAGTCAAATCTGATTTGTTTGAGAAGGAGTGGGAAGGAAGCAAACAGGGTTACGAATTGAAAATTCAATCTCTAGAGGAGACAATTCAACGGCAAACCGAACAAATTGCTGACATTTCTGCTCAACTGCAAGCTGCTATGAAGCAAGCACAAGATTTGGCGATGAAAGCTTTTGCCAGTTCTGGCAATTAAAATCGATTTGTCTCATGGCCCGCCGGGGGTTCAAACCCCCGGCTAATAGCTAAAGTCGGTTAAAACCGACTGAAAGCTTTGTAGAGTGTCGATATGTTTCATGGCCCGCTTTATTCGTCAATTGGCGCTTTAACGCAACAACGAACTTTCAACTATTCAACAGAGATTAATCATGGCTAAAAAACCAACCTCAAAAAGTACCAAGGCGGAAATCTTGGAAGCCTATGAAGAATTGATGCAGGAGAAAAAAGAGCTGGAGTCTCAAGTTGCTCAATTGCCCCAGGATAAACCACAGGAAAAAATCCCGGAAAAACCGCCCCAGGTTAAAGCATCAGATGTTGAATTGAAGAGGAATAATACTAAAGTTAATCAAGATAAGATGGAACAGATTATTGATGGTCTCGATCGGCTTCAGTTAGGTTTTGGTGGTGCGGTGAGTGAGTTGTCCGAAAAACTTACCACTGAAGCTACTAAATTGGCTGATGTTCAGTCTACTGTGGCAGCCGAAACTGAAGAACTTAAAGCTTTGCACGATCTGGAGATCGCTGAGGATACTTTGGATACTTTAATCCAACAGTATGAAGACAGTTCTAAGGCTTTTGAAGAGGAATTTAACGATCGCCGGGAATCTTTAGAGCAAGAAACCCAGGACCTCAAAAATGCTTGGTCCAAAGAGCAAGCGGAACACGAACGCTTAGTCCGGGAACGGCTTGATGACTTGCAAAAAACTCGCCAGCGCGATGCTGATTCCTATCAGTATGACTTGGAACAGCAACGCAATCTCAGTATTGATGAATACGAACATCAGCAGCAACTTTTAGACCAGGAACTGGCTGAGTCCCGCCAGTTGCAGGAAAAACTATGGGCCGATCGGGAAAAGGCGATCGCCGATCGGGAGAAGGAATTTGCCGAATGCAAAACCAAGGTTGAGGAATTTCCCCAGAAGTTGGAAGAGAATACCGAACGTGGCAAAGATAACGGTCGCAACATCGGTCGCTATCAAGCTAAGGTGAAGGCTGATTTGCGGGAAAAAGAAGTGGAAGGACAGAAGCATTTCTATGAATTGAGGCTGCAATCTCTTTCCCAGACTATTAATAATCAGGAAGCCCGCATTCAAAGTCTCTCCCAACAACTTGATTCCGCCCTCAAGCAAGTTCAAGATTTGGCTGTTAAGGCGATCGAAGGGGCCTCCAATGCTAAGTCCTCTGAGGCCATTAAAGAAATTGCCATGGAACAGGCGAAGCAACTGAAAGGAAAGTAGAGTATAATTGAGATAAGAAACCCGGTTTTTCCCAAAAACCGGGTTTCTGGGGTACTGGCGAACACGATCGCAATTCGTAGGTTAGATTTCCGCACGAATGCCGCACTGGTATTATTCAGCTAAATCGATAACAACGGGACTCCATATAAATTAAATATCTTATCCCGCGTTAAAATCGTTAACCCTTCTGTCATAGCCTGAGCAATTAACAGCCGGTCAAATGGGTCTTTATGGTGCAACGGTAACACCCCCAACCTCAAAACATGAGAAGGGTTCACCGCTAAAAACGAGATTCCATTTTGACTTTGGCTATGATAAATTTTTTCTAACGGTTGATTGAGGGTTAACTTTCCCAACTTACTTTTAATTTGAATTTCCCACAAACTCACAACGCTAACAAATTTCACTGTATCAGGTTCTAGCAAAAACTCCACAATCTCATTTGATAACTGTTGAGGTTGACTATCCCACCAAATAAACGCATTAGTATCTAATAAAACTTTCATAGACCCCAAAAAGCATCAGGTAAAGGCTCATCAAAATCATCACTCATCACCATTGCCCCATAATTTAACCCGACCTTGGATGTCACGGGTTGCTCGACTGGCAACGGCATCACTTTGGCCAAAGGCACCCCCTCACGAATCAACAGCACCTCTGTCTGATTCTGAATATCAGACAATAAATCTATTAAGTTCTCAGATAACTTAGTAATCTCAAAGGTTTTCTGTGACATATTTTCCTGTCCCCCAACTTTCCCTCTATAGTCAAGTTTAATAGGATTTTCTCAATTATACCAGATAGTTAGTCCCGTATGGTAACAATCGACTGGTACAAATGCCCGTTTCTGCCCGTCCCTATCCCGACTATGGCATACTTGGTCCGATCGCGCTGGGGGGGACGTACTCGCGGGAGTAGAGAAACCGGGTTTCTTTTACGAATTGTCGGTTGATAGCGAGTATAGTTGTAGAAACCCGGTTTCTGGTATTGTCGCGATCGGGTACGTACTCGTGGGAGTCGAGACACAGGGTTTCTTTAGCGCGTTTCTGCCCGTCCTTATCCCGACTATGGCATACTTAACGGGACTGTGTACGCCATTTGGACCGATGTGATCGTCCCCCAACGGGGTACTGGCGAACATGCTCGCAGGAAAAGTGAGATCTTTTCAGTATAATCACTATGATTGCTAGTTTATACTTAAAAAAAGAATTCTCCAGAGCCTCATCCTTCCTCAGGGAATGAGATCCGTGAAAAAATGTAAATACCGTATAATCACTATGATTGCTAGTTTATACTTATAAAATAGAATTCTCCAGAGCCTCATCCTGGCCTGCCTTCCTCAGGGAACGAGATCCGTGAAAAAATATAAATTACGTATAATCACTATAATTGCTAGTTTATACTTAGATAAGAGTATTTGTTGAGGCTCTGCTTCGTGCATTCCCAGAGTCTCGGAATAGACGTTAAGATCTGTCGTCAGAGAATGAGACAATAGCTCGGTATTATATTAGATGATTATAATCAACAGTTGACGGCGACCAAAATATGTTGGATAATATAAGAGAGTCGCGATCGCCCCTCTTGATGGAACAATTGAGTAAGCAGAAATTCAAGCGTGGAGTGCAATGGCTAGGCTGGTCGGGAATTATAACCGCAGTCGCCGCTGGGGGTATATTACTCTATAGCCTGGCGATCGATCGCTCCCCAGAACCAGTCTCAGTGCCGAGGATTAATGTCAAGCTGGGGAGGATAGAAGACACAATTAATGAAAGTGGTACGGTAGAATTAGGCAGTCAACAGACCTTAAAATCCCCAGCAGAAGGGGTAGTGGAGCAGGTACGGGTGCAGTTGGGAGGGTTGGTAAAATCAGGTCAGGAACTGGTGATCCTGCGGAACCCGGAGCGAGAAACTATCCTCACCAAAAAGGAGTTAGAGATTCAGCAAAAGGAAATTACTCTGGCAAGAAGTCGTCAGGAAGTTGTCGAAAAAGAGGAAAAACTCAAAACTGCCGAACGGAAACTTCAGGAGTTTGACTCCCAGATGAGTCCCGAACAGTTGGAGATTAGAAAACAGGAACTTAATCTGGCAAACGATCGGGCGAAAGTGACGGAGAAAGAGGAAGAACTAGCAGCAGCAGAAGGTAAGCTAGAAGAACTGAAAGCCTTATTTGACAGGGGTTTCATCGCGGCCAATGAAGTACGAGACCAGGAAGAAGGGGTGCGCAGGGCGAAATCGGCTCTGCGGGATGCGCGGTTAACAGTCACCACCAAAACTCTGGAAACCCAGCGTCTTCAGTTTCAGCAGCAACAGAAGGAACGGGAACTTAGAGATGCGATCGTCTCCGCGAAGTTAGAACTGCAAAAGGCGCAGTTCCAAGTTAACAACAATACCAGTCAACTGCAGTTGAGTCAACTAGATTATCAAGAAACCCAGGAGAAATTGCTGAACAGCATCGTCACGGCGACAATTGATGGTAAGATCCTGGACATGCAAGTGAAAAAGGGGTCTGTGGTGAAGGTGGGAGATGAATTGCTGACTCTGGGGGATCCCAGTCAGGAATTGGTGAAATTGAATCTTTCCATACTCAATGCTACCAAAGTGAAGCCCAACCAACTGGCTCGAATTAATGTTATCGGTCTGGACGATCGGGGGTTCGCGGGACGAGTTGAGACAGTGTCTCCCCAGGCGACTGGGGGTGATAATAGTTCGGGAGTAGCAACGGTATCAGCAACAGTGTTGCTGTCCGAACCCAGTGGTATCCTGATTCCAGGCAGTCAGGTAAGTGTGGAGATCGTTTTGCAGCAGCAGGAAGATGTAGTAACATTGCCAGTACAGGCAATTCAGCGGTTGGGAAAGAAGTCCTTCGTGTGGGTGAAAGATAATCAAGGGTTAGCTCAAAAACGAGATGTAACCTTGGGATTAGAAGGATTTAGTACAGTGGAAGTGACCTCCGGTCTTAACCCAGGTGAAGAGGTCTTGTTACCGCTACCGGACTCTCCCTTGTCGCCGGGAATGCCGGTCAGTCCTTAATTATGCTAAAGATGCTAAAGTTAATTAGTCAATAGTCAAGAGGTCTCCTGGCCCGCCGTGGGTTAAAACCCACGGCTAATAGCTGAAGTGGGTTAAAACCCACTGGGAGACATTATCAGAGTTTAGTCAAGTCAGGGTGGAGTTTAGTTTTTAGCTGAGATATGGCACCATTGTCAATATGTAAATTAGTCAAGAGGTCTCCTGGCCCGCCGTGGGTTAAAAGATGCTGTGGGCGAATTACCAATTTCTCGGACGCGGGGACGCGGGGACGCGGGGACACGGAGAGAGGGGGGAGGGGTGAAATCATTGATTTCTGGTGGTTGTGGGAGATTGGGGGGTTCCACCCCCCAGTTAATTGCCCCACAGTATCTTAAAACCCACGGCTAATAGCTGAAGTGGGTTAAAACCCACTGGGTGGTGATAAATATGTAGTGATGCATTATCTATCCCGATAAACATTTGTTGTAATAATGTACAAAATACCAAATAGCTCCGATGTGATTTTCTAGTTTCTTGGAGAATGATAATGTTTTACGAACCAAACGACTAATTCTTTGTCTTAATGTGTTGTTTAGCCTTTCAATATGATTAGTTTTTCCAGTTTCTTTACCTACTGGTTTATGACGTTTTTTGGGGATTACTGTGTTATAAGCTTCCCAAAAATATGTGTAAAAAACTGCGCCGATAAACAGGAGGTAAAGATTTCCACAATTTTTTTGCCGATTCCCGACTGCGAGCGCCCACATAAACTCCAACTATTTCTCTAGTTTTTGTATCTAACGCTAACCAAATCCATTGCTTATTTTCTTTATTCTCCACAAAAGACCACATTTCATCACATTCAATAGTCATTTTCCCTTTTGGCTTGTCTAAAACCTTTATCTCACGCGGAGTTTCCGCATATTTTTTATTAACATAATCTTGGAGCAAAGTTTTGGAAACTCCAACTTGACGTGCAATTCCAGCTAAAGAAATTCTCTCAAGTAAAAGGCCATCTATTTTCTTTTTTGTTTCTGATGATATCGTTTTATTGGTAGGGTTTTCAACAAATTGCCTGCCACAGTCTTTACACTTATGTTTTTGCTTTTTGTTATGAGTACTACCGTTTTTTACTGTTCGCTCACTTTGACAGTGGGGACAAGAAGGTCGCAAGCATAAATCTGATGATGTGTTCATAAATTTAGACATTGTTTTTACCAATAACAATATAGCATTGTGACAACTAATTATACATGATTATCTCTGATATTTTTGATAAATTAAACTTATCAATGGTAATGAAAAATGTTATATTATCCCTTTGAAAAGCAAGGATTAATAGAGGGATAAAATGTTATATCACTACATATTTATCACTACCACCCACTGGGAGACATTGTCAGAGTTTAGTCAAGTCAGGGTGGAGTTTAGTTTTTAGCTGAGATATGGCACCATTGTCAATATGTAAATTAGTCAATATGTGAATAGTCTCCTGGCCCGCCGTGGGTTTTAACCCACGGCTAATAGCTGAAGTGTGGGTTAAAACCCACTGGGAGACATTGTCAGAGTTTAGTCAAGTCAGGGTGGAGTTTAGTTTTTAGCTGAGATATGGCACCATTGTCAATATGTAAATTAGTCAAGAGGTCTCCTGGCCCGCCGTGGGTTAAAACCCACGGCTAATAGCTGAAGTGGGTTAAAACCCACTGGGAGGCATTGTCAGAGTTTTACCCTCCTTCTCAGGGTCCGCCGGAGAACGAGCTATCGAGGCTCCGCCTCTAGTTGCAAATGGTGCAAGATATGAGTTTCAACCGACTAAAAAAATTGGCTTCGTAATCACGGGCGATCGCACGAAAATGTTTGTTATCATATTGGAGAGGGGGAGAAGAAAGATTATGGCTTTTTGGCGATTATACTATCATCTGGTTTGGGCAACTAAGGAGCGTCGGCCTCTGATCGAGCCCAAGCAAGAGCCGGGACTTTACAATTATATAATTGGTAAAGCTGACGCCCTCGGTTGTATTGCCCATGCGATCGGTGGGATAGAAGATCATATTCATTTGGTCGTTTCTATACCTCCCAAGCTATCTATAGCTGATTTCGTCAAAAACATCAAAGGGAGCAGCGCCTATCAGATGAATCATTTGGATCCAGGGCAGAAAAAATTTGGCTGGCAAGACGGCTATGGTGTGTTTTCTATGGGAAAGCAACAACTGGATACAGTGATCGCCTACGTGCAAAATCAGAAAGAACATCATTCCCAAGGGACGGAAATAGCATCTTTAGAAAAAATGATCCATATAGACGATCGCCCACAGCGCCAGGGGTTTAACACCAATTAATTACCATCAAAGGTGAACAACTCCGGTAAAAAAATCCCAGTGGGTTTTAACCCACTTAAGCTATTAGCCGTGGGTTTGAACCCACGGCGGGCCAGGAGGCAAATAGAGGGTTTGAACCCTGGCGGGCTAACAGGGAAGAGGGGATTTAATTACCATCAAAGGTGAACAACTTTGGTAAAAAAATCCCAGTGGGTTTTAACCCACTTAAGCTATTAGCCGTGGGTTTGAACGTGCGATTTGTTCAGGTATAAGCTGTAAATCAGTGAAATCCTGGTTGGTTTCATTAGCCAACAACTGTGGTACTCATGGGGGTCCAAATCCCCCCCTCCAGGTACGGGAGAGACTCCGGTCCTTAATGCTGCTGAGTGACATCACAGTGGTGTGAAGCAAGGACTTAAATGTAGGCAAGCTGGCAGCCTAAAGCCGGCAACGCCGCTTGGGAAGATGCTCATGGTTAGAATAAGCGAACCTATGTAAACCTCGTGACCACGAACCAGCGGAATAAGGCTATTTACGCTGGCCCAAAAGGGAAATGGTAGTTAGTATTAGTCTTGTTCAATGGCTAATATCGTACTCAAAGAACTCCCGGGGAAGAGTAGGGGCCTAAAAGCATCATAATGATACCATGGAACAAAGTAACCTTCAATATGCTGTCCGCCTGGAATGTCTTGAGGGTAGACAAGTTAGATGATAAGCGCAAGCTATTGAGGGAAGGATGTACTAAGAAGCTAAAGCTTGGAGTAATGTCCGGGATATGCTAACGTAGTACGGTGATAATAGGAAATAACCGGAACTAGTAGTCTTGATTACGCCACGGCGACCAGCTTCCCAAAAGGAACTAGGTTATGGATTTCTGGTAAAACGGTCTTGTAAATTGGTGACACTTTTGGTTTGCCGGCAGCGCCACTCACCAACCAGATTAGGGACGAAAGAACAGGTTAAGAGGCTAAACAGGGATAACCCTGATATAAGCTATCCATGACACGGACCTATTACCCAGTAGCCTCCTGCGATGAAAGTCGCAAGTCCGGTTTCGAAAGGGAGGATTGGGAGGCGACTCCCAGTTCGACCCCAGCCCCACGGCGGGCCAGGAGGCAAATAGAGGGTTTGAACCCTGGCGGGCTAACAGGGAAGAGGGGATTTAATTACCATCAAAGGTGAACAACTTTGGTAAAAAAATCCCAGTGGGTTTTAACCCACTTAAGCTATTAGCCGTGGGTTTGAACCCACGGCGGGCCAGGAGGCAAATAGAGGGTTTGAACCCTGGCGGGCTAACAGGGAAGAGGGGATTTAATTACCATCAAAGGTGAACAACTTTGGTAAAAAAATCCCAGTGGGTTTTAACCCACTTAAGCTATTAGCCGTGGGTTTGAACCCACGGCGGGCCAGGAGGCAAATAGAGGGTTTGAACCCTGGCGGGCTAACAGGGAAGAGGGGATTTAATTACCATCAAAGGTGAACAACTCCGGTAAAAAAATCCCAGTGGGTTTTAACCCACTTAAGCTATTAGCCGTGGGTTTGAACCCACGGCGGGCCAGGAGGCAAATAGAGGGTTTGAACCCTGGCGGGCTAACAGGGAAGAGGGGATTTAATTACCATCAAAGGTGAACAACTCCGGTAAAAAAATCCCAGTGGGTTTTAACCCACTTAAGCTATTAGCCGTGGGTTTGAACCCACGGCGGGCCAGGAGGCAAATAGAGGGTTTGAACCCTGGCGGGCTAACAGGGAAGAGGGGATTTAATTACCATCAAAGGTGAACAACTCCGGTAAAAAAATCCCAGTGGGTTTTAACCCACTTAAGCTATTAGCCGTGGGTTTGAACCCACGGCGGGCCAGGAGGCAAATAGAGGGTTTGAACCCTGGCGGGCTAACAGCGAAGACTTACATTTATGAGCATTTCTCCCTTGGATATTCTTGTTCTTACCTGGGACTCCCTGCGCAGCAACCCCTTACGTTCTGCCCTCACAGGGGTGGGAGTATTTATGGGTGTGGCGGCAGTTAGCGCTACACTTCAGGTGGGTAGCATTAGTCGGGCGACGATCGCCCAGCAACTAGCGAGGCGAGAAGTCCCTCATGTAGGCATTTGGAGTGGACGCTTAAAGTTGGAGGATATGGAATTTCTACAACAGCGACTCCGAGGGGTACAGGCGATCGGGGGTAGTCGTTGGATTGGTTCTGTTCCTGCTAGATTTGAAGAACAGCAGGCAAATCCTCAAGCTATGGCAGTTTCGGGAGACATTTTGCAGACCTTAGGGAGAAAGCTGCTAGAGGGGCGCTTCTTCAATAGTTACGATCGTGAAAAATATCGCTCGGTCATAGGAATAGATAAATTTCTAGCCGAACAACTGTTCCCCGATGGGGAAGCAATTAATCAGCGCATCTACCTGCGCGGTAGACCCTATGTGGTGGTGGGAGTAGTGCAAACTAAAGTGGATGATGAAGAACCTCAAGGGATGGTAATGATGCCCCTGTCCAGTCATAGCGCTATGACTGGTAAACTTAATATCAATAACATTGCCCTGCGTCCCGAAAAGCCCGAAGAGTTAGAAGAATTGCGAGATGAAGCTGAGAAACTGTTAAAGCAGCGCTTAAGAGGTCAGTATTTTTGGATTGGTACTAATATAGATGATATATTGGAGCAGCAGTCAACTCTGGAATTGATATCCCGATCCCTGGCAGGAGTAGGGGCGATCGCCCTGGTAGTGGGAGGCGTGGGCATTGCGAATATCACGATCGCGACGGTGATGGAACGCACTCCCGAAATAGGTCTGCGTCTGGCGATCGGGGCCAGGCGCCAAGATATCCTCTTACAGTTTATACTAGAAGCAGTGCTGTTGAGCTTATTGGGGGGAACGGCGGCGATCGCCTCGGTACATGGATTAACTATAATTGTAGCCGATCGGTTTAATCTTCCCTACCAATTTGATGTCCAGGTGGCAGGTTTATCCTTAGGATCTGCTATCCTGGTAGGAGTGGGTGCCGGTTTTGTCCCGGCCCTGCAAGCCAGTCAGTTAGATCCAGTCAAGGCTTTGCGATCGCAGTAAATTGTAAATGGCTATGGTAATATGAGTATTGCTTTATTAGATCTGCTGGCCCTGACATGCAATTCTTTGCTGGGCAATCCCTTGCGATCGGGCCTGACTGCTGTAGGCATATTCATGGGCGTGGCAGCGGTAAATGCCACGCTGCAAGTTGGCAGTATTAGCAGGGCCGCGATCGCCAGGGAATTGGCAGGGCGAGAAGCGCCGCAAGTAGCAGTAAGGCCGAGAAGAAATAGAATTACCAGGCGGCGCATTGAGTTGCGGTTAGAAGACATAGAATACTTGCGAGAACGCATGGTGGGGTTTCAGGCAATCAGTACGGGGGCATGGTTTAGAAGCGACCAAGTAGTATTTCAAAATAGGCAGGCAAATGTGGCGATCGACGCTGTTTCTCAAGACTATTTGCTGACTTCCGGTCGGTCAATGGTACAAGGGAGATTCTTCAACGCTACTGATTTTGCCAAGTATCGACCCGTGGTAGTCATCAATCAAGTGCTGGCAGAGGAACTTTTTCCAGATGCCAATCCCATAAATCAGCGGATCTATGGTAGAAATATGGTTTATGTGGTGGTGGGGGTGATGGAAACTAAGGTCAGGTTCGAGGGCGATCGACCTCGGTTGAAAATGTGGATACCGCTGTCGGTGCGCACTGCTGTGACAGGTAAGCGCAACATTGGTTGGATTCAAATTCGCCCCTACGATCTAGAAGGTATCAAACACATGGAACGGCAAGGCACGCAACTATTAAAACAGCGTTTTTTCAATGAAGAGTTTCGCGCGCGAAGCAATGCCAGTGATATCCTGGAAATGCGGGAAACTCTTGCATGGGTTTCCCGATCGCTACTAGCAGTGGGGGCGATCTCCCTCTTGGTAGGGGGGGTCGGTATTGCTAATATTACCATCGCCGCAGCCATCGCGCGGACCCCAGAAATTGGCCTGCGCCTGGCGATCGGGGCCCGGCGCCAAGATATCCTATTACAGTTTATACTCGAAGCAGTGCTTTTGAGCTTATTGGGAGGAACGGCGGCGATCGCCTCTGTCCACGGGTTAACGACGATGGTAGCAGCGCAGTTTAATTTGCCCTACCAATTTGATGTCAGCGTAGCAGCTTTATCATTGAGTTCTGCTATTATGGTCGGAGTGGGGGCTAGCTTTTTCCCCGCCCTGCAAGCTAGCAAGTTAGATCCAGTTAAAGCTTTGCGATCGCAGTAAATTGTAAATGGAGGCTCTGCCTCAATAGACGCGATCTGCCAGAGTCAGGGAACAAGAGAAATTATAGCTAAAATGAAAATGTTTTTAGTCGGTATAAGACCGACTTTAGCTATGACGCGGGTCCTGGAGGAAAGTAATGATGAAGAAAACTGCATCGGTACTGGCGATCGCGGCGATCGCCAGTACCCTGATGGGGGGGGCGATCGCATATCACCCAGCTAAAGCTATGAGCATCACCCAGAAAGGCGAGGAAAAACCCAGCTTATTAAAACAGGAGTTACCTGCAGCAGAGTCAGAGGAAGTCAAATTGACCATTGAGGATGTAGTCTTTTTAGCTGTAGAAAACAACAGAGACATCAAAAATGCCTACTTGGATAGGATAGTCCAAAGAGGAGACCTAGAAATAGCAGAAGATATATTTGTGCCCAACTTGACGCCGCAATTTTCAATAGATTCGCGTCGCAATGCCGTGGGTGCAAGCAACACGGATACTCGGAATGCTGAGATATCAGCAGAAGTTTCTTCCCGGATACCTACGGGTGGAGAACTGAGAGTGCAGTGGAGAGGGACTGGGCAAAATCAAGAGACAAACGCTTTGAGTGGAGTCGATGAAAATAGCTTAACTCAGAACCTGCAACTGAGTTTTGAGCAACCTTTATTCAGGGGATTTGGGATTGATGTTAACCGCGCTTCCATCGAGATTGCTAGGCTGAACGAAGCTAATAATATTTTATCCTTAAAATCCACTATCATCAATACCATTACCAATGCGATCCAGAGATATCGGGCCTTACTCCGGGCCCAGGAACAACTGAAAATTGGGCAACTGGCCCTGGAAAGTGCGAAAAGGCAATTGGAAATTACGAAAGCATTTGTGGAGGCGGGCAGGCGGGCACCGGTTGATATCGTGGAAGCCGAGGCTAATGTGGCTAACCGGGAAGTGGACTTATTAGCAAATGAGAATGGACTGAAAGCGGCCCGTTCAAATCTGATTGAGATTCTCGATATCGATCGCAATCAAAAACTTGTGGCAGGGGAAACTCCCGACTTAGAGTCGCCAACTTCTCTGGAACCCAGTCAGTTGCTGCAAGTAGCTTTGGTAAATAACCCCGATTATTTGCGATCGCAACTGCGTCAGAAAACAGCGAAATTCGATCTCTTGCTAGCAGAAGACCGCGCCCGATCGGACTTAAACTTAAATATAGGCTACAGCTTAAATAGTGGCAATAGGATAGAGAACACCACCGACTTGAGGGCGGGACTGACATTCAGTCGAGACTTCGGCAGGCAAAGGCAAGAAGAAAAACAGGATGTTAATCGCAGGCGCATTAACCTGCAACAAACCCAGATAGATTTGCAGGAGACCCGTGAAAGTTTAGAAATAGAAGTCAAAGATAGGATCAGAGATATAGAGGTTGATTTGAGAAGGGTAGAACTGGCCCGCAAGGCGAGGGAATTGTCAGAACAGCAATTTGAGAATGAGCGAGAAAAACTGCGCTTGGGAGTACAAGGAACGCGACTTGTAGATGTTTTGAACTCCGAGGATGAGTTAGTAAGGGCCAGAAATCGGGAGTTGGATGCGATTATTTCCTATCTCGACGACTTGACTCGCCTGGAACAAACTCTCGGCATTACTTTACAGAGATGGAATGTCTCGATCGATGTTAACCGTTCGTAGTAAGACACACTTTACGGCTTCCGGGATTGCTTTACCCATTGAACGATACCATCTGCCAAGGTATGGGCCAATTTTTTCTGTTCCCTGGAATTGACAATCCACTCAAATTCTACTGGATTGATCATAAATCCCAATTCCAATAATACAGCTGGAGCCACAGATGGACGGGTTAATGCCAGATTATTCCAAAACACCCCGTAAGAGGGACGTTCTCGTTCCGCGACCAGATAGTTATGCAAAAATACTGCTAGACTGTGAGCTTGGGGGTGATACCAGAAACTGCCAATCCCCGCAGTCCCGATCGCATCTCCGCTATCTGGCAAGGCATTGTAATGCAAACTCAGAGCTAGATCTGGTTCTGTCCGTTCAATTATCTCCACCCGATCGTGGGGCCAGAGATCGTCATCTCCTTCCCGGGTCATAATCACCGTAGCACCCCGTCGCCGCAGTTGCTCTGCCAACAACTGGGATATAATCAGGGCCACATCTTTTTCGGGATAGCCATTTGGTCCTCTAGCACCCAAATCATTCTCGCTACCATGTCCGGGATCCAAAAGAATTCTCATCCCCGATAATGGTTTACGCCCCCTTCCCTTTACTTGTGGAGGATGGCGCAGGGACAATATGAGAGTTGTGCCTTCATATCTGAGCTTGTAGCCCCACTGTTGCCCTCCTTTGATCTCAAAAATATATTTCAGTTGAGTGGGTGATGCCTGTTGCCAGTCTAGCCGTGCTATCAGCGGGTCGTCATTAAAGAAAATCGTGTCCGTTTGGGCAGTGGTGTTGTAGAGACTGAGGGTAATACTGTCAGTACGCTGCTCCACACTCACCGGTACTGGCACTTGCAAGGGAAATAGCACCTCAGTCCAACCTAGTTTCTGACGGGCGCGGACACTGCGAATCAAGGATGTCGGCGGCACGGAACTGGACAGAATGCGGGTTTCTTTGCTGCGTATCCATGCTCCATAGTCCAGTCTCAGCCACTCTCCTTCACGTCCAGTAATGGCAGATCTGGTGCCTTTCGGTAAAGGGGTGAGGCGAGAATAGTTGGTAGAAGGGCCAGTGCGGGCCGTACCAGAGTCAACCGTGACTTCGGCAATCTCAAATTGAGTGGGAGATAAAACCGAAATCTTTCCTGGCCCCAACTGCGTCATACTCCGACCATTCATGCTCAGTTGAAACCTGGGTTGACCTAAATTTATTCTCCTGTTCTCCACCAGAGGCAGGGCGGTACAACCAGTGTATTGACTGCCCGCCTCCTCTAAGAAATTGGGCTGGTTTTCCCCTGTTAATACCGCAGAATTGGGCGGCAGTTGTATGTCTTGGGGTTGAGGCCCTAGGGTAATGATTTCATTCCCTAGCTGCACGGAGACTTGGGCGTTGGTGGGGGCGATCGCCCCAAAACAGACCCGATCGCCTGGCATCCTCGCGATATCTACTGCTGGTTTGAGGGAACCTTCTGCAAATGCCATCCCTACAGGTGCTGGCGGTGCAGTTGACTTGCGAGTTACTTTAATCTGGAGTTCCTGGTCTTGATAGCGCAGAATAAATATATTTTCTCCCAGTTGCAAGGGAAAACTCGGGGCAAAATGTCCCGCCCGACTGCGAGAAATCCTGTTACCATTAACTAATACTTCTCCCTCCGTCGGGGCGGTACCAATCAAGAATATCTGTGGGGCTGTAGTCTCATGTTCTGCTGGTGGATAGACGACAAATAGCGGTTGTTCTGCCCAGGCAGGTGAGTTCAGCACAACCGTCCCTAATGTAGCTAATCCGATAATTTTTTCCATCTTTATGATTTCACATCTGAATTTTGTTTCTTGACTTTTTACATAGCCTTACACAATAATAGTTATATCAATACCATTCTGTTCGAGATCCGATCGACTCGTAGCACGGATAATCAGCAGGGTAAGGGCAAGAATCATGCTTGGGGCATATTCTTAACAATCTGATATGATTGCCATTATAGCGTTTCTCAAATTGATGTAGTACAAAAAAATCGCCTACTTGTCATTGCGAGGGGCATAGATTAGAGGATGCTCTGGCATACTTTACCCTCAGCCGAGGCTCCTGTGAGTTCCTTCCCTGGGAACCCTCAGGCCCGGGTGTGGTTAAAAACAGTTTCCCCCTAGAGCATCCATTATCAACATTTTCCGATCTCCCCCCTCCCCCTCTTTCCCCCTCTCAACAAATCAGCAAAGAGTTTTTGAGATTATCAGCAATAGACCCGATGGCAGTTAAGCAGACCAGATGTGATAATAAAACTATACCCAAAAAAAATTCGATCGCCTGTTAACCGCCGTGAAGAGGCGCGACAGATTATCGGTTCATGCGATCGCCCATGGGCCCGACATCATGCGATCGCCCATGCACCGCCCCCGCCACATGCGATCGCATTATCGGTTGCATGCCCGTCCAGATTACCGGTCCCAAAATGGGCCTTATGTGGGACCGGTATATTGGGGGCGGGATCGGTTGCTGGTGGGCGGTGCCCACCCTACCGGTTCTTACCCAATTTGAGCGCAGGTATTTTAATCGATCTCCTCGGGGTCTAGTCCCATTTTTAGCAACAGTTGGGCGAACTTTTCGGCCCGTTGGCGTTCTGCTTCGACCTGTTGTTCTAAGGAAACATTCCGTTGTTCCAAGGTTTCAATTTTGGCTTGTTCTGCTTTAACCAATTCGTCCACTGATGGCGGATCGAGTAATTCTTTTACCGATAAAGTGAACTCCTCAAACTGACTGGAAACAACTGATGTCTCTTCTGTGAAATCTACAAAACGATATCCCTCTTCATTGCTATGATTTGCAAATACGCGCACTCGTTTCTCTTTGGGATCTACGATCCAATATTCAGCAATTTCCGCCAGTTCGTATTCGCTGCGTTTGATCTCGTAATCATTCCGGCGATTGCTGCTGACAATCTCTATTACCAGCATCGGCTTTTGAACGAAATCTAACACACCAGCACCAGGCCGATGACGAACTTCATTCCAAACAGCGTGGCTATAGACTACCACATCGGGAATACGAGATGAATTTTCTTCTGTCCGGACACCGGTTGCTAAACCCTCCACGGCTAAATCCAAGTTTTTTGCCGCAAAGTAGCGCTGGAACTTGTGAACCAAAAACTTGCCAATATTGGTATGATTGTGGGTACTTGCTCCCATGGGTATTAGTTTGCCCTTGACTAATTCATAAAGAACACCCGGTTGGACTTCATAATCCAGATATTCTTGAAAGGTTAACAGATGTTCTTGTTCTTGAGGTTCCTTGATGGCTACCTCGGTTGCTGAAACGACAGCTTGAGTCATATAGACCTCCCTTGCGATCGCGTTCTGCAACTATTCTAGCACAGATTAATCTCGCAATGCCAATGTTATGTCATCAATGTTGTCAAATTGCCAAGTTCATGCGATCGCCCATTTTCGATAATTACCAATGTTAGATAATTGCCAAGTGTAGGGGCACGGCATCAACAGATTATCGGTTAATCTTATCAATGTAATACCGCCGTGCCCCGGCCACCGCCCCGGTCAAGCGTTAATCTCTAAGTACCCCCTCGCAATGACAACCTATACTCCGAAAGGGATCGACTTGCGCATGAGTTGGATTAAGGATCTAAATAGGTACAAAGTCAGGGGGTAATACCCCCTCATTGAAAATAGGCTAACCTGCTCCCTGATTATCCGTATTTTTGGGTATAAACTGTCCGATGAGCATGTGGAAATTGGCGAGGGTTGATGACAGGTTAATTCGATTTTCAAGTCAGTACCTTCAGGCACCCCATCTTGGTCGAACTCCTATCTACGAAGCGATACCCCTCAACAAGAGTTTTTGAGATTATCAGCAATAGACCCGATGGCAGTTAAGCAGACCAGATGTTATAATAAAACTATACCCAAAAAAAGAAATTTTTGGGCTATCTAGTTAAGAATAAGAGAAAAATCGAATGAGATCTCTAACAGACATCAAAACATTAGAAAAGACCGTGTACCAACTGCTCGCTCGTAGCTGGATGGATGTGGAGTTTCAAAAACGCTTTTTCAGCGAGCCAGCTGCAATGCTGCGGGAAGCCGGGCTAGAAGAGTTCGTGCAAGTGGAAGTGATGGAAAAGTTATCCCAGCCAGTGTTACGATTGGCTGGAGCCGGGGGAACTGTCATGGAAATCCCTCTGCCTGCTAAACCAGCCGCCCTGGCAGACGAGCAGCTGCTAGCTAGCATCGGCAATGATACTATTCCTTTTTGTTTTACTGGCTGTTCTTGTAGCTAAAGTCCCTCCTGCCCGGTGCAGCAGGGCGAAAAGATTTTCCCTGTCTGGGTTAGCACCCCCAGAGCAAGCTGCCCTCCCCAGTGGAAGGATGCTCTGGCATACTTTTCAGCGGAGGCTCCTGTGAGTTCCTTCCCTGGGAACCTGAGGGCCCGGGTGTGGTTAAAAACAGTTGGGGACCGCTTCCCCCTAGCCCCCCTTGCGTTCCCAGGCAGAGGGAACGCAAGGGGGGCTTTTTGCTCTCCCCTAATGTAGCCTTACCATTACTCACATATTCAAAACAATAGTATAGCGAGTGCGGTCACAAGTAGTTGATAGCTGGGTGCATCCCAGACACATGTATATAGCCCGCGCAGGCGGGCTTGGTTGCTCGTAGCCGGGCCCTTTAGGGTGAGGGCGGCGCAGCCGAGTGTAGCCTTACCATTACTCACATATTCAAAACAATAGTATAGTGCGTCTGCTAAATTAGCATAGAGACTAGCATTTTCCAGGGATATCGCTGCCTGGCTAGATATTAGTTTCAATAGTTCTAGGCGCTCCTGGGTAAATGCACCGGTTGTTTGATTATTCTCTAAATATAGTATGCCCATCAGTTTTCCCTGCCGGACGATCGAGGTACATAATATCGACTGGGGCTGCTTGGCGATCGATAGGGGTCACTGATAAATCTGATGTCTTTATGAGCCTCATCTAGGATCGGATTGTGTTTTTTTCTGTCTACGTAATTAATCAATTGGCAGGGCCTGAGACATATCCGCAATGTCAGATTGATTCACGATAATCTTATCCCCCTCAACTTCCCCAGAGGCCGCGACTACCAGCTTGCTATCCTGATTGAGGATCAGCACGCCTTTTTCGGCACCGGCGTTCTCGATCGCGATCTGCATCAATTTTTCTATCAGCCGTTCGAGCACCATTTCATTGGAGATGGCAAGTCCTGCTTCTAGCAATGCGGGCAAATCTAATAATGCCGCCGAACTGGTTGCGGCTCTCGTCCGAGTCACGTCAATTTTTTGGGGCTTGGCCGTGGCAATGCTAGAGAGGAACTGGGGATACTTTGACTCTAGGTCTTTTACCTTGGCCTTCGCTCCCCAGCGAATATAGCCATAGTAGGACTCAATTATATAGAACTTGCCCATACTCTCGCAGCCTCTCCCTAGATGAAACTCTCCCGCCAGTTCCTTTGCTAGGGCCTCTTCGTGGGTATATCCCTGTTCGCTTGCCCCCGCGATCGCCTGCTCGTAAAGCTCTATTGCCACAATATGCTCTCCCTTAACTCGGGCCCTCTCTGCTGCCACTAGATCGTACTTGTGCTGGAAGTTGCACGGCGCCTGCTCCGCCCAGTGCTGCATTTGCTTCTGTAGGGACGCTACTTTCGTTAGAGCCTGTTTTTGTTCCCTTTCCTCCCAGTGAGGATGCTGAGCTAGTAGCGCTAGGGAATAGTAGAAGTTGTGCTGGGCTACCACCAGCAGTCCCGGTACGGCGGATATATATTCTTCTGCTAGCTTCGCGTTTTCTACTGCCTCACCGGGCTGCTTAAATAAATACAGGAGAATCAACTTTGCCATATCGACTACAAACAGTGAAGTTAAATTATTATCGTCCTGGAAGACTGGCTGCATTTCTGTTTCCTTAAATGCCGCGCCTGTTAACTCAAATGCTGACATTGATTTTGCGAGTAAATTCAACATCATTTGCTGATAGATTTTCATCCCTAGAACATGATATTCCAGTTTCAGCTTTTTCAGCAAATCAGCATATTGCACGAGCTTCTGCTCGACATCTTCCAGATGATCTCCGATATAAAACCTGTTTGTGCAGTAGTTGATAGCCGCATAACCTGAATATACTAACTCTCCGCTTTCCAACCCGCTTTGCACCGCTTCCTGCAAAGGTTCTATAGTTTTCCTGACATGCTCTTTCCAATGTATGATATGACCGTTAAATATATCTAATACGATTGATTTGTGTTCTTTGGCATCGAATTTATCCAGCAATCTTAAAGCTAGTTTTCCAAATCTATAGCCTGCATCTAGATATCCCATAAACGCTGAAATAATATTGGCATAATCTATATACACTAGTTCTGCCAACGGCCCATTTCCATATTTTCTACATATATTTACACATGTAAATATAATCTTGCTATACAACGTCGGGTCTGCTACAAAAGCAGCATTACTCATGTTATATAATATCCGCATGGCCGCGATTTTATCTGCGTCGGTTATTTCGGGCAGATATTCCAACTCCTCAATCATGCCTATCTCAGGTGGAGCTTTATCCAGAGTCACCCCGAGCATTTCCAGAACTTGCTGACCCAGTTCCAGCGCTGCTTGCATCTGGTTTTGAGCAATATCAGCCTGGATCAGCAGCTCGTACACCTTGACTTTTTCTAGCAGTGTTTTTGCTTGCTCCAGAGCCACTTCCGCCAATACTTGAGATCGCTCAAAATTGCTGTTGAGGTATTCCGCTTCTACAGCTTCCAGATATAGAGCCTGCATCAGGTCATAATTTCTCTGCCAGCCATCTTCCTCCAGCAGTCCCAGACCTACATTTATATATTTGAGGGAGGCTTCATAAGCCGCCGCCGCCTTTGCTTTATGACTGGCTATGAGATTCATCTCCGCCAGATCGTCCTTTTCGGACAGAGTAGAGAGTAAGTCCACGCCATGATTCAGTTGGTTCACCAGGGCAAATATTCTTTCCTGGCGTGCTTCTGGACTGGTATTTTCCAGCAACTGCTGGCCAATTCTCAGGTGAGTATCTTTTTTCTCCTCTTCCGGAATTAGAGAATAGACCGCCTGCTGCACCCGATCGTGCAAAAACTTGTAATCTACCTTGACATCAGCTACCCTCCTATCCTCCTCTTCTTCCCCACCAAACACCTGCAGAATCTTGTATCCCTCCGATAGGGGCAGCAATAAACCCGCCTGCAGTGCTGCCCACAGCTGCCCTGCCGCAGTCGTGGTTGACGAACCATTGGCGATCGCTAGCACCTGCAAATTAAACTTGTTGCCGATACAAGCTGCCAGTTTTAACACCTGCTGGGTTGCTGCTGGCAGCTTTTGGATATTTCTGGCCATCAGTTCCACCACGCTATAATCCGTAATGCCCACGGCTTGAATTTTTGCCATGTCCCACTGCCAGCTATCCGTCTCTACCTCATATACCAGCAGGTTTTCCGCGTACAGACTTTTCAGCATCTGCGTCAGGAAGAAGGGATTGCCACCTGTTTTATGGAAAATTAGGTCTGCTAAGGCTTCTATCTTTTCATTACTGGCGACTGCCGATCCCTTGTCACCATCGGACCCATGCTGCCCAAACAGAGTATCTGCTACCAACTTACTGACATCACCATTAGACAAAGGCCCAATGACGATATCATTCACCACCGCGCTAGTTGATTGCATCCTCTCGATCGCCTGGATCAGGGGATGGGTGGGACTGACTTCGTTATCTCGATAGGCCCCGATGGTTAAGATATATTTGCTATCCCTGTCAGTCATCAGCAGCTCAATTAACTGCAAAGATGCTGCATCTGCCCACTGTAAGTCATCCAAGAACAGTACTAGAGGGTGTTCTGCTTTGCAAAAGACACCGATAAATTGGAGAAACACCCGATTAAAGCGGTTTTGGCCTTCCGATGGTCCCAGTTGCGGCACTTCTGGCTGGGGACCGATAATCAGTTGCACTTCCGGAATCACATCTACGATCACCCGACCGTTCGGTCCCAGGGCCTTTCCTAGTTCTGTACGCCAAGCCGCCAGTCTCTGAGAACTTTCCGTCAACAGCATACTGATCAATTCCGAGAACGCTTGAATCACCCCTGAATAGGGGATATTCCGCTTGAACTGGTCGTACTTGCCAGTAATAAAATAGCCCCGTGCCTTGACGATCGGTCTCTGGACCTCATTGACAATTGCTGTTTTCCCAATCCCCGAGTAGCCGCTGACCAGCAGCATCTCCGCTTCTCCCTCTTGGGATACCCAAGCGAAAGCCTTCATCAGGGCCCTTACTTCCTCTTCCCTGCCATAGAGTTTTTGCGAAATCAGCAGTTGCGAGGGGCGATCGCGGCTTCCGGGAACAAAGTCCGACAGCGATCCTCCAGCAAGCAGCCTCTCCAGGCATATTTTCAGGTCATACTTTAGTCCCGCCCCACTTTGGTATCTCTCTTCCGCCCTCTTGGCCAACAGTTTCATCACGATCGCCGCCACTGCCTCCGGTATCTCCGGGTTTACCTGCTGGGGCCATACCGGTTGTTTGGCAATATGGCAGTGAACCAATTCCATCGGGTCACTGCTGATAAAAGGGAGCCTGCCCGTTAGCATTTCATATAAGGTCACCCCCAAGGAATAGAAATCCGTCCGGTAGTCGATCGAGCGATTCATCCGACCAGTTTGCTCTGGTGACATATAGGCCAGGGTTCCTTTTAGATTCCTATCTCCTTCCCCGACCTGGCCTGGCGTGGCGTTGGTAAATGCCAAGCGCGAGGCTATGCTAAAGTCCGTCAGCCTTACCTCCCCTGTTCCCTCATCAATGATGATATTTGATGGTTTGATATCCTTATGAATAATCGGCATTTTATGCAGTTCCTCCAAGGTGTCTGCGATCGCGATCGCGATCTGCAGATATTTTGTGAGGGAGTATTTTCGTCGCACCACCCTACTCAGGGATTTCCCGCCAATATCTTCTAAGATGAGAGCATATCCATTCTCATATTTTTCCAGGCCGTAGGGTTTAATAATCCCCGGACAGGCTACATTTTCCAGTATTATATATTCCTGTCTTAACCGAGCTATTTCTTCCAGGGTTGGATAGTCGGAGTTCAGTGCTTTTACGATAATTGGCTTTTGGTCTAGTTCTCGGATCCCGCGATAAATAGAGGTGCGGACGCCAAATATAAGGAACGAGGTGATTTGGTATCCCGGCAGTTCGATCATGATTGTCTCTCCCTACTGCAAATTTTATAGCTGCAAGTTTTCTATCATATCACAAGCCGACCAGTCTGTGTATATAATAATCGGCGGCTTTTCTCGTTCTCTCGTTCCCTGGGAACGAGCAATCTGAGGCTCCGCCTCTTGTGAGCTTTCTCTCGTTCCCTGGGAACGAGCAATCTCCTATGTGCTCCGCCGTCGAGGCCAGGAGGCAGAGCCTCAACGGAACGTGACCAGGGAGACCCTGGTCACGAGGGTGTGGTCAAAACCCGTTTCTCTCGGAACGAGCAATCTGAGGCTCCGCCTCTTGTGAGCTTTCTCTCGTTCCCTGGGAACGAGCAATCTGAGGCTCCGCCTCTTGTGAGCTTGTGATTTCTGGGACTCCTATGTGCTCCGGCCAGGAGGCAGAGCCTCAACGGAACGTGACCAGGGAGACCCTGGTCACGAGGGTGTGGTCAAAACCCGTTTCTCTCGGAACGAGCAATCTGAGGCTCCGCCTCTTGTGAGCTTTCTCTCGTTCCCTGGGAACGAGCAATCTGAGGCTCCGCCTCTTGTGAGCTTGTGATTTCTGGGACTCCTATGTGCTCCGGCCAGGAGGCAGAGCCTCAACGGAAAGATTGTAGCCAATTCCTATGGCGGACAATTTTCCTGGCGCTGATAACTGGATCAAGTCCGCGCCATTCTCAAAGTCGCCGATGGTCGTATGGTGGTCGAAGCGCGGGTCCCTGGTCTTCTCGTCATGGGCCACCTGCAAGGAAAAAATATCCGCACCCTCGTTTCCATAAAGCATATCTTTTCCATCGGACCAGTTGAGGATATCGTCTCCACTTCCGCCTATGAGGGTATCGTCTCCAGCTCCGCCATAAAGAGTATCATTTTCATTTTCGCCATAAAGCATATCTTTTCCATCTCCGCCATAGAGGCCATCGTCTCCACTTCCGCCATAAAGAAGATCATTTTCACTTCCGCCATCGAGGCCATCGTTTCCAGCTCCGCCTATAAGGGTATCTTCTCCAGGTCCGCTATCGAGGTCATCGTTGCCCCCGTTTCCGTCACCCGTGAACCGACTACCGTGACCCCATGCCAGTTATTGACTTCTGAAGCATCGGGGGGAGTTTCGCTGGTGAAGTCCCAGCCTGTATTGTTTTTCCAGCGCTTCCCAGAAGTACTGTTATAGAGAGCCTTCAGGGTTTGATAATCATTGGTATTTATTGTCATTGCTTACTTCCGAGAAAAAAGTTCCTCATTATTTAAGATCTCGCCGGCTCTTCTGGCAGGTGTCTTCTGCCCCGGGCTGGTGGGCTTCCTCTGGCGAAACCACCAAAGCCGTGGCGATTGTATCTGTCTGACCCACCCATTCGATGCTTTCTACCGCCGGGGCCCCCCGAGAGCGCCAAAACTCCCCAACTAGAGCGACCGTGTCGTCTCCGGTCGCGGCCAAGTCCCTATTGTCCCATTTTACAAGCAGCTTCCATCAGATCTCTCTAAGGCCCAGCAGCATGAGCTGGTTTTTATCACCTTTCGACTATAGTACGCCAAATCCCGGACAGGCGATCGACCAAAATCAACCTTTTTCACAAAAAACATCCACCTATTTTTTGCCTACCTGCACAAAATGGCAATTTGTCAATCCCCTTCGAATCAACCAATTTGTGCCTGCCTGCACAAAATGGCAATTTGTCAATCCCCCTAAATCAACCAATTTGGGCATCGAAAATCAACCTTTTTGGCATGATACTCGCCGGTTGGGGGCGAGAGCGCTTTCCATCCTCGAAGGAGGCGAGAAGATCTCAGAACCACAACCACCGGCGATCGCACTGAGGGAAAATCCAAAAAAAGCGCTCACACCGAAAGAAGCGTGAGCGCATTAGGGCGATCGCCTCACAGACTGCGAGAGCATCGTTCAGTACGCCGGTGCCAGCAGGTGACAACTGCGAGTCATAACCTCCCAGGGAAGGAGCCTGTATACGCCGGTGCTAGCAGGTGGCGATCGCCATCAATAAGGTGCCACGAGAGCATCTCAAGAATGCATGAAGAAACCCGGTTTTGTGGAAAAACTGGGTTTCTGGGCTAGTATAGCTGGTAACAGCATGTTCAGATCCCCGCAGCCAAGAAGCAAAACTGGGATGCACCCAAGCCCGATCGATAATGTCTTCTTGGTTAACCATATCTTCTATAGTTTCTGGATCGTATTCTCTTGATGCCACCTCTAAAGCAGCTTCACCTATCGCATTGGGATAAGCTGATTCTAATAGTAAACGTAACTCTAAAGGTGGCAAGTAATAACCTCCTGCTTTACGCCGTTTGTTCTTCTCTCGAATTCCCGGCACTGAATTTACAATAGATACATCCCAAGAATGAGTCGTGCGATTTTCTACCTGCTGTTTAATCAAATGCAACAGGATAATTATAGCATAACTGCGAATGGTATTGATGATGTTTTTTCTACTCATCGGGAGGAGAGATTAATGTCAAGGCATTCTTGATAATTTCTTGTTTATCGATCGCCTTTTCCAATTCAGCAGTTTCGTATTGGCCTTCAGCCACTTCCAGAGAAGCTCGATCGATCGCCATAGGATAGGCAGTTTCTAGAACTTGCCGTAACTCTTCTGAACTGAGATAATACCCTTCCATCTGATAGCGCTTATTGCGCTGCTGAATTTCCCGAACGCTATTTCTAATATAGACATCCCAGGAACGAGTCGTGCGATTTTCGGCTTGCTGTTTAATCATATATAGCAACATAATATTAGCATAGCTGCGCAGACTATTAAATTTGTCGTCGCGACTCATTTCTTCCAGTTATTCGACCAGCAGTAATGCGCCGGAGATATCTCCTTGCAACAGTCTGTATTTGAGATTAAACAATTTTTCCATAACCATTTCCCTCCCAGGCTATTGATATTGTATCATCAAGAATGTCAAGGAATGATAATGCCCTTAATTTGCTCTTTTTATGCTAGCAGACTCGCCAGCATTCGCTGTTCTCCTATCCATTCGTCGAAGTCTAATATATGCTGAAATTCATCATTGTTAAACCGATGCAAAAACTCTGCTGTTGATAATTGATATTTAGCGTCAAATTCCTGGAGGCGCTTTTCGGTTTGCCGGATGCCCTCTACTGAGGTTTGTAGTGAGGACGGGAAGTCCTCACTACAAACCTCAGAAAAATCGATCGAGCGCAATGCCGCTGCCAGGGCCCTCTCGACCAGGGGTCTTAAACTACCTGGATACTTGGATATCAGCAGAAGTTCTTCCATGTTCTCGAATGAATGATTACAACCAACGCTATCTGTATTTTAATTATAGCCCCATAGGTGTCAGGTAGGCGGTGCCTGCTCTCCTCTCCGCCTTCGCTAATGCGCTCAGGCTAGCGCTGCGCACGCTTCGCTGCTGCGCGCTCGGGATGCGCTCGGTCGAGCGAAACCTTTTGGTGAGCACCGCCCACTTGTTTATTGGTACCGATCTATTGATGGCATTCTCAAATATTAGGGATATGCCTTACTCGGAAAACTGCTGGACAACTTCAACAGTGATTGAGAGCGCTTCTGCTACTTGCTCGGTGCTCAAACCGAGAGCCAATAATCGGGGAATTGCCTCCTGTTGTGACTGTTCAGCTTTTTGAGCCCGTGCCCGTTCTTGTTCGGCCCGTGCCTGTTCTTGTTCAGCACGTTGGCGCTCCAGTTCGGCACGTTGGCGCTCCAGTTCGGCTCGCTCATTGCCTAGGAGTAACAGATTTCCCCGAGCGTCCCACCACCGCATCCACGGCTGATTTTGATTCAGATAGACGCCATGCCATACTCCCAGCTCTACTCCTAAAGGTGGTATGGGATAATGTCCTCGTTCATTGGGTACTTGTCGAAGGTAAGTCCCTCCTTGCAAATGGTAAAATTCCAATGTGCCATTTTTGACAATATATATCCCGTAGTAGGGAATGGAGATCATTTGCTCGTAAACCCAGAATTTTCCCGGTTTGATGACTGTCCCATCTTCTTCGAGCGACATGGGCGTGTTGTCCCGTTCCGGTTTCCCATTACTACTGGCAAACTCTAAGGCTACTAAGGGTCTTACGTGTTCTTTCCAGAGGACATAGGAACGCCGAATCTCTTTTTCTAATCTGGGAGGCACTCCTGGCACGTAAAACCAGTCTGGTGCTTCGGCACCGCTTTCTGGCGGATCCGTTTCTTTCCAGTATATGCCGCAGTCTTGTCCGATCGCGTATTGTCCGTCCGGGTGCAACTGCTCTAATATTGGCAAGAGGGAATCTGTGAGAATTATGCTTTGAGGATGTTCTTGGAAGTTTTTCACAAATGTACCGTCTGACTCTGGCAGTTGGGTGTGATCCGGTAGTAATTCCGGTTGTACTTTTTTGAATGTTGTCTGGACCATTTTCTTTTACTCTGTGTCAAAAGTGGATAGGGTTTCTCTTTCAAGATGTGGTAGGACAACATGCAGACAGCATAAGGGTTTTCAGCCCTCGACTGCATACTGCTATATACTATTCTATTGTGCGAGACGTTCGGGTGTAATCTAGGGCAATAATGCCCTGAGACAACCCAAACCGGTTACATAAGCCGGGGAACTGTGGAATCATTGTGGGTCCAAACCCCACCCTCTAGATACGAGAGGTACACCGGTCCCAACTGCTGCGGAGTGTTATCACCGGCGGTGGAGAGCAGGGACTCAAATGTAGGATATCTGGCAGCCTAAGCCGGAAAAGCCGCTAGGAAAGGTGCTCATGGTTAACGATAAGTGAAGCTGTATAAACCTCGTAATGTATAACCAGCGAAATAAGGCTTTATGCGCTGGAGCCAAAAGGCAATAGTAGGTGTGGATATCCGTGATTGATGGATATCTCGTATTACAACAACCCTCTCGGGGCAGTGCAGCGACCTAAAAGCATCGTATTGATTCCATGGAACGTTATAACCTCAGTGGTGCTATTTGCCTGGTATGTCCATCGGGTGAATAAGTTAGATAACAAGCGCCTCACTGGGGAGGGATGTCCTAAGAAGCCAACGTCCGGGGTAATGCTCGGAATATGCTGACGTGGGACGGAGATAATAGGAGGCAACAGGAACTGTAGTTCGATGCGTTAAATGCCCGCCAGCATGCTGGTTACTGGTAAAACTGCTTCTAAAAGCGCGAGAAGGGGGCAACGCCCTCGGTTGGCAGAATAACCACTCGTCACCACGGAACCATGAAGGCTACTGGTAGAGGATTAATCTCCCGTTGTACGCCACGGGATAAGAATGAAGAACAGGTTGCAAGGGGATAAAGGAGCAATCCGGATAAAGCCCTGTCCATGACAATGGACCTATTACCCAGGAGCCGTGTGCGGTGAAAATCGCAAGCACGGTTTTGAAAGGGAGGGTTGGGAAGCGATTCCCAGCTCGACCCCGACCCCATCCATTGCGAGTTCAGGCTCTATTGGTTTATTTTACGGCCCGAGCGCCGTTCCCATAGGAGCGGCTCCCTCGCAGAAGACTGGGGAAATGCCGCAGCCAGGGCCCTCTCGACCAGGGGTCTTAAACTACCTGGATACTTGGATATCAGCAGAAGTTCTTCTATGTTCTCGAGCATCGGTCCATTAATAATACTTGACAAATTAAAAAATATGTGCATAAACAGAAAATAAACATTTTCCGATCTCCCCCTTTCCCCCTCTCCCCCTCATTCCTTTACCCAAAATATGTTCTACTGGACCGACGCTCTAGAATGAATGATTACAACCAACGCCATCTAGATTTTAATTATAGCGTGCGATTCGTTTAGCGTAAATCACCGGTCATAAACCAGTGAAGGACCGCTACCAGGGCATCATCAGCCCTGAGAACTTACAGATGATGGTGGTGAAAGCCCACCCCGACTCAGCAGGAGTGACAGCGCCAGCCCCACGGTAGCGATGGCATCAATCCGTGAAGCGGGCAGGAAAGGCGCCCTGACTGGTAGCCTAAACCGGTCATCGCCGAGCAAGTGACTATGGTGAGCATAAAGCAAAGATTTGCAGCGTCGTCAGAAAAAACCAGTGAAATAAGGCTTACACACTGGCCCAAAAGGGAAAGGATATAGGTCATTGGCGGATGCTATACCGACCAATAAGCACTGACAATAAACCCGGCGCAGGGAATCCACCCTAAGGTCACGAACAATCATATGTAGGAACGAGATAAACCGGTTGGAGCACTCTCCATCATAAGGTCGATTCGATGGAGTAGCCACCACAGGCGCAATATCTGCTCTCATCAGGCAGGGCACAACTGGGAAAGATTGAGTGGAGAAGCAAAAGCCCACTGGTAATAGGTGGGATACGCCGACGCCCTCACGATTTCGTAAAAGTAGTAAGTAAGTAGCAGTTCATATGTCACGGAACATCGACAATAGGCGAATGTATGACTGGAAGGCAATACCCTGGCGCAAGCTGGAAAGGGTGGTCTTTAAGCTGCAAAAGCGCATCTACAGAGCGGCAAAAGAAGGCAACAAACGTAAGGTACGCAAGCTCCAAGGTCTGTTATACAGGTCATGGTCCAACAAAATGATATCGGTACGACGGGTAACACAACAGAATCAGGGGAAAAAGACCGCAGGGATAGACTGCGTCACGGCGCTGAAACCTTCAGAACGGCAACCACTGGTAAGGCAGTTAAGACTCACCAGAAAGGCCAAGGCCAAAGCCACGCGACGAGTGTGGATACCGAAGCCCGGAAGAGATGAAAAACGGCCATTAGGAATACCCACAATGTACGACCGGGCATTACAAGGAGTTGTAAAAAATGCGTTAGAACCCGAATGGGAAGCGAATTTTGAACCTAACTCTTATGGATTCAGGCCAGGACGAGGGTGTCATGATGCAATCGAGGCAATATTTTTAGCCATCAAACAAAAACCCAGATGGGTTCTGGATGCAGATATTGCGAAATGTTTTGACAGAATTGACCATTCGGCTCTCCTAAACAAACTGAATACTACATCACTAATCCGTAGACAAGTACGGGCATGGCTAAAGGCCGGGGTGATGGACTCGGGAGTCTTTCAACAAACCACAGCGGGAACTCCCCAAGGAGGGGTAATATCTCCATTGCTGGCCAATATAGCCCTCCATGGGTTAGAAGAAAAAGTGATGGAACTCGCCAAAGGGAGGGATGAAAAAGCAAAGTTAACGGTAGTAAGATACGCCGACGACTTTGTGGTACTACATGACGACCGGTCAATGATAAAAAAAGCAAAAAGAGAAGTCGAAGAATGGTTAGCAAGGATAGGACTAGAATTGAAGGCCGAAAAAACACACATATCCCACACATTGGAAGGAAAAGAACCGGGATTCGATTTCCTAGGATTCAACATCCGACAATATGAGGTGGGGAAATACAGAAGCGGCAAATCAACCCATGGAGCCATCCTTGGATTCAAGACACTGATTAAGCCCAGCGACAAATCCATCAAGAACCATAAAGAGGAACTAGCCAAAATAGTTCACAGCCATAAAGCATTACCGCAGACAACACTAAGGGTGCATCCCAATTTGGCAATGAGCAAAAATACTTCATTGTTAAACTGTCACTAATAGACCCTTGGTCTGTCAAGG
>RFFC02000014.1:0-66551 GCA_005518205.2 Hormoscilla sp. GUM202
AGGGTGATTTAACGAACTTATACATCGGGGACTTTGATGGGGACGGTCAAAGCGATGTGCTCCGTCAAGAAAGGGGCGTTTGGGACGACGATGACCAGATGACTGCTCAGATCCTCTTGTCCCAAGGCGACGGCAACTTTAACCCCATCACCCTGCCGGAGGATTTCGCTCTCAAAGGCGACTTCACCAAATTATACGTTGGCGATTTTAATGGGGACGGTCGCAGCGACATATTCCGCCAAGAAAAGGGCGGTTGGGACGACGATGACAGTCTGACTGCCCACGTACTCTTGTCCCAGGGTGACGGCAACTTTACCCGCATCCCCCTGCCCTCGAGTTTCGAGCTCAAGGGCGACTTCACCAACTTATACATCGGCGACTTTAATGGGGACGATCGCGACGATGTACTGCGCCAAAAAAAGGGCGGTTGGGACGACGATGACAGTCTGACTGCCCACGTACTCTTATCCCAGGGTGACGGCAACTTTACCCGCATCCCCCTGCCCTCGAGTTTCGAACTCTCGGGCGACCTCACCAATTTATACGTCGAAGATTTGAATGGTGATGGCTTGGATGAGATTCTGGTTCAGAAAAAACATCCCCGAGGGGAGCGGTCCCGCACTTTGAGGATATTGGGCTCGAATGATGGAGAAAATTTCACCGAATATCTACTTCCCTCAGCGCTTCAGTTTAACGGTGACGGCAGGAAACTGTATATTGCCGATTATGATGGCAATGGCTTTAACAACGATCTCCTGGTTCAGAGTTTTGCAAACGAAGCGCGGCTATACAGCATTGACTTTCAATCAATTCTCGATGCCAGCGTTGACCAATCGATTCTCAATGCCGGTGATTATGCAGCCCTGAAGGCTCTCCATGCCAGTACTTCTGGGAAGCGCTGGAAAAACAAGACAGGCTGGGATTTCGACAGCGAAACTCCCCCCTCTGTTGATGCTGTAAATGGCTGGTTTGGGGTGACGGTAGTGGGCAACCGGGTGACGGCGATCGACCTGCCCTCCAACTCTTTGAGCGGTACGCTCCCCTCGGAATTAGGCGATCTCGGCAAATTGCAACAGCTCGACCTGTCGGAGAACTCCCTGAGCAATGCCAAGTACACACCGAAAATGGTATCGGCAAATTTGGGCAGCAACCTTGTCGGCTTTCAGGGAAATGTTCCAGAGGAATGCTCTCGACCGAACCATTGCGGGCTCTACTGTGACATCATCCGTTGCGATCGCACAACAATCCTATTCTATTGGTTACTCACCGTCAGTGGTAGCGCGATCGGTGCAGCAGGAAAAATCGGCGCTAGCTAGGGGAGATCCGGGATTTGAAAGTATTTTAGGGGTGGGCGCAACAGAGTGCGCAACAGAGTCTATAGACAGGTGGTGTAAGGTGGTAAGGCCCGATCGCGCCTTGGACAGACGGGCTCACGGGGACTTATCCCAATGGCTGCGCGAGCCTTTTGGACTGCATTTTTCAAGAGAGCGATCGCATACGGAAATAGCCCGAGAGCAGAGGAGAGCCTACGACTTAGTTGGTAAGCGGATATCTTGGGCGCGGAAAATACTCGGGGCTAAGTTAAGCGGCTATTTTAGAGGTGACGTCGGACAAAGCCAGTCCAAAAGAGTCGGTATGCTTTTTGTCCCCAACTCCACCCGCCCAAGAGGAAAAGCCCTTTCGATCGCAGAACTGTTCAGTCCTATGAGTGAGTCACCGCTGGTGGATGCCAGATTCGGTGCAGCAGGAAAAGTTTGCTCCCGTAGCGGCATGGATGAGGAAGTTAGGGGGACTTTCTGAAAAACAAGAAAAAAAGCGAAAAAATCTGTCAGAAAAAATCTCAGTAATTCGTCTAATAGATAGAACCCCCCCACCAAGGAGGATTGAGTTGAAAGTAAATTTGGTTCAAGTTTAACCAGGAGTATAATTACCATGGCAAAAGTAGCAGCACCTAAAAAAGTTACGAAGAGTTACGATAAGGACAAAAAAACTTTGAAGGTTGATTGGATATTACCTGACGATACAACCGATATCACAGGGTACAAGATTAAAGTCGTAAATATTTACGATCAATCTGTTACCTTTTTAGAGCATGATGACGCAAATCATAGTGATACAACGTACACATTTACAAGTACGGAAATTGCGGAAGCGGGTAAACAAGATTCCAAGTGGAAGGAAAAATATCAAGTTTGGGTCCAATCAACGGCTAGTAATAGCGATGACAATAGTGACTTTACAAAATCATATTACTGGACAGTTCGCCCTAGTATAACGATTATCATTGGCAGCGGCGATAGCGAGCAGAAGCTCAAACTCACAATGACAAGTGAAAAGGGTGAAGATAAAACCTTCGAGCTTCCTGTTTCAGAGAAGAATCCTTTAGTCATTAGCAAAACTGACTTTGAGGCATACTTGCAAACAATTGGGGGTGCATTAAGTATTCCATATCTTAAAAATTACACCCCTCCTGTGAATCTAGAAATCTATAGGTTCGTTATTTCGACGAATGGTTTATTTGACTTTGGGCTGAGGTTCAAGAGTTCTGGAGCAAGTAAAAAATGGAATATATTTCCAGGACTAAGCATTGATAATGTCGGGGTTGAAGTGTTGCACACCAATGCACCCAAAGGCTCATTACCAGTAGCATAAACAAAAAAATTGCCAGAACCGGCTTCGCAAAAAAAATTGCCAGAACCGGCTTCGGAAGAATAATCAAGCTAAGATAGTTTTGTGAGGAATTAGGATTTAATAAGGTGTAAAAAGCGTCGTGTTTCTGCTGACAAGAGTCTATGGCTTCTTGGATAAGCATCTTATTTAGGGCTTGCGGAAAAAGGCTACAGGGCGAATCTAGACGCCACACAGCTGACTACACCGTCGGTCTAGCTGGAGGCTTCTATTTTGGCCCCTCTGAGCAGCAAAACCTTGCACTTTGCTGGCTTTTAAAACGCCAAAACCATTATTCAGTCTGAGTTACAGCTTTATTCAGCAAGCAATATTTAATCCTCGTTTTCCTCGTTTATAAAGAATTGGAAGGTAGATAGTGGTATGAGTGATAGGTAAGGGTATGTCAAGCTCAAGTTCACCTTTTGTTATACCAGATTTTATAGACATTCGCATTGGCGATGCCCAAACAGGGATCGAAACCGTAAGGTTGGAATATCAGAGCAAGAGCAAATGTGACGGTCTGAAAACCTACGCTTTGGATCTGGAGCATAACGAAATACTTGTAAGCAGGGAGCAGATTTTGATATTTATAAGTAAAGAATTGGAGAGTGGCTGGGAAGTCCTCCCGTACCTGCCAATTGTAAATGCTAAAAAATCGCCAAATCAAATGAAAATAATTGGACTTCAAATTCAATTATCTGAGAATAATGGGAACCAAAATTTAAAATTAGAAAAACTAAAAAAACAAGACTATGAGTTAAAGTTGGAACTAGAATGAGTGTTTCCAAAAGATGATTCCGGGGAGGACGCTAGTTATGAGATATTCCCAGGACTGACAGTAAATGAGTTGGAACTTAATGTCCTGCATACTAAAGGGACGGGACAGTGCGAAGTTCTTTGAAGAACTACTTGTCACTCTTAGGGTTTGGGACAGCTCGACCCTCTGGGGGCAATGAGCGGGGGACTCGGGCTGTAAGCCCCTCACCGTATGGGTTCCATAAAATAACGATTGAAGTATAGGATTAGATAGTCGAATGTCAGGAAAAACTGCACTGTCAAAAGCAAAAAATGGATGGGAGGTCTACGTCACTGGAGACCTGGAAGTTTTAAATGTTCCCATCCGCATGCGTGCCGCTAAACCTCCAAGTGGCCAACCGATAACTGTCACGGGTAGATTGACTCATACATTTAAATTTAATCAGTTAATTGGCGATATTTCACGGAAGTTCGGATCTCCGATCGTCCTCGATCAATCTGATTTACCAGAGATTACGTTTGAGAATATCAGTGCAACATTCGTTGTGGGACAGCGATATTGTTTTGAGTGCGATTCCCAGATTAATTGGCCCAAACCATTCGGGATCGATGGGGGGCTTGACATAAATAATCTGCACCTTAAGTTTGAAAAGACAGTTACCCATACAGGAACTGGAAATCAACAAAGTAAGTCCGATAGTTTACTGCAACTCTCCGGACAAGTAAAGTTTAAGGAGAGTGGACTGCCTTCTCACCTGATGGCCACTGCTACTTTTGTTGGGGGGAAACCTGCACTGATTTTGGTAGACGCGATCGGCATCCTGGATGTCGGGAAACTAATTTCCAATTTCTTACCTTCAGGGGTGAGTTGGCCCAGGGATTTTATAGATATTACTTTTAAAAACAGCCGCATATATTATTACAACCAAATAAAAGCAGATCCACAGAAGAGTCTCGGGCAGCTGACATTACCAGGAAGTGCAACTCCAGTATCGTTGAAAGAGGGTCTTAATATTGCCTCAATTCTTAAGTTTTATGTTGCCGACCTAGAAAGACCGGAGATTGCAGTAAACGTCGAGATCGTCAAGGACGGAACCCAGAAAGGAATCTCGATTGCGGGCAAGTTACTTCAGCCTTTAACTATCATTGAAGATATATTAACGCTCACAGGAGAAAACAATTCACAAGAAGGGCCTGCCATTAGCGTTATTTCCTATGGAAAGAACAAAGAGTTTAAGTTTTCCTGCGGATTTCGGATTTTTAATATAGATTTTCTCAGCGGATATCTGCAAATTTGCAGGGAAGAAACAACTAAGCAGAGGCAGTTAACTGCGGATTTGAATTATAAGAAACCGCTGGGGCCTTTCAATAATCTAGAACTTAAGTTGAGCTGGACAGAGAAAAGCAAATTAAAAATAGAAAATTTCCCGCCACTTGATGACAAAGATGGGCTAAAGGATTTAATTGATGCCGCAGAATTTATAGAAAAGTTAAGGTCGATCGGTAAGAGCGAAGGATGTGGAGAGCTAGTAGATCTTGCTTTTAAGGAAGTTTTTAATACAAAGTTTGCAGTCGTACCCCATATTACGACTAAGCCGCCTACTGATATTACGCTAAATAATAAAAACGCTAAACTATTTATAATTATAGAAGGTAGTTATAAAATAACTGCTGGGGGGAAAGATTTGGCAACTATTCCTTTGCCGAAATTGGCAGTAGAGTTTGCTGTTCCCGCTGGGTTTACATTTGATAAGATTGTTGAATATATCATAAACACCATTAAAGATAATGTTGAAGTAATTTTAAGGCAATTGTGGAATGAAAGAGATGCTCTAATTAAAGTGTTAGCTGCACTTGTAGCGAAAGCAGTATTAAAGAAAGTGGTCGCAAAATTGTTATGTGACAAGCTCAAAAAAGAACTGCAGGACAATATTGATGATGGAGATGGAAATGGAGATGGAAATGGAGATGGAAATGGAGATGGCGGCGGTAGTAGCGGCGGCGGTGGCGGCGGCGGCGGCGGCGGCGGTGGCGGCGGCGGTGGTGGCGGCGGCGGCGGTGGTAGTCACCATCACCATAGCAGCAGTCACCATCAAATTTCTCGGTTTCCAACAATAAATTACTTACCATTTACCGGTGGCACAAAAGTAGAGTGGCAGGCTGTATCTGATGCCGATAAATACGAAATATTGTTAAATAAAGTCTTAGATCCCACCACAGAAAAGAAAATTAAACAGATCGCGAGTTCAAAAACATCTTACGATACTGCTAAACTAAAATTGGTACCGGGTTTATATAGATGTAAAGTTAAAGTTCTGGCCAAAGGTTACAAACCTGCTAGCGACTGGAAGAGTCAAGAATTCCGAAAGCTTGCATCTCCGATTATTGATGTAGTCTATCAATCGCAGGAGCTTAGGGTGAGCTGGAGCCACGCTGCTGATGGTACGCTAGGATCGCAGCTATCCTATGAAGTGCAGTTGACAAAACCCAGCGGTCAATCTCAAACAATTCCTAAAATTTCATCCCCATATGCTATTCCCTTGGGAGGAAATCCATCTCCAGGAATATATAAAGTTCAAGTGCGAGCAGTTCCTTCCGCGAGTTCTCAACCTCCGGATCCCAAGTCTATATGGATTTACCCCAGCGACTGGAGCAACATCTATGCAGTTTGTGTCCTCCAAAAAGAAGTACAAGAGCTAACTGATAGGGCAGTAGAATTTGGGGGAAACCTATTACTCAGAGAAGAACAAACTCTAAATGATGCTAAAATTGGTGAAATAGCCTTAGGATTAAAAGAGCAGCAAGAGCTGAATGATGCTAAAATTGGTGAATTCGTCTTAGGATTAAAAGAGCGGCAAGAGCTGAATGATGCTAAAATTGGTGAATTCGTCTTAGGATTAAAAGAGCAGCAGGAGCTGGACGAGGGAAGAGTAACGTTTGTGGTTGAACTGCCTGCAATGGTTGAATATCAAACACTTCCCGATCCGAAGTTAGAGCTCAATCCACAACAGCAAGAACAGATCGTCCCGCTCGCTCCAATAAAACAAGATATGTCAGATGAAATAATCCTTTCTGGCGTTTTTGATTACACAGATTTCGATTCAGGTAACACATTTTCCTAATAAGGAGGTATAAACAATGCATTTGTCTGATTCCCTGGAACTCAAAGGTTCTCTAACCATTAAAAAAATCGATAGAGCAGACAAAGTCATCTCAGTAGTAACTGCCCATAACGATGTGATGCTACCAGGTCGCAAGTTAGTAGCCGAGTTGTTTTCTGGGTTTGGTGGTAGCACCCCCATTAAATATGCAATGGTAGGGACTGGCAACGGTTCTAGCACTTCTGGGACCTTGTTAACACCAGTCTTTTGTGTCGGGATTAATACAGTTAAGGCAGAAGATTTTCAGGAAATTACTGAAAATAGTAACAAACGTTATCAATTAACCCTAACAGCGACACTGAAGGAAACCCAGCCCGATACAACTCATCATAGTGGTAATCCTTATGCTCTAACAGAAGCTGCGTTGTTTAATGCTGTTCCTAGCAGCTTAACTGCAAATCAGCTTCCCACAGCTTTGCAATCAAACAAGAGTCCAGATGCGATCATGTATAATCGAGTGACCTTTAATCCGATTCCGAAAGACAACAACTTTAAGCTATCGTTAGTGTGGGAAATTATTTTCTGAGGAGCGAACAACCATGACAGCAACTATGGAAGTCTTTAAATATGACAAGGTACAAGCAAATCCAGGCGATCGGATCCAATCCAAACACTGGAATGCTGCAATGTTGGAAATCGATCAGTTTGGACCGATCCTAGTAAGCTTATGCTTACCTCAGATAGTAGCGAAAGCTAACAGTTTGAAAAATTGGACGTCTCAAAACTTGACAGATGACACAAATAACGATCCAAAAGTTAAGGATCTTATCAATCAGCTAGCAAATTATTTTGATTATTTAAAGACTCCCAACAGACTAAGTGTTGAGTTGATCGTTAAGGTGTTACTGGCTTTTAAATTTGACAAGAATCTAATTTCGCGATCGATGGCGGAATTCGGTCAGGATAATCACTGGTCACAGGAGATATTAGATTTCAAAGACGACTTGATAACAAATCTAAACTCTGGCACTTCTCAATAAGGTGAGGTACAGTTAAAGCCTTGATATCAGTGGGTTTCATCGCTGGATGCTGTACCTCATGACGATGAGAAACCCTGTAAATCGTTTGTGTAAATTTTCCGGAGGGGGCGAACGCGGCTGAAACCATTGTCTGGTAATGATTTCATTAACCCCCCCAGTTGCACAACTCCTGCACTGCCTGCTATATATCTTTAAAAATTGAAATAGCATCACTAAATTTGGTGATTGTTGATTCATTTTTTGTGGATAATGATGGAATGTACACATAATTTTTCAAGGAGAATGTGATGTCAGCGACTATCGAATTTAAGCCCGATTCAAAATTTCTTTCAAAAAGTGATGTCGATTTTATAAATGCAATAAACAAATCTGGTTGCAAGCTACATGATTTGCAAATCCCCTTACAAAATTGCTGGGTGAAAGGCTTTGGGACAGGAAATTCAGTCAATGCTACCTTCTTAAAGTGCGTTCAGCACCAATACGAGCGTTTGGTTAAAGACAAAAAATGTGTCGAGCAGGGATCGCCGGAGGCTATATCCTTCAAAAAGGGATTCATTTCAGCAGTTTATCAAGTTATGACACAGGGCAACGATCCGAGCAAGTGGCTCAATGTCGATCAGATGAATAACTTGCTCGATCAGATGGTTGATTATGATGAAAAAGGTGACCCCCGTAAACCTTTCTTCTCTAAGGATGAAAAAGTCTCTAAGGAGTTAAAGACGAAGTGTCTCAAGAGATCCTACGAAGAGATTAAGATGACGGTGGATACTGAGGGAATTTTGGCACAGAGTGGAACAAACGTTGGAGAATATATCACACTGACGGACAATCATCCTGAAACTTCTACTTACCAAAACAACAGTAAGGACGAACTGGATGTAGAGTTGTTAGAGCCGGATGAAACGATTCATTGGATAGGTGTCTCAGAGAATAAACGAGATACTATCCAGCTAACGGAATTTCATCCTTGGGTTCCAGAGCTTTTAACAGACCTAATTACTAAGCCAATCATTGTAGGGAATGAATGCTTCTGCAAGGTTTTAGACAATCCCAAAGTGGGTGTCAGATATGCTTACAACTTTTACTTCAAAATCAATGGTGGGACTACAATATACTGGTTCGATCCATTTTTAGGGAATAAGGAGGATTGAATAACGTGTCAAAGTCGCCTGAAACGCCTTCGTTGAGAGGACTTTAGGGATTCTCATATGAACATCTTGTTTAATCCTCATTCCTAGCTAGGAGATCGGAAGGTTAGGTCAATTACTGATGAGATTTATAATCTCATCAAAACTAGCCCCTAGTTAACGATCGCCACAAGCGCGGGGGTAAACTATCAAAAATACAGACTTTTCCTCCAGTGCAATAAAATGACTCGCCAGGTATAAAGCTCGCCCACTCTATTCATCAGTAACTAAGAAACCAGGTTTCGTAGGAGAAACCTGGTTTCTTAATTCAAAAGCTCACCCTGCTGGTAACAACTGTTAGCGCGGTCCCATGCCTACAGTCCCAGCATAGACTGCTAAATCACCCAGTTCATCTTCGATCCGTAACAGGCGATTATATTTGGCAATTCGTTCGCTGCGGCACAGCGAACCAGTCTTAATTTGACCCGCACGAGTCGCTACCGCTAAGTCCGCAATGGTCGTATCTTCGGTTTCCCCAGAACGATGGCTAATTACGGAACGCAAACCATTGCGAGTAGCTAGTCCTACGGTTTCCAGAGTTTCCGTCATCGAACCAATTTGATTCAGCTTAATCAAAATGGCATTGGCGGATTTTGAGTCTATACCCTTCTGTAAGCGGGTGGGGTTAGTCACGAACAAGTCATCCCCCACCAACTGGATGCGACTACCCAACTTTTCCGTCAACAACTGCCAACTGTCCCAGTCTATTAAACTAAGCAAGATTGTCGCCAATCCTGCTCGTCTTCAAAACCGGACGTGAGATTTTCACCTCATCCGGCTCCTCGGCCTTCCTATCCCGTTTCCGGGTGCGGCTCTCAGTACTGCCATCTATTCTCGTTTTCTGATGATGGCAATAATCATGGAGCAGTTGTAGATTATCGTACCTGTCCTTACCGCCTAATGATTTCGGCAGGATGTGGTCAACTTCCCACTTGTCTCCTTCTATAAACAGCATTCCACAGTGTTCGCATTTACCTTTTTGTTTGCTCATGAGCTTAATCACTCTCGAGCTTACTAGGGGGCTCTTGCGTAATCTTTTGCTCCAGTACACGAGATTTCCATCCATCGGGCTGGCTGCTCCTTTCACTTTTACGTGTCGTATGACTTCCGTATCGGAGTGTAGGAGTAGTTTTATCCCCGTTTTATCCATGAAGTTCCACTGTCGGCTGCCTTCAGCTTTCCAGTATTTCTTCGCTACCCATGTGTCCGCCTTATTTGGATGCCTTCTTTTGCCCCATTTCCATATTATATCCCACAGGTAGTTATCCAGTTCTCCGAATACCTCCTTGCTTACCACCGTTCTGTGATAGTTGCACCATCCCCGGATTATTGGGTTCAGTCTGCTTATCAGTGCGGCCTGTGGCGCAGCCTTATGATTGTCTATCACAGTCTTCAACTTTTCTTTGTGGGCCTTTATGGATTTGTCGTTTGGCTTTATTAGGGTTTTGTATCCTTTCCCGGTTTTTCCACTTCGGTATTTTCCTACCTTGTATTGGCGGATGTTGATTCCAAGGAAATCAAAACCTGGCTTATCCCCCTCAAGTGTGTGGACTATTCGTGTTTTTTCGGGTCTCAGTTCCAATCCTATTTTGCCTAACCACTTGCTGATGACCTCTTTTGCCGCATCAATGACCTTCCGGTCTTTATGCATTATTACAAAGTCGTCCGCGTATCTCACTACTCCTAGTTCTTTTTGCTTTACTACGTTTCCGGGCACGATTTTTCTTACCTCTGTTTCCATCCCATGTAGTGCTATATTTGCTAGCAGAGGGGATATTACTCCACCCTGTGGTGTCCCTGCATAGGTTGGTTGGTATTCGCGCCGGTCCATCACCCCGGCCTTTAGCCATTCACGGATTTTCTTCCGTATTGGTGTGGAGTTATTCAGTTTTTCGAGTAGTGTGTTGTGGTCAATTTTATCGAAGCATTTTGCAATATCCGCATCCAATACCCATTTGGGTTTTTGACTGATGCTTTTGAATATTGCTTCTATAGCATCGTGGCATCCTCTACCTGGTCTGAACCCGTAGGAGTTCGCCTCAAACACCGCTTCCCATTCGGGCTCTAATGCTATCTTGACTAATCCTTGTAGGGCTCTGTCATAAATCGTGGGTATCCCTAATGGCCTTTTTTCATCTTTGCCGGGTTTAGGTATCCATACCCTGCGGGTCGGTTTGACCTTTTTTCCGTCATTGATTCTTAGCTGCCTCACCAGTGGCTGTCTTTCGGAGGGCTTTAGCGCAACCACGCCATCTACTCCTGCCGTTTTCTTTCCCTGATTCTGTTGGGTTACCTGTCTCACCGCAATCATCTTTGCGGACCATGACCTCGTGAGTAATCCTTGGAGCTTGCGTACTAGCTGTTTGTTTCCACGTTGAGCCGCTCTGTAGATACGCTTTTGAATCTTGAATACGTTCTTTTTTAGCTTTCGCCAGGGGACCGCATTCCAGTCATATACTTTCCTTTCGGACGTACACCGTGACATATGAAATTCTACTAACCTCCACATTTTGGTTAACCGTGAGGGCGTCAGCTTATCCTATCCATTACAGATAGGCATGCTTCTCCTCTCAATCTTTCCCAGTTGTGACCTGCTAATGTGTTGCAGATGTTGCGCCTTCGGTGGCTACTCGACTATCGACCTAATCGAGAGTACATCAACTGGTTTATCTCGTTCCTGCCGATGATTGTTTGTGACCTTAGAAGGTGTCCATACGTCGGGTTTATTGTCAGTGCTTGTTGGTCAGTGAAAAATCTGCCAACGACCATTATCCTTGCCCTTTTGGGCCCAGTGTATAAGCCTTATTCCACTGGTTTCTGTTGACGACGCTGCAACACTTCGCTTTATGCTCCTCATAGCCACTTGCTCAACGTTGACCGGTTTAGGCTACCAGTCATTGACGCCTTTTCACCCCGCTTTACGGATTGATGCCATCGCTACCGTAGGGGTGATGCTTTTACCCCTGCACCTGGGGAGAAGGACTTGCACCTTCATCATCTCTGGGTTTCACCGGTCCTTTCCAGTGTTACCACCGGTGGTCGGTTAGCCCTGCAAGTTGTCAGGACTAATGATGTCCTGCTAGCGGTCTCGGTTAATAGGCTTGTGACACAGTCATTTGACGCATCATTTTCCATTTTGGACCTTTACGCTAAACGATTCGCACTCTTCGTGCAGACCATCTTCAATGGAAACAATGGGATATTGGTCAACCAACTGACCCATATAATCGATAAAGTCCTGGGGCGAGTGGGGGTTGCCATCATAGACATACTGACCGTCTTTATAAAACTCGCTAGCTGCCACATCCAACGCCAGGGCCACCTGTTCCCCCGGTTTATAGCCCGCCTTTTCGATCGCAGCAACCAATAGATCTAGGGCCTCTTGATTTGAACCCAGGTTGGGAGCAAAACCCCCCTCATCGCCCACACCAGTCAGCAAACCTTTGCCATCCAACACCTTGCTGAGACAGGCAAAAATTTCCGCACCCCAGCGCAATGCCTCGGCAAAAGTGGGCGCACCCACCGGCACAATCATGAATTCCTGAAAATCGACATTATTGGCAGCATGGGCCCCCCCGTTGATCAGGTTCATCAAGGGTACTGGTAGCAGGTTGGCCAAGGGACCGCCCAGATAGCGATATAAGGGGATGCCTAGAGAGTCAGCACCAGCTTTGGCCGTGGCGAGAGAGACCGCCAGGATCGCATTCGCCCCCAGGTTGGCCTTATTGGCAGAACCATCCCGATCGATCATGATCCGATCGACCAAAGCTTGGTTGAGGGCATCTATCTGCAACAGTTTGGGCGCGATTTTTTCCTTAATATTCCGCACGGCCTCCAGCACCCCTTTGCCACCGTACCGGTTAGCATCTCCATCCCGGAGTTCGTGGGCTTCAAAAGTGCCGGTGGAGGCCCCGCTGGGAACCTGGGCCACACCCAGGGCCCCGTTAGCGAGTTCGACTTCTGCTTCCACCGTCGGGCGTCCGCGAGAGTCCAGAATCTCCCGGGCGCGAATCTCTTCAATTGCTGTATCTGGCGTAAAAACCATCGATCTTATCCTCATCAGACAGACTGTCGCTTGTTAGAATACGTCCAGATCGAGAACTCTTGGCTGATATTCGGAAATTATTTGGGATTGACCATGCGACTATTACACACGATGCTGCGGGTGGGCAACTTGGAAGAGTCCCTCAAGTTCTACTGCGAGGTGCTGGGGATGAAGCTGCTACGCCAGAAGGACTATACCGGTGGGAAGTTTACCCTGGCCTTTGTGGGCTATGGCGACGAGTCCGACCATACGGTGCTGGAGCTAACCTATAACTGGGATACCGAGAAGTATGACCTGGGGGATGGCTACGGTCATATAGCCATTGGCGTGGATGATATTTATGGTACTTGCGAGACGATTAAAGCCCGTGGTGGTAAGGTGGTACGGGAACCGGGTCCGATGAAGCATGGTTCGACGGTGATTGCCTTCGTCCAAGACCCGAATGGATATAAGATAGAACTCATTCAGTTGGGTACTCAAGGTTCCGCTCAGCAGCAAGCAACGCCAGCAATGGCTTCTAGCTGAAGTACCCCCCTTCCCAGGCGATCGCCTGGGGGACGTAAGATTAAGCTGATAGCATCACAGTTCAAGCCATGCAGCCGACAGACTCCAGTAAATTTACAGATAAAGCTTGGGAAGCGATCGTCAACTCCCAGGATGTGGCCCGTCGCGGAAAACATCAGCAGTTGGAGGTGGAACATGTGGCGATCGCCATGTTAGAACAGGACGGCATTGCCAAGACGATCCTGTCCAAAGCTGGCATTGACCCAGTGAAGCTATCTCAACAGTTGGAACTATTTGACTCCCGGCAAAAAAAATCCCCAGATGTCGAGCAATTATACCTGGGACGGGGCTTGGACGTGATGCTGGATATGGCCTCAGAGGCGCGGATGTCATGGCAAGACGAGTATATTTCCGTCGAACACCTGCTGCTGGCTTTCGCTGAAGATGAGCGCGTTGGTCGCCGGTTGATAAGAGGATTTAACTGCACCCGCACCCAGTTGGAAGGGGCGATCAAGGATATCCGGGGCAGTCAGAAGGTAACGGACCAAAGTCCAGAAAATAGCTACGCGGCCCTGGAAAAGTACGGACGGGACTTGACAGAACAGGCTCGCTCCGGTAAACTAGATCCGGTGATAGGCCGGGATGAAGAAATTCGCCGCGTGATTCAGGTATTGTCTCGCCGATCGAAAAATAACCCGGTGCTGATCGGAGAACCGGGGGTGGGGAAAACCGCGATCGCGGAAGCCCTGGCCCAGCGGATAATCAATAACGAAGTACCGGAATCTCTGAAAAACCGCCAGTTAATTGGCCTAGATATGGGTTCTCTGATAGCTGGTGCTAAATACCGGGGGGAATTTGAAGACCGGTTGAGAGCAGTATTACGAGAAGTGACTCACTCGGACGGTCAGATAGTGCTGTTTATCGACGAACTGCATACGGTGGTGGGGACCGGTGCGGGACAGTCCAGTGCCATGGACGCCAGCAACCTGCTGAAACCGATGCTAGCACGGGGGGAACTGCGCTGCATCGGAGCCACAACTCTGGACGAGTACCGCAAATATATCGAAAAAGATGCGGCCCTGGAACGCCGGTTTCAACAGGTGTTTGTGAATCAGCCCGGGGTAGAGGATACTATTTCTATATTGCGGGGACTGAAGGAACGCTATGAAGTCCATCACGGGGTGAAAATTACGGACTCGGCCCTGGTAGCGGCGGCCATGCTGTCCAGTCGTTACATCACGGACAGATTTTTGCCCGATAAGGCCATCGACCTGGTAGATGAAGCGGCGGCGAAGCTGAAGATGGAGATTACTTCCAAACCAGAGGAACTGGAAACCATAGACCGGCGGATAATGCAGTTGGAAATGGAAAAGCTGTCCCTGGAAGCAGAAGTGCAGCGGGAGGCCCAAGAACGATCGCGCCGGATCGAGCAAGAAATTAGCAGTTTGCAGTCCCGCCAGCAACAGTTGAACGACCAGTGGCAGGGAGAGAAGCAACTGTTGGAGGCCATCAAAACTCTCAAGGAAGAGGAAGATAAGCTGCGGGTGCAAATCGAACAGGCAGAAAGGGCCTACGATCTCAATAAGGCGGCCCAGTTGAAGTACGGACGCCTGCAAAAGATAGAGGGCGATCGGGAGGCGAAGGAAGCGCAATTATTGGATATGCAGTCCGGCGGATCGGCCCTGCTGCGGGAACAAGTCACGGAAGCAGATGTAGCAGAATTGGTGGCGAAATGGACGGGGATACCGGTCAACCGGCTACTAGAATCGGAACGACAAAAATTATTACAGTTGGAAACATACCTGCACAAGCGGGTGGTAGGGCAAAATGAAGCAGTAGCAGCGGTATCGGCAGCAATACGTCGGGCCAGGGCCGGCATGAAAGACCCCCAACGCCCGATCGGATCCTTTTTGTTTATGGGACCGACGGGAGTAGGGAAAACGGAACTGGCCCGGACCTTAGCAGAATGCTTGTTTGATAGCGATGATGCTATAGTGCGAATTGACATGTCCGAGTATATGGAGAAGCATTCCGTAGCGCGACTGGTGGGTGCGCCTCCAGGCTATGTAGGTTATGAGGAGGGAGGACAGTTAAGCGAGACGGTGCGCCGGCGTCCCTATGCGGTAGTGCTGCTGGATGAGGTGGAAAAGGCCCATCCAGACGTGTTCAATATCTTGCTACAAGTGTTGGATGATGGACGAATTACAGATTCCCAAGGACGGACAGTAGATTTCCGAAATACAGTCATAGTCATGACTAGCAATATCGGTAGCGACCATATATTGGATGTGGCGGGGGACGATACTCAGTATGAAGAGATGCGCAAGCGGGTGTTACAGGCCCTGCGCAAGCAGTTTCGCCCGGAGTTTCTCAACCGGGTTGATGATACAATTCTCTTCCATGCCCTGGATAAAGCTGAGTTACGACAAATCGTGGGAATTCAAATTCAGCGGATGGAAAAGCTGCTGGCAGAGCAAAAAATAACTCTGGAACTGACTGATGCCGCGATCGACCATTTGGTAGAGGCGGGTTACGATCCTGTTTATGGGGCCCGCCCCCTGAAACGGGCCATTCAGCGCCAACTGGAAAATGCGATCGCCACTAAAATTCTGGAAAATACCTTTGTCGAAGGCGATCGGATTATCATAGATTCAGTAGAGGACTCTTTGAGTTTCAGCAAAAAACAGCCAGCTTTGGTTTCAAAAGCGCTAGTAGAGACTGTTCCTACCCCGACAACAGTCACCCAATAATTAAAGCAGGTAGCTATGGATTTTAGCATAGTCATTCCCACATATAATGGTGCTAAACGTCTGCCAGAAGTGTTAGATAGTCTCCAAGGTCAGGTCGGTACGGAGGGGATAGCATGGGAAGTGTTGGTCGTTGACAACAATAGCAAGGACGAAACTGCCGAGGTATTATCGAAATATGCCCAGCAATGGCGTCGAGATAGCCAGTTACGATATCTGTTTGAAGCTAAACAAGGACCGGCTTATGCCCGTTACTGTGGGGTAAAAGCAGTTAAAAGCAGTAGCCTCATGGGTTTTTTGGATGATGATAATATACCAGGGCCTAATTGGGTGGCAGAATGTTGTGCTTTTGGGCGCGATCGGCCCCAAGTAGGCGCCTATGGCGGCATTATCCATGCTAAACTAGATAACGATCCGCCCCCCTACTTTAAGCAAGTCAAGAACTATCTAACTATATACAACCGGGGGAACAAACCCTTTCATTACCAGCGTAATGCCAAACCGAGGAGAATCCCGGCAGCGCCAGGAGTAGTCATCCGCAAACAAGCATGGTCAGAAGCAATACCGCCCCCAGAAAAATTGCTAATCCCCGGTAGAGATGAAAAAACAATGGCTGCCGGCGAAGATGCGGAAATGATGTGTTATGGGCTGGGGTCGAGCCGGGAATCGCTTCCCGACCCTCCCTTTCGGAACCGGACTTGCGACTTTCACCGCATCCGGCTACTGGGTACTAGGCCCTTATCATAGGTAGACTTTATAGGGATTGCTCCCGTTAGCCCTTGCCGCCTGTCTTTTCTTCCCTTTCCTGGTTTGGTGAGTGGTTCTTCTGATAACCGTTAGGATCACCATTCTCAAGTCAGTTTTACCAGTTATCCATACCTTATCCTCCACTTGCGTTTCGGATTAGTTCCGTGGCGTTTTAGGATTACTCATTCCAGCAGTTTCCTAGTATCACCGACCCACGTCAGCGCTGGCTACCCAGCATCATCTACATTACTGTAGACGTTATCCCAGGAATTACCCCGGGCATTCGCTTCTTGGGCCATCCCTCCCCCCGTGGCTTACGCTTAACATCTAACTGGTCTGCCCGGTTGAGCAGACAGCGCACGGGAGGTTACTTCGTTCCCTAACAACATTTCACGATACCTTGAGGTCCACACTCTACCCCGGGAGCTGTTTGAGTACTATACTAGCCATCTAGAAAGACTAATACTAGCTACCATTTCCTTTTTAGGCCAGCGTATATAGCCTTATTCCGCTGGTTTTACTTAACGAGGCTTGCATATGTTTGCCTGCTCTAACCTTGGGTATCTTTCCTAGCGGCGTCACCGGCGATAGCTGCCAGCTATCCTACATTTAAGTCCTCGCTTAGCACCACAATGATGTCACTTCGCAGCACCGAGGACCGGTGTCACCCCCGTACCTAGAGGGAGGGGAATTTAACCCCCATGCTGTCAGAGTTCCCAATTTCTTGGGCTAGCGTTCCGTATTTGATTACGTTAGGCTAGAACGAATCGCACTCCAAAATAGTAAATGGGAAGTATGGCACAATCCGAAAATGGAAATCTGGCACCATATTACCCCCGATCGTTTAGAAAAAGCATATCTACTCAGATTGGCCCGTGGATATGGTTTGTCCAATCATCTGGTGCGCCTCACCAGATATTATCCCTGGCAAAGACCTCTGCTGCAATTAGCAATACCTTTTTATACAGTGCGGGATAGCTTGCGAGTATTGAATCACTATCTCAAATACAAAGACATGCTTGAGGATGATTTTGGCAAAGCTTGTGAACTGCAAGTAAAAATCGGTCAGTTATACAGTCCTTATTTGGGAATATATTCATATTGGCAGAATAAACAGGAAAGCGATCGGGAAAAAGATCGAGGATGATTAATTAAGAAAAATATGCACATATTAGTTTTGGAAAATGAACCATCTTCTTGCCGTGGAGGTCAGGAATTGTCGATGTTAGATGTTTGCCAAGGTCTAGCTAAACGCGGTCATAAAATAAGTATGTTATATGTAAAGGAAGGAAATTTACTTAAGCATTATCGCGAATTTTGTCACAAAATTATCAAAGTAAATGGCTATAGAATTGAACGAAAAGAAAGAATAAAGTCTCTAGGTAATTTTTTATCAGATATAACAAAAATCCCTGCAAGCGACTATAGTTGTGTATATAGCAATCAATATCACGATAATTTTTGGGGTGCAGCTTTAGCTTTATCCCGGAATATTCCTTTGATTTGCCATCTGAGACTACCACCTCCGGACATAAAGCTTGGGTGGCAATGGTCTATTGGCCTGAAAGGAGTGAAACAATTCATTACTATATCAAACCAGACAAAGCAAGATTGGGCTAACAGAGGCTTGAAATCGGAAAAAATTGAGGTAGTATACAATGGATTAAATCCAGAAATGTTTGAACCGTCAGAGAGTTTTTCTCTAGCTAGACAAGAATGGGGAATAGCGGAAAATATTAAAGTAATATCTTATGTTGGTAGACTCGATCGAGAGAAAGGAGTGGAAACACTCATTAAAGCTTTTGCGATAATTTATCAAGATAATAATAGCAGTCGGCTGATAATAGCAGGTAAGCCTTTAAGCGCAAAGGCAGAGTACAAGAAATCATTAGAAAAACTATCAGAGGATTTGGGCGTAGAAAAGTATGTAGATTTTCTGGGTCACGTAAATAACCCAGGTTCACTTTATCAAATGAGCGATATAACTGTCCTCCCCAGTATAAATTCTGAACCATTCGGCAGGGTAATTATTGAATCCATGGCCTGTGGAACGCCAGTAGTCGCAAGCAGAACAGGAGGAATTCCAGAAATTTTAACGGGGGAATTTCAAAAGGGGCTTTTTCAGCCAGGAAATGAGAGAGATTTGTCAGAGAAAATTAAGCTTTTAATTAATTGGAGAGATGATAGTATTATTACACTAGGCGATCGATGTCGGGAGTATGTTATAGATAGATTCGGATTAGAGAAAACGATCGAGGGAGTGGAAAAAGCTATCTTAAAAGCAATAAGCAATAAATGACTAGACAGGAGTACCAGATGTTGGTTTCTGTAATTATTCCAGTATACAATGATGCTGAACCGCTAAGAACTTGCTTGGAATGTTTAGAGAATCAGACTTACCCCAAAGAAAGCTATGAAGTGATCGTTGTGGATAATGCCTCACAATCAGATACTGCTAGTGTGGTAAATGAATTCAGCCAAGCAATGATAACATATGAAAAAAAGCCAGGTTCCTATGCAGCTAGGAATAAAGGGATTTCTGTTGCCAAAGGTGAGATTATAGCTTTTACCGATGCTGACTGTATTCCCGCTGCTGACTGGATAGAAAAGGGTGTAGAAAAGGAAGTTGCTCAATATGTTGGTGGGGAGTGATTTCCACACGAGAGTAGCTCCTGCAGCTTTTTAAACAGGAGCTGATGTCGCACTTAATGAGTCTGTCCTTTATAACAAGGAGCTGTAACACCCTTGGTGCTTAGGTGGAAACTACACAAGCGAGACTTGGAGTCAATGGTTTATGTTTATGTTGGTTTTGGCGGCTGCATCTGTTGAATTAGCGTGGACAACGCTGGCATCTTGAAAGATTTGGAAATTCGATCCTTAATGTACGAATAAAAATTCACTCCGTTTTTGCGGCAGGTGTCAACCAGAGCCAAAAACACTTCCCACGCCTGAGTCCCCTGTAGAGTGCGGGTTCCATTGGAGATTTTGCGCTTAATCACATACTCCCGGACTGTCCGCTCTGCCTCATTATTGTCAAGAGGAACTTCAGGAAAATCTAGAACTAATAGTAAATAAGGCTTCTTCTGTTTTGTTAAATCAATTCTATGATCTAAAGCACTGTATCCGGTTTGACGGGAAAACAATTTGTCAAATTCGGTTTCAAGCAACAGTTTTTGTTGTCGCTGCTCTTCTGTGCTTTGCTGTTGATAGGCTTTGAGTTGATAATAGTAAATCCAAAAATAAGAGAGAAATTGTGCCAGGCTTTTTTGATGAGAGGGAACCAGAGGAGTCAGCTTTTCGTAGTGTCGTCCTTCATGAATCCAGCATAAACTACGATGGTTCGTCTGGTTGTGAAATTGTCCCGCGTCATCAGCCACCAAAATATCTATGTAGTCCCCGAGCTGCTTTTTCTTCTTGTCAGGCAAAATACTGTCAACTAAATCATCTGATTGAACAACTGCTAATTCAGTTGGATCCAACTGCAATTCGTTTAACATTTGGAGAACTGTTTCAGAGTTTTTGCGCTCTCTGGTAAAAAAACTGCTATAGTAAGGATTGCAGAGTGTGAATACATAGCAATTTTTCCCATTAACCCGCATCCCCGTATCATCAATTTGGTGATAACTGGTACTGCCCAGTCCCGCTTCTAAAATAGCATTTCGTTCTTCAGTAAATTCTCTTAAATATTGCCGAGTTATTAAGTTAGATATTTTTCCCGCCGAGATTACTATTCCCTGAGACTGCAACAATTTAAGAATCTTTTCTTCTGGCACTCGTAACTGATAATACAAAGTGAGAACAAATGCTTCGAGTTCACTCCCGTAAGATTTGCCTTTTAATCCTTGCGGCAACTGGGCTTCGTAAAATTTCTCCGTACTAGGTGAATAGAGTCTTTCTAGTCGATAAATAACCGTGTCTGTTTTAAATATAATATTTTGAATTGTTACTTCTCGGTAGCCTCTATGGGTGATATCTGACGGCAAGTTACTCCGAGCCAGTTTGATAACCTCTTCTCTGTCAATATGAATAAGTTGGCGACGTTCCTGGGGGGGGGTTTTCGGTTTTTTCTTTTTTCGCTCTCGACTATTGGGCTGCTCTGGTTTGGCCTCCGCAGAAGTATCAGCTTTAGAAGTATCAGCTTTGGCTTGAGGTTTGATGTCAGGTTTTCCCTTGTGCCCTTTGAGCGCGGCTATTTCATCTCTCAATCGTTGATTGTCAGCTTTCAATTCAAGGTTTTGGCTGTATAGGTCTTCTAGGTAATTGAGTAACCGCTGCAAAACTTCCCGACTTTTTGGGTCGAGATTCTCTGTGTCTTGGTCGAGGTCAGCAAGCCAATTCTTAGTCATGTCTTCCAACTTACTACTTATTTATCGAATTTGTCAACCCTGGGCGCGGGATTTTGAAAAAAATCAGCTGTCGCGCATCTCAACTGCATATTCGGGCGCTCGGCTGCCGACTCACCACTTCGAGGTCAAAACCCCCCACCCCGTAAGCATTTGAGAAGTTTTCGCTCCTCAAAAATTGCTCTTGTCCTGTTAGGCATTCCGAGGCAGTACAAGGGCTGTTCACTCCAGTCCGATGGCCCGAGTAACTATGCAGTACCGGCAGTACCCATATTCCTTCACCACCAATATCTTGAGCAATTACTAGAAAAGCTGATGGAAATACCTAATTGTGGCCTAGTGGCGGGGAAAGTGGAATTTTATTCTAAAGAACCCGATCGGCCAACAGCTATAGAATTTTATGATATGATTATGTTTATGGATCAGAAAAGATATATTAAGAGAGACAAGTTTGGGGCCACAGCAAATATGTTTACATTTGCCAGTGTATTTGCCAAGGTAGGCTTATTTAATGAAAAACTCAAATCAGGAGGAGATGGAGAATGGGGGAAGCGAGTATTTGCCTATGGATATAAACAAATTTATGCCTCCGATGCTCGTGTAAAACATCCAGCAAGATCTTCTCTGAGTCAGCTGCACAAAAAAGTAGTTCGCGTAGCAGGTGGACATTACGAGCGAGATAGAGGTAATATGAATTTAGGTCAGGAGATATTAAAACGGTTGAGGCCACCTGTAAAATTTCTGCGTTGGCGCTTGTCTGATGAAAGATTGCAGGGGAATAAAGAAAAGTTGATGTTTGTTTTCGTGACAATATTTGTAAATTATCTGACGGCGTGGGAAATGTTAAGATTGCAAATGGGAGGGCGGGCGAAAAGAAGTTGAGTTATCGGGGAAGCAGGAGAGGGTGCATCCCAGTTTCGCAATGAGTAGAAATGCTTAGTCGAACGGGTTCCGAGATGGTGTTAAGCTGAGACAGTCGGTAAACGCTCCCTCTAAAACTATGAATCCTGAAAATTTAGCTCAAATTAAAACCTATGCTTTGGGAATAGCCGCCTTGTTGTATGAGGAGGCCCAAGGGACTGTTCCAGAGCAATTGAAAACACTCTCAGGACTCGAAGCTACAGTCCGTGGGCAGTTGCTTCAATACGTCAGTCCAGAGATTGCCCTTTTTTTATCGAAAGCACCAGTGGCACCACCGCAGGGCGAACCCGAATTTTAAACAGCATTTTGGGCGAGCTCCTCATCACGGAGAAGCAAGCGACTTATTTTGATGTGAGAGCCTATAGCCAGTGGAGTCCCTATCTGGAAAAATGTTGCTTGTTACTGAGTGCGAACTCTTCTTATGAGCACGCCTCGGAAGATCTTAAGCAGCTCACGGGGATGAGCGTTTCCCGGGGAACTCAGCAACGACTGGTGCAACGTTATGAGTTTGAATTACTGACAGTTAAAGAAGCCGTTTCCTCAACGAGCGCTCAAGAACCGAAACTGCCCCTTCAGGAGTTTGAGTTGCCCACAGCTAAAGAAGCCGTTTCCTCAACGGGCCCTCAAGGACCGAAACTGCCCCCTCAGGAGTTTGAGTTGCCGACGGCTAAAAAAGCTGTTTCCGAAATCAGCCCTCAAGAACCGAAAGTGCTCGCCCATGAGTTGAAGTTGCCGACTGTCAAGGAAGTTGTTGAGGAAATGAGCATTGATGGGGGGAAAGTACGCTTACGGACCCCGCAAGGGAGACCCTGTGAGTGGCGCGATTACAAGGGCGTTAATCTACATGACCTCGGGGTAGCGGCCTTCTTTCGGGACAATGCAGGACTGGTCAAATGGGTCAACCAGCAGCCCTTGGCGAATCCACTTGTGAGTATCGGAGACGGTCATGATGGCGTTTGGAATTTGTTTGCCGAGATTGGCCCAACCATCTTCCGTCTGGAAATCCTCGATTGGTATCACTTGATGGAAAACCTCGAGAAAGTCGGTGGGTCCAGCTCTAGACTGGCACGAGTGAAAGCTCTCCTATGGTCAGGCAAGGTAGATGCAGCCCTCAAAGAATTTGACGACTGGGAGCATCCACGGGTTGATAACTTCAGGGCCTATGTTACTAAGCATCGTCACCGCATTGTGAACTATGGCTATTACCAAGCCGAGGGAATTTCAATCGGTTCGGGAGAGGTGGAATCAACGATTAAGCAGGTTGCGGCACGGGTGAAGCTCTCAGGAGCGCAGTGGAAAGCTGCCAATGTTCCCCAAGTTCTGCGGCATCTCGCAGCGTAGGGGGCCCGGAGCGTGCTTATCTCAATGGAGTATTCTCAAGGTGAGTCAATCTTGACATTCTCATCATCTCGTGGTCTGTCAAGATAAAATTGACGAATTTTACGGAGATAACCGCTTCCGAGCCTTCCCTTCTCTTATCCGTCATCATTTCCTTGACAGACCAAGGGTCTATTAGTGACAGTTTAACAATGAAGTATTTTTGCTCATTGCCAAATTGGGATGCACCCGCAGGAGATCGCCCATCGCAGCAGATCGGGCACAGTTATCCTAAGTGACAACAGCGGATTAGGAGTTTTGGCAGCATCCGAGGCTAGAGGCTCTAAATTACCACAAGATAACATATAATAGGCAACGGAGTAGAGTAGGGAAAGCCGAATATAGCTCAGACGGCAATCCCTGATGCCAAAAGGGCAGTCCATATTTCACAATCTATTTTTGAACGTAGAATAAATAACAAGGACCTATGACGGTACTAGAACAAGGCACGATCGCAATTCATACCGAGAATATATTCCCCATCATCAAGAAGTCTCTATACTCGGACCACGAGATATTCCTCAGAGAACTAATTTCCAACGGGGTGGATGCGATCGCCAAACTAAAAATGGTCTCCCATAGCGATGAATTCTCCGGGGAGATCGGTACTCCTGAAATCCAGATTAGCGTTGATAAGGACAAAAAGACACTCTCTATCTCCGATAATGGCATCGGCATGACGGCGGAGGAGGTGAAAAAGTACATCAACCAAGTGGCCTTCTCTAGCGCCGAGGAATTTATCGAGAAATATAAGGGCAATGGCGATAATGCTATCATCGGTCATTTTGGACTGGGCTTTTACTCCTCCTTCATGGTAGCCAAACAGGTGGAAATTGATACCCTATCTTACCAAGAAGGAGCCCAGCCAGTACACTGGAGCTGCGATGGCTCGCCAGAGTTTAAGCTAGAAGAGTCATCCCGCAGCACTCGCGGTACTACCGTTACCCTCACCCTTCCCGAGGAAGAACAGGAATACCTGGAAATAGCACGGATCAAGCAGTTGGTCAAGACCTACTGCGATTTTATGCCCGTCCAGATTATGCTCGATGGCGAGCAGATTAACAAGCAAGAGGCCCTTTGGCGATCGTCCCCCAGGGATCTCAAAGATGAGGAATATCTGGAGTTTTACCGCTATCTGCACCCCTTCACCGAAGAACCCCTGCTGTGGATCCATCTAAATACGGACTATCCTTTCTTGCTGAATGGGATTCTTTATTTTCCCAAGCTGCGACCGGATGTGGATGTCACCAAGGGACAGATTAAGCTATTCTCCAATCAGGTGTTCGTCACGGAACACTGCGAGGAGGTGATTCCTAAATTCCTGCTACCCATGCGGGGAGTAATCGATAGTCCAGATATCCCCCTGAATGTCTCCCGCAGCGCCTTGCAGATGGACCGCACTGTCCGCCGCATCTCCGACTTCATTGCCAAAAAAGTGGGAGATCGCCTGAAAGAGCAATACCGGGACAAGCGTGGGGAATACATCAAAAGCTGGAAAGACCTGGGCACATTTGTCAAGTTCGGCTGCCTCAACGACGACAAGTTCAAACAGCAAGTGGAAGATATCGTCATCTATCGTACCACTTGGGATGGCAAGGCGGAGCAACAGCCAGCGGAAGTGCAAGTGCAAGCAGAAGAAGGAGATGCTTGGCAAGATATCGGTCCCACCAACACCGACGACAAGGGTAATACCTACACTACCCTGAAGGAATACCTGGAGCGGAATAAAGAACGCCACGAGAACCGGGTCTTCTACTGCACCGACGAAATTACCCAGACGACCTACATCCAACTGCACAAAAATCAGGGCCTGGAAGTCCTCTATATGGACTCCTTCATCGACTCCCACTTTATCAGCTTCCTGGAACGGGAACACACCGACGTTAAGTTCTCCCGAGTAGACGCAGAGATCGACGAAAACCTGCTGGACAAAGAGAAAGATTCCGAAATCGTCGATCCCAAAACCAACCAAACCCGCAGCGAACAGATCAAAGAACTGTTCGGGAAAGCCCTCAATAAGCCCAAACTCAACATCCGCACCGAAGCGCTGAAGTCCGACAACCCCCAAGATTCTCCCCCAGCAATGGTACTATTACCCGAGTTTCTCCGGCGGATGCAGGAGATGAATGCCTTGATGCAGCAAGAAACTGCTCTATTCCCCGAAGACCATACTTTACTGGTAAATACAGCTCATCCCCTGATCCAGAATTTGGCGACTCTCTCTAGCGGTAGCATCATTGGCGGAGAAGGTACATCCCCCTCCGCTGAACTGGCTAATTTGATTTGTCATCACGTGTATGACCTGGCCCTGATGGCCCAAAAAGGCTTCGACGCCGATGGCATGAAGGCTTTTGTGGAACGCTCAAATCAAGTGCTGACCCGCTTGACAGAGCAAGCAACTAAGTAACATCTCCGTTGCTACTGTTGGTAATGACTATCACAAACCCGGTTTCTCAGGAGAAACCGGGTTTCTTTGACTATACTTTGGTCATGGATGCCTGAAACCCCCATGATTGCGTTTTTGACATCTTTAACTCCGATTTTTCTGAGGTTTGTAGTGAGGCACTACAAACCTCAGTACTCCGAACTCCGAACTCCGAACTCGCGTTAGTCACCTATGGGTTCTCCCAACGTGAGTTCGACCTTCGACCGGGCGCATCCAGAAATTGCTCGAATCTTCGTTCCGTGAAACAACGCATCTTCTTCGGCCCCCCAACCGCTGGCTGCGCCCCGCAGCTCCCCGTTGGCGGGCCGTTTCCGAAAAACCTAGTGCTGTTAGTAGGCAAAACCTAGTGCTGTTAGTCTGCAAAACCTAGTGCTGTTAGTATGTAAAACCTAGTGCTGCTTTCTCAACTACTAAGTGGCTGTCTGTATCCCCCGTATGGGGTATCTTATGGTTGGCGGAGTTGCCTCCATCCCGGTGGTGCTTGGATGCGCCCCCTTCGACCTTTTCCGTTAGGATACAGGTCAATGTGAGTTCGACGGCTGTCACGAATGATCTATAATTTAGAATTACCGATGTTATCATAGAGGTGTTTTATGTCTCGCAGATGTCAGCTCACGGGTAAAAAGGCCAATAATGCCTATGCTATTTCTCACTCACACCGGCGCACCCATAAACTACAGCAGCCTAATCTCCAGTGGAAGCGAGTCTGGTGGCCCGAAGGTAATCGCTGGGTAAAGCTGCGACTTTCTACTAAGGCAATTAAGACTCTGGAACGTAAGGGCCTACAGGCAATGGCTAAGGAAGCGGGAATCAATCTAAATCTACATTAAGTAGCAGCTCAGACCCTGGCAGATCGGGAAGGGGGGATTCTGGATTGTATCGTTAGAATAATACAGAATTAGGAGATGCTCCGGGCAACTACCTCGAATCAAGCGCTGGTGATAGCTCGGAGCGCTGGCCCTCGGTCAACAACTCGCCATCATGTGCTATAGCGCGTCTAAATCATTTGTGGAAATATTGTTCTCGCGATCGCCATCAACTAAAACAATTGTTCGGGAAAGGTTTCAGCGTTAAATAGTTCCAGATATGGGCACGACTCCTGAGGGCTTATATAATAGAGGTGGGATTCGTATAGTAGAAACTTCACCGGGTACGCCGATGACTGGGATGGCTAGCACCGATTACCCTTCAAAACAATGGTGAAACCCAAAGTCCACTCGCCTAAGTGCAGTGTTGACAGTGACCGCACCCGAAATTGCGTTTCACTAGCGAAACCAGAGGCTAAGTGACAACCAGGACAGTTCGGAACCGAAAAGCCTTCTGTAGATGATAAGTATTCTGGGAAGATGGGGTAATCTATATAATAGAGTCCGAAATAGGGTATCATTTAGCCGCAGATATAGCGGTTTTCAGGCTAGTGAGGTACAGCATTTTTCGCCTCTCACCCTTAATAGCCAAGAGTGCTAAGTTACGGGTGTACCTCACCCGGGTGAAAAATAACTTCAGATTGGTGGTGCATCGACCGTAGGAAGTATTATATAGCGTTTCTCAGATTGATGGGATCTAATCTGAGAAATTAGGGAGAGTTTCAGGGGCATGAGCTATAAATTTAGCATCCTAGGTTGAGAAGGGCCCTTTAATCTCTGGTAAAGGATAAGTAATGATATCGGAGAGATATGGGTAATTATTTAGAGATAAAATCTGTAAAACCTACCAAGACAAGTTTAAGTTTTTTCACTGTTGAAGCGGAACGCTAGAGTTGCTAAGACAGGAGGTAGGTGGGTGGAAGGGGGATCTAGAGATAGTAAAATCAGGAAGGCTACCATGTCGAATGGCAAGTTTTTAAGGAAACTACAAAAAAGCTTCAGACATCTGTGGCGGATGTCTGTAAAATTGGTCAAAAGTTTGATAAATAGGTTATTGGCCAGTCTGCTGGGTAGGGGACGCAGAAGACGACGCCACGGGACATCAGGCTTTGTGTTGCCGACGGTGGTAATGGTGATGTTGGTGGTGATATTGCTGACGACGGCGATGGTGCTGCGTTCCTTCGATCGAGCGAAGAATGCCAGTAACTTTAGAGTATCTCCGGCGGCGCTGAACGCAGGAGGACCAGCAATAGAACGTGCAAAGGCCAAAATAGAGGCGTTATTTAATGACCCGACCCTACCGAGATCGACCCCATCAGAAAGAACTCTGTACAATGCGATAGTCAGTCAACCGGGAAGATACACCTTCGGAGATGAAATAGCTCTGAAAGTGATTGATGATTTTGGCGACGGAGCGGGAGTGTACTCTGAAGCTGGAGCAACGGAGTTAGCAAACAGCGAAACGACCAACACGGCTTGGAAGTTTCCAGTAGATACGGATAATAATGGGAAGTACGACAGCTTTACTCTATACGGAATATATTTCCGCAGTCCGCCTATTGATGACGACGGAGATCCGGCGAGACCGAGAACGGCATTAGAAGCGAGAACACCGCCGATAGAGGAGTCTAACTGCGAGAGTGCTCTAGGTACTAGCGCGGGCTCGAACGGTTGGTATAAGGTGGGCAGCGAACTGAGAAAAAGCTTTTATGTATACGCGGCGACGGTGCCGATAACTGTTGAACCGTCGGCGATCGCGAGTGTTGTGGAGATGGGCGCAGAGGAGAGGTACGAAAAATACCAAGGGAATAAGGTATTTTCGGCGCTGGAGATGCAGCAAGACATTGGTAAGATCCCGCTACAGTATCATGCAGTTTGGTATCAGGACGACTTATCGCTGACGCCAGATACTCCATTCAGGCTGAATGGACGGGTATTTACGAATAGCAATCTGTTTATTTCAGAAAACTGCGATGGAGGACAAGACTGCCCAATCAGGCTGTATTTAATCAGCTCTCCAGCATCTTGCTATTTTAATGAAGAAAACTCCAAGATAGTTGTAGGGGGTAATTTAGTTAATGGAGGTGCAAGTTGGGACAGCAGCGTGACGACCTATGCAGTGCAAGTTGATATGTTTAATGAAGACCTGGCAGTAAGATCGGATCCCAATTCTCATGATATTGATACAAATACATCTCAATCTATAGTGAGTGATGAGGCTCCCAGAAATGTGGCTTATAACAATCAGGCATATGAGGAGCGCATAGATTTTCTGACAAGATCGGCTAAAGAGGGTTCGGGAGGAAGCTACAGGGTCTCGGGTGGGGACGTGACGGAGGACACGAGAGATCCGCAAGTGGTGAAAACGCGGGTGGAGGCGAGGCTAAAAGAAGACTCATCGCTAGATCCGGACACGGTACGGTTGGAAGAAATAGAACTATACATGAGAAATCGTACCCGCAGAGTACCTTTTAAGGAATTGGCCAGTGGTGTTAGTGCATTGGGCACCTACGATGTAGATATCGACAGCGATGGGTTAGCGGATCCCGATCCAGGTGTGTTCGAGGGCGATCCTTTTGCATCAGTGTCAGCAGGAGAGGCAGTAGAAGGGCTGCGACCGCCGGATGCCTGGGCATTTCCGACAGATCCGATAGATGGAATAACCGGTATAGGCTATACGGGGCTGGATTTAAACATTAGTGGCCCCCTCGCATTACCGAGGATGACAGAACCCCAACAACAGGAAGATCAAGGGTACGAAGAGTACCTGGGCGATCGGATCTTGCTGGGAAACAACCTGCCAGCGCTGTGGTATAAGGACTCTCTGGGCGACTTTGTGGGTGATGACGAAACCCAAGAGCTTTCGGGGATTAACTGGAATGCGGGGGACGGAACTCGCTATCGGCAAACTCGCGTGCAACGGCTGGATGACTTGGGAACGACTAACCGCAACGGCTTCTGGGAAAGGGCAGCGGCTGAGAAACCAAGCCAGAGGCTGGAAAATAAAGGTGGACTGCGAGTGGTAACAGGCGCTGGAATATATGTAGCAATGGGCGATCCTTTATTTTCACGAGATTTTTCTTTCCTACCCGAACCGCAACTAGGTGCAGGGGTGACAGTGGCTGCTCCTACCTTCGGCGACAATATAGTGGCATGGCCGGACACAATGCCGATGTGGGAAGACACAAATGATAATGGTATATCCGACAAACCCACTTTTGTCACTGCTAGCCCAGGGGATAAGATGGGAGACCTGCTGATGAGGTCAACAGTGGTATATCACTACGCTAATTCCTCTCCTGATGAATCGAGAAACCAGCTCCCACTAGCCTGTGTCAGCAGCTACTACGACCCGACAACTGAGACGACGGCCATGAACTTTGTTGCTTCTGGGGATGCTAATTGGGATGCTCGCTACAATGCTAATAACGGTCGTTCTGATAATGGGGTAGTTTACCCCCCGCCCCACAGTGAAGAAGACAGAACGAGTCTGATGGGGACTTGGGGAGCGCAACTGAGGACCCAGGCAAGGTTAGTATTTCCCAATGGACGGATCGCCAACCCCCCATTAAGATCGGCGATGGAAAAATATGCAGCAGACAGCAGTGCCGAGTTTACTTTTGAAGAGAATGGGGCGATCGATGCAGCGATATGTTCCTTGAGAATCCTGGACGGATATACGAGAGCTGGGGGTTTTGCTCCAGACACGACTCCGCCCATAACCCCAGGATCGATATACGAACAAACTTTCCTGGATGCCCAGCAAATCAGGGCAATTCACCGGGATTATGGTACAACGGTTCTAGATGAAACCTTCAGCTTTAACAATGGGGCTCTAGATGCAGACTATGATCCGGGGTATGACCTCCCAGTAGAAGAAAGGCAGCCGTTGGAAATTCGGGCGACAGTGCTAGACTTGAATTTGCTGCGGAATAAGACAATTGACCATATAGATGATGCGCCAAATCCCGAGTTTCTGCTGCCCAATACGGGAATAATTTATGCTACCCGAGATGATGCCCTGCCAGACCGGAGTGCTCCGGAGGGAACGTCCCAGCTAAACCTCAGCGCGGTAGACTTTAAGCTTGACCCGACTCGCCGTCCTAACGCGATCGTGCTGATTAATGGCGATCGGCTAGACAGAGGTCGATCGACAGTAAATGACGGGAATTTTAGGAATGAAGAAAAGGGCTTGATATTGGCAACGCCCTTGCCAGTATATATAAAAGGCGATTTCAATCTGCATCAGACGCCAGCAGGAGATGCCCTAGAAGAGTTTACTACCGATCTGGCGGATGACTGGGGAAATTTCTACAACCGTACAATTAGCGCTAGAGAGCCAAACTTTGCCTGCCGTCGCCCGGCGCCCCCTAGCTCTATTTGTGAAAATGCAACTGCAAACGGAGACTTGTGGCGATCGGCGACGATAATCTCAGATGCGGTGACTCTGCTGTCGGATCGGTTTCGGTTTGGTTACCGAGTAGAGGGAGATTACGACCTCAGAAGTAATTCAGGGGGCGCGAGGGTTAATTTTACTACTGCCAACGCAATTGCCAACTTTGATTTCAGTGATGATGATGGTGATGGTGATGGTGATAGTGATGATAGTCGTGAAGACCCGAACATCGTCCGCCAGCAAAACGGCTTCTTTGCCAACAACTTTGTCACAAGTCGCGATTTTGATGATAGTGCCTACCAAAGCGATCCCTCAACGACTGCGCCTACCGAATACCTACCCAGTTCCTACTTCAACAACTTCGTCACGCCAGTACAGCGACGGACAAATTTCCACGAGTACGTGATGGAAATATGCCGCAAACCAATGGTAGAGTTATGTACGCCGGATGACTGGGTAGTTGGCACAACAACACAGCCAGATCTCAAAGCTAGCGAAATAGACCTAGGAACTTCAGAGGTATCTCTATTATCAGGGACGACGGCAAGAGCAGCTACAAATGCAGCAGACCAACGTTATCCACGTCGGGTGGCGTTTCTGAGAAATCCGAGCAATAATCTGATCTTAACCATCAATACAAGCAGCGGAAAGGCCAGACCAATTCCGATCGGAATAAATAACAACGGACAAGTGCAGTGGTATCCCTACCGGAATGTTAGACTTCCATTAACAGACGACCGGTTAGACTTAAGTGCAAGTCCTCCGACTTTAATAACTTCGATAGGAACAAGTCGTCCTCGCCCCCAACCAAATGCGCTGTGGTACACAACCAGGGCGAGCGATCGCAACTATAGCATGCCAGATAGTTTTGGTTCAAGATTATGGTACAGACAAGGAGAAGATGGGATACCAGACTTGACTAGCGGCTCTGCTATGGGCACTCTAGGATCTGAGTATACGATCGATGAGGCAGATGAGCAGCCATTGCTAGAGCCAGTGTTGCAACTGCAAAAATTGACAGGAAATGTTTCAACTAGCGGAACCGCGAACTTCAACAGTATAATATCATCAACGAAGGTAAGTGAGACAAGATGGCTACAACAACCACGTACATCAACATTTAATATAGTGGCAGTTGCAGGTCAAGGGCCAATCCGCATTGATACGACTCATGACAGAATAGAATTCGGTGGGGGGCTTCAGAACTATATGCGGACATTGGAAAATTGGGGTGGTATTGAGCTGAGGGTGAATGGTTCGTTCATCCAAAGTAAGCAAAACAACTATGCTACAGGGCCTCAACGACCACTATCCCATAATACGACGGACCTAACTGGTAGCAATGCTCTGTTTACAGGTCAGTTGCAAGGATATAAAACAGGAAACGGCGGGTACGACCTAGATGGAACTAGCGGTGATACTAAACTGCGCTCTCAACCTTACTACAGTCCGCCCGATCGGCGTTTCAGTTTTGACGTCGGACTAATGACTCAGGCACCTGACTTGTTTGCAGAACAGTTTACGGTAGAACCAGCGTCATCTCCGAAGGAGTTCCTGCGGGAAGTAAATCGCGACGATCCTTGGGTGGAAGCCTTAATGTGTGCTGCGGAAGCCCGGGATCCGGACCCGAGTTCAGGCGATCCACAAACTTATGTCGGACTATCAGGCGCTACATACGATCGCTATGCGATTCCTGGGGCAGACCAGCGTCCAAATGATTGCCGACCGCTGTCAGACTATCCTAATAATCCATCCTGATAATCGGTGAAGCCCATGATGGGAAGAAGAAAACATGACAAGCAGGGGAGGAAAACTCCCCTAGTAGGAAAACTCCATCCCTGGTGGTCCCGCTCAAACCAGTCGGGTTTCACCATCATGGAGTCATTGATGGCAATTGTGGTGGTGGCGATTTTGGTGACATCGATCGCGCCGATGATCGTCCTGGCAGTAGCAACCCGAGTGCAAGCAAGAAGGGTAGAACTGGCTACGCAAGCAGCTTGGACCTACATTGATGGTCTGACCGCTCAAACAACTCCTCATCCAAACCACGCAGTGGAGATAAATCCGGCAACGACGACTTGGTCTGACTTCATCGGCACCTTTGCCGCAACAATTCCTCCGACAAATCCCAGCATGGACCTAGGAGGCTGCGGGGCGACATTGTATCCCTACTGTCAGAACAATCCAACATGGAGCTTGTACTGTGTAAACCAGGATGAAGAAAGCGGTTGTAGCACTAACAGCATTAAAGACATGGTAATTCAAGCTTTTCGCAGCACGACAAACACTGACTATGCAAATCTTGCAGATGATGCAGAAAGGCAAGCGGATGGTAGGCGAGGCTATCTGGTGAGCGTGCGGGTGTATCGAGCGGATGCATTCAGCGACAATGACGAACTAAAATCAGTAGGTTCCCATCCAACTGAGGTAACAGGCAGACAAATTACCAGCGGTCTGGGTTTGCGCAAGGTGCCATTGATCGAGGTAACAACAGAAATACCGGCTGAATATGGGGCGGTATACAGTAATTTGTGCGAACGAATTGGGGGTTGTAGTTGATTAGCTTGGGTTCGGAATGACGGCCCGGCAAGCTCATGTAGGGTGTGGGCCGTGCCCGCTGTCAGAGGCTATAGCTTACTCGCAAAGTCGATCGCACCAGGTCGTGAATTAGGTAGCGAAGGTAAAAATGAAAATGAATAAAATATTGGAATATATTATAAGTTTAAAGCTGAAAACTGCGAAGCTAACCAGAAAGCAGAGTGGGTTCACCCTGATTGAACTTTTAGTAGCATTGGTGATTTCATCGATAATAATATCATCTCTGCTGGGGTTTATGGTAAATATCATAACCACAGAACGCCGGGAACAAGCGAAGACCAACTCAGAGCTGGAAATTCAGGCAGCAATTGACTATATAGCCCGGGACTTAAGGCAAGCAGTATACATATATGATAACGATTCCTTAACAACCGATCATAGTGATACGGGTGATTCTGGGATTAGAGACCAAATACCGCCCTTCAGTCCGGCGCCAGGTTGCGGGTCTAATAGTACTTGCAGACCCGTGCTAGTCTTCTGGAAGCGAGAGTTAAAAGAGCACTCGTGGCCGATTCCGGATGAAGAAGCAACAAAGTGTAAAAATCATAGAGATCCCTGCGACGATACGTTTGTATACTCGCTAGTTGCTTATTACATAGTAAAAAATGACGGCCCTACCTGGTCTGAAACGGCTCGAATAGCCCGATTCCAAATAGAGGATGGCGTAGATCCAAATAATGATGGTAATTATGTAAACCAAAAATTGGAGCCAGACCCTGGGTTTGCGACTTTTAACCTCAGTGGAACAGGTACGCTGAAGGAGAAGATGAACCAATGGACAAAAGCAGCAGAGGCTTATACTCAACAGGCTCTTGTTTTAGTTGATTTTATCGACCAAAGCACGGACACAGCAGAAATACCACTGCCAAACAGCGCGATGACGACTACAGAATACGATGAATTTTGTGACGATCGCATGTCGGAGGCAGCGCAGCTAGTGCCAAACTATACTGAGGGTGGGTTTCCTGAAGTATTGAAAACAGGTAGTTTTTACGCTTGTATTGACTCAGACTCAAGCCAAGCTAGAATATACATCCGGGGGAACGCCTTAGCGAGGTTCCAAAACATTGACAACGCTGAATATAAGAGTTCGCTTTCGCAATTTTTTCCCACAACAAATAGAAGAGTGCAAGGAAGTGACTTGTTAGGAGCTGATTAGCGATAATTTAGCAGAACAGTTGAGAAAATAAACAATGAGGTCGAGTATAGGCAGTAGAGATATTGATAGAAATGGGCATCTTACCAAAAGTGGAAAAGTAGCATCGGAGGCTGGGTTTACGCTCATAGAGGTGCTGGTGGTGACAGCAATGGTGGCTATATTGAGTGCGATCGGGGTTCCCAGTTGGCTAGCCTTCACAAATAGTCAACGCCTCAACACTGCTAGAGAGCAAGTATACCTCGCCATGAAGGAAGCCCAAAGCAATGCCAAACGAGACAAACTTACCTGGCAAGCCAGTTTTAGAGAAGGAGAAGTAGACAGTACACCAGTTACTCAATGGGCAGTTCATCCAAAAACAGTCAGTCCCCATGAAGCCCATTGGCAGAACTTGGATCCTTCCGTGCGCATTGTCGATACAGACATCGACTCCAGAGACAGAAACGAAACCACCTTCTATAGATATAGCAGTGGAGTGAACGAGGGTGTGTGGAGAGTACGGTTTAACTACCACGGTCATCCTAATAGTGTGAGAGATCTAGGACGCTTGACCCTAGCAAGTCGCAATAGTGACCCTACTAACCGGAACCGCAAGCTAAGATGCGTGTACCTTTCTACTCTGTTGGGATCAATGCGAACATCTAGCCAGCAGCGCACAAAAAAGGACGACCGATATTGTTACTAATTAAATCATCGGCGTTGCACAACTCCGGGATGATAAGGGTTGCTAATTGCTAATACTCAAAGGTTAATCTCGATAGTCATTTTTTGTCATGAATAGATGGATTTACTCTTTTCAATTAGCAATTAGCCAAAGTGCAATTTTCAACAATTGGCTGCTATCATCCCAAAAATGTGCAACGCCAAATCATCAATCAACTCCGATGTCAATAGATAAGCGCTAAAGCGCTTACTACGAACTAACAGCCGATCGCCCTCACTTTGCGGCCAAAAATTCCAGATAGCTGTTGCTAAGTTCCTTAACCGCCAACTCATAAAACTGTTTTCCATGTTCCGGGGTTGCCAATGCGGGGTTAGACCCCATACGTCCATCCGGATAGCGGCGGCGAAAATCAGCCGGTCCATAAAAACCATGTCCTTTACCTACCTCTGGGGACAGGGAAGCAGTTTTCATTGCTTCGGGATAGAGATACTGAGTTACCGCCACCTCACTGGGGGTAGCATGGGAACCTTCTTGGTCGCCATACAACTCTTTGGCCAGCTTGTAAACGCTACTGCACGTAAACCAGTTGGCCAGGCGACATTGTACCCGATCGGCATTGGCTATGTTTAAGTTTACCAGATGAGTATAAGTTTCCGCAAACGCCGCCTTCAGGGTAGCGATATTACCTCCGTGACCATTGATAAAGAAAAACTTAGTAAATCCTGCCCTGGCCAAACATGTGATATAATCTACTACAAGCTGAATCAAGGTGCTGGGTCTCAGACTAATGGTACCGGGAAAGGCCGTGTGGTGCAAGGCCATGCCCACATTAATCGTCGGGGCCACCAGGGAGTTGACAGTTTCTCCTACCCCACGGGCGATCGCCTCAGCGGTGATGGCATCCGTACCGATCGAACCCGTGGGGCCATGTTGTTCTGTCGAACCAATTGGTAGAATCAGACCGGACGATCGGCCCAGATAAGCTTCTACTTCCGGCCAAGTACTTAAATGTAGCAACATTTCCGGTTAATACCTCATACATCTTTCTGTGGACGGGATGGCGAGATCCGATCGCCAATAAAATATTTTCAGGCAAATTTTAGGATTTGGTCGGAAGCAAGAGGCAGATATCGTTAAAATAAGCAATAAGGATAAGGTAATGTCGATTACCGCTAGCCGTCGGGTGTGGTCAAAACCTGTCGATCCTCATGAACTCTCCCAGTCGCCGGATCCCCCCCTTTTGTAAGATACTGTGGGGTAATCAACTGGGGGGCGGAGCCCCTTATCATCCTCAAAAGCTTATAGCGCTTGACTTTCCCCCCTCCCCCCCCTCAGACGCCCTGAATTGGTAATTCGCCCACAGCATCTTGTAAGGGTTTGGGGGGGATCCTTGTGCAACAAATACATGACCGCACCCCTAGCCGTCTGGCATGGCCGACGGGCGATCTGCCCAGATATCTTGTCCGGACTACTTTCGGAAAATGCCAAGCAAACTGCAAATATATGCTATAATAATGTAAAAACAGCAATTTAGTCAAGAATTTGTTAAATTAATTAACATTGAGCCGGACAGAGTTGCTCGAGTGTAACTCGTCAAAGTCAGGGAATGACCAAGAATGTAGAAGTTTTTTGGAGCAGGAGTCAACCATGCTACACCGCAAGATTTATCAACTCTGTTGTGAAAATAGTGAAGTCGGGATTTTCTTGCGGGACCAGCAACGCTGGATAGAACGCGCGACGATCCTGGATATAGAAGGAGATTTGGTAACGATTCGTTATGAAAGCGAAGAAGAAGATGAAATCTGTTCGTGGGAAGAAATGGTGCGGTTAGAGAGCATAGGTGCAGTCACCCAGAAACTATCGACGGTCCCCAAAGGAAACATAGAAATCATGGTTTCCGAAGAATGCCCAGAAGCAGAACGAATAGGCCGGTATCCCGAATCTAATCCAGAATAAGTTGGAAGCCATAAAGTGCTTCGCGCCTGGGAAGCACTTTAGTGCTTACTACTAACCCCCGAAGCACTAAGGGACTTGCGGGAAAATAAGATACCAGTCAATAGGGGACAATGGTGATATCCCATTTGGGCAAGTTTTCAGAGCGTTGCCAAAAGACTTTGTAGGGTTTTAAGGCATCTGCTAAGACTTTAACCCCAGTTTCATAGGTAGTTGTGACCAAATTAACAATCGGTTTAATACCTTTCCAGGTCATATTGCTAGCCCATTTAACTGCCGTTTCAACTGAATCTAAGATAGCTCCGTTCGTAATTGCTCAAGATATTGGTGGTGAAGGAATATGGGTACTGCCGGTACTGCATAGTTACTCGGGCCATCGGACTGGAGTGAACAGCCCTTGTACTGCCTCGGAATGCCTAACAGGACAAGAGCAATTTTTGAGGAGCGAAAACTTCTCAAATGCTTACGGGGTGGGGGGTTTTGACCTCGAAGTGGTGAGTCGGCAGCCGAGCGCCCGAATATGCAGTTGAGATGCGCGACAGCTGATTTTTTTCAAAATCCCGCGCCCAGGGTTGACAAATTCGATAAATAAGTAGTAAGTTGGAAGACATGACTAAGAATTGGCTTGCTGACCTCGACCAAGACACAGAGAATCTCGACCCAAAAAGTCGGGAAGTTTTGCAGCGGTTACTCAATTACCTAGAAGACCTATACAGCCAAAACCTTGAATTGAAAGCTGACAATCAACGATTGAGAGATGAAATAGCCGCGCTCAAAGGGCACAAGGGAAAACCTGACATCAAACCTCAAGCCAAAGCTGATACTTCTAAAGCTGATACTTCTGCGGAGGCCAAACCAGAGCAGCCCAATAGTCGAGAGCGAAAAAAGAAAAAACCGAAAACCCCCCCCCAGGAACGTCGCCAACTTATTCATATTGACAGAGAAGAGGTTATCAAACTGGCTCGGAGTAACTTGCCGTCAGATATCACCCATAGAGGCTACCGAGAAGTAACAATTCAAAATATTATATTTAAAACAGACACGGTTATTTATCGACTAGAAAGACTCTATTCACCTAGTACGGAGAAATTTTACGAAGCCCAGTTGCCGCAAGGATTAAAAGGCAAATCTTACGGGAGTGAACTCGAAGCATTTGTTCTCACTTTGTATTATCAGTTACGAGTGCCAGAAGAAAAGATTCTTAAATTGTTGCAGTCTCAGGGAATAGTAATCTCGGCGGGAAAAATATCTAACTTAATAACTCGGCAATATTTAAGAGAATTTACTGAAGAACGAAATGCTATTTTAGAAGCGGGACTGGGCAGTACCAGTTATCACCAAATTGATGATACGGGGATGCGGGTTAATGGGAAAAATTGCTATGTATTCACACTCTGCAATCCTTACTATAGCAGTTTTTTTACCAGAGAGCGCAAAAACTCTGAAACAGTTCTCCAAATGTTAAACGAATTGCAGTTGGATCCAACTGAATTAGCAGTTGTTCAATCAGATGATTTAGTTGACAGTATTTTGCCTGACAAGAAGAAAAAGCAGCTCGGGGACTACATAGATATTTTGGTGGCTGATGACGCGGGACAATTTCACAACCAGACGAACCATCGTAGTTTATGCTGGATTCATGAAGGACGACACTACGAAAAGCTGACTCCTCTGGTTCCCTCTCATCAAAAAAGCCTGGCACAATTTCTCTCTTATTTTTGGATTTACTATTATCAACTCAAAGCCTATCAACAGCAAAGCACAGAAGAGCAGCGACAACAAAAACTGTTGCTTGAAACCGAATTTGACAAATTGTTTTCCCGTCAAACCGGATACAGTGCTTTAGATCATAGAATTGATTTAACAAAACAGAAGAAGCCTTATTTACTATTAGTTCTAGATTTTCCTGAAGTTCCTCTTGACAATAATGAGGCAGAGCGGACAGTCCGGGAGTATGTGATTAAGCGCAAAATCTCCAATGGAACCCGCACTCTACAGGGGACTCAGGCGTGGGAAGTGTTTTTGGCTCTGGTTGACACCTGCCGCAAAAACGGAGTGAATTTTTATTCGTACATTAAGGATCGAATTTCCAAATCTTTCAAGATGCCAGCGTTGTCCACGCTAATTCAACAGATGCAGCCGCCAAAACCAACATAAACATAAACCATTGACTCCAAGTCTCGCTTGTGTAGTTTCCACCTAAGCACCAAGGGTGTTACAGCTCCTTGTTATAAAGGACAGACTCATTAAGTGCGACATCAGCTCCTGTTTAAAAAGCTGCAGGAGCTACTCTCGTGTGGAAATCACTCCCCACCAACATATTGAGCAACTTCCTCCGTTCCAATAGTTTTCCAGTGCCGCCCAACACCGCTCAATCTGGTTGTATTTGCTGTGATACGGAGGGTAGTAAATCAGTCTAATTTTCATCCCAGTGGTTTGGGAAAACTCAACCATGCGCTCGAGCAATTGCGTGCGGTCACTGCGAGTTGCAGAGCCTCCATCCAAATCAATCGCTAACTCTTTGAGATGGGAGTAATGATTTTGATTGTCTTGCCACCAAGCTGATAAGCAATCGACAATAAAATCACTGGTTTCTGCCGATTGACCAAAGTAAATCGAAAGTTGGTCAGTTTCAGTGTTCAAAATGCCAAATGGGACTAAAACTGCTTGCCACTCTGTATCGTGGTCCAAAGCCTGTTTTGCCTCTAGTCCCCGGTCTTTGCCCCCTCGTGAGAGGTTGCCAATTTTGACCTTGGCCTTGCTATCAATTGAGAGTCTCAAGCACTCAGGATTGTCATCAGTAGCTTGGTTCTGACGGAAGACATTCTCGAAAATTGCATCTGTTTCGGGAATCTTCTTTAACGGTGTTGTCTTTTTTGTTTTTTTTAGACTATATCCAAGCCGATTGAGAATCTCTCCGATGGTTTGACGACTGGGCAGTTGCCAATTCTCATACCCCTTCTCCTCAATTAAAGCTTCTCGCACTGATCGGGCACTGATACGCGAATATAACAAAGAAGATTGAAATTTGGGGTCGGCTTGCGCTTGAGCATCGACCAAGGCTCGTATATCTGCTTCCAAGTTGGGAAGATTCTCTTCGCTCTTGTGCCTCCCTCTTGCTCCATAGTTATCTACACACACAATCCCTGTTCGCCTCTCATTTAGACCGAGTTGGACACTGTGGCGATTCCAACCCATCTGAGTCTCTGTTTTCCGAGCTGAACCCTCGAAGTAATCGGAGGCCACTTTGGCCATGTAGTCCCTCTTTTTGTGACCTGTTAGCTTCTTGGCGGCATCCTTGAAAGTGGCCTTGACTTGTTTGGTTAGCATTTATACTCTATACCTCGGAGAGCGGGTTTGCAACAGAACTATACGACTCCTTTGCTATCCTCTATGATAATTGGTATCTTATTTTCCCGCAAGTCCCTAAAGTGCTTACTACTAACCCCCGAAGCACTTTAGTGCTTACTACTAACCCCCCGAAGCACTTTAGTGCTTACTACTAACCCCGAAGCACTAAAGTGCTTACTACTAACGGTCGAATTCTGACTTTTCAGAGATGGGCATCCTTTCAAAAACGGGACAAAAACCATCTGGGGTGACCTTAAATTCATACAAAGGACTGACGCGATTACGACATTTATGTCCCCGGTAGTAGCGACAATTGCCGCAGCAATCGAGATCCAAACTCACTCTAGGATCGGTGCCACCAGAGAGTAACTCCCGTTGGGACACCCCCCGCAACACAAGTTCGTCTCCCTGCCAGCGGGTAGAGACTAAACCAGTATCAGCGAAATTGGGCCAGCGCCGATCGCCCGCGATCGCCTCTGGCAAAGTAATCGTGACCATAGTTTCCAACTCCAGCAACTCCCCTTCATAGGTAGTTTCTGGTGGTGCCGGTTGGAGAAAAGTCTCGCCGATCGGCAGTTCCACCAGGGTGCCAGGGGCGGGGGAGTGCAAATGGTAGCGATTGTAGAGTTCCTCTAAACCGGTGAGGTCAGCCAGATAGGAGGGGGAACCGTGGATAAAAACTACGTGCTGGGGACGGAGATTATGAATCAGCTGGGTAGTGCCAGGTCCATCGGAATGCTGAGACAGTAAATAGGTTTCGACTTTTATAGCTAAATCTGATGGAAAACTCTGGGAGCCATTAACATCTTCAGATAGTAGGACAAGCCCTGGTCCGGGATCGGGAAGTTGCCACTCGGTCACATCGCCATTGCCATCGACCAGGAGGATATAGGGAGACTCTGAAGCTACAGACTCTTGGCCAGACAACCGGCGCACCCGAGGCAGCACTCGTTCATCCCAAAATAGGGGTTGATGCTGGGCAAAATTCTGTACGGCGGCGGGTAAGTGGGGTAGGAGTTCCAAATAGGCATCACATCCAGCCGCTACCCTCTCATCTACCCAGATATCCAGGTCGCGTCCGGTAAACTGGTGATGACTCCGCAGCAGCACCAGCAGTTCTTGACCCAATCCCAGAGTTGGTACTGGCAGCAACACGGAACAGCCATTGGCGATCGCATTACTAATCCGTTGGGCCAGTTGATTTTCTTGGGTGCGCCGACGGGGATGACGGGCCGTGCCATAACTCCCCTCGATAATCAATACATCAGGTTTCAATCCCCGCACTTCTTCTAAGCGCAAGCCCTCTACTAGGCGGGAGTTAGATAAGAAAAAATCCCCAGTATAAAAAATACTGTAAGTACGCTGTCTAGTTCTGTAAGTCAGCAGGAAAGCAGCGGCCCCAGGCAGATGTCCCGCCGGGAACAATTGAGCAGTTAACCCCGGACGTAACTCTACTTGCGTCCGCCAGGGCAAAGCCTGGCAAAATAATGGTATGCGATCGCGTAGCGTCTTCGCAGACGAATCGCCTCTGTACTCTGGCCAATTTAGGGGTAACAGCTGAGTTGTGGCTTCCGAGGCATAGATGGGCAGTTGCGGAAAAGCCTGATGCAGTGACAGCAAACCTCTAGCGTGGTCTGAATGGGCGTGAGTACAGATCGCCAAGTCAGCCGGTAGCCCCCCCCACTGAGTCCCTACCTCCCGCAGAGGTGAGATATCTCTCAAACCGCAGTCCAGCAGCAGGCGGTAGCTACCCATGCGCATTAACAAGCAGACTCCTTCGGCGGTCTGATCGACTCCGTAGGGTATACATTCTAGCTCGCGATCGTTCCCTTGAGGCACTGGCAAAATCTCTGCGTAGGGTAGGCACTGGCCACCAGACTTAGTGGGCAGAACCGTTACCGTGATAGTTGTCCGAGTCGTAGAAGCCATTCTTCGTGCCAAAGAACAAGCATGACACTGTAAAGGCCACGGTTAACAAGACTAACATCAACTTGACATCCATAACCTGTCTGCTCTCCTAATTATTGCATATTTTAGACAAATTATATCTAGTAACGACTAACAGCCATAATATTTTACCAATTATTAATGAATCGTGATCGCTTCTCCCCTAGGATCGCATTTTTACTCCTCTGGTCTGCTATTGACTTTGTGCGTTATGGGACCGCTGTCCGAAGAGAGGCGCTTGCTGCTGTATCCTCTGGGTAGTGCGAGTAGCGCTCCCAGCCCGATCCTCCCAGCACTGGGGATCTCCTCGTCAGCCGGGTAATGGGCTAATGAGGTCCGATTGTAGTGGAAACACCATGAATTAATGACGGTAGTGGGTCACAAGTAGTGATGGAGAGTGCTCTGGTACCGGTGGATGGACCACAATACTTGTAGGTAAGCCACCCTCCAAGAATCAACCAGGACGGGATTTCAAGCCTTTGGGCTCTAGGCATGCGGCTTCAAACTGGCGATCGCGGTGAGGCATGGGGACTCCTCATCATCAAATCACTACATGTTTATCACTACCTTAATGACAAGCATCACCAAGTTGAACAGGGTAGGATCGCCAGATAAATTCTGGAATATCACCTCTTTTCTATAAAGAAAATAACTGATATATACGATCGAAAACAGTATATTAGTGGAAGATCATCCTGACGATCGGTCCGCGGACTTTCGTTTCCGGAGCACCCACCTATGTTGTGCGTAGGATGCGACACAACAGGGTGGGTGCTCCTGGAAACGACCGAGAAATCGGAAATTGGCTCGACTAGCATTCGATCGCAGCGGTATTTACCGGTAAATGGTAATAGTAGGTAGGAGCGGGAGTTTAAGCATTAGATTATCTATTTTGCAGGAGTGTATTTGCTAACCGCGATCTGAAAAAATGCCAGCATTAATATTACTAGATTTGAAACTGCCCGGAATCGATGGTTTAGAAGTGCTGCGCCGTTTGCGTGCGTCCGATAGTACCAGAACCATTCCAGTTGCGATCGCATCTTACAACGGCAAGACTTGATAAATTGCTATACTTTGGGCTAGCATAATTGTTAATTTTCCATGACTAGCCCAGAAACCCGGTTGTCTGTAAAAACCGGGTTTCTTATGTCCTTTTATTATGTCCTTGGTAGTGGATAGGGATGATGTATTAGAAGATAATTTCTTTACCTAGTTGGGTGAAGCGAACCTCTTCGATCTGCCAGTTGGGGTTATCAGTCAGGGTTTGGCGGAGACTGCCAAATAGGGCAAACTGTTCGCAAAAAGAAAGAGAGACAAACTGCCGCCCCGTGTTAGGATTTAGTCGCAGATCCACTGTGGCGACTTGACGCTGTCGATCTAGGTTCACCCGATAACCAGCGATGTCAAAGTTAGCGGAGGTTGCTTGTTCGATCGCTTTTCCTACAACCCTAACAAGTAAGCGATGCTGGGGAAGGACTACTTTTTCGGCAATCAGGGTTTCGCACTGGCTGTCTGCTTTGTAAATGGTCACCGTTACAGTATTATTAGCAGGCTCGGTGCCGGAGCTGGATGATAGGCCCGTTTCCGAGAGTGCCCACCCATGTAGGGTGGGCATCTCTGGAAACGGGCTGCTAGTTGTGGTGACTTGGTCTGCTATGGGGTTGCTACTCAAGGTGTTCTCACCCGCCAGGGGGTAACGGCACATCCAAGTGCAGCCGCTGACTAGCATCGTGCCGAACAGCAGAAATGCTAAAATCTTTATGTTCATCACAAAAATAGATCGATATTGCTATTTATATGATTCAATGTCTCTAGGATATAATCAGCAGTATTTTTTTGTCAGTTACGTAGTCCGTCCCGGGAGTCAGTTGTCCACTAACCACTAACTACTAACCACCAACTACTAACCAATGACCAATACTTGGAATCGGCGACATATTCTTTCTCTGGCTGATTTTGTGCCAGATGAATATGATACTGTTCTACAGACTGCTACTAGCTTTGCTGAGGTGCTCTCCAGACGGACGAAGAAGGTGCCGACTTTGCAGGGACAGGTGGTGGCGAATCTGTTTTTTGAACCATCTACTCGCACTCGCAATAGTTTTGAACTGGCGGCAAAGCGGCTTTCTGCTGATACCCTGAGTTTTGCCCCGGGAACTTCTTCTCTTTCTAAGGGAGAGACGATTTTGGATACGGCGAAGACTTACTGGGCGATGGGAACTGATCTGATGGTGATTCGACATCAACAGGCCGGTGTGTCGAGTGCGATCGCCTCATTAATGGATCGTCTGGGGGCAAAAGTCCGGGTGCTGAATGCGGGTGATGGCCAGCACGAACATCCTTCTCAGGCATTGCTGGATTTATTTACTATTACATCTCAGTTAGATGCCAAGCATCCGCGCATCTCACTCCTGGCAGACAAAAAGATCGCGATCGTGGGGGATATTGTTCATTCCCGAGTTGCCCGATCGAATATCTGGAGTCTAACAGCAACTGGAGCCCAAGTCCATCTGGCTGCGCCGCCGACTCTGGCACCGAAACTGCTTGCTGAATATACCGCCATATCCGATGATTCTGCACAAAATAGACAGTTATATCTGCATTGGCAGGTTGAACCAGCGTTACAAGATGCTGATTTTGTCATGACTTTGCGCTTGCAAAAGGAACGAATGACTCAGCATTTGCTTCCCAGCGGGCGAGAATATCATCAGTTGTTTGGCATTACCCGCGAGAGACTGAAACTTTGCAAACCTGATGTGAAAGTTTTGCACCCAGGTCCTGTCAACCGGGGGGTAGAAATTAGCTCCGATCTGATGGATGACCCCCAATTTAGCCTGATTTCTCAACAGGTTGCTAGCGGTGTTGCGGTCAGAATGGCTTTGCTTTATCTGATGGGTAGCGGTAAGTAAGTGAACTCACTTTTGCTGCTGGCCTATTTACGAGTAGCCCAGAAACTCGGTTTCTCCAAGAAACCGGGTTTCTTAATTCATTAGGAAACCCAACATACACGAGCTTATACCATTTTGAAAAAAGATTGCTACAGTTTGACCTCCTGTAATTTTCTGGCTTCGTTGTCAGCCCTGCGTTACCAGGCAGCGCAGAGTCGCAGGAGAGGAGAGCAGCCAGGTTTCGAGGCGCCAAGTCGGTTAAAACCGACTGGGTAAGATAACTGTTTTAAACTGTAGCCATATTTTATTGATAAATTTTGGTTTCATAAAATTATTAAATATGTGCTACAATTAACTGGGAATAAATGTCTTAGTTAGCTATCAGCTTATTAATGACCAAGGGGAACTGCTCGCCTTCAAGGTCACTCCGGGGAATGTTGACGAGGGGAAACCGGTGCCTGACTTAACTCAATATCTGATTGGAAAAATTTTTGGCGATCGCGGGTATATTTCTCAAGAGTTATTTGAAAAATTATACGAGCAAGGTTGAGAACTGATTACCAGTCGGTGTCTCCTGGGTAGTGCGAGTACGATAACGCCCAGATGCACTAAAATAAATGTTAGATATCCCTGTTAGCGGCGGCGGCTGCCATACTATTACTCAGTGTGACATGTCCCACGGATGCGCGGATTCAGAGATGATGTAAATCTTCACAAGTAGAATATATAGCATTTATCAAAATGGTGAGGTACAGTAGCAACAGTGGGTGAACCAGTTGTGGATATCTTGCAGGTTGATGGTAGCAAAGCCCTCCTGAATGCCATCTACTAAGGCCCGATAGGTTCTGGCTTCTAGTTTCTTGAGATAACTCTTCAGCTTTGACCAAATATTTTCAATTGGAGAGAAGTCTGGCGAATAAGGAGGAAGATAGACTAACCGCGCCCCCACTTTTTCAATAGCTTGTCGGATTACATCTCCCTTATGAATTGTACAGTTGTCCATCACAACACAAGCTCCTTTCCACAGCTTTGGCACTAAGTGTCGAATCACAAATGCCTCAAATGTTAAGCTATCATAAGCACCTAAAATATTCAATGAACTCACTATCCCATTGAGACTAACTGCCCCAACTATTGAAACATTTTGTCCTCGCTTACTGGGTTTACTTCCATAAGCTCTCAGACCACATTGTGAGCGGGCATACATCCGTGTTAAAGCCAGGTTGCAGCCCGATTCATCCAGAAAAATGAGGTCAGTAGGCTCAATTCCTTCTATCTCTTTCCAGTAGTCTAACCTTAACTGCTGAACTCGAGAACTTCTCTTTTCCGTCGGATGTAATGCCTTTTTTTTTACGGTCAATCCCGACCGTTTAATCATTCTGTCTATTGTGGAACGGCTGACTTTTACCTCCGTCTGTTTTTCTAATTCTGACTGATATTCTGACAATGTCCAATCATTATTTTCCTCTACTAAAACTTTGAGCTTTTCCTGTTGGGACTGGTTGAGCTTGAGGGGACGACCGGTGCTAATACCCGGCTTCAAGTTGCCAGTGGACCGGTACTGCTTGAGAATTTTGATAACGAAACTGAATGCTACTCGGAATCTTTTGGCTAGTTGTCTTTGTGATATCTCCTCATTTTCATAGGTTTCTATAATTTTCTGGCGGAGATCGACTGAATAGGGCTTCATGGTTTTCGAGGGTTCTACTGCTGACCTCACTATTGTACCTCATCTTTATGATAAATGCTGTAATTGAGTTATGAATCAACAGATTCTCGACTTAGCTTCATCCTATCTCCAAGCAGCAGTGGCACCCCAGGCAGGGGCGATCGATCGAGACCCGGTGGCCCTCAAAGCAGCCTTGACAGGACTGGGCGATCGCTCATTACTAGGTTTGATGGTGCCCCAGGACTGGTCCGGTCCGGAAGTTGACATCGGGACCTATCGTGCTTTTATGCAGCTTGTAGCCAGATATTCCGGTGCCTTAGCTTTCCTGCAAACCCAGCACCAGAGTGCGGCCCGCAGGATCGCCAGTAGTGACAATGAGGCTCTCAAGAGCGCATATCTACCTTATATGAGTAATGGTGAGGTATTATTAGGTGTCGGCTTTTCCCAACTGCGGCGTCCCGGCCCTCCCCTAGTGAAAGCCTTACCAGTAGAGGGCGGGTATCAGATCGATGGCTTGGTTCCCTGGATAACGGGTTTTGGCTTGTTTCAGGAGTTTACGATCGGAGCGACTTTACCTGACGGTAGGGCCCTGTTCGGTCTCGTGCCTTTGAGAAAAACCTCAAACATTGCTTTCTCAGAGCCAATGGAACTGGTAGCAATGACCTCAACTAACACTGTCAGGGCTACTTTCAGGAACTGGTTCCTACCCCAGCAGCAAGTGATCTCCATCAAGCCTGCAGGCTGGTACCGGGAAAATGATAAAAAAAATGTCCTCCACCACAGTTTGTTTCCCCTGGGATGCGCTAGAGCCGGTCTGGATATCGTCGAAAATACGGCTAAGGTCAAAAACTTGCCTTTTATTGGCGATGCCTTGATATCCTTAAATCGAGAACTCACTAACTGCGATCGTGCTATTATGGCAGCCGGTCCCCAGGACTCCTTTGACGATCGCCTGGAACTGAGGGCGTGGGCGATCGACCTAGCAGTCCGTTGTGCCCATGCTGCTGTGGCGGTTTCCAGCGGTGCGGCGAACTACTCCGACCATCCAGCCCAGCGAGTCTACCGGGAAGCTATGGTCTACACGGTCTTCGGTCAAACCACAGCCGTGATGGAGGCGACCCTGGCCCGGTTGATAAGTAAGAATGCCCAGTAGGACCGCTCACCAGATGCTACCGGTAGTCTATTTAACAAGTAATGATTCCCCAAATAGGCCATAACCATAATGGATGATTCGTGGATAATAACGGATGAGTCGTTAGTGGGAAAGGAAGAGTCGTTAGCGGGAAAAGAAGAGTCGAGTCGCGAACAAGAACGGACCGTGATTGTGCAACAGCTACTCCCTACTCCCTACTTATTGCTGGACAGCAAATCATAACATCTTTATGACTACCGAAGTATAATTGACGCAAGATGAAAGAGACTTCTCCATCAAGGCCCGATCGCAGTTATGCCATCCTGGGGACTGGTGCCCTGGGAGGGTTCTACGGCAGTCGCCTGCAACGGGCTGGTCTGGATGTCCATTTTCTGGTAAACAGTGATTACCAGCAGGTGTGTCAATCTGGGTTAGTGGTGGAATCAGTGGAAGGCGACTTTACCCTCAACCCCGTAAAGGCATATCAGGATGTCCGGCAGATGCCGCCTTGCGATGTAGTGGTGGTTACCCTGAAGACAACTAACAACCACCTTCTGCCCCAGTTGCTGCCGCCGGTACTCAAAGACTCAGGGGTGGTCCTGATACTCCAAAATGGATTGGGCGTGGAAGCGGAAGTCGCCAAAATAGTCGGGGACGATCGAGTAATGGGGGGTGTTTGTTATATCGGTTCCAATAAGGTGGGACCAGGACATATCCGCCACCTGGGCTATGGGGAGATATCCCTGGGTGACTACGGCCCTGACTATCAACCCCAGGGGATAACCAAACGGATGGTTCAAATTGCTGGAGACTGGGAACGGGCCGGGATAACGATCGAGATGGCGACAGATCTATTGCTAGTCCGGTGGCGGAAATTAGTCTGGAATATCCCGTTCAATGGATTATCGGTGGTGCTGGACGCCAGAACAGATGAGATGATGGCATCTTTGGAGATACGGAATTTAGTTGAGCAGTTGATGCGGGAGGTGGTTGCCGGCGCAGAGCGGTATATCCCGAACAGCTTCATCGACAAAATGCTGTACCACACAGAGAAAATAAACCCTTACAACACCAGCATGAAACTAGACTACGATCGAGGCAAGCCACTGGAAGTCGAAGCAATCTTTGGCAACCCCTTACGGGCGGCCACCAGTGCCGGTGCTGATTGGCCCCGGATCGCCATGCTGTACCAGCAGTTGCAGTTCCTCAATGCAAAAAAAATGGCAGAAATCGCAAAATTTACGTAATTACCCCTTGACAGTTGCAAAGATATAAGCCAGAATGGGAAATGTAAGACATGGGGCTGCAATGGTTTCGACGTGTTAGCGAAAACTGCTCCGTGATTCAGGTCGAGAGTGGGTCTCCTCTCGTAAATATCGGCTCAAACAAAAATGTAACTGCGAACAACATTGTTCCTTTTGCTCGTAAAGCAGCTGCGGTTGCCTAAAAACCTCATATAGGTTCGAGCGTCTGTAGTTTGACTCCGTTAAGGACTGCGGACAAAACCCCAACGGATGCGCTAGTCAGTTGTCTCTGGTAGACTAACTAGCAAAGAACTCACCAGAGCATCCTGTCATCCGGGATAATGGATGGTTCCCGCCCCGAGGGTTAGAAGGGCTAAGCCTGTGAACGATCGGAAAGTCAATAACTGATGCGGACGGCAGTTCGATTCTGCCCAGCTCCACTTAATTGAGTTCGATATCAAATACCCCTAGCTGTTCGCCCCAGCTGGGGGTATTTGTTTTGCCGAACCGTTCTTAGTAAGCACTTTAGTGCTTTCCTGCTGCGGTCATATTCACAGAAACCCGGTTTTTTGGAAAAACCGGGTTTCTTAATTCTGGGGATGAACCCGGTAGGCGCGATCGCATTTATCGGGGCAAGGGAGGCCAAGTTGGGGGGATTTTGGCGGGGTTCTGGCAAATTACTGGCAACTGGCTGACTAGCGAATAAAGTGTTAACCATTACTGATGGTTCTGAGCACTTTAGGAATGCCATTGATTGGTGAGCTAATCTTCAACTCTCCTCCTACCGAATCTTCAGGGGGGTTGGCGATCGCCCACTCATCCCGGACAAAGCAAAGTGTACCAGACTGGGTTGGTCCTTGACCACCCATGTCAACCATTTCCCTCGTCTCCCTACAGACGCAGCGCCATGTCAGCGTACTCTTCTGGGATAAACCATTTGGCGACCACATTGGCATCCACAACATAGCGACTCATAATTCTCGTTCCTCGCGCTGGAGTACGCCACTGTCACTGTGCTTGCGTCCCGCTAACTGCTGCCGAATTTGCAAAACCACTGCCAAGGGATCGACAACCTCTTCGGAAACCCCCTGCTCTAAAATAGATTTTAATTCCTCCTCCAGAGAATAACCATGTCGCTGAGCGCGAGCTTTCAATTTCTCGATCGCGATCGGATTCAAGTCTGGCAGCACCAGTTGAGTCATAGCTAACCCTCCCCAATATACTTTAATCTTATTATAGCCCCGATCGCCCCGATCGTTTACCGATCCACCCACCCATGTCGTTGCCTGCTGGCGAACGACAGGGTGGGTGAAGAGGAAACGACTCTCTCATAATGGTCCGATCTGCAGAGGCGCGATCGCGATCTTTCTTTAAAAGTCCTTCCACGCATCATCCTCCTCTGGCGACAACCAATCTTTTCCCAAAGACGACTCGCTGAGAATGGCATTGGCAAACTTTCCTGGATTTCTTACCATTAACTGCTTGTCAAATTCCCGCCAAACCATTTCAACAGTATGTCGCATTTTATCCAAAATTGCTTCTGGCAATTGGTCGATCGACTCAATTATTTCCGATTTTGACTGCATCTTCATCTCCTGCACAATCTCGCTGGATTTGAACTGCGTCCAAATTCGCTCTGGTAACTGTTCCATCTCCAGCTTGAAGTAATATCTTTTCCATTCCATTGTTTACCTCCTTTGACCGGGGACACCGACGATCCCACGTATTATTCATCTCGAGCTAGAATCAAGTTGAGCACGTTCAACTCATGGGAATTCAGCAATTGTTTATCTGTAAACAACTTATTCCTGATTTCATTTAAACTATAGCTCCTGAACACCACAAATGGAAATTTTTCATAATTATACCCGATCGGCAACATGTTGTCCGCTGGGTACAGCGATCGCACGTACAGAGATAGCAGTTCCCGAAATGTCTTTCCTTCTGGTTCCTCTATCCCCTTGGCAAAATAATCGCCCATTGCTTCGCTGCTAATAAATGTCAGCAGCGGTAAGGCATAATATTGATCGGTACGCACCGAGTTCTGCTCGTATCGCTGTGTCCTGTTTTCCCTTCCTTCCAGGAGTTTGTTGACTAGCTCGATCGCCCCTCGGGTGGCCGATCGCAGACTCTCTGGATAATGACTACTTTTACTGACCTTACGGAGTTTGTCTAAAAATTCATCATCGGCGTCATGCTTGAATATTTGCTCTAGACGGATCTCATAGTTCTCTTGGAGATTTTTATCCTTCAGGGAGACCAGCAACAGACTGCCACTAATATGTCCTGCTTCTAGATTACCAAATTTCAGCAGTCCATCAAACCCTTTACTTGCCAATTTCTCAAAACTTTTCCCCAATGACTCCCGCACCGATAGATAGTTAACCGTATTAGGGCTACCAGATTTTTCGGCATCAGTCAAGGTAATTCTTGCCCGGGCCAGCAGTTGCCTTAAACTCCCATGTACTTCCAGCAACAGTGTATCAGTGCGGCGGCGGATATGTTCCCTCTTTAATTCCCCTATGAGGGCCGCCATACTCCCCGAAAATGTGTCCCCCGCTGCAAATACTGACTTCCCCCCGATCGGGATCATCATATAATCTTCTTTGCCGATCTTTCCGGCACCTGCGATCCGGGTCATCACTGCTGTTTTCAAGATCAGCAGGATGTTCGCTAAACTTAATTTGCTCTCCCGTAATTCTTTCTCGGGTTCTTCGCCGTAGTAAATTGCTTGTTCGTAAAGGTAAAAGGTCAGGTATTTGTCTTCTCCATCCAGGGTTATCTTTACTTTTGCTCCATTTTCCCAGTATTCTCCCCGACCGCGATAAATTACCTGGATCGCTTCCATCAGGTTCCTTTCAATTTGAAACCGAGGAATGTCTACCAGGATATGCTTGGTCTTGGGAAAGGATAGTCCTCGACTCGCTGAGGAGGTCATGAAGATTACTTTCACGTCATTCTTGTGCTTTTGCAGTTCCTGTCTATAGGACTCGGAAATGTTGGAGTGAATTTCTAGGTAATCTGCTTTTTCCTCGAATTTTCCTCGATCTTCTTTGAGTTTCTCGGTCAGGTTCTTTAACCGCTGCTTGTCCTGGATGTAGACAATTATCTGTCCTGCGTCCGGTCTATTCAGCAACTCATTCAAGTCTGCGCTAATCTCTGTTTGCACCCGATCGACCACATTAGATTTGTCATATAGTTCCGACTCCTTAAATTTACTGGACTCGATGAATACTTTGTAGATAATATCCAAACTTCGGGCCGGATAGGAGTTGGCATTAATCAATGTTGCGGGCGATCGCCCATATTTAAACGGTTTCACGGAGAGGGGATCGCATTCTTCATCTGATGCCGGTCGGAAAAAGATTTTGTCCGGTGCCACATCCCCATTGTCCATATGCTGAAGGATCACCTCTGAATTGACGATCGAGGCATCGGCAACTATAATTTTAGTATTAAAGCCATGGGTACCATCCATTAACTCATAGTCTCGGGCCAGTTTACTAATGCCCCTGAAGAACTCGACCCCACTGTCGTCTCCGGTAATTTCATCAATCATGATGAACATGTGCTTTATCCGCTGGGAGATTGCTTGCATCTTGGCGGGAATAACGAATCCTTCTCTCTCATTATAAACCGTCCTAAAGATTTTATTGAAATGTTCCAGAGTATCTTTCCCATGGGCGGTTTTCTTAAAAGACTGTACGGAAACTGTGGCGATAATGTTATTGGAAATGCCACGTTCCACCATTGTCCCGATCGCATCACAAACACTAGATAAGACTCCCCGAGTTCTCTGACCGCCATCTTGAATTAAGTCCTCCGTTGTCCGCCTGAGTCGCTGCTGGTATTGTTGCCGACGCCTCAGAATCATATCGCTATCTAAAAAATGGACTCCTTTTTCGCTAAATTCTCCCTGCCTTAAATTAGTCTGGTATTGCACCGTGCAACGTCCCATGTTAGACTTGATGATGTCAGCATTGCTGTTGATGCAAAACAGGCGATCGTCACACAACCGGTCTCTTTCCTTGTCCTCGAACTTATCGATGATATCTCGGTTAACTTGGATGCGGGGACTGATATATAAGAACAAAAATCCCTCATCCATATGCTGCTTGAGAAATTCCACAATGGCCGTGGTCTTGCCAATACCGGGATTTCCCGTTAAAAACAGATAGTTTTCCTTAGCAATTAAAGCTTTTTCGATCAAAGCAGCGTGGGCATCTCGCAAATTCATCGTTCCCGTTAATCCCACTTGGGCCATTAACTTTGGCGGGACGTTGGCAATGGAATTGAAAACAGTAATCTTTTCCTGGTGAGTGATGCGAGTCACTCCGTTCCCTGATGCCGAAGACAGGTCCTGCATGAATTTCCGGCCATTGATAAAACTCTTGGCCGCATTCCGCGAAATCGTTCTCCAAACAATATCCCGCGCGTCGTCGATCGCCCGTTCCTTATCCTCCTTCTTGTAGATGTCGGCGCAAGTTCGTAAAATATCGATTTGAGGGGGATGCAAGGACATGGCGCTGACTCCCCGATCGCTGTAACCGAACACTTGCAAAGTAAGGCGGAGGTCCGTTGCTGGCAGAATCTTAGCAGACAGCAAAAACTGATAGAAGCTGTAAGCATAACTCCCCGCTTGAATCAATTTCGCACTTTCTTTATCCTTAGTTTTGAAAGCGGTGAAATATCGGACCAAGTCCGGGGAAAACTTGAAGTCCAGGTCTCCCGTATCGATACTCAGTTGCGAGAACACGCTTTTCGATCGCAAATATTTGATCTCCCGCAGCAGGTATCGCCGTAAAATCTCCACATCATCCAGATCTTTAATATCTTCTGCGGACTTCACTGAGAACACGGACAAATCTACCGAGAGGATCCGGAACTTTTTGCGGTGACGCAATAGCATCAGGGTATCAGCTTTGAGAAATTCTCCTTTTTGCTGGTAGCGACCAATATCTACCTTAACATTACCCAACTGAGACAAAAGCGAGTGACATCCTTCTTCCTCACTTTGGGGATGAGTCCCCACACTGTTTTCACCGCGAAAATTGCACTGGAAATAGATAATCTCCAGCTTGTTTAAGTCCCATTTCGCCGCTTCCAGGTATTCCCGGAAGAAGTTGAGACCGCAAAGAAACCCTTTTTGCAGGAAAAATAAACTCCATTTGCCGATCGTCTTGCGATCGGACTCATCCACCACCCTCGCCCGATCGACTATCCGCCGATGCATCTTGAGGAAGTGCAACTCTTGCAGGTCTCGTTCAAATAATGTACCGAAGTTGTTCTTCAGATTCTTTTCGCGAATATAGGCGAGGATCCCAATGTTGAACCCTACCTCGAACAAGCGTCCCAAATCTTCTGCGATCATACTTATCTACCTCCTTCACTTCGCTGTTAGCCCGCCGGGGGTATCCCACCCCCGGCTAATAGCTGAAGTCGGTTGAAACCGACTAATTACATCTTCAAATTATTCTATCATAATTCCTTAAAGGATGGATAACTCATTTTTATTTAAGACTATCAAAGCGAGCTTTTAGTAAAATCATTAGTTGAGCTAGCTGTTCGTACAGATCTAGTTCAGCTATTTCTGTTTCGCTCAGAGTTGCTTCTCTGTTTTTCTCTAAGAGCGATCGCAAACGCGCCTGCTGAAGAAACTTTGAACCTGGCAATTTCTTGAGGACTAGGACCATTGATTAAAAAATCAATTACTTCCCCATAAACTGGCGGCACGTCAGTGGGACTAGCAACTGCTAGAAGCTGCTAGAAGTAACTGCCCAGACTCTCTAGGGTAAATATTGTCTACTAGCCAACTCAGCAAGTCTGGCAGACGATTTTCGAGAGGTTGTAAGCGTTTAGCCAGTTCATCTGGCACTTGAATTGTTAGTTCAGCCATATTATATAGTTAAGTTTCTCCTCATTTTCTGTTCGCGGGTATAGTAGTTCTCATCCTTTGTGCGATCGGAGATCGAAGATCGGATGAATCTCACGAATAGCCCGCGCAGGCGGGCTTTGTTTGTGTCGCCGGACCCTTTAGGGTTCGGGCTGTGGGGTTCGGGCTGTGGGCTACTACGAACGGCCTCCTTTTTGTACATTCAAGGCCCGCCTCGCTTCTGTCAATAAGGCCAGAAGGTTAAATTCCACTTTTTTGGTACTGTGAGGAACAATTGACAGCGCCCCTACCCCATCATCCCCAATTATATTCTCGTAGGGGTCTAGCTTCAGATTAATTTTACCACTCTTCTCATAGCGGGAAAAGTGAAACAGGGTGAGATATTGCAAGATATCCGTTTTCAGGCTATTGCCATTGCTATCATATATTAAACCCATGTTGATGTCTTGGTCATCCAGAACCCCCTCATAAAAATCTCCCAGCAAGGTAGCGTAGGAAATCACCCCGTTGTAAAACCGATCGTCTTCTTTTCCCACTTTAATCCCATTGAAGAGATTATAGAAGACTACCACCTGCTTGCTGGAGTCCGCCACTAAGTTGGTCAAGTCCCTGGTATCTTGCACGTACATCGACATCTGAGTCTTTTTCGGTGCCACCACATAGTATTTATCATAGAATACCGGGTAGATTTTGATATCGTTTCTCCCTTCCTTTAATGCCTGCATCACCGGTCGGGACATGAAGAACAGCCCTTCCTGTTCGTCCTTCTGTGTCAGGTTCAGGGTACTGGAATAGGGTGTTTTGGCAATATACAGGAAATGTCGGAACCCCTTATCGTATAGTTTGGCCACTGCATTCTCGATCGCCACCGGTCTTTGAAACATCTGTGCGTGTTCGTCGTTAGTACAAAAGCTGTACAGGGGTTCCAGACGAATGCTACCATTTCCTAACTTCTCAATCGAGATCCCCTCTCCCAGCAAGGTAGACAACTTGCGATCGCCCCGCCAACTGGCATCACTTTCCTTGCTACTGACTACAATAATAGCCAGTTTCTCCAACTGGGGCTGATAGTCAGAGAATTTAAATACTTTCGGGAGTACAGAATACAGAGAACTGAGGGCATTGGTAACTCGGTATTTTTCCGTGCGCGGATCTCCCACCTTCAACCCTTGGGCATTACACTGATGCTTGTCGCTGAGTAAGTGCGCCAAGATTTTCGAGAGCGATCGCATGAACACCTCCGCCTGAGAACTGTCCTGGGCCGAACCCAAATGCAACCGCACGATCGGCACAAATATTTCCGGTTCTACCAACTCCAGCAACCACCACAAGCATATATATAGTAGCAGAGAGAACGTCACTCGATACAAGAACGCTTTGTGAGACTCCCCACCTGAAAAAATTTCGTTTTGTAACCGTTCGTGCTTGTAGGGAACAAAGATCAGATTGTATTGCTTAAAATTTCTATCATAGGTGTTTTTACAGCTTGGTTCCTGTAAAGCCGGAGTCATCATCACTGGCAAAGTTTTACCCTCTACTATATCATAACCCATGCTAAAGGTTTGCCGATCGTCCGTCCGGAAATACCGCAGATCCTCAAAGGCGATCGTCACCGGTAGATGGCAGAGATAGCTGCTATCTACATGGCGTTCCTTGACTGCTATATACTTCAGAGCTTTTTTTCCATCCCAAACCGATCTGAAAAATGTCCTCTCCTCTAGGATGCGATCGCAATCTCGCTCCATTATCCCCTTCTTTTTTTCCTCAATTTTTACCCCTATTTGCAACTGCACCGAATGCTTCTCCCAGATGCGATCGCGTTTCAGAATTTTTTGGAGCAGCTTTTTTAACTTGTCAATTTTCACTTTGACATTTTTTCTGGCCAGGTCTTCCACTATCTGGCTAAATAGCTGTCGCTTGCTATTTTCATTTTCCGTTCTCAGCACCTCTCGGATCCGATCGCACACCGGTCTCGGATCGTAACTCAGTTCCGATCGCGGATCGTAGTTAGCAGCGGTGGGGTCAAGATTAGATCCCAGGATAAAGCTGTATAAAAAAGCGATTCTCAAGACTCTTTCTTTGAAAAAAATACCGGTGGTGGTGTCCTTTAGTCTGGACATATGTTCTTGCATTTTTTCGGAACTGTTGGATGCGATCTGACTCAGATGATAATCCAACACTGTGGGGGAGCCCTCTTCTATGTGAACCTCACCGCCAAGCTTGAGCTTCATCCCGAAAGTAAACTGCCTTTCGCCCCGTTCTTCATCCGTAGTTTCTCCCAAATCTCCTGCTATCAAGGGAATAATGGGCAGACTATCAAACACTTCCGCGCGGGCAAACATATCTCGTAAATTAACAAATGTCCCCTCATAGCTTATCCTGTAATCTTCGTCATCTTTGTCGCTGATGTAATCTTCTAGCAACCGCAGTCGCCGAATCAAATCTTGCAAATAAACCCTGTCCTCCACATTACTGTCGATATTTGCCAGGATAAATTCTAGATAACGGATTTTTGCCTCTCGTTTCAGCTTCCCCAGAGATTCCGTATCCATGACTCCCCGGAGTTTGTACAGATCGGAGTTGCGATCCTCGATCGAGTCCCTTAGGGTCTCATGTAAATCCTCTAACTCGTCTTCGTTCAGATCGGCAAATTCACGTTCTATATAGTTGGACAGACTTGCTTGCAACTGGTCTCCGAAGCTATCGATACCCCCCACAGTAATAGTCAACTTGTGAAATTTTAGCAGAGACTCGCTTCCCCGGCGATCGGACTGGATACTGAGGCGATGTTTTTCCAAGCCTGTATACTCTTTTGAGAAGGGATAGGTAAATCCTAAAGCCGCACTAGAACCTTTGAATGTTGATAAATCAGTCAACATTCCCGCGATCGCCTCCTCAACATTACCATCGCCGGCAGCATCCCGCAGCAGTTGGCCCAGGCGATCGCGGATTTTGCGGATGCGATCGGCAAAATTCTCTTTCGAGCTAAAATTAACAGTAGCCATCTTGGCGCCGCTTCTGAGGGCCAAAGGATTCTCGGCGTTGCACAATTACGGGATGATGGGCATAGTTGCAGAAGTCTTAAACCTAGACTACAAGCCAGTTTCAGTTATGTGCAAAAAAGGGCATCATCCCCAAAATGTGCAACGCCGGATTCTCCACTCCTGCCGTCGCCACCGCAAAAGCGATGCGATCGACATCTAGAAGCAGTCTCTTACCATCCTTCGAGAACTTGAACGGGTTTTCCTCCTTGGACAGCACCGACAATATCTCTCCCAGCAAACTGCTATAGTCTAAGGGAGGCAGTTGGTTGTCACCTAGTTCGAGAATGTTCATAAAAAAATGTCCGTTAGTAGTGCCGTGCCCACAGTTAGTCAGTTGTCCGCTAACCATTAGCTATTTCTAGAATAGCATAAGTATTATTATAGCGGTTTTCATCCTTTGTGAGGTACATAAAAATCCCCCATCCCCCCTTTGAAAGGGGGGCTATTCTTAGTCCCCCTTTCAAAGGGGGATTTAGGGGGATTTAAGCGCTGTACCTCACCATTTTGAGAAATGCTATATACCAGATGAGGTAAAATAGAGCAAGGCAAGTCAAACCAGAGGTAAAAATTGCTAGAACGGATTAATCTGCCAGAAGGGACACTCCCCCCCTTGGGAAAATACTCTCATGCCATTCGCGCCGGAGACTTCCTGTTCGTCACGGGCCATCTAGCGGAAGACCCCCAAACCGGAGAAGTGGTGGCCGGGCCGATCGACCAACAAGTGCGACAGGTGATGGATAATCTTAAGTTAATCTTAGAACAGGCAGGTACTAGCTTCGATCGCGCGGTCATGGCGAGAGTTTTCATCACCGATATGCGCTATTTTGATACTGTCAACGAGATCTACGCCTCTTACTTCAGCGGCGGGTGCCTTCCTTGCCGCACCACCATTGCAGTGGTGGGTCTGGCGGGTTTAGGGGATGTGGAGATTGACCTGATTGTCTACTGCGGTGATTAGACCAAATTCAAGCATCAGACACATACCACTACACCACATAGAAGCACTTTCAGCGGGTCGGGTCGAAGAATTGCCAGAAGATGTCTACGTCAGAGGTTTTATTCGCCGCCTAGGAGATGTCTTGGGGTTAGATGGTGCGGCCCTAGTTGCTGCCTTACTAGCACCCGAACCCCTCAAATCTGTATTGCTGCCATCCGCCTATCAACCTGAATACAAAGCATCTCGATTTTACCTCACCCCTACTCACTTATACCTCAGCTATACAGCCCTTGTCGCTGGTGCTGTAGGCGGACTTGCCTGGATATCTCAGCAATCACCAAAAGAGCCAATCTATGAACCTTCCTCCTTCTTTCCCTCTCAGTTAAATACATCTCAGGAGTCTGCCGACCACAGTAGCCTCCCGGGCTTAAAATCAAGCCAGAACGGTGTCGTAGCTAGTCGGGATATAGCATCTCCAGAATCCCTATCTACTTTTTAGTTAGTTGTTAGTTGTAGGTTGTTAGTTGTCAGTTGTCGGTTGTCCACTAACTACTAACCACTGACCACTAACAACTAACAATTCTCAATTAAAATCGCTCAATTCTCAATTAACTATTGCTCAATTAGCTCAAAACCAGGTTATCCCGATGAACAACAGTTTCAGCGCCCATATAGCCCAAGATCGTCGGGATTCGATCGGATTGTTGTCCTTTAATCTGTTGCAATTCGGCGCCGCTGTAGTTGACAATACCTCTAGCAATTTCCTTTTCTTGGGCATCGCATAGCCGTACAGCATCTGAACTTTTGAACTCTCCGGACACCTGAGTAATACCAGCAGCTAGCAGGGACTTACCCCGTTGACAAATTGCTGCTACTGCCCCACGATCTAAGTAAAGCGTTCCAGTGGGAATTAAACCGTGAGCAATCCATCGCTTGCGGGCATTGATTGGTTGTGGGTGGGGTGCAAACTGGGTGCCCAGGGGAACTCCTTGCAATATTTTTTCGATGTTGCCTGGGTTTCGTCCTTGGGTAATCACGGTGCGGACGCCAGCCATTGTCGCAATACGAGCAGCAGCAATTTTAGTCTTCATCCCCCCCGTACCCCATTGGGAACCCTTGGTCTCCGTTTCTACCTCTGCTAGTCGATCTAGATCCTTTACCAGAATAATGGGTTGGGCGTCTGGTACCAGGCGGGGGTCGGCTGAATAAAGCCGGTCAACGTCTGTGAGTAAAAACAGCCAGGAAGCCTCTACTAAGCTAGCTACCAAAGCACTGAGGCTATCATTGTCGCCAAACTTCAGTTCATCTGTCGCCACCGTGTCATTTTCATTCACTATCGGGATCGCCCCTAGATCTAGCAGTTCCTGAAATGTATTGTAGGCATTCAGGTAGCGTTCGCGATCCTCTAGATCTCCTCGCGTCAGCAACACTTGGGCTATGGGCTGTTGCAGTTGAGTAAACCAGTCATCGTATACCCGCATCAGGCGTCCTTGACCCACAGCGGCAACTGCTTGTCTTTGTGCTATAGTACGGGGTCTATTGGTTAACCCCAGTCGAGCGCAGCCCACTCCCACCGCACCTGAGGATACCAGAATTACCCGATTTTCCCGCTGGCGCAAATCAGTCAGCACCTCCACCAGAGTGGCAATGGTGGACAGTGCCAAAGTTCCCCTTTCTGGATGGGTGAGGCTGGAAGTGCCAATTTTGACAACGATCGTTTCTGACATCGCCAACAAAAAGAGTTATAATTGCAGAGCGCTAGCACTTCTAGTGTAGAAGGCTGACGCTCTACATAAATATTTACAGGGTATTATAAGTAGTTGTGCAAAATTATTTTTATATTTGTGGTTTAGGCGACTCCCCGGAAAATTATGGCTGAAATCCCTATCCCATAAGGCTTTCATGGATTGAACTTATCTGTAATTGACTGCTGGGAAAAATATCAAAATTATTTTGCCTATGTACTTATTTAGGGTCTTTATTCGGCTGACCCCATTGGTCGGGCACTGGTTCCGTTAAGTGTTTGGGGTCAAGCTTCTCGTTGCTTGAGTAGCCATTTTAGGGGCAAGGTTCTCCATAAATACCACCAATGAGGACGATAGTTATCTAGTGTCTGCTGAGTCTTTTCGTAATCATATTCCATTTGATTAAGAATATCTGGTCCTAATAATTTCCAATAATCATCAGCTAGTCGCCACATCTGATAATCTTGAAGAGACTGAACCCATTTATCAGCATTTTCTGGATCTGGTTTATTTTTTTTATATAGAGTTTTTCGATCGCCAAATCTCCATTTAGGACTATCATTTAAACCGTAATTCAAGATTTCAGGGTAAAATTCTATATCTAACCAATTACATACTTTACTGATTTCGCTTTTAGGGTCGAGCAGTAAGTTCTCGTAATGCAAAACTCGACAACTATCCCCCAATAATTTAATTCCTTCCAGTAACAAGATAGGTGCTTGAAGAAAATCTTGTTCGTGATTGCCAAGAGAATCCCACATTCCTTTTGTATTTTTTTTAACTTTGGATACCATGACAGCTAATGGATGTCGCAATAAAATAATAAATCGGGCCTCTGGAAAGATACGGTAAAGTTCCGGAATAATCAAGTAATAACGCGGCGTTTTATCTAGAAAGTAACGCTTGCCAGAACTAGCTAGAGCACTTTTGTACAAACTAGCGTACATTTTGCGAATTCCTTCAATGTATTCCTCTTGTCCATTAGGAAGCATCTGAAGAAAACTGTCCAGGGCAATTTGAGCTAAGTGACTTCGATATTCTGCTTGATATCCATTGGCACGAAGGCTATATATAGGATGTAACATTAACCAAGGTTCTGATAGCGTGTAGATCTCGGAATGAGTACCCAAAATTCGCTGTGTTAGTGTAGAACCAGCACGAGGCTGAGATATGAGGAATAGTAAATTATTACCTTTGAATCCAATACTCATAAGCTTTATTCCAAACATTTAACGGGGAGCATCTCACTTTTGCATTTGTATTTGCGAATGGCAAATAGCTAATTGCGTATACGCAGTGCGCGCAGCGCTATGGCGAATTGAAAATGGAGCAATTCTGATTTTTCTGAGGTTTGTACAAACCTCAGTATTTTGGGTGCATCCCAATTTGGCAATGAGCCAAAATACTTCATTGTTAAACTGTCACTAATAGACCCTTGGTCTGTCAAGGAAATGATGACGGATAAGAGAAGGGAAGGCTCGGACCAATTTGGCAATGAGCCAAAATACTTCATTGTTAAACTGTCACTAATAGACTCTTGGTATGTCAAGGAAATGATGACGGATAAGAGAAGGGAAGGCTCGGAAGCGGTTATCTCCGTAAAATTCGTCAATTATTAAACTAAGCAAGATTGTCGCCAATCCTGCTCGTCTTCAAAACCGGACGTGAGATTTTCACCTCATCCGGCTCCTCGGCCTTCCTATCCCGTTTCCGGGTGCGGCTCTCAGTACTGCCATCTATTCTCGTTTTCTGATGATGGCAATAATCATGGAGCAGTTGTAGATTATCGTACCTGTCCTTACCGCCTAATGATTTCGGCAGGATGTGGTCAACTTCCCACTTGTCTCCTTCTATAAACAGCATTCCACAGTGTTCGCATTTACCTTTTTGTTTGCTCATGAGCTTAATCACTCTCGAGCTTACTAGGGGGCTCTTGCGTAATCTTTTGCTCCAGTACACGAGATTTCCATCCATCGGGCTGGCTGCTCCTTTCACTTTTACGTGTCGTATGACTTCCGTATCGGAGTGTAGGAGTAGTTTTATCCCCGTTTTATCCATGAAGTTCCACTGTCGGCTGCCTTCAGCTTTCCAGTATTTCTTCGCTACCCATGTGTCCGCCTTATTTGGATGCCTTCTTTTGCCCCATTTCCATATTATATCCCACAGGTAGTTATCCAGTTCTCCGAATACCTCCTTGCTTACCACCGTTCTGTGATAGTTGCACCATCCCCGGATTATTGGGTTCAGTCTGCTTATCAGTGCGGCCTGTGGCGCAGCCTTATGATTGTCTATCACAGTCTTCAACTTTTCTTTGTGGGCCTTTATGGATTTGTCGTTTGGCTTTATTAGGGTTTTGTATCCTTTCCCGGTTTTTCCACTTCGGTATTTTCCTACCTTGTATTGGCGGATGTTGATTCCAAGGAAATCAAAACCTGGCTTATCCCCCTCAAGTGTGTGGACTATTCGTGTTTTTTCGGGTCTCAGTTCCAATCCTATTTTGCCTAACCACTTGCTGATGACCTCTTTTGCCGCATCAATGACCTTCCGGTCTTTATGCATTATTACAAAGTCGTCCGCGTATCTCACTACTCCTAGTTCTTTTTGCTTTACTACGTTTCCGGGCACGATTTTTCTTACCTCTGTTTCCATCCCATGTAGTGCTATATTTGCTAGCAGAGGGGATATTACTCCACCCTGTGGTGTCCCTGCATAGGTTGGTTGGTATTCGCGCCGGTCCATCACCCCGGCCTTTAGCCATTCACGGATTTTCTTCCGTATTGGTGTGGAGTTATTCAGTTTTTCGAGTAGTGTGTTGTGGTCAATTTTATCGAAGCATTTTGCAATATCCGCATCCAATACCCATTTGGGTTTTTGACTGATGCTTTTGAATATTGCTTCTATAGCATCGTGGCATCCTCTACCTGGTCTGAACCCGTAGGAGTTCGCCTCAAACACCGCTTCCCATTCGGGCTCTAATGCTATCTTGACTAATCCTTGTAGGGCTCTGTCATAAATCGTGGGTATCCCTAATGGCCTTTTTTCATCTTTGCCGGGTTTAGGTATCCATACCCTGCGGGTCGGTTTGACCTTTTTTCCGTCATTGATTCTTAGCTGCCTCACCAGTGGCTGTCTTTCGGAGGGCTTTAGCGCAACCACGCCATCTACTCCTGCCGTTTTCTTTCCCTGATTCTGTTGGGTTACCTGTCTCACCGCAATCATCTTTGCGGACCATGACCTCGTGAGTAATCCTTGGAGCTTGCGTACTAGCTGTTTGTTTCCACGTTGAGCCGCTCTGTAGATACGCTTTTGAATCTTGAATACGTTCTTTTTTAGCTTTCGCCAGGGGACCGCATTCCAGTCATATACTTTCCTTTCGGACGTACACCGTGACATATGAAATTCTACTAACCTCCACATTTTGGTTAACCGTGAGGGCGTCAGCTTATCCTATCCATTACAGATAGGCATGCTTCTCCTCTCAATCTTTCCCAGTTGTGACCTGCTAATGTGTTGCAGATGTTGCGCCTTCGGTGGCTACTCGACTATCGACCTAATCGAGAGTACATCAACTGGTTTATCTCGTTCCTGCCGATGATTGTTTGTGACCTTAGAAGGTGTCCATACGTCGGGTTTATTGTCAGTGCTTGTTGGTCAGTGAAAAATCTGCCAACGACCATTATCCTTGCCCTTTTGGGCCCAGTGTATAAGCCTTATTCCACTGGTTTCTGTTGACGACGCTGCAACACTTCGCTTTATGCTCCTCATAGCCACTTGCTCAACGTTGACCGGTTTAGGCTACCAGTCATTGACGCCTTTTCACCCCGCTTTACGGATTGATGCCATCGCTACCGTAGGGGTGATGCTTTTACCCCTGCACCTGGGGAGAAGGACTTGCACCTTCATCATCTCTGGGTTTCACCGGTCCTTTCCAGTGTTACCACCGGTGGTCGGTTAGCCCTGCAAGTTGTCAGGACTAATGATGTCCTGCTAGCGGTCTCGGTTAATAGGCTTGTGACACAGTCATTTGACGCATCATTTTCCATTTTGGACCTTGACGCTAAACGATTCGCACTTATCTTGACAGACCACGAGATGATGAGAATGTCAAGATTGACTCACCTTGAGAATACTCCATTGAGATAAGCACGCTCCGGGCCCCCTACGCTGCGAGATGCCGCAGAACTTGGGGAACATTGGCAGCTTTCCACTGCGCTCCTGAGAGCTTCACCCGTGCCGCAACCTGCTTAATCGTTGATTCCACCTCTCCCGAACCGATTGAAATTCCCTCGGCTTGGTAATAGCCATAGTTCACAATGCGGTGACGATGCTTAGTAACATAGGCCCTGAAGTTATCAACCCGTGGATGCTCCCAGTCGTCAAATTCTTTGAGGGCTGCATCTACCTTGCCTGACCATAGGAGAGCTTTCACTCGTGCCAGTCTAGAGCTGGACCCACCGACTTGCTCGAGGTTTTCCATCAAGTGATACCAATCGAGGATTTCCAGACGGAAGATGGTTGGGCCAATCTCGGCAAACAAATTCCAAACGCCATCATGACCGTCTCCGATACTCACAAGTGGATTCGCCAAGGGCTGCTGGTTGACCCATTTGACCAGTCCTGCATTGTCCCGAAAGAAGGCCGCTACCCCGAGGTCATGTAGATTAACGCCCTTGTAATCGCGCCACTCACAGGGTCTCCCTTGCGGGGTCCGTAAGCGTACTTTCCCCCCATCAATGCTCATTTCCTCAACAACTTCCTTGACAGTCGGCAACTTCAACTCATGGGCGAGCACTTTCGGTTCTTGAGGGCTGATTTCGGAAACAGCTTTTTTAGCCGTCGGCAACTCAAACTCCTGAGGGGGCAGTTTCGGTCCTTGAGGGCCCGTTGAGGAAACGGCTTCTTTAGCTGTGGGCAACTCAAACTCCTGAAGGGGCAGTTTCGGTTCTTGAGCGCTCGTTGAGGAAACGGCTTCTTTAACTGTCAGTAATTCAAACTCATAACGTTGCACCAGTCGTTGCTGAGTTCCCCGGGAAACGCTCATCCCCGTGAGCTGCTTAAGATCTTCCGAGGCGTGCTCATAAGAAGAGTTCGCACTCAGTAACAAGCAACATTTTTCCAGATAGGGACTCCACTGGCTATAGGCTCTCACATCAAAATAAGTCGCTTGCTTCTCCGTGATGAGGAGCT
>RFFC02000014.1:66571-170212 GCA_005518205.2 Hormoscilla sp. GUM202
ATTCGGGTTCGCCCTGCGGTGGTGCCACTGGTGCTTTCGATAAAAAAAGGGCAATCTCTGGACTGACGTATTGAAGCAACTGCCCACGGACTGTAGCTTCGAGTCCTGAGAGTGTTTTCAATTGCTCTGGAACAGTCCCTTGGGCCTCCTCATACAACAAGGCGGCTATTCCCAAAGCATAGGTTTTAATTTGAGCTAAATTTTCAGGATTCATAGTTTTAGAGGGAGCGTTTACCGACTGTCTCAGCTTAACACCATCTCGGAACCCGTTCGACTAAGCATTTCTACTCATTGCGAAACTGGGATGCACCCCATTTAACGGAACCAGTACCATTGGTCTGGGTCGAGCTGAGAGTCGCCTCTCAACCCTCCCATGTCGCCTCTCAACCCTCCCATTCGGGACCGGACTTACAATTTTCACTGCATCCGGCTACTGGTTGATAAGCCCTTGTCATGGGTAGCCCTAGCAGGATTACTCCTACTTGGCCTTATCTCATGAAATTTCACCCCTCTTAGGTTGCCAGTTCTCCTACATTTAAATCCTTGCTTCAGGCTCCGGGAACCCTACGCTACGGCAGATGTCGCGCAGCAGTATTAAGGATTGGTGTTCCCCCCGTACTTGGGGAGGAGGGTTTGGACCTCCATGATACCAAAATTACTGGCTAATGGAACCAGTCAGGTGTTCGCTGGTTCTCAGCTTATACCTGAACGTCTCGCACTGAACTATTTCTAACTCAAGTTGCTACCTATAAAAATTTCCACGTCCGAAACAGCCATTTTTGGCAATTGAATCCACCAAAATGCCATTTTGGGGTAAATTACAAGGCGATATGGGATGATTTTGGTTGATCTTGACCTTGATTTTCTATAGGTAACCTAAGTTGCTACCTACATAACCCCAACACCAAAATTAGCCAAAATTAGCCTTTAGAGCCTTGTGATTTACTCCAAAATGGCATTTTTGTGGATATATTTGCCAAAAATGGCTGTCTGAGAGGTCGGAATTTTTATAGGTAGCAACTTGAGTTAGGTAGCAACTTAGGTTATTTCTATCCTCCCAGCCATCCACCCAGATGCCATTTTTCATAATTTTTTCTTTATATTTCAGTTTTTGACGATCGCTCAAGATTTGTGAAGTTTTGTGTTGCCGGTGTCAAGCTAGCCCCCAAAACTTGGCCCACCCAGGCTTCAAAAGCCCGGAGAGGGGCAGTCCGCGCCACGTCACCGGGGTGAACCATCGGTTCTACCAGAATGGTAAACATGCCCAGGCGATTGCCAGCCAGAACATCAGTAAACAGGCGATCGCCCACCATTGCTACTTTGTTCACCGGCAGTTCCATAGCCGAGACAGCGCGTCTTAACTTCCGCCGGGACGGTTTACCAGCCCCCATGAGGTAAGGCAAATTCAGGTCCGTAGCAATTCTCTGAATACGATATCGATTCAGATTATTGCTGACCATCCACAGCGACACTACCTGTTTAATCTGTTCCACCCACTGACGTAGTTCTGCCGAAGCCTGAGGTATCTGCAGGGGAACAAGGGTTTCATCCACGTCCAACACCAACCCTTTGAGGTTGTATTTTTGCATAATTTCTGGTGTCAGATGTATAATTGACCTGCCCAGAACTAGGTCTGGCTGTAAGAGTTGATTCCAGGACATGGCAGTCATTGTCTGTTTACGACTGTTGACATGGTAAGCAGGTAAGCACAAATAAACCAATGATGTCAAAGAAATGTCAAATAGCTGAATCTCTTTCTGGAATGGGCTTTCAGCCAACTTGACAAAACTTGACAATTGACTTTAATTATGCACACCTACTTACTGTGAGGCATTAGCGAGAGAATAGTGAGTTCTCTACGGTAGCGATCGCCGCGTTATGTTCTGCCAGGGTGCGGCTGAAGATATGGGTACCATTATAGCGGGCGACAAAAAACAGATAATCTGTTTCTTCTGGGTATAGAGTCGCCTTTAAGCTAGCCACTCCCGGACTAGCGATCGGGGTCGGCGGCAAGCCGCGATTGAGATAAGTATTATAAGGGGAAGCGGTGCTTACCTGCTGGTAAGTTAAAGGTCGATCGCGAGTCTGCTTGATGCCCAACCCGTATTCTACAGTCGGATCTGCTTCCAGTCTCATGCCCAGCTGCAGTCGCTGGGTAAACACCCCAGCAATTAGAGCGCGTTCCGAACTGACTACGGCTTCTTTTTCCACAATGCTAGCTAAAGTCACCCACTCGGACAAACTCATAGAAGTATTTTGTTGAGCTTGTTGATAAACTGGCAGTGCCACCCGCTCAAACTCTCCGATCATCTGTCGGACGACCGAGTCCGGAGTAATGGCATCTTTCGGCATCAGGTAACTGTCGGGATAGAGAAAGCCTTCGGTGTGAGGCAAGTTAGGGGGAAGCCAAGGATATTCACTGCTCCAGTTCTGACGAGTAGCTGCTACAAAGGCCTCCGCACTGAAAAAGCCCTGGGCTTCAAAGTAGGACGCCATCTGTTTAATATTCCATCCTTCGGGAATCGTGTACCTCGTCTGGACCACCTTTCCGAGCCAAAGAAGCTCCGCGATTTCTGCCATGGACTGAGTCGGCGACAATTGGTAGACCCCTGCTTGAAAATCACCCTCATCCGTTTGCAGCCTCAACCAACGGTACCACAGGTCCCAAGCTTTAGCCGAACGTATCAATCCTACCGCCTCTAAATTTTCGCCAATCTCCTGACTGGTAGTTCCCAGGGGAATTTCCACTTGCACCCCGGCGGCGGCAGTTTCCGACCTCGCAGACGATACTGGAGAGGCCGCCCAACTCCACCAAGCCCAACCTTGCCAGCCGCAGATTCCCAGTACTACTGGGAACAGTAGCAGATAGAACGACCATTTGGAGATGCGTGAAACAACTTCCATTTTTATCCTTAATCTTGTCAACTATTACAAAGGAGGCACCTGGCCCGCGAATCTTTGCCGATTATAATTGCTATTGGGTTCCAGACAGAGCCTTAAATAGCTGTTCTTCTATCTTTGGTAGCAGCGGCTCAATGCGGGACAACTCTTCTGGTGATAGCAATTCCGGACCCCCTGCATCATTCATCCTCGCTAGGAGCAATAGGGGGTCTAGAGGCGCATATACATCGTATTCCTGTTGTTCATAACAGAAGCTAGCCAAGTGCATAAGTTCTTCGGACTCTGGGTCTAGTTCCTCTTCCACCCGGCTCAACTCAGGCAGTTCACCTGCAACGGTCAACATCACAGCTGTCCGCTGGAGGGTGAGGTTTTTCTCTGCCAGGACGGCTTTAGCCAGGTCAAACATTTCGGAGGCAATTTCCACCGACGAGTCTACGGGTATCGGTTCGTCAGCATCTTCATCTAATGGCCAAACGAAAATCTCCACAGGTGAGTCAACGGGTAGGAGTACAACGTATTGAGTGTCATTTGCCTCCAAGGAATACTCCAGGTAACAGGTGAGCTTTCGTCCTGCTACATCTGTCTTAGTAACCGTTGGAGTCTCTATATCGATGTTTTCTTCGTCCATCCAGTTAACTCTCCTTATTCACACTTGGCTTAATTTCAAATTCCCTTGCTTTCGCCCGGCAGCGTAGCGTGTAGCGTGTGAGTCCAACCATTGCTGCAAAATCAGGCAAGCTGCCTTGCGATCGATTAATTCCTTGTGGCGAGAGGGGGAAAGCTTTTGGTCAATTAATAGCTGTTCTGCTTCCACGGAAGTCAGTCGTTCGTCAACATATTCTACTGGCAACTGCAGGGCCGCGCCCAGGGATCGGGCTTCTTTTTGCACAAGTCTGGCTTGATAACCCAAGCTGCCTTTCATAGTATAGGGTAAACCGATTACTAGAACTTGAACTTGGCGTTCTACGACTAGTTCTCGCAGGGATGCCACTACTTGCGTTCGGGCCGCAGACGGCCCGAAAAATCTGGAAGTGCGTGAGATAGTTGTCAGTCCAGTGGCTATCAATCCCGTGCCATCACAACCAGCTACTCCAATTCGCTTTTTGCCGATATCTAAACCCAATGCTGAAATTATCACCATAGTTTTCCGTCCAAGCTATTGCTGTTCCTCTGGTAACTGAGGGAAATCGGAGTACCCATAAAAGCCATTATTAGTTGCTTCCTCCTTAAATAAATACCGATTACTAGAACTTGAACTTGGCGTTCTACGACTAGTTCTCGCAGGGAGGCCACTACTTGCGATTGCGCAGCGTGCGCGCAGCGCGTTCGGGCCGCAGACGGCCCGAAAAATCTGGAAGTGCGTGAGATAGTTGTCAGTCCAGTGGCTATCAATCCCGTGCCATCACAACCAGCTACTCCAATTCGCTTTTTGCCGATATCTAAACCCAATGCTGAAATTATCACCATAGTTTTCCGTCCAAGCTATTGCTGTTCCTCTGGTAACTGAGGGAAATCGGAGTATCCATAAAAGCCATTATTAGTTGCTTCCTCCTTAAATAAATCTGGATCTGCATCAGCTGACAGCTGGCGAACAGAAGACCAGGATCGCTGGCCTAGTGGGACCGGTTTAGCTGGCTGGAGTCCTTGGATTAGCTGGAGATTTTCTAATGATACGGCTAGCTTGGACTCTCGGAGTTTGTGCCAGACTGAACGAGACATTAGCAGGGTGTGTTTTATCCGACTAGCACCCAGCCTTTCGAGATACTCTTCCCGTTCTGGCTGATAGTCAACAGATGTTAGCTGCAAGGATTGGTTTGGGAAATCCTGGGTAATGCGTGCCATCTGGGACATGAGTTCTGGGTACAGCCAAGTGTAGGCTGGGTGTACGGTCAGGTCGGCGACGTGAGGGCACTGGCCATCTGCGGCGACGCGCAGCTGAAAATAGCCGATCGCCGCTTGGCGCTGGGTTTCAAATACATAACCGCTGACTACTTCAGTATGACCGATCCACTGCTGCAATGCTTGTATGAAAGAGGTTAAGAGGCTAGTCTTGAAGTCATCGATGTGGCGATCGAATACTTGACGCACTAGGGGCGGCATGGCCACGGTATCCAGCTGGTAAAGGGGCTGGGCATCTGCGTTACTGACTGGTAGTAGATTGGGCAAAGCTGGTTCCCGAGAGGCTAATGCAGCTAGTATTGCTGGTGGCAGTTCCCAGTAGGTCATCTGTGCCAGGGGTTGAAAGCCATTTTGCCGATAGAGGGCGATCGCATCTGTATGAGTTACATCTACTTCCAGCAACCAGGTGCGTGCTTCTCTGACTGCTTGCAAGCAGTGACGCAGGAGTTGAGAACCGATGACATACCTGGAAGCTGCGGCGTCTACCACCACCTGTTCCACCCGCCATGTACTGCGCGTGCGGTTAAATGGGGAGATTTGAATCATGCCCAGGACTTGGTTATCCTGCTGTGCCACGTAAGCGCAAAATAGGTACTGCCAGGGGTTGGGAAACAGGCTCAATATTTTTAACAGACCGTACCAACGTCCCATCTGTCGGATTAAGGTATCGTTGCGGTCACTAGCAACTGTAGGCGCTGCTAACAGCTGCGCGATCGCCTCTAGGTCACGGTGAGTCAAGTTGCGGATTGTTGCTGTGGTATTTTCCGGGAAGAAAGGAGTCATCTTGGGTGGGGCATCTGTTGGAGTTTCTCTTGTAACCAGCCGAATAGCTAGCTATTCGCCGCAATCAGGACTACCGGCGTCTGCTCGTCAGCATTCCCAGCTGGATTGCCGATCAAAGCTTGCTCTAATAAGGAGGTGTCTAGTCCGGGGGTTGCTGCCAATATCTTAACTGCTTTTAAGTCGTTCACGTCTACGATCGCCGCTGACAATCCTGTCTCTTGTTTGATTTGGGCCACTACCTGTTGGGGATTTTCCGGCCCCAGGACGATAAACTGGTCGTAGGGGGGCAGGGTGCCCGTTACGTCATCGATCAGTCTGGCTTGCTCTCCCGCTAGCTGGTAGAATACTCCTGGCTTGCGCAATACTGCTTTGGCGATCGCCCCAATGAGAAAGGCCAGCACTACCCGCACTGGTCCCACTAGATCCACTAAGGTTTGCATGCCGCCAGCGGTTGCCAAGCTGGAGGTGGGCATAAAGTAATAGCATATCCGTTTTGCTGCCCATCCGGGCTTTACCGTACTGGGATGACGATATCTGCCCTGCATCAGGGCTACCGGGGTTTCCCCGATCGCTACTATATCCCCTGCTTTGGCGTGAGGCAGAACATAACTCTTTACCACATCTACTGGATTATCCAGTTCCGTGAGCAGGTGAGTCCGGATCGGCAATACTTCTGCCCCCTTGACTTTTATTTTTTTGGGTGCTATACTCCTATCTGGATATTGCAAGGGATGAATTATATGGCGGACCTTGTCAATTCTGCCTTCCGGGCCATAGGTGATATAGTGAATCTTAATCCAGGCTGTTTGCAGGTGACTGAGATTGTCCCCTGCGATCTCCACTGAGACTTGAATTTTGGTTTTCTTGCCAACCTTGACGATGTACGCATCCCAGTAACCGTCCTCTCTAGCAGGGACATCGGAGTGCATGGAAATCACCTTCGAGTTGCAACTGACGCTTTCTAGAGAGGATGCCGACAACAGCTTTATTTCTGCCCAGACTTCTGGCAACATGATCTCTAGCGCCTCGGTCCGGTTGATGAATTCTAGCTCCCCTGTCAGCTGATAGTGCTGCGGTGACGGCATGTCTAGTTTCCAGTTTCCCGCAGTCAACTCCAGGTTATTTCCCGGGCGACGCCGATACTGTAATTCTAGCCCTAGGGCGATTAACAGCGCCGCTACTCCTACGATAATAATTTCTACGTTCACTATATATCTGACTAATTATGATGAAATTCTCCTGTATTGTGCCATGCTCTCCACCTCATCCGATATATCATATTAAACATAACTTAACAAAAGCCGCCCGAACCCGTTCCCAGGCGGAGCGGTGGGAACGAGGGGTCCGGCTACTAGAACTTAGCCCACGCTCCTATCGTTTCCAGAGACTTTCGTTTCCCGAGACACTCACCCATGTCGGAGCGCTCGTAGTGGGCTGACTCTTCGCTATAGTCTAGTATCTCTTTAAACTTCCGCGATTGCTCGTGGAAACGACCCACCCATGTCGTTCGCCGCAGGCAACGACATGGGTGGGTGGATCGGTAAACGAAAGGGTGCTCCTGGACGCGACCCCCTCCTCGCAGCGGAAGGGGCCCTCCGCGTGCAGGGGCTAGATTGCATGCATTATCGTTGCACCCTTTTCCATTTGCAAATCCACGTGCAAAAGTGAGATGCTCCCGATCTAGCCTGGCCTTAGCCAGACTTGCCTGGGTGAATTGCTAATTTTGAATTGCTAATTGCACGAACAATTAACAATTCAATCGACTCGTTCTAGTTGCCAGAGGATTTGATAGCCTTCCCGTCGGACTCGGGAGACTACCCAGTTACGCCACACCCAGCGATCGCCCCGACTGGTGACTGCACTGGCGTTGATATCCATGAAGTCGGCGAGTTCGGAACTGGCGATCAGGTAGCCTTTGCTGGCTATTTCATCGGCTATTTGCAAGGTTTCTATCAGGTTGCGTAGTTGGGCGACTCTGATTTCGCGGGGCAGGCTATCCGCTGCGGGTTCTTCAGGCATGGGCGAGTCTTTCATGGTACGATCGAGGGGAACTTGACTGGATTCTAGTTTTGGATTGTTGCTCTCTTCTAAGGCTAAGGGGTTGGCTGCTGCTTGCTGTAGTGAGGGCTGTTGGCCACTGGCAAAGGCCCGGGCGATCGCGTCGCAGCGTTCGTTGCCTGGGTTGCCGCTGTGGCCTTTGACGTGTTTCCACTTTACCTGCTGGCTGTTGAGCTTCGCGAGCATTTCCCAGAGGTCCTGATTTAGTACCGGTTTCCCTTGGGATGTCCTCCAGCCGTTTCTTTTCCAACTGGCTATCCAACTGGTTATCCCTTTTCTGACATATTCGCTATCGGTGTAGAGGGTGACTGGTTCCGTTTGCCCCGTGCTGGTTACCAGTCTTAAGGCCGCGATCGCAGCTTGCAGTTCCATCCGGTTGTTGGTGGTTTGCTCTTGGGCACCCCCCATTTCATGGATAGAATCATCGTTGAAGTTTACTAGGACGCCCCAGCCCCCTGGTCCTGGGTTGCCGATGCAGGCTCCATCTGTGTACAGGCTTTTGATTGTGCGTTCGTCTGACATTAGCAGGTGGGGGGTATAGGGTCTCTTTCTTTACGGCCCGCCTCTGGTTCAAACCAGAGCGTTACCAGGCGGTCCCTAGGTAACGAGGCTAAAGTCGGTTAAAACCGGTTAAAACCGACTAATAACATAATGCTTATAATTTTAGCATTTTTTGACACAATGGTATTGGCCCTACAGTGTAGGTAGGGTTTCCGAACGAAACCCTACCCTACCATGCCACACCCCGGTTGTACCAGGCTGAGTGGTAGTCAGGTTTAATCTCAAGGGCGCGGTCATATGATGCGATCGCCTCTTCATACCGTTCTAAGTTCCACAGCCTCACACCCCGGTTGTACCAGACTTCGTGGTAGTCAGGTTTAATCTCCAGGGCGCGGTCATAAGATGCGATCGCCTCTTCATAGCGTTCTAAGTTCCCCAGCGCCACACCCCGGTTGTACCAGACTTTGTGGTCGTCTGGTTTAATCTCAAGGGCGCGGTCAAAAGATGCGATCGCCTCTTCATACCGTTCTAAGTTCCTCAGCGCCACACCCCGGTTGTACCAGGCTGAGTGTAAGTCAGGTTTAATCTCAAGGGCGCGGTCAAAAGATGCGATCGCCTCTTCATAGCGTTCTAACTTCCCCAGCACCACACCCCGGTTGTACCAAGCTGAGTGTAAGTCAGGTTTAATCTCAAGGGCGCGGTCAAAAGATGCGATCGCCTCTTCATACCGTTCTAAGTTCCCCAGCGCCATACCCCGGTTGTACCAGGCTGAGTGTAAGTCAGGTTTAATCTCAAGGGCGCGGTCATATGATGCGATCGCCATGAAGAGGAGTTCTAAGTTCTCCAGCGCCATACCTCGCACGAACCAGACTTCGTGGTAGTCAGGTTTAATCTCCAGGGCGCGGTCATAAGATGCGAGCGCATCTAGGAAATACCCTTCCAGATCTAGCTCAAAACCCCGACGGAACCATTCATCAGCTTCCTGCATTATATCATCTCCTCCGAAACAGACAACCCATCTCCGACAGACTCCTGCCAAAAGCGCTTTAACATCAGTCGCACCTCCCCTTCAGTCTTCTGTTTAACAGTATAGCTTGCATCTTGCACATTCTCAATTAGCCTCCTGGCCCGCCGTGGGTTAAAACCCACGGCTAATAGCTTAAGTCGGTTAAAACCGACTGGAAACATTGTATACAAAGTGTTTAGTCCGTTTTACCCTCGTTCCCTGGCTCCGCCGGGGAACGAGCGACCCGAGGCAGAGCCTCTAGTTAAAAATGGTGCAAGATCTGAGTTAAAACCGACTGAAAACATTGTATACAAAGTGTTTAGTCCACTTTAGTGGACTTTAGCTATTAGCCGGGGGTTTGCAACCCCCGGCGGTCTATCGCTCAAGATGCAAGATGTGAGTTTGCAACCCCCGGCGGTCTATCGCTCAAGATGCAAGATGTGAGTACCCCGACAGTTGCTAACTTCCTGACGTTTCGGGAACGGATATCCCATCTCCGAGAAACTCTGCTTCGATGATTTCATTACCAGTATATTCTGGTTCCGGGGGAAAATGTGCGAGGATCTCCGAGGCAATTTTCCCGGCCACATCGGATATTTCCCCACAGGAAAGATCGCCAAGCTAGCGCATCCCCAGTGCTAACTCTTGATGCTGGGTGGGTGAGGCGAGCAATGTTTCTCCAAAGGGATGCAACCAGGCTGATAATTCCCCTTGTGTAGTCTTCTCTCCGATGAAGAAGCCCAAAACATTGCCCCGACTCGGGTGTGGTCAAAAACAGTTGGTACGGGGAGATTCTCGCTGGGTGCAGGGCGAAGCATCTATCAAGTTATGTCATAAGTTTACAGATAGACTCTTCGCCCTTGCGAAAGTGGGATGCACCCTCTTTACTGATAACTTTCTTCTCTATTGTAGTTCGTAGTGAGTGCTTTAGCGCTCGCGTTGAGGACTTTAGTCCTCACTACAAACTGCTGTCTAGGGCTTGGGAATTAATTGGATTTCAAATAATGTCGGCCACAGCTTTCCTGTTACGAAGATGCGATCGCCTTTCTCATCATAAGCGATCCCATTCAGCACCGCATTTGGATCCCGGCGCAGTGCGATATCGAGCAACCCAGTCAAGTCTATCCAGCTCAAAACTTGACCCGTCTGGGGGGAAATGCGAGCGATAAAATCGGTCCCCCAGACATTAGCCCATATTTCCCCTTTAACGTACTCTAACTCATTGAGTCGGAAGACGGGGTTATCTCCGTCCCGCACTTGCAGCTTCTCGATCTCCTGGAAGCTATCGGGGTTCCAAAAGTACAGAATATTTGTCCCATCGCTCATAATTAGGCGCTTGCCATCGTGAGTAATTCCCCAACCTTCTGTAGGATATTTAAACTCGTTGATTTTCTCAAATGTATCGCGATCGTATACAAAACCGGTATTAGACTTCCAAGTCAATTGAATAATGCGGTCTTGCCAGAGAACGATCCCCTCTCCAAAGTAGCGCTTATCCAGGTTAGAGATTTGCAAAACCTTGCCAGTTTTCAGATCGACTCGGCGTATAGAAGATCTGCCCCACCAACCAGTGCCCTCGTAAAGTTGGCCATTGTGGTAGAACAAACCTTGTGTGAAAGCCTCAGTATCGTGGGGGTAACGGTTAATAATGCGGTAGCTGTACATGGGAGCCTGGGTTGGTTGTAAGTTTTCTGCTTTGGTATGATGTTCTGATTCAAATATACCGCAGGCGCTGGCGACTAATACAATTACTGCCAGAGAAGCAGAAATCAATCTTTGGTGCATGATTTTGGTGGGTTGGTTAATTGCTAATTGCTGACTATTTTCAAGTTCAAATCATCACTCTGGTTCAACCCAGTCCACTTCCAAGCGGCGGAAGTCCCGGTCAAAAGATACCACATATCCGCCTCGCCGACGCGCCGTTTCTGCCAGAAATGCGTCTAAAAAGTCTAGATTTGCGATCGCCATTCTGTCCAATGCAGCTATAACTATATCCGCTTCTTCTAGGACTACCCCTTGTCTCGTTACCAAGGGCAGCAAAAGTTCAGCGATTTGAGTGCGGGGGTATTGGTAGAAAGAACGCAGCACCCAAATAACCTCTGCTACCACCATCGGCAAAAGCCGGAGCGTTACTTCGCCTCGATCTGCTCGCTCAACTAGCCTTAACGAGCGTTGAAATAGCTCAGGAGGTTCCGTTGTTATCAAGCGGATCGAGACGTTTGCATCCAACCACATATCATTCATAATCCCTCACTTAAGATTTTTTTAGCAAGAGCTTCACCAACTTCCTGACGGACAGCGTCCTTACCTGGGTAAGGACGGGTAGCTGGCAAAGCACCTGCAAATTCCCTCAGTCGCCTGGGTTTAAGCACTCTGAGCCGTATTAGTTTCTCACTTTCTACAAAAAACATCAATTCATCTCCTTCCTCTAGCCCCAGTTTACTGCGAAGTTCTTCAGGAATTGTCACTTGTCCGTCACTGGTTATTTTTGCTATGTGCATTTTATTTCTCCTCTTGCTTATTGCTCTCCGGGGCACGGCCAAGTACAATACTGCTCGTCTATCCCGATAATCAACTGATGCCGTGCCCCTACCATTAATTGCTTATTGCTTATCGCTATTATACATCTGATATCGCCACAATAACATATCGTTCATAATCCCTCACTTAATATCTTTTTAGCTAGAGCTTTACCCACTTCCTGACGGACAGCTTCTTTGCCTGGGTAAGGACGGGTAGCTGGCAAAGCACCTGCAAGTTCGCTGAGACTGCGACGCTTGAACATCTGTACTTTCCATCCATCCAGGAATAACACCAGTTCATCTCCTTCTTCTAGCCCCAGCTTGCTGCGAAGTTCTATGGCTGGCGCCACGCTGCGCGATCGGGAATTGTCACTTGTCCGTCACTGGTCATTTTGGCTATATGCATTTAATCCCTCCTCTTGCTAATTGCGCTCCGGGGCACGGCCAAGTATAATTCTGCTAGTCTATCCCGATAATCAACTGATGCCGTGCCCCTACCATTAATTGTAATGTAATTGCCATTATACATCATCCTGGTGCCTAAGAGCTGCCCGAGAATTCTCCATACAAGATATTGCTACTTCGTCCTGGCGCTGTATTTTCAGGGCCTCCTCGCAAGATGCGATCGCCTCGGAGTATAGTTTCAGGTTAAACAAAGCAATGGCCAGATTTTTCCAAGCCGGGGCAAAATCTGGTTTAATTTCCAGAGACTGCTGGAAACTATCAACTGCTTCTGCATGTCGTGATAACTTAAACAATGCCATCGCTTGATTATACCAAGCTTCCCAGTCATCTGGTTTCAGTTCCGTAGCTTTATTATAAGACGCCACTGCCAACTCATATCTTTTTAACTTAAACAGCGCATCCCCTCGCATTGCCCAACCGTTCTGGTAATCTGCTTTCAGGGCTAGGGCCCGATCGCAGCATGCGATCGCCCTTGAAAACGTCCCAGCCTGCTGATACCTCAATGCCTCTTGCATCCAAGCTCTAACTTCCAGTTCTCTGAGAATAACCTGGGGGTTTGTTGTTTGAATGCCCATCTGCCGAGCCAGTTGCTTAACCATCCCAGAATTATTTTGCAACATGGCCAATACCCCATCCAAACTGTCTGGTTGCGCTTGACTCTTAATCTTTGCATTACTTTTCTGTCTTTTCTGTACAGGAGTAACATTTGGGGCGATCGCCTCTATTCCCGGAGGCGTTTCAGGCACGGGTTCGGGGGGGTTATCCTCTGGTTCCGGAGGAGTTTCAGCCATAGAAGGAGGGGCGGCATCCTGAGTATTCGAGACTGCTTGTATTTGAGGATATCGCCCCAGCAACTCTTCTCCAAATTTCCCTGCAACTCTTCCCAACTCTCCACAACCAACCTGACTCAGCAGCACCATCTGCCGTCCTAATTCTACATTAGGCGATTTTGAAGACAGCGTCCGTTCTCCGAAGCTATGCAACCAAGCTATCCAATCAGCTTCCGTAGTGCGATTTTCCCATTCTGCCAGAAACTGCCACACCTGTTGTTCTTGCCAACCGCCTGCAACCCCTTCCAGCAACCGCAGGAACAGAAACTCATAATTTTGATATAAAAGGGGCCGAACATTTTCCTGCTGTTTATTGGGAACTTTTCTTTGAGGCGATCGGCCCAACAGCCTGCGCAGCAACCCCTGCAACCACTGCCAAAACTTTTTCCACATCTTACCCATTTACCATTTACCATTACCCATGTAGGAACTGTCAGTGGGACACCATTATTTTTTGGCGACAACCCGAGTAAAAAAGAAACCGCTTTTTCCACCCCTCGTTCCCACAACGAGGCCTTGGAACGGCGCGGGAGGATAGGTAGCAGCGCCCTCTCCGAAGCAAATCTCTAGCATATCCGTATGAATAATACCCGGGTTGAGAGGAAAGAAGACATTCCAGCAGGCAATTCTCGAGCTAACAGTTAATCCCTCAATCCTTTCTCGCGCAACCAAGAAGACGCCCAAGCTGCATTTGCCTCTGATAGCGGTGGTTCTGGTTTTTGGCTGTAATCTATTACCAGCTCGTAACCTGATAAATCATATATCTCATTTAACAACCGCTGCAAATCTACAACTGGTTCCACATCTCCTGACTGCAAAGGTAACGGAAATGAGGGAATCGCATCTGGTAAGTTAAAGGCATATAAATCTGCGTAAGGACGCTGGTTGTCCCTACTCACCAAAATCCGATAATCTGAGAAAATATTATCTCCGAAAAATGGCATCGGTATCCCCCCGCGCAGTAAATCTATTTCTACCAGATTAGTTGCACTTCCCAAAACTCGCTGTCGCTTCTTCTGATAAGCATTGCGTCCTTTCCCCGATCGCTTATTTTTCGGAGACAAAATTTCCAATGCCGTCACCACCTCACCCGTGCCCACCTCTTGCACTTCTAAATACCCTTCTTTTATCGTCTCTGGTATCGGCGTTGTGACTGTCACTGGTTGCGCTGGTGGCGATAACACGGCCACCTGAGACCGAGAAGGTTTTGTTTCCTCCCTCTGTTCCCGTTTTACTATCAGATCGGGAATTCCCACCAGCAGGGAGTTTGGCCCACCGGTTTCATACATGCGCACTTCTACCGCAACTCGATATTTAGGAAGCAGTTGAGGGGACAACAACCTAAAAATCTCGCTAATCAGCAAGTGATGTACTCCTAGCCATAATTGCGGATGTTCTAAATATGGGTCCATACCCGGAAATGGAGATGGCATTGTTCTAACTCCAAATGATGTTTCTGCTTTGATTATACATTATACTTCTATTCACAATTGGCAATTCCCAATTTTCCTAGTAATTATACCAAAACGATCGGGTCTTGGATATCGTGAATAAAATCATTCAGCACTGGGTCGTCCCTGTCCCGGCGATACAGTTCCCGGTAAATTTGGACGATCGCCTCCTTCACCATCTGAGCTGCGATCGTGTCATTTCTATATTCCGGGAAAACCATTAACAGCATCTCTGTTATCATACTGCTGCCATCAAGAGGCGGGACAACGTACCTCACCCCCTGCATTACCTTAGCCCCAACCTGCTGATAAAAGGCAACTCGTCTGTGCTTCTGTTCTCTGTTACTTCCAGACTCTGGATTTGCTACCTCTATCAACATAAATTTATTACGCTCTCTTAACATTTGGTTAATTTGGTTCATAAAAGCTGTTCCAATCCCCTGACGTCGGTAGTTTTTCTTTGTAGCAATGTAATCTAGCAGAATAAATTCTGTATTTTTCAATGGCCACAACAGAGCCATGAAAACCACTTCATCTTCGAGGTAGCCAAGGTACAAGCAACTCAGTCTTTTGTCTATCCTTTCTCTGAGTAAATCAACCTCAAATCGCGTATTTGCCGGAAAAGCATCAGCATAAATCTCCATCGCTGCGGCAAAACCTGCATGTTTCGTATCCTCGATCTCGACAAACTCTTCTATCATATTATTACCTCATCTCTCGTTCCCTGACTCTGGCAGGGAACGTTCATTCGAGGCTCTGCCTCGCGACAGTCCGCAGAGCCGATCGGAATCATTAGCTAGCTAAAATTCTCCCAAACCTGCGATTTCTGGATGGAAGAAGAAGGCCAGGCCCAAAACTACATAGGTAGCCAATAGCAGAGAACCTTCCAACCAATCAGAACGACCATCGGAACTGACAGAATTAGCAAGTAACACCGCTACTACCACCGCCACCAGTTCAAAGGGATTGAAATTGAGGTCCATCGGTTGACCCATTATCAAGCCAGCTAGCACTAATACCGGTGCCACAAATAGAGCAATTTGCAAGCTAGAACCCACCGCCACCGAGACAGATAGATCCATTTTATTTTTCATAGCTACCGTTACAGCTGTAGCATGTTCCGCCGCATTGCCAATAATGGGAACCACAATCACCCCGGTAAACAATGCCGTTAATCCCAAATAAGAGGTCGCTTCTTCTAGGGAGTCAACCAACAGTTCCGACTCTACCGCTACCACTATGGTTGATACTAATAGTACGATTACCCACAACAGTAGGTTCGGTTTCTCTTCTGATTCTTCCGCTTCGAGATCGGCCATGCCCACATCATAGAGAAAGGAGTGGGTTTTCATCGAGAACAGCAGTGTCAGCAAGTAAACCACGATTAACACGATCGCTACCGCCCCAGAAAGAGTCTGCATGGTAGCTTCTGAGATGCCGTCGGAAGTGACATCCACAGCAGTCGGCACCAAGATAGCAATCACCGCCAAATTCATCGCCGAAGCATTTAATCGCGCCACCACTGACTGAAATTGCTGTTCTCTGTAGCGGAGGCCACCCAAAAACATGGCAAAACCCATCACTAACAGCAGGTTACTGATAATCGAACCCGTGATACTGGCCTTGACCACATTAATCAGTCCCGCATTCAGGGCCACCAGACCGATAATCAATTCTGTGGCATTGCCGAAAGTAGCATTCAAAAGGCGTTGCACATTTACGGGATGATAGGTTAATGCATATTATTATAATCTGCAATCTTTCAGGGAGAATTTATAGTTAAGATGAGGGATTTTTACCCATTAGTCAAAATTAGTGCTATAATGGAGTGTAAGGCGAATAATTTAGTTAAAGGAGTTGAAAATGAAATGTCCCCGATGTGGTTCTGAAAAAATTAATAAAAATGGTCACAGACGAGGTAAACAGAATTTGATTTGTAAAGATTGTAACCGTCAGTTTCTCGAACATTATTATCCGCGCGGTTATTCGGAAGATGTCAAGAAAAACTGTTTAACGATGTACGTTAATGGTAATGGATTTCGAGGGATTGAAAGAATTACTGGCGTCAGCCATAATACTCAAATTCAATGGGTAAAACAAGCAGCTAAAGAATTACCGTCAATCCCTGAAAACTATGAGATACCGGAGGTTGCAGAGATTGACGAGTTGCATACTTATGTAAATGAAAAAAAGAAGAAAAAGTGGCTATGTCCAGTTGTAAATCATTTTAAGCCAGGGATTATAACATGGGTATTAGGAGATCGTTCAGCTGAAACTTTTAAGCCATTGTGGGACATTATAAAATGTTGGCAATGCTTTTTTTACGTCACTGATGGATGGCCTGTATATCCAATGTTTATTGAAGATATTGACCATATAGTTAGCAAAACATACATGACCCGTGTTGAAGGAGAAAATTGTCGATTAAGACATTATCTAGCTCGATTAAAAAGTCAAACATTATGTTACTCAAAATCATCAGAAATGTTGAGGCTTTCAATTAAGCTATTATTGCACTATCTACGTTATGATTTTGTACCTGTCCCTAGTTAAATCATCCCGTAAATGTGCAACGCCCATTCAAAAATCCCCCCAAGTTCGGACCCAGCACCACGGCGATTTCTTCCGTTGCCGTCCCCATCCAAGCTGCTAGAGGGACGATCGCCAGCCCCGCTGTGATAAAGATCGTTGTCGAGCCCCAATCCAGAAAGTGACCGGCAATGGAAATGGGGATAAAGACCAAGAGAATGGAAATTATAGCATTTGTGTTCAGCATTTCTCCTTCACCAGCCGCAGGTTATCTCACCTATGCTAGCTGGATTTGTCTCAGATGGAATGGATTTCAATCAATGGATAGACCGCAGAATTTTTAAATGTTGTACTGGATGGTGCCTTACTCCATAACTTTTGGGCCTGGGACGTGAGCTGGCGGTAAGGTGTGTGTGGGTGGTTTTAGATTTTCTTTAGGTTTATCGGCACGGCGCTCATCTAACCTACAAGAAAGCAAAAGTCTTTTCAAGTACCTGAAACATTAATTTGAGGCGGCTGACAGGTGGGCGGTGTCTTCGGAAGAAGTGCTTCTAAAAATCGGGAGACCGCTCGCTATCCGTCCGGAAAATATACCAGGTTTTAAGAACACAAACTTTAGCCACAGCGCAGGAGTTTTGAGTAGTTAGTATTGGAGGCTTAGAGATGGTTTCTCCTTATGATACAGTTTCTTACGATTCGCCATTGTCTGCCATTACCCAAGTGGTCAACAGCGGGGACGATCTGCTGGAGATCGTCTCCAAAAACGATCCCAAAGGCGATCCCCTGCGGATAGCTACGGGAGTATACTTGACGGTTCACGGTCATTTCTACCAACCCCCCCGGGAAAATCCTTATCTAGACGCGATCGAACGCCAACCGAGTGCATCCCCCTACCATGACTGGAACGAACGCATTCACCACGAGTGCTATCGTCCGAATGCCTTTGCTCGGGTATTAAATGACCGAGGCGAGATCGTCAATATCGTCAATAACTTCGAGTATCTCAGCTTCAATATCGGTCCGACCCTGATGACCTGGTTGGAACGCTACGATGTGGAGGTATATCAGCGCATTCTGGAGGCCGATCGCCAAAGTTGCCAGCGCCTGAACGGTCACGGCAATGCGATCGCCCAAGTCTACAACCACATTATTATGCCTCTGGCGAACGATCGGGACAAGTACACCCAGATCCGCTGGGGGAAAGCAGACTTCCGATCCCGCTTCGGGCGCGATCCCGAAGGCATGTGGCTAGCAGAAACAGCTGTAGACTCTGCCACCTTGGCAGCTTTAGTGGCAGAAGGTATCAAATTTATCATTCTCGCCTCCTCCCAGGCGGAACGCTGTCGCCCCTTCCCCAGGTCAGAGGAACCGGAACCGGAATGGCACGAAGTCGGGGGCAGTCAAATCGATCCCACTCGCCCCTATCGCTGCTTTATTAACGGTGGCAAGTATATCGATATCTTTTTTTACGATGGCCCAATTTCCCGGGATATGGGTTTTAGCGATGTGCTGTTTAACTCGGGTCATTTCGTGGGTCGCATCGGTCAAGCAGTGCGCGGGGATCGGCGATCGTCCCAGCTAATATCGGTGGCGACGGACGGGGAAACCTTCGGTCATCATAAAGGTGGCACGGAAAAAACCCTCGCCTACGCCTTTTTGCAGGAATTCTCCCACCGTGGCTGGACGGTAACTAACTTTGCCCATTACCTCAGTCTTTCGGAACCAACCTGGGAAGTGGAACTCAAACCAGTCACAGCTTGGAGTTGCTCCCACGGGGTCTCGCGCTGGCAGGATGATTGCGGTTGTGGCGGTGGTGGCGAGTGGCACCAAAAATGGCGGCGTCCCCTGCGAGACTCCCTTAACTGGCTGCGCGATCGGCTGATTGAGGTTTATAAAGAGGAAGCAGGGAAATTATTCCGCGACCCCTGGTTGGCCAGGGATGAGTATATTCAGGTGATTCGCGATCGCACTCCAGAAAACGTTGACATCTGGCTATCTACTCATTGCACTCGCGAACTAACGCCAGATGAACAAGTAGACGCCTTACGCCTGTTAGAAATGCAGCGTCACAGCTTGTTGATGTTCACCAGTTGCGGTTGGTTTTTTGAAGAACTGTCCCGTCCCGAAGGGGTGCAAATTCTGCGCTATGCGGCCCGGGCGATCGAACTAGCTGGAGAGGTGACAGGCACGCAGTTGGAACCAGAATTTATCAAGCGCCTCGCTCAAGCACCCAGCAATGTAGAATGCTTCGGTGATGGTGAGGCTGTCTACCGTCAGTTGGTGGCTACTGCCCAGATTAGCTTAGAACAAGTGGCAGCTCATTACGCCATGAGTTCCCTGTTCTATAGTTATCCCAAGCGCCATCGCCTCTACTGCTACAGGACCGATAAACTAGATTATCAGCTGCAACGGATGGGTGCCATGACTCTCGCCGTAGGACAGTTCCTGCTTGAGTCCCAAATCACGCGGGAAACGAATCATTGCGTGTTTGCTGTCTTGCATTTGGGTGGCTGGGATTTCCACTGTTGCATTCAACCCTTTTCCGGACGCCTCGCTTACAGTCAACTGAAAGAAAAGCTATTTTCAGCCCTGCAACAAGCCAGTGCTGCTCATGCGATCCTGGCAATGGTACAGCTGTTTGGAGACGATCGCTCCTTTAGCTTGCAAAACTTGTTTGCTGAGGAACGTCACCGGATCATGCAGTTATTAACCGCAGAAACTCTCACCCGCGTCAATCAGCTGTACACCCAAGTTTACCGGGATAACTATGGCGTCCTGATGGCATTTCACCGGGATGAAATGCCAGTTCCCCCAGAGTTGCAAGTCGCCGCAGAAATTGCCCTGTCTCATCGCTGTCAGATGTCTTTACGGGGGCTGGAACTTGCAAATGGGGATACCCAATTGGGGTTGACTCACCTGGCCGAACTGGAGGCGATCGCCCTTGAGGCCAATCAACTCCATTGTCAGCTGAAAGTTCCCGAGGGTAAGCAAACCCTGGAACGAATAATTTTGCGCAGCCTCTGGCATATCATGCATGATGGTAACTCTGCCGTTTCTGCCGATATCAAACGCTTGGAACGGATGATTGAAGTGGGCGAAAGGCTCAATCTCGGGATCTCCCTCGATCGCTGTCAGGAACTTTACTTCAACTGTCTGCACAGTCGCATCGTGCCACGGTGTTTGAGGGCCCAATCATCATCAAAGCATAGCGGTGAAGTCTGTGCCACTTCTGAAACTAAGCTTGACTTATCCCAGAGTCATCAGCTACTACGGTGGGGTGAAAAGCTAGCAGTCGATGTGAGCAAATGGACTAACCAGCAGTAAGTTTCCAGGTAACACCTGCGAACCAGGGGGAAAGGCATTACTCTTCCCCCTGGCTTGACAAAATCGGTGCAGTATATTGTCAACCCCAGATAGAGAGTTAATAGTAAATGCCATGTTGAAAGCATCTGATATTATGACTGAGGACGCAATCACGATTCGCGGTTCAGCGACGGTGGCTTCCTCTGTCAAGATCGTGAAGTTGAATAACTTGCGATCGCTGATTGTTGATGTCCGCAGTTCTGAAGATGCCTACGGGTTCGTCACCCAAACTGATATTGTTTATAAAGTGGTAGCCTATGGTAAAGACCCGGAAAAAATGCGAGTCTACGAAATCATGACCAAGCCCTGCATAGTGGTCAATCCCGATCTGGGAGTAGAGTACGTGGCGCGGTTGTTTGCCAATACAGGTATCCGGGTAGCGCCGATCGTCAAGGATGAACTGGTGGGGATCGTTTCCGTTACTGATATTCTCAATAAGGGGGACTTCGTAGAAAAACCCAAAGTCAACATTCTCCAGCGAGAACTGGATATAGCCATCTCAGAAGCTAAATCTATTTGTGCGGCCAAAGGTGTTAGATCTCAAGAATGTATTGACGCTTGGGAATTGGTTGAGGATATCGAAGCTGACGCCAATTATCAATCTGAAACTTATCCCACGGTCCGCGGACGGCCCGAAAAATCGGAAATCAAACCTTTGGAAACAACAGAATTAGAGCTCTTCTGCTGGGAACATCCAGATCTGCAAGAAGTCCTCCAAAATCCGGCGAAAATATAATTATTGTTGGTTAATTTGGGTGCATCTCACTTTGGCAACGTGAGTTCGACGGCTACTTAAACCTTGATTTGGAGTCAGCAACAAAATGCTTCAAACCCTCATGATTGCGTTCGACAGATCCCCCCCCGATCGGGCTGCGTTCTAATTGAAGCCGAGCCAAGCAAGCAGCCCTTGCCCTGTCAGGAATTCAATCAGTAAGGCCAGAATAAAGCCAATCATGGCAGCGCGACCATTTAAGCGTTCTGAGTAGTCATTGAAGCCAAAGAACGTATCTTCTAGTTTCGGGGTGGTGGTTGGTTCTGGTTCAGTCATGATTTCAGTTGGTTACAATTATTTATATTCTATACAATACTCCGGACAGAATCAAGTGGCTATAACGAGTTTGTGATTCGTATAGTTGACAATGCCTTTAAACCACGAAAATAGTGGCGAACAAGGCCAGTAGAAAGGGTGCATCCCAATTTGGCAATGAGCCAAAATACTTCATTGTTAAACTGTCACTAATAGACCCTTGGTCTGTCAAGGAAATGATGACGGATAAGAGAAGGGAAGGCTCGGACCAATTTGGCAATGAGCCAAAATACTTCATTGTTAAACTGTCACTAATAGACTCTTGGTATGTCAAGGAAATGATGACGGATAAGAGAAGGGAAGGCTCGGAAGCGGTTATCTCCGTAAAATTCGTCAATTTTATCTTGACAGACCACGAGATGATGAGAATGTCAAGATTGACTCACCTTGAGAATACTCCATTGAGATAAGCACGCTCCGGGCCCCCTACGCTGCGAGATGCCGCAGAACTTGGGGAACATTGGCAGCTTTCCACTGCGCTCCTGAGAGCTTCACCCGTGCCGCAACCTGCTTAATCGTTGATTCCACCTCTCCCGAACCGATTGAAATTCCCTCGGCTTGGTAATAGCCATAGTTCACAATGCGGTGACGATGCTTAGTAACATAGGCCCTGAAGTTATCAACCCGTGGATGCTCCCAGTCGTCAAATTCTTTGAGGGCTGCATCTACCTTGCCTGACCATAGGAGAGCTTTCACTCGTGCCAGTCTAGAGCTGGACCCACCGACGTATTGAAGCAACTGCCCACGGACTGTAGCTTCGAGTCCTGAGAGTGTTTTCAATTGCTCTGGAACAGTCCCTTGGGCCTCCTCATACAACAAGGCGGCTATTCCCAAAGCATAGGTTTTAATTTGAGCTAAATTTTCAGGATTCATAGTTTTAGAGGGAGCGTTTACCGACTGTCTCAGCTTAACACCATCTCGGAACCCGTTCGACTAAGCATTTCTACTCATTGCGAAACTGGGATGCACCCAGTAGAAACTGCCGTTGGGGTCTGCTGGAAATTGCCTGCACCGTCTCCAGCAGACCTGTTATAATCCTCTTGAGGCTATCCATCGGTGCGGTGAGTATGAAAGTTTACTACCGCAGTCTACAGGGAGGATAGCCTCGTTACCTGGCACCGCCTGGAAACGCAGCACCCTGAAAAACTGTCCGGAGTATAGTCTATAGTAAATCAAACTTAAACCAGCTCTTCGTGAAATGGTATGCGTTCATTGCCATCGGAATAGCCTAAAACCCTTGCTTCGTCTAGGGTTGAGGTCGTCGCCGCGCGCGATCGACTGATATGCAAGGCACGTTGGAACCATTATTGGTAAAGGGTTTCAGGCGCATTAGCTATGATTTAGCATACTAGATTGGGAAGAGCCCTTAAACCTATATAAATGGTCAATCGAGAGGTAGCATGGAAATTGGCGTCCCCAAAGAAACTAAGGATCTGGAATTTCGGGTGGGCCTGAGTCCGAGTAGTGTGAGAGTTCTAACTGAAAATGGTCATCGACTGTATGTCGAAACCGGAGCAGGTGCCGGTGCCGGCTTCACGGATGAAGACTATCTGAAGGTAGGTGCTGAAATTGTCAAGACTCCGTCAGCGGCTTGGAACCGGGAAATGGTCGTGAAGGTGAAGGAACCCCTGCCACCAGAATACCAGTTTCTTTTGCCAGAGCAGTTGCTATTTACCTACTTGCATCTGGCAGCTGACAAGACTTTGACTGAGCATCTCATTAAGCAAGGCGTGACCGCGATCGCCTACGAAACGGTAGAATTACCCGACTCAAAATTACCTCTGCTGACTCCGATGAGCATCATCGCCGGACGGCTGTCGGTGCAGTTCGGTGCCAGGTTTCTAGAGCGTCAGCAGGGTGGCCGAGGAGTCCTCCTGGGGGGCGTTCCCGGAGTCAGACCGGCTCAAGTCTGTATTATCGGAGGTGGGGTTGTCGGCACAGAAGCTGCTCGGATCGCTGTGGGCATGGGAGCCCAAGTCCAGATCGTCGATGTCAACCTGGAGCGTTTATCCTATTTGGAAACCCTGTTTGGCTCCAGAGTGGAATTACTCTATAGTAATTCCGCACAAATTGAAGCGATCGTACCAGATGCTGACCTGCTGATTGGTGCAGTTTTAATCTTAGGCCGTCGCGCACCCGTCCTCGTTTCCCGAAGCTTGGTGCAACAGATGCGCCCAGGTTCAGTCATTATCGATGTTGCTGTGGACCAAGGCGGCTGCGTCGAAACATTGCGATCGACATCTCATACCAATCCAACTTACATCGAAGAGGGCGTCGTCCACTATGGCGTTCCCAATATGCCAGGGGCGGTGCCTTGGACTGCAACACAGGCACTGAATAATGCTACCCTCCCCTATGTCTTAAAGCTGGCCGATCGCGGTGTTAAAGCTTTGGATAAAAACTCAGCTTTAGCTAAAGGTTTGAATGTTAAAAATCATCAGTTAGTTCATCCTGCCTTAAGAGAAGTGTTTCCTGATTTGGCTAATGGCTAATTGTTAATGGCATGGTTGCCTGACAATCAACAATTAACCATTAGCCAACTATTGATTAGCGCTGGTCTTTTTCGTCTCGGCGCTGGTCTTTTTGGTCCCGGTTGATTTACTCGACTTGCGACGGTTTGAAGATGTGGAAGCCTTGTCTGCTAGCAATTCCAAGGCTTTCTCCAGAGTCACCTCTTCGACCGAGGTCCCCTCTTTTAAAGTAACATTAATTTTGCCATGATTGACATAAGGACCATAACGCCCATCGTAGATATTCACTGGTGCTTCATCTGATGGATGTTTACCCAACTCTCGTAAAGGTTTCTTACTGCGGCTATTGCGTGTCTTCTTCGGTTCAGCAAGTAACTCCAATGCACGTTGGAGATCGATTGTCAAGACATTGTCATCTTTCTTTAAGGAACGATAATCTTTACCTTCCTTACCTTGGTCGTGAACCACATAAGGGCCAAAACGTCCTAAACCAGCTTGGACTTTAGCACCAGTTTCCGGGTGGGATCCCAGCAAACGAGGCAGGGCCAACAATCCTACGGCCATTTCCAGGGTGACCAGATCGGGAGTGACGCCTTTAGGTAGAGAGGACCGCTTGGGCTTTTTCTTCTTCTCACGATCCCCATCACCCAACTGCAGGTAGGGGCCATAGTTGCCATTCAGGAGATATATAGTATCACCAGTTTCAGGGTGCTGACCCAGTTCCTCTGGTTCAGAGGCTTTCTGCTTCAGCAGCGCTTCTACTTGTTCGGAGTCGAGCCGATCTGGGGTCAGGTCTTTGGGAATGGAAGCTTTGAGCACCCCAGAGCCATTATCAACTTCGATGTAAGGGCCAAATCTGCCAATGCAGACCTTGGCCTCTAAGCCAACCAGTTCCACGGTCCGAGCAAGTTTTGAGTCAATTTGGCTTTCCTGTTCTTTTACCTGATTGGACAGACCGGTTTCCCCGCAATAAAATTCTCGCAGATAAGGAAGCCAGTCCACTTCTCCGGTAGAGATGTCATCTAGAGTTCGTTCCATCCGGGAAGTAAAGCGGGTGTCTACTAGATCCGGAAAATGTGCTTCTAGCAGACTGGTGACCGCAAAGGCCGTGAAGGTGGGCACCAGGGCTTTGTTAATGATTTGAGCATAGCCCCGATCGACGATCGTGCCGATGATGGTAGCGTAGGTGCTGGGACGCCCAATGCCTTCTTTTTCCAGGGTTTTCACTAGGGACGCCTCGGTATAACGGGCGGGAGGCTGGGTTTCATGGCCAATGGCCTCTAATTCCCGACAGTTGGGGCGATCGCCCACCTTTAAGGGTGGCAGAATCACTTCCTGGTTTTCTAGAGCCGCATTTGGGTCGTCAGAACCTTCTACGTAAGCACGGAAGAAACCAGGAAAATCAATTCGCTTACCAGTCGCACGGAAGCCAGCCCCTTCCACTAGCAGCAGGGCGATAATTTGAGTAATCCTGGCGGCAGCCATTTGGGTCGCGACAGTACGCTTCCAAATGAGGTCGTACAGCTGAAATTCTCGCCCTGTCAGACTCGTCTCTGACGGCGTGCGGAAACTGCTACCTGCTGGACGAATGGCTTCGTGGGCTTCTTGCGCGCCTTTGCTTTTGGTCTTGTACTGGCGCGGTGTCGGGCTGAGATACTCGGAGCCATATTTCTGTTTTACACAGGATCGGGCGGCGGCGATCGCCTGGTCCGACAAATGCACGGAGTCCGTCCGCATATAGGTTATATAGCCCTGTTCGTACAGACTTTGAGCCGTCCGCATGGTATCTCTTGCCGATAGCCCCAGCTTCCGGTTAGCCTCCTGTTGCAGGGTCGATGTGGTAAAGGGAGGCGAAGGCGAGCGGGTCACCGGTCGTTCATCAACGGAACTGACTCTCCAGCTTTTACCCAACAGACGGGCTTGAAGTTCTTTGGCATCTGCTTCATTTAACAGTCTGACTTTTCTACCAGAGGCAATTTGTCCCGTATCCGGGTCAAAATCGCTACCCGTGGCCACTTTAGTGCCTGCCAGGGTAACTAATCGCGCCTCAAAAGAGGTACGATCGAGCTCCAGAATCGCTTTTAAGTTCCAGTAGCTACCTTGGCGGAAGGCTCGGCGTTGACGTTCCCGCAACACCAGTAACCGCACAGATACTGATTGTACCCGCCCAGCTGATAATCCCCAGGAAATTTTCTTCCACAGCAGGGGAGACAGGGTGTAGCCCACCAGTCGGTCTAAAATCCGCCTGGTTTCCTGAGCGTGGACCAACTGCATATCGATATTCCGGCAGTCCGACAGCGCTTTACGTATGGCTTCCCGGGTGATTTCGTGGAATACCATCCGCTTAATGGGGACTTTCGGGCTCAGCAAATCCAGAAGATGCCAGCTGATGCTTTCACCTTCGCGGTCTTCGTCTGTTGCCAGAATCAGTTCATCAGCCTGCTTGAGAGCTTTTTTCAGTTCTGTGACTACCTTTTTTTTATTCTTGGGGACAACATAAAGTGGCTCAAAGTCCGCCTCGACGTTAACCCCCAGCTGCGCCCATTTTTCCCCTTTGACAGCTTCGGGAATTTCGTCAGCAGAAGAGGGGAGGTCGCGCACGTGACCCATTGATGCCTCTACACGATAGTCAGAGGGCAGGAAGTTCCGTATGGTACGGGCTTTGGTCGGAGATTCGACAATTACAAGCGTTGACATAGGGATTCGGTGAGATAGCAGCTTGGTATCTTACGCCTACGTTTCCTTTTGGTGATGCTGTAAGCTTTACTTGGAGGTGATTTGCAACATAGCTCACCCCAGTCTCAAGCATTAGGGGTAATTAAATATTGTATTCTGCGAGCGTTGGCTGGGACACAGGCAATATGTTTTCGGGGATGGACTCGGGAGCTTGTCGGCTGGGCTACGGGCATGCTCCTGAGGTCGTGCTCACGGCGGGGACAGCAGAAATATTTCGGTCCGGACAGCTTGAGAAAACACCGGTAGCGGTAAGGCACCCTACATATTAAAACTCTGCGGCTGTCGGACAGTTGTGTCTCCAAGACTAGGAGACACTTGTTGGTGGTCCAGTAGGTAAGATTTGCCCACCGCAGGGTGGGTTTACTCTATGCCTATCTTTTTATATCCGATCTGCTCTAGTCGCGTCTTTTGTTGTTATACAACCAGTTAGTTCGATCTCAAGTCAGCACCCATTTCTGATGAGTCAGCTGTAAATAAGAAAGCCGCGATCGCTCCCTATCTGAATCGAGATTTAATTCGTCCAGAAAAGAAGCTAAATAAAGAAGCTAAATTATGTACGAGATCAGAAGGCTGTAAGCCTTATCAGGTCTGCATCCTAGCCTTCATGTCGCCCCTCCAGCCTCGTTACCTGGCGACCGCCTGGTAACGCGGGAGTTTGAACCCCCTGCGGTATAACTACGAAGCGAAAAAAATATTGAACCCCCTGCGGTGTAACTACGAAGCGACAAAACTCAGTTCATCGGGACTCGCACCCAGAACGATACCTAAGATATCCCGGGAATCTTCTATCCTGATGAGAGTATTATTGCCCCGCACCAATCTCAAATTCAAGTCCCCTGCTGTCAGTCCTTCTGTAAGCCCGATCGCATCTATGCCAGACTCAAAATCGCGAATGCGATCGGCCTGCCTGGCATTAGCAACTGGTGAGTCTAACAGGAAGATATCATTACCCGTGCCGCCAAGGAGAAGATCTCGTCCCGCCTCCCCATTGAGGGGGTGTAATTAAAAGTGACACTTAGGCATTATTAACCGGTCCGGGGGTTTTACCTCTGTATGACCGGCGGTATCAGATCTCCGCCAGTGATGGCCAGTGGATGGAACCACTTCTTAGGTGAATTCTGCCTTGACCCTTGAGATTTTTTTACCCTTATGTTATATAATTATTATAGCAGTTCTCAGATTAATGTGATATGCGATTGGTGAGATTGCTTCGGGGGGTTAACTCTATGAAAGCATAAGTTGAGCGCGGTCATCCCCCTCGCAATGACTTGCTAGGCGATCGAAAATATACCACATCAATTTGAGAAATGCAATATAAGTTTACTATGGAGCTAAAGTCCTATGTCTGAATTCATGAATCATAATCAAACGGTTGAACTAACCAGTAGCGCTTATGAATTAGCTCTAAGATTGCAGGCTCATCCCAATATATCAGCTCGTGTTTTATCTATTTTAGATCTTGTTGAAAATCCGGATGATAATTGTGAAACAGCGAGCTTTGCGGAATTAGAAGTTGTCTCGGAACTCCAAAAACTGGGAAATGATGCTCTTCAAGATTGGGCCAATTCCCAAGAGAAAAAAAAAGCCTTAGCTTGTGAGAAATCTCCTGAGATGCGCCGTCAGAGAAAAAAGCAACTATATTGGTATAGCCTGTTCGGAACTATCCAAGTTATAGAACAAACATTTATTTGCGTAAAAACGGAAAAAGTATTTAGACCGTTTTCATCATCGGCCCAAATACATTGTCGAGGTTATTCTTTACCATTACAACGAGCAATTACAGATTTTGGAGCCGATGTATCTTTTGGAAAAATCCCTGAAAAGCTCAAAGAACATTACGGTATAACTGTACCGATTAGTTCGGCACAAGCGATTACTCAAAAACATGCACATGCGGTTAAACTATCTCAAAATTTAGCATCCGAAATCCCCCATCGAGATGGAGTAGATCAGATAATTACAGAAATGGATGGCACGATGATTCCAATTGTGAACACGACGCCAGCAACCGATGATGTTCAAATTGTCGATCGCCGAAAAAACCGAAAGCTTAGTTGGAAAGAAGCTCGCCTATCACTTGTGGAAATTCCTGGCCAAAAACAGTCACTTATTGGAGGTACAGTAGGTACTGTTAATGATGCAGGAAACCAATTACTGCATAGTGCAATTCGGGCTGGTATAGGTAGCAATACTAAAGTTCATGCCATTGGAGATGGAGCCAGTTGGATTGTTAATCAGGTAAGGCGCTTGTTTGGAGAACGTGCTAGCTATCTAATAGATTTTTATCATCTGTGTGAATATTTAGCCGCCGCTGCTCCTGGAAATGAACAGCAACAAAAAAAATGGTTGAAACAACAAAAGCAAGATCTCAAAAAAAATCAGCTCCTCAAAGTATTAAAGAATTTATCAACTCGTATGGAACCAGAACATCTAGCTGATAAATTTGCTCCCGTCCGAGTTTGTACACGATACATCAAAAACCGGCTTGAATACTTAGACTACAAAAGTGCTATTGATGCTGATTTACCAATTGGCTCTGGAGAAATTGAGAGCGCACATCGTTATGTAATTCAAAACCGTTTGAAATTAACAGGTTCTTGGTGGACAGTTGAAAAAGCTGATGATATGTTAGCTTTAAGGATATTAAGAGTTAATAATGATTGGCAATCCTATTGGTTCAATTATTATCAAGAGACTCCCCTCATCGGCGCCGTCTAACAGTTATTGAGACTCTCACCAGTCACCAGACGACCATCATTTTTCTGCCATGAGAGCGCTCTGAACATATATATAGCATTTATCAAATAAGTGTGATATTTGGGTAAATCGCTGAAAACCTTATCCTGTCTGAATTTCATCGCACCATGTTATATCACATCAATTTGAGAAACGCAATAATATAAATCTCGGGGGTCAATATTGCCAGATATTCACTGGCGATATTAACGCTTGATCCTACCAATTAGTTTTGATGACATCGCCGGTTCATGATTGAGTGTCACTTTTAATTACACCCCCATTGAGGAGATCGTTACCCGCACCTCCTGCGAGAACATCATTGCCCCCGCCCCCCAGAAGCGTGTCATTGCCATTTTCACCCGAGAGGCGATCGCGCCCTGGAGTTCCGGTCAGCAGATCGTCTTCCGTCTCCGTCGAACCACCATCATTACTAGAAGTAACCGACAGCAGATAATCTCCCATGCTACCCGCAGCAGCGCCCGCCCCCGTGATGGGGTCGTAGTTGCGGGCCCCGGGATTAGATCCGTTCACCCCAATAATATATTCCGTTCCCCCAGTCACTGCTACCTGCAAGTAACTGCCGCGAGTCCCGTTATTCTCATCGTCATTGAAAGCAATTTCATTTCCCTCCGCGTCGAACACCCGCAAAAATGTATCCGCGCTAGGATTTTCTGGGGATATTAGTAAGTTCGTACTGGTGCGAATATCTACCATCCCAGTAATGTCCGGGCGGAAGCGATAGAGGTCGATGTCCGTAGGCCCGATCGCGAACCCGTCATCTTCCCCAATATTGCCCAACAACTCCGAGTCGATCGCCAGTTCAAGCACGGCGATCTTGTCGATCCTGTCATCGGAAAGACTGCTAGTTTCGCTAGGGGAAAGCAGTCGCAGATTCAAGATATAATCACCTTCATCCCCGCCAGAACCGCTACTTAACTGGAAGGGGTCGAAGTTGCCATTGCCGGAACCCGTCACTGCCACAAAATAATCCCGGTTGGCCTCAATTGGCAACTGGATCAAGGGGTCAAAAGAATTGCTATCATCATCAAAGGCTAGCTGATTCCCGGCGCTATCGAAGATAAAGGCCACCGTATCCGCAGGATCGGCAATGCCCCCTGCCTCGTAAGCATCGATGTTTACTTCCAGAATGCCCCCAGTCTGCGATCGCACCTTGACCAAGTCCACATCCCGATCGCCCACTTCTAGCAACTGCCCTGTTTCCGGGTTACTGTCCGACCCAATATTCTCCAGTTGCACGAAAGGCAAACTCACATCAGTAGTAGCTTGAGGTATGCTACCATTCAGGTCGCTATTGGCAAAGCTGACGATCAGATTGTAGGAACCTCCATCTCCCGTCGTCGGGCGATCGCCGGAACTGGTCGGGTCATAATCTTGATTCAAGAAGTCCGAGATCCCAATATAATAAACCTCTCCCTGTTCTACCGAGGCCCGCAGGAAACTATCAGTAGTATGTCCGTTAAAGAAATTGCGATCGACCGGGTCGTCAAACACAAAACCGGGGAAGTTTGAGTCCGCGAACTCGATCGCATTTCCCTCAGCATCCGTAGCGAGGTCGTCATCGCTGGCCAAGGGACGGCCATTGACCCTGACCTCATTTCCCCCGGCATCGAATATCCGCACAAAGGAGTCCAGGTAGTCGCTATTAAAGGGCGTGTCAATATCAATTAACAACACCCCATTGTCCGGGGCGACCACTTCAAATAGATCTACATCTGCCACCCCCACAGTCTCGCCGTAGTCCGCACCAATAAAACCATCAAACTGTACCGGTTCGGTGTCCGTACCCAAATTCACTGCCACCGCCCCCGCGATCGTGCCATTGGGGTCGTCATTAATCAAGGTAAACTCTAAAGCATAATTCCCCGTATCTCCTGCCAAGTCCGCACTGCCCGCCACAGTGGGGTCGTAAGTACCATTATTGTAATCGCTTACCCCCACATAGTAAACCCCAGGGTCGAGAGAAACATCCAGGCGCGAGAAAGTCCCCTCCCCCCCATCATCATCAACAGCAATTTCCTTGCCCAAGCTATCGAACAGTCGCAGCAAGCTATCAAAATTATCGGGGTTTTGAGTATGGGAACTCACCTAGATCGTCACATTCCCCCCAGAAGATACCTCAAACCGGAAGATATCTACATCCCGATCGCCCACCTCGGTGGAGTTGCCATCAACCCCGATCGCCCCCAACAGGGGTGCCACGGGAGAACCATCCAACACCGGACCCAGGAACGCCCCCGCGATCGTCCCATTAGAGTCCCCACTTCCCCCCGTAACTGGAGGGGGTGCGTTGCCAGTAAAGCGGCGCTGAATTTCCTTAACCGCTTCATAAACATTCAAGCGAGGGTAAGATATATTTGTATTATCGACATTATCCTCTTCATCATCCCCATCAAAGATGCTATCTGCAGTCGAGACGATAATTTCCTGCACCTCCGAAGGGGACAGCAGACGTCCGCCAAACTCCAACGCCGCCTCTTGCATCAGGGCCACAGTTCCCGCTACCATTGGCGATGCCATGCTAGTGCCCGCTGACTCTTCAGTTCTGTCACCGGGCACTGTACTGTTAATGAAAGCCCCCGGTGCAAAAATTACATTCGGCGCATCCAGACGCTGAGAGAAACTGACAATGCGATCGGTCCCCGTCGAACGATCGCGTGCCCCATTTTGCCAGCGGACGCCCCTAGTAGTACCATCCTGCCAGACCGCCCCTACCGCCAGGGTACTGTAAATCGCCGGGGCGGCCAAGTTTTTATATTCATTGTTCTCATAACTATTTCCAGCTGCCGAGACCACAGTAATGCCAGCATCTTCCAGGCGCTGGACATCGTCCTTGAGGATATCAAACACCCGCGACTCCGAACTAAAGAACCCACTGCCCAGAGACATATTCACCGCGACGATATTATATTCATCGCGGTTGTCTAATACCCATTCCAAGGCATTCTCGATCGTCGAGTTGTAAGCACTACCATTGGGTTCAAACACTTGCAGTCCGATCAAACCCACATCCGGGGCGACGCCAATATTTTCTTCGCTAGCGCCAACTATCCCCGCCACATGGGTGCCGTGATCGATGCGATCGACTGGATTATTCCCGCCATTAACAAAATCAACCCCCGTGATATAATTTCCCTCCAGCAGAGAGTGAGTGCGGTCCAAACCCGTATCAATAACCGCCACCCTCACGCCACTGCCATCAATGTCAGCAAACAGGGGGTCATTGCGCAAATCAGTAAGTCCGATCAAATCAAAAGCAGGGTTAACCCCTGCTGTCGCCTGTTCCAGTTGCAGCACTTGTCCTTCAATAGTCAGGACGACAGTATCATCCTCCTGTTTTAATGCCTGTAATGTGCCCGAGTCCAGATCCACACCCCGAACCTGCTGGGCAAAGACTGCCCCCTCATCCCCTTCTGTATCCGTCCGGGACTGCTGCGAGTCAAGTGCATGTCCCAACTCTTCTAGCAGCACCTCTGCGACGACCTGGATATTATCTGCATGGTCGGTCAGCAGTTCCTGGGATAGATATATCCTGTCGATCTCCCCTGCGAAAGCCCCCAAAGCACCATTAAGATCGACTGCTGGACGAATTTCAATATCGGGGAAACTGGTCAAGTCGCCAGATGCCCAAGCTCTTGCTAATGATATCAGGGGCTGCACGTCTCCGTCAAAAGCCAACTGCATCTTCGCGCCCACATCCGGGTCCCTAGTAAATGTGCTCAGGAGATCCTGGGAAAATTGCCAAGCTGCATCCAGGGTCTCGGATCCCGTAAAGGTCCCTGGTGCATTCACAACAGGCAGTGATCGATCTCGTGTCATCGCTTTAGTTAGTTATATTGTCTTTCTACTACTACTTACTCTGGTGGAATGCACCTTTTGAGCCCTTTTTCAGCTTTTATTTACAACTCTTTACATTAATCCTCCCTTTCAAAACCGGACTTGCAACTTTCATCGCAGGAGGCTCCTGGTTAACGGTCCCTTTTCCTGGGCAGACGTTGGTTGAGTTACCTCTCCCTATCCTTATCTCATGAGGGTTCACCTTTTCGTGGTTAGCGCTAACGAGGACTACTTTAATGCCTGGCGGAGGGGGGTTCGTGCGGGATAAGGCTTAACCCTTTGGTTGGGGTCGTGCTCGGAATCGCTTCCCAACCCTCCCTTTCAAAACCGGACTTGCGACTTTCATCGCAGGAGGCTCCTGGTTGGTGAGCCGTTGTCTATGGCTGCGCCACGCTGCGCGATCGGCAGCCGGTGATTGGATTACTCCGCTCTGGCCTTATCTTCTGGATTTTTTGCCCCTTCTTTTCCCCTTTTCGTACAAGCTAAATTCGTCAAGTCTCTGAAGGGTGGCGTGAATAACGGGAAAACTGCCAACCCATCCTGTCATCCTTTCCTAACGTGGTCTCTCCCTGGCGTGCTGCTGGGCCTCGACCGCAGCTTTTACCTCGCTTGAACTCTAGCTTCGTATATATGCCTCATGGACGTGTCCACTGGCACCGTATCGTTTTAGCGCTCCTTTTCCCTCCGATTTCTCTCCATATCCGTCCTACGTCAGCGGCGGTCTGGAATCGCAACACCCCTGTCCGTGGTGAGCTGGGTTCCAGCCCACATCCTATCCTGAGCATTACCCCAGGCATTAGCTTTTTAGGACATCCCTCCCCTGTTGTCTTTCGCTTAACATCTCACTTATCCCCTGGTCGCGTCCAGGAGCACCCACCCGGTCGTGTCGCTCCCGCGCACGACATGGGTGGGTGTCTCCGGACGCGAAGGCTCCTGCCGGTCCATGGATTGCACAACAGAGGTTATAACGTTCCGTATAATCCATATGATGCTTTTAGGCCTCTGCAATACCCCGGGAAGATTTTTGTGATACGGAATAACCATGCATAACAGCTATTCACACCTACCCTTGCCTTTTGGCTCCAGCGCATACAGCCTTATTTCGCTGGTCTAAATTGACGAGGCTTATACAGATTCACTCATCGTTAACCTTGAGCATCTAACAAGCGCGGCGTTTCCGGCGATAGCTGCCAGATTGCCTACATTTAAGTCCCTGCTCTCCACCGCCGGTGATGTCACTCCGCAGCAGTTGGGACCGGTGTACCTTCCGTATCCGAAGGATGGGGTTTGAGTAATTACCCACAATAAAAACCTCTGACTTTGAGACTATAGTATAACGTGAAACTCAAGTTGGCGTTTGGTTGAGGCACGAAACCAAACCTACAGGTGATGCAATTTTTATTATGGGCATTTAATGAGACCTGATATTAACCATTAGATATTTCTCTACCTAGTCTTCTTTAATTTCCCACAATTCCTACAACTCCAATTCCGATCGCCCGACGGGAGAAAAGGGCGATCGCTCTTTTTCTCTTTAGCTATAACGGGAGGTGTTACTCAACCTTGAGTCGAAACTCATCGAACTTCACCGCATCTCCATCAGGTTGACGAGTATCGAAATAATAGCTACTCACCACCCCATTTCCCGTGTCCAAAATACTGAAAACCGTGATATCATTACTAGCAATATAAGGCAAAACCCGGCCATCTTCTCCCGTGAGTGGGGCAATATTTGGCACCACAGGTTCTAAACCATTCCTCGCGATATCCAGCAGGTACAGAACGCTGTTTATCGAGAGAAGCACCGTAACTATTGCCAACGTTAGAAGTTTCTAGGAAATGCATCCCCCTGGGACTAACAAAGCGATTCCACAAATGGGAGTGACCGCTCGCGCAGCGTGGCGCCAGCCATATCCCTCACGGGAGCGCCAGCCATAGAAAACTAACTGCACTCCCGCTGATTCTAACAGAGGCATGACATCCCGAATGATGTAATCTGCTTCCTTGGGGTACTCGTAACGTACAGCAGTGATATTGCCAGCAGCATCGAGATCGATCGCCTGGACGGGGTCAGTGTAAGCAGGCACAATATTGTCACCCCGGGAATGGGGCGGGTGATGAAACATGACAAGTTTATACTTGGCCTGCTGAAACTCCAGACTCTCCAGTTCACTTTTCAGCCAATTATACTGGGGACTTCCCCGTTTAATGGGTTCAAAGATATGCTGTCCGTAACCCCAATTAACAGGATTTTGCAAATCCCGATCGCCTGCGGCTGCGCGCAGCGCAATCGGACTCGCGAAACCTGCCCTTAGCATGCTTGGCCAGACTGGGGGTACGCCACATATTAGTAATGTAAGGCACCACCAAGCGCAGGTCACCAAAGGTAACAGCGTAGTAGAGCGCCCCGCCGGGACTATTCTGGGGTAAGGTGACCTCAGCTTCGTGACGCCAGATATTTCGCTCTGTGGTAATTTGGTAAATCTGACCGTCCTGAGTTTGGTTTGCGGGATTTTTGGTCTTCCCGGGCCCGACTCAGCTTGATGGTCCTGGCAATGGCAGTGCGTGAGAACCTTTCACCATAGGCGACTTGATGGTCAACACCTGGAAACTCAGTAAACCAAACCACTCGCACCGTGGTCTCAGTCGGTAGTTGCAGAAACGGGTCCGTCAAGAGTTGAGATGATTGCATGGGAGTGAGTACCTGGTGTCCGCTCGCGCAGCGTGGCGCCAGCCATTCGCGCAGCGTGGCGCCAGCCATTGTTAATCAGCAAAACCGATAGTAACAGCAAGATGATGCTGGCTAGGAGAAGAGTGCCGTTGTTGAACTACGCGAGCATAGCTAATCTGCGGTCCAGATGCGATCGCACTATAGCAGATCGCCAAAAAAGTCCGCTAACCTAGCGGTCAGCGGACTCTATAACCGGTTCTATATGACCATCGGAGCGGCGGGATTTGAACCCACGACCCCCACTACCCCAAAGTGGTGCGCTACCAAGCTGCGCTACGCCCCGACATTTAATATCCTAACACATCCTAACACAGAGATCGGGATTAGAAAACATTAATTTTCTGAATTTCTCGAATTAAATCTGGAACTACCGACGGCGACCATTCCCCCTCGCACCGGCGTCCCGCGTTTAAGATAAAGTGAAGACTGTAGGCGTCAGGATAGCCGGAGACCTCCATCCAGAGTAAATCGCTTTGGGCTTCACAGGTAATTTTCTCGGAGTCCATCAGCATATCGGCCATCTGGTTCATACTTTCGGACAGTTGGTCTAGTAACTGGCAAAATTCCTGCCATTCCGCCTGAGTCAGTTCGATCGCCCAGCGATCGCCACCCAATAAACCCTGATGTTCAGATGCTGCCATATTCCTGCCGATGCGCCAACCCGTGCCACTCTTGATTATACGTTCCATAGATTTCCCCTTCCTAATGCTAATAATTGCCCTTTAGGATCTAGGCGGATGGGACTGCTACTTTACCGCTACCGGTTGGACTGCTCGACGACCTTAGCGGTCCGTGACTCTACTCACCCAACTGGATTACGGTCGATCGCAAGGGATTCATTTTCAGCTCACCTCTGAGAATTATCACCCTTGTGCCCTCAGGAGATCGCCACTGGCTACAGAGTTTCACGGGAAGAACCGTTCCGTTCCCAGACAAAACCATAGAAACAAGGAAATATCAAATTTTATAACAGTAATAATATTACTATCTGATACATCGAGAAAGGCATTGCATCTCGCTGTTGTCTATTTAAGCCAGATATCGCCGCTTTATCTCCATTTTTCGCCCAACAGGTCATGGCCCGGATAGATCGATTCACTGATAAATTCATTCGCATCTAGATAATCAGCCAGAGTGAGCTTCCAATCTAAGCGATAATTGGGAGGGCGACTTTTGACGAATATGTGATACCGGATCGAGCGTCGCATCAGGGTATTATCTGCATCCACCTCACCCGTTTCCCTGAGGACATAGTGATTCTCTTTAGGTAAGTCTGGCAATTTTTCATAGACTACGCGCCAAACCTGATTGGGTCCGATCCGCCGTTGCGCCGGTGCTGCTGGAGACTGTCCGCTCGCGCAGCGTGGCGCCAGCCATAACTCCCGTTGGGACTGGTTCTGACAAAGGTTAACCCGCTCGCGCAGCGTGGCGCCAGCCATATGCTAGGGCTGCTGCGGGTAGTAAACTGTTCTTGAGAGTATGGTGTTGCATATTTTCGGGATGATGGTTGCGACCTTGCGTTTCATAGCGGAGGGGTCCCTGCGCCTGTTGCTGGCTAGACGAAGTGCTGCGCAGCAGCTAGTGCCCTTAGCGCTAGATCATCTATCCAGCCAGATATGATGATCGCCTGAAATTATGCTAGTCACGGCATGGTAGGTGGTCACTATTCACTCTCGAATTATTTCCGGTTCGCTTAACTCGTCAGACATCTCGATTATAGCCTGGAGAACAGGCTTCGTCTTGGGTTCTTCCAGACTATCAAAATCTTCATAGCGCCGACGATGGGCGCGGCGAGCCACTTGCACGGTAATCCGGTAGCGATTGGAGGCCGCACCGATCAGTTCTGCGCCCCGACCGATCAGTTCAGCGCTATCAACGACAGAACGCTTGCCCATAGAATTAACTGGTTTTCTGATTGACTTGCTGGATATAGTTTATCACCGCTTCTAAAAATCTCTGCATATCTAGGCAAGCCGCCATGCTTTGGGCTGGGGTCGAACTGGGAGTCGCCTCCCAATCCTCCCTTTCGAAACCGGACTTGCGACTTTCATCGCAGGAGGCTACTGGGTAATAGGTCCGTGTCATGGATAGCTTATATCAGGGTTATCCCTGTTTAGCCTCTTAACCTGTTCTTTCGTCCCTAATCTGGTTGGTGAGTGGCGCTGCCGGCAAACCAAAAGTGTCACCAATTTACAAGACCGTTTTACCAGAAATCCATAACCTAGTTCCTTTTGGGAAGCTGGTCGCCGTGGCGTAATCAAGACTACTAGTTCCGGTTATTTCCTATTATCACCGTACTACGTTAGCATATCCCGGACATTACTCCAAGCTTTAGCTTCTTAGTACATCCTTCCCTCAATAGCTTGCGCTTATCATCTAACTTGTCTACCCTCAAGACATTCCAGGCGGACAGCATATTGAAGGTTACTTTGTTCCATGGTATCATTATGATGCTTTTAGGCCCCTACTCTTCCCCGGGAGTTCTTTGAGTACGATATTAGCCATTGAACAAGACTAATACTAACTACCATTTCCCTTTTGGGCCAGCGTAAATAGCCTTATTCCGCTGGTTCGTGGTCACGAGGTTTACATAGGTTCGCTTATTCTAACCATGAGCATCTTCCCAAGCGGCGTTGCCGGCTTTAGGCTGCCAGCTTGCCTACATTTAAGTCCTTGCTTCACACCACTGTGATGTCACTCAGCAGCATTAAGGACCGGAGTCTCTCCCGTACCTGGAGGGGGGGATTTGGACCCCCATGAGTACCACAGTTGTTGGCTAATGAAACCAACCAGGATTTCACTGATTTACAGCTTATACCTGAACAAATCGCACACCCAAGTCCACGGTGTAACTTCGCTTAACTAGAAGTGCGCTTGCGCTTGGTCTGGCTTCTCCCGCAAGCAGGAGCCACCATTTCCTTGACCTCTAGTCCCCAGTTAGAGACACTATAGAAAGAATGTCGATTCTCGATCTTAGTGCAAGACTTTAGCAATTTATTCAGTTGATACCAGAGGCTCCATACGTGCTTTGGTGACTTCACGTCAAGATAGGCGGTTATGGAGCTTGGGATTAATTCCTTCAATTTCATACCTCGTCTAGCTATAGCAAGACCTGCTGCCTCATCGCTAGCTAATCCGTATAAACGAGCATATTTGACTAAACCAATCAGACTGGTGTACGCCTCCCTCGATTACTGAGAATACTTTCTAGTAGCTGGTAAAAACGAGCATAAGCCCAGCCCGACAACATTCGAGCATATTTGCTGCTATATTCTCTCAACTGTTCCTTTTTTCTGGAAAAGTCGAGATTCTCACAAACAATCGGGCATTTGAAGATATTTGGCTTAGCTACCAACTGCAAGCAAGCATCTACCTTCTGAGCATCCTGCTGACCGTGAGGCAATCCCATTTGCAGCGGGATCTGACCTTTAGCTTTCAAATTCCCATCCTTATCGACATATGCCCATCCGATGGAGCCAGGGTTCATGTCAATACCGATGCAGCCCTCAGATGAATGCCTCGATACTCGCGAGGGCTGCGTTGGCGTAAATAGCAGCGTTCCACTTGCCATTTTTCAGGTAAAAATGCCAACTTTTTGCTCCTATTGAGGGCAGTCTGTTTATCTTACGATCGTATCCGCCCAGTTTAGTTGTCACGTACTCGCCGAACCTGTCTTCTAAGCAGGCGGGAACTCTAAATTTAAGGGTTACGCCGTCCCATTGACAAACCTGATTCCCCCATTCCAAAGCCCTCAGTTGTGCTAGCTGATGGGCTGTTTCCACGCCCTCCACGCTCCGGGCCCCCTCCGCTACCAGACATCCATGCCCAGATTATCAGCCAGAGTGACGATCGCCTGAACAATTTATAAGTAGTCAGACAAAATTAATTACATATTTTTCTCCAAAATTTTTTATGATTGTTTCAACGGAATCAACTAAGTTTTTCCAGCAAGAATAAGCATCGATTTCAATCCATTCGTATTTAATAAACCGCCACAAGATTTCAATCAAATTCAAATGAGGTGAATAAGTGGGGAGATGGAATATAGTAATATTGCGTTCTTTCCATTCTTCAATCTTATCTTGAATAGCATCACTAGTATGGACAGATGCTTGGTCTACTACAATTACTGTTTGCTTTTCCATTCTCGTGGGAAAAAATGCATCGATACAAGCTATGACTACATCTGAATTAATATTTTGAGTAGATACATACGCTTCTAAATGATTGTGGCGATTCATTATTCCTAATACATTTAATCTGCGGCTACTCCGACTAGGTACTTCTATATATTCCCCAATATTTTGCCATCCATAAGGGACACAAGGGATTAAATAAAACCCACTTTCATCTAAATAATACAAATTAATTTCCCCCAAATTGTCTAACAGTTTCAGTTGTTCAAGTTGTGCTTTTTTTTCCTCATACTCTTGAGCTGGGGGGCTGACAGCTACCCCTTTACGCATCCGATGCCAACTCATATTCATTGTTTTCAATATTCTCTGAACAGTTTTAACACTTGTTTCAATTCCCCATTCTTCTTTGATTTTAGCCACCACTTTTTTTAATTGCCTCGGTTCTTCTTCAGTCCAGGCTTTAATTTTTTCTTTTTGTTCGAGACTAAAGGTTTGCTTACGACCTCTTCCAGACTTATTATATAGTCCGACCATTCCCTCGGAATCCCAATTTTTAATCCAATTGTAGATAGTTCTATAACTAACATCAAAGATTTCCATAAGTTCTTTAACTTTTTTATGTTCTCGATCTCGCAAAAGTAAACAATGTGCTCTTTGACGAACTTGATGATGGCGACTTTGATGATAAATTCGTAAGAGCAATTTTGCAGAAAGCTCATTTATTTCGCGCATTAAAATCCTTCTTAATTTCTCCTAATTTATCGTCATATTATGTCAAATATATCTGGCCGGGGATGAGCATGAAAACCGACTCCCCGTTAGTTTGACAAAAATCTGCTACATGTACGAGTAGCTATATCTAGTATAACAAGTTTTCTCGATTTTGTGCAATTAATTTTGTCCAACTACTTATATTTTCACCATTAGCACCAATGCGATTGACATTCATAGCGGTCAATCTTCAAAGTATTAATGGCATCGCTCATAATAGCGATCGGGCAGGCTTGGAATACTGGGTACCACAGCTATCAGTGCCCGCCACAGGACTTATAGCCTTGAGTGCGATTCGTTTAGCGTAAACTGAATTGACACAAGTCAATAATGGTGACCGCTAGCAGGGTTTCATTAGCCTTGACAACTTACAGATGATGGTGGTGAAAGCCCACCCCTCCAGGTGCAGGAGTGACAGCACCCTCCCCACGGTAGAGATGGCATCAATCCGTGAAGCGGGAAGGAAAGGCGCTCTAATCGGTAGCCTAAACCGGTTATCGCCAAGCAAGTAGTCATGATGAGCGAAAGCGAAGGTTTACAGATGTCGTTATTAAGAACCAGCGTAATAAGGCTGAGACGCTGGCCCAAAAGGGAAAGGATATAGGTCATTGGCGGACTCAAGGCCGACCAATAAGCACTGACCATAAACCCGGCATATAGAACCTATCTAAAACTACAACCAATCATCTGTAGGAACGAAGTAAACCAGGTATGTACTCTCAATCACCGGTCGATAGATTGAGTAGCCACCACAGGCGCAAACTCTGCTCTCCGGAAGGCAGGTCATACTTGGGAAAGATTGAGTGGAGAAGCACAAACGCCCATCTGTAATGGATGGGATAAGCTAACGCCCTCACGGTTTCGTCAATTGTGAAGTTGTGAGTAGTAGTTAATATGTCACGGAACACCATCAATAGAAGAGTGTATGACTGGAAGACTATCCCCTGGCAGAAGCTAGAGCGAGTAGTTTTTAAGCTGCAAAAACGAATTTACAGAGCGGCACAGGAAGGCAATAGACAAAAAGTTCGCAAGCTCCAAGGGTTACTGAATAGGTCATGGTCCGCAAAGATGATAGCGGTACGGCAGGTAAGTCAACAGAACCAGGGAAAGAAAACGGCAGGTGTGGATGGAGTGAAAGCTCTAACCCCAAAGCAACGTCAGGAACTGGTAAGCCAACTCAGAGTCACCAAAAAGGTTAAGGCAAAACCCACACGAAGAGTATGGATACCAAAACCAGGAGGGGACGAAAAGAGGCCATTAGGGATACCGACAATGCACGACCGCGCATTACAAGGGTTGGTCAAACAGGCGCTAGAACCCGAATGGGAGGCGTACATGGAAGCCAACTCATACGGATTCAGATCGGGGAGAGGATGCCACGATGCAATAGAAGCGATATTCAACAGCATCAAGACGAAACCCAAATGGGTATTAGATGCGGATATTGCGAAATGCTTCGACAGAATCAGTCACTCAGCACTCCTTGATAAACTGAATAAGTACATGGACAAAATTAATTTCACACACTCTCTCGCGCTAGTCTCCATATCCGGAGCATGTCGCCCATGGCTATGTGCAATTATTTTTGTCTAACTACTTACAACATCACCAATCCGCAGACAAATACGGGCATGGTTAAAAGCCGGGGTGATAGACCAGGGAACATGGCAAACCACGGAAACCGGGACTCCACAGGGGGGAGTAATATCCCCATTACTGGCCAATATAGCCCTTCACGGACTAGAAAAGGAAGTAATGAGCCTCGCGCAAACGAAAAAGGAAAAGGCAAAACTGACAATAGTCAGATACGCCGATGACTTTGTGGTTATGCATGATGACCGGTCAATGATTGAACAAGCAAGAGGAGTAGTTGAGGACTGGCTAAAAGGAATAGGTCTAGAGTTAAAAGCCGAAAAAACAAGGATATCTCACACGCAGGAGGGAGAGAGCCCAGGATTCGATTTCCTAGGGTTCAATATCCGACAGTACAAAATGGGGAAACATAGAAGCGGCAAAAACTCTAACGGGACCACCCTAGGATTCAAGACCCTAATCAAACCAAGTAACAAATCCATTAGGAAACATAAAGAACAGCTATCACAGATAGTTAAAAGCCATAAATGTACACCACAAACAGCGTTGATAGCAAAACTGAACCCGGTAATACGGGGATGGAGTAACTATTTCAGGACAGTGGTAAGTAAGGAAACTTACAACGACATGGACAATCACCTATGGAAATTACTCTGGCAATGGGCAACACGACGGCATCACAACAAATCAGGGCAATGGATAGCTAAGAAATACTGGACCACTGAAGGTAAGAACCATTGGGTATTTGCCGGCAAGTCCAGAGAAATTGGCGAAATAACAATGGCCAAACACTCCGAAACTGAGATAGTCAGACACGTAAAGGTGAAAGGTACAGCTAGCCCTTTCGACGGTAACCTAGTCTATTGGAGCCAAAGATTACGGAAGAGCCCAGATGTAAGCACAAGAATAATAAAGCTGCTCAAGAGGCAGGATGGCAAGTGCAGGCTATGCGGACTAACGTTCAAGGATGGTGACAAATGGGAAGTGGACCATATCCTGCCAACCTCAAGGGGAGGTAAGGACTGGTATGCAAACCTACAGTTGCTACACGATTATTGCCACGACTATAAGTCTGCCAGAGATGGTAGCAAAGGCCGTATCCATGACAAGGATGACGAAACTGAGGAGCCGGATGAGGTGAAAGTCTCACGTCCGGTTCTGAAGACGAGTCGGTCCGGTGACGGACTGGCTTAGTGTAATCAGCAGTGCTGCTGCCGACGATAATAGTAGCGATCGCGCTTGGCTGGCGAGGGACAAGAGAGCAAGGATAATGAGAACGATTGCCGAAATTAACGACAAAATAAACCGCAAACAGGCAGTAGTGTGGACGGTAGAGGAAGTAAAGGCGCGAGTAGCAGAAGTTGGCGTCACCCAGGCAGCCAAGGAAGTGGATGCGATCGCCACAGGCACATTTGAGCCAATGGAGTCTTCAGGAGCGATAATCAACCTAGGACAGACCGATCCACCGATCAAAATTCGCCAGTGCTGGTTAGATGGCATCCCGGCCTATTCCGGTTTTGGGCCAGTAGATTTATATATAGGAGCAACCGAACCAGTGGATACCCAACAAGGGGAAGATGCCAGAGAACATGGCGGTGCTTATGCGATCTCAGACCTGATTGCGGGAAAATCAGTGCAGCTGCGAGCGATCGGACAGGCAACAGATTGCTACCCGAGAGCCTCCTTTGAAACCACAATTAGCAGCAAGACCATTAACCAATTTTATTTATACAATCCTCGCAATCTGTACCAGAATTTTATTGTGGGAGTTAATGGAGGCGATCGCACCCTGTTTACCTACCTCGGTCCCTTACATCCGCAACTGGGAAACGCCGTCTACTCCAACACGGGAGCCATTTCTCCCCTACTGAACGACCCCAAACTGCAACTGATTGGCATTGGCAGCCGGATATTATTAGGAGGTGCGATCGGTTATGTTTCCTGGGAAGGAACTCAGCACTTCCCTTTACAAAAACGCCTCCCCAATGATACACCAATAGGTCCAGCTGCCACCCTGGCTCTGATTGGCGATGCCAAGCAAATGAACCCAAAGTGGGTCAGGGCCTGCTACTTCAAAAATTACGGTCCCTCCTTAATGCTGGGGGTCGGCGTCCCCCTACCAGTATTGCACGACTTCGTTGTACAACATTGTGCCGTCGAAGACAAGGATCTAGTCGCCCCCGTAGTAGATTTTTCCATTCCCCGCCGGGTCCGTCCCACCTTCGGACTGGTCAGCTACGCCCAGCTGAAAAGCGGGAAGATTGCCATTGATGGCAAAGCAGTTAGAGTTGCCCCCCTTGCCAGTATCTTTCTCTCCCGTCAAGTTGCCCTAGAATTAAAAGAATGGATTACAGCTGGCAAATTTACCCTTACCGAACCCGTAGCCCCAATTCCAATGGACCGGTCTTTTTTACCTCAAGACAAGTTTGGTTCTCAGGAGATGGAAATTGAATAGACCATATAAGAAGAGATTATGTTATACTGACCTTGGGCATAAACTGGCCTTTTGGCGGACACTATAGCATTTCTCTTTCGCCCGTGCCATTTCAGGCATAATTAACTATTCGGGAGTGTTTTGCTTGCGGGAGCGGGAGGGTTTAGAGATGGGTTTGCGAGGCACTGTTCCGGAAAAATCAGAAGATGATTGTAACTCGTCAGTACGGGTGGATGTGGAGAGCCTTTGGGCTTTTTGAAACCGCTGGGGGCCCTTCTTCTTGGAAAAATTATTTTTCTGCTTGAACTTGCTGGCCAGAGCAGCAATAGCAGTGCCCGACTGAATTACCAGGTCGTTCCCCTGTCGCTGAACATCAAATTCCCAGAAGTGATTCAAAACCTTGCCCGTGAGCACGCCCTTGAGCTTCAGCTTGAACGACTTGGGGCGCTCTTCTTTTTTGCGGGGGGCCTGATGAAGCTTGACAACTACCTCCTCTTTCTCTTGGGAACTATAGACCACCTCACCCCGAATCGAAAAATAGCCATCTTCAAAATGGGCGGTATCAGCTATCTTGGTTTTATCGATGACCTGATTTTTTACAAGCGTTTCTGGATCCCAGACCCCGACAATTTGGGTATGCAAATCTTGTTCCTTCTCTCGGGTGCGGGGATAGACCACCCACAGGTGTTCTTCCTCTAGATTCATGTGCTTCCTCAACAGACTTATGATCCGACCGAGCAGCACTGCATCGATCGTCGTGCCATCGGAGGCTGTCAGGGTGCCTTGGGTGAATTGTGTCGGCATGGGGGTATATCGACCCCGGACTAAGCCGATGGCTCGGTACTGCTTCGGTTCGCTGGGAGGAGAAATCGGTTGTGGCCGAGGTCTTAGCGGTGGCTTTTCCTTCACGGGCGGGCTGACCTTGGCCTCTTGGCCACCGTCAGCTGGCTGAGATTCCCGAGATTTTTCTTCCTTGGATAAAGACTCAGAAGTCATAGACTTGAATTCAAGCGGTCAGGATGATTACGTTAGTCTGCCTATTGTACTGTTCTTGAGGGAGAACGCTCACTTACCTTCGCAGTCGGACCTCAGTTTGACTCTGGCGTGTAAAGTTTTGTAAACTTAGTTCAAACCCTTTGGCTGTGGGAATTTCGAGCATTATTATTCAAACTACCAACACAGCCCGATCGCGCACTGCGTAGCGGAGGGGGCGTTACCCGGGGAGCTGGCAGCCATAGAACTAAGAACTACCGTTTGCTCAGGACCGGTAGCCTGTCTGTGCGCACGCTCCTATCGTTTCCAGAGACACCCACCCATGTCGTTGCCTGCTGGCGAACGACAGGGTGGGTGAAGAGGAAACGACCCCCTCCGCTGCGCGAATCGCGCTCTGCTCAACAACGGCTCGACGAGTGGGATTATCTTCTGAATGCAAGTGATGCCAGAGTTATCCGGCAGATTTAGACAATTTTTCAACTACAGGAGTACCTGGGGAGTACCTGGGAAGTACCTGGGGAGTACCTGGGGAGTACATGCCGATTTTTCCGGAACGGTGGGTACAGGAGTTAAAATGACATCAGAGTTCAAGGGGTATTGCGTGAGCAAAAAGCGCATTAACTGGATAGTCTATCTGATGTTGGTGGTGGCAATTACCGCCTTAGTGGGATCTTCCATGATTCCGGTGTTTGGTAATGCCTTGATGGCTAAACAGCTAGCTAATCGGCCAGCCCAGACGACCGCAGCAGGGACAGGAACCCTCACGGACTCCCGGCGAGGGGAGTTGGCATCTCAGGCCCGTGGTTATGAACTGGTCCTAGAACGGGAGCCGGAAAATCAGACGGCCCTACGAGGATTGCTAGAGGTGCGCCTGGAGTTACATGATATTCCCGGGACGATCGCGCCTTTGACAAAACTGGCCGAGTTGCATCCCGAGGAGGCGAATTACGGGCTGCTGCTGGCTCAGGCTCAGGAGTACATAGGCGATCGCCAGGGGGCATCCAATGCCTATCAAAAGGTGTTGGATGCTCATCCCGGCCAGATGAATGCTCTGCAAGGTCTGGTGAACCTGCGGCTGTCCGCTGGAGATTTTAAAGGGGCGATCGAGTTGCTTGAAGATAGCCTCAAGCAGGCTACCCAAGCGAACCAGCTGCAACCGGGAACTGCGGACACTATCTCGATCGAACTGCTGCTGGGACGGGTTTATGCGTCCGAACAACGCTACCCAGAGGCGATCGCGGTCTACGATCAGGCCATAGAAGAGGACCGCAATGATTTTCGACCTGTGCTAGCTAAAGCTATTGTCCTCAAAACTCAGGGTAAAACTGATGAAGCTCAACTTCTGTTTTCTCAGGCTGCTTCCTTAGCACCAGCTCGGTACCAGGAGCAAATCAATCAGCTAGCAGCGGAGTCCGATCCCTCAACTGCCGAAACTAGCGAACAGTGACCAGTGGCCAGTACCGTGACGCTGACCACTAACAACTGTCCTCTAACAACTGACCACTAACAACTGACCGCTAACAACTGACTATTCACTTTAATATTTCCGTTCTTGGGGCTCAAACATGGTCATAGTTACGGGTAGATAATTCAAGTCTATGCCTGCGGGGGAATAGTAAGCCATTGTATGCTGTCCAAACTTACTGTCCTCTCGCTGGGGATAGTCTTCACGGTAATGAGCCCCCCGACTTTCTTGTCGGTTTATAGCTGAGGTGAGTATCATCTGTCCGACAATCATGATGCTGCGTAGTTCTAAGGCTTCGATGATTTCAGTGTTCCAAAGACTACCTTTATCATCTAAATGGATTTGGCTTAATTGCTGTTGCAACTCTTGCAGTTTGTTTAACCCCTCATTCATCAGTTCTTCGGTTCTAAAGACGCCACAATACTGACTCATGCAATCTTGAAAGGCTTGATAAACTTGGTTAATTCGATACTCCCCTTGCTGGTCTAATAAACCTTGAATTTGGTTTCGGGCTTCTGTTAAATAGAATTGTTCGTCTACTTCGGGAAGCTTGCGGTTTTGGACAAAATTTGCTATAGAAGTACCGGTCCGTTTGCCGTAAACGACACATTCTAGCAGAGAATTACTGCCCAGGCGATTGGCACCATGTACGGAAACACAGGCAGATTCACCGGCGGCAAAGAAGGCATCCACTAGACTGCTATTGCTGCTGCGGACCTGACCGTCGGTGTTGACGGGGATGCCCCCCATGGAGTAATGTGCTGTGGGACGCACGGAAATGGGTTGTTCTACGGCGTCTACCCCTGCTAGTCGGTAGGCTTCTTCCCAGCAGAAGGGCACCCGAGACATGATTTTCTCCCGCCCCATGTGGCGCAAGTCCAGATAGACGAAGGGACCGCCAGCATTGCCCTCGAGATCGATGCCGCGACCAGCCCGCAGTTCCCGGGCGATCGCCCGGGAGGTAATGTCTCGGGGGGCTAGTTCCATCTTGCTGGGGGCGTAGTTGGCCATGAACCGATCGCCTTCGGAGTTAATCAGATAGGCACCTTCTCCCCGGACTGCTTCAGAAATCAGCACTCCGACAGGATACAATCCAGTGGGATGAAACTGGACAAATTCCATATCCTCTAGGGGTACGCCAGCAACTGCGGCCATCGCCAGACCATCTCCAGTGGAGGCAAAGTCATTGGAAGTGGTATTGAAGACTCGGCCATAGCCCCCTGTGGCAAACATGACTGCTTTGGCCCGTACTACATCTAGCTTGCCATCCAAAATGCGGTACATGACAATGCCTTTAGCCCGACCAGCTTCTAAAATCAGGCGCATCACGTACCATTCTTCATAGACCTGGACTCCATTCCGCCGCAGGTTGTTAACCAATTCGTGGAGAATGGCGTGACCTGTTTTATCGGCGGCGTAGCAGGTGCGATCGTGGGTATGACCGCCAAAGGGGCGTTGGGCAATTCTCCCATCTGGTAAGCGGGAGAATAATACTCCCATATGTTCCAGGTCGATAATGACATCGGGAGCTTCTCGTGTTAATATTTCTACGGCATCTTGGTCTGCTAGATAGTCGGAACCTTTGACCGTATCAAAGGCATGGGCTTCCCAACTGTCGGAAGAATCGACATTTTTCAGACTAGCGGCAATACCCCCCTGGGCCGCCACCGAGTGGGAACGAATGGGGTGGGTTTTGGCAACTATGGCCACATTTAAGCTGGGATCGATGCGGGCAATTTCTACAGCGGCCCGACATCCTGCTAGTCCACCGCCGACGATAATCACATCATGTTGGAGCATTTTGGGTTTGGTGTCTCCTGTTCTTTGTTGAGTCTATCGCGATCGCAAAAAAAATTCCCTGCCTGTGGGCAGGGAATTTGTTGAGAGTTGAGACAACAAAACTCGATCAGCTTGTAGCTTGGACCGGTTGGCCCTTCGGCATGGTTACACTAGCGGTTGCAGTTTCCTGTACGGGTACTAACTCGATGTGATTGAGTAAGGTGGTGACGAAGGCAAACAGCAAAAAGGGCAGAGACAATACTAGGATCACTCCTACGCTAGCTAATGCGTATGCAGGACGAGTGGTGCCCATCAATGCCATTGCTGCGGCCAAGCTGATCATGATCACGATTAACCAGATGACAATTTGAGCGTAGATGTCCCCAAAGGTGAGGGTGCAGCGGAAACTATATTTGTTAAATTTCTCCATGATCTTCCTCCCTATCTTTATTTTTCATGTTACAGCTCTGACTATATTTGGGACGATTTCTTAATTTTTCTTAAAATCTTGCAATATAACTTTAAAATCAGTCTGCTGGTAGGTTTCCAATCGCCGGAAATGTGGCTACCAACTTAAGCCGGGACAGATCATAAGATGCTGTGGGCGAATTACCAGATCGTGCGCTATGAGCAGGGAGCAGGGAGCAGGGAGAGGGGAGAGGGGTGAAATCATTGATTTATGGTGGTTCGGGACAACTGGAAACCCCCAGTTAATTACCCCACAGTATCAGATCATAAGGCAAGGCTTCCAGCCCACAGGTATATCAGCCGATCTCTAGGGCAAATTTGTCCCGCTTTACTTTGGTAGCCCGGGATGTTGAGGGGTGTGGTCAAAACCCGCCCTACGAGCATGGGATACCCCAGTCGCCGGATCCCCCCTGGGATGTCTCGCGAAGGCCGCTCGATGTCCCCCCAGAGGGGGACGCGCTAACCGCACTACCCCGGGGACATCGTATTCGCACTACCCAAGAGACATCGCACCCCCCTTAAAAAGGCATAGCTCTGGGGGGGGTGGGGAGAATGTCAATCGATATTGGTTATATTTATACATATGTTTACAAATATAACAAATTAATAGGGTTTCTTTGATTATTTCCTGGTGAGTAATTCTGAATAAATTGAAGGATTTATCAAGAAAGAGAGCGGCAAAAAAGTCAATCCCCAAGCCAATGTTAAGCATCGAAGAAACCCTTGTACCATCAGGCTTTCAAGATTGTAAAGAATTATGTGAGTAATGGTAAGCTTAAAAAGGGGGGCGAAGACAGCCCCTCAATCGCCACGGGGGGGTTTGGGGGGGCTCCCGCTGCAACAAATGCATGACCACACCCCATAGGTCAGGTTTATCGTCCTCCCACCCCTGGGTGGAGAGGAATCTGCTCAGGTTTATCGTCTTTCCACCCCTGGGAGGAGAGGAATCTGCTCAGGTTTATCGTCCTCCCACCCCTGGGAGGAGAGGGTTCTGCTCAGGTTTATGTCTTCCCACCCCTGGAGGGAGAGGAATCTGCTCAGGTTTATCATCTTCCACCCCTGGGAGGAGAGGGATCTGGTCAGGTGTATCATCAACCTAGCCTAGGGGGAGAGGGATCTGGTCAGGTTTATCGTCCTCCCACCCCTGGGAGGAGAGGAATCTGGTCAGGTTTATCATCAACCTAGCCTAGGGAGAGAGGAATCTGGTCAGGTTTTCGTCTTCCCACCCCTGGGAGAAGAGGAATCTGGTCAGGTTTATCGTCCTCTCACCTCTGGTAAGAGAGGAATTTGGTCAGGTTTATCATCAACCTAGCCTAGGGGGAGAGAAATCTGGTCAGGTTTATCGTCCTCCCATGTGGGGAGAGGAATTTGGTCATGTTTATCGTCAATCCACGCTAAATTGATCAAATAGGCGTTAATGTACAAGTTTGGGTAAAACGCGATGGCAGCAGACACGGGTGTGGTCTGGCAGTTGTTGCATAGGGATCTCCCCCCCAAACCCCCCCGCGCCAATTGGGGGGGCTTCCATAGCCCCCCTTTTTAAGCGGTCCCCCCCTTTCTAAGCGGTTCCCCCCTTTTTAAGATACTGTGGGGTAATTGACTGGGGTGTAACCCAAAAACAGCCAAAGCTTCACCAAGAGAGAACTTTCTCCCCACTCCCCACTCCCCCCACCCTTTAGGGTGGGGCTATCCCCACTCCCTACTCCAGATCGCGGATATATGGGTTATCGCCCACAGTATCTTTTAAGGGGGGATCGGATGACTGGGAGGGCCCATGAACGTAGGGCGGGTTTTGACCACACCCGATGTTGAGTAATGTTGTAGGTTGGGTCTGGAGCACGAAACCCAACCAAGAGATATTGCTGGATCGAGATATAATTGGCAGTAGACCCAGAGATTATGGTAGATTACAAGTAAGAGCAAACATCATCTGGAGTTAGAACAATGCCATCTCCATTTCCGGGTATGGACCCATATTTAGAACATCCTCAAGTATGGCCAGAATTACATCACTTGCTGATTAGTGAGATTTTTAGGTTGTTGTCCCCCCAACTGCGTCCTAAATATCGAGTCGCCCTAGAAGTGCGCGTGTATGAAATCAGTTTTTTGGCGATAATATTGACTCATCTTATCTGATTTTGGTGAGTAGAGATTCTCAGCGCAGCGTGTCCCCAGGCTGATTTATATGCCTTTAACTTACCAGAGGTGATTCCCCCATTTCCATTACCCTTGCAGTCAGGAGATGTGGAGCCAGTTATAGATTTGCAGAGGTTGTTAAATGAGATATGACCTATCGGATTACACTATGGTAATAGATTACAGCAAAAACCCAGAACCACCGCTATCAGAGGTGAATGCAGTTTGGGCGGACGCTTGGTTGCGCGAGAAAGGACTGCGGTAGTTAATGGGGAATGGCGAAAAAATGTAATCGCAAGAGTAAGATTATGCTAACCAGGTTAAAAGTTTCAGGTTTTAAGAACCTCGTCGATGTTGATGTCCGCTTTGGACCATTCACCTGTGTAGCGGGGGCAAATGGGGTGGGAAAATCTAATCTGTTTGATGCTATTAGGTTTTTGAGTGCCTTGGCCGATCGGTCTCTCATCGAAGCTGCTTTATCCGTGCGGGATGAAAGCGGTAAAACCGGTGATGTCCGAAGCTTGTTCCTCCGCGTCGGCGATCGATATGCTGAGCAAATGTCCTTTGAAGCAGAAATGATCGTGCCTTATGAGGGAGTAGACGATCTCGGACAAAAGGCAAAAGCTACTATTACCTTTCTCAGATACTCTGTTATCCTAGCCTACAAAGCAGATGATAGTCTCCGGTCCCTAGGAACGCTGGAACTCTTGAAAGAAGAATTAGTTCACATCAACATCGGTGAAGCTGCCAAGCACTTACTGTTTCCTCACAAAGCTAAAACATGGCGTAAGTCCGTAGTAAACGGTGAACGGAGAGGAGCCCATTTTATTTCCACTGGAGGTGAGGGGACAGAGAGAGTCATTAAGCTCCATCAAGACGGTGGTAGCAGTGGCAGAGCTCTATCTAGGTCAGCAGTCAATCTGCCCCGGACTGTACTTTCTGTAACGAATGCTGCCGAAAGTCCTACGGCGCTGTTAGCGCGGCGGGAAATGCAATCCTGGCGCCTACTTCAGCTCGAACCTTCATCTTTGCGTCACAGTAGCGAATTTATTGCTCCTACAAAATTAGGGACAGACGGATCTCATCTAGCTTCAACACTCTATCATTTAGCACGTCATACGAAAAATCACCAAATTAATGGGCAATCAGAGAATGTAGAGGCAGCAGAAGCACGAGTTTATGCTCAAGTTGCTAATCGTCTGGCAGAATTGATTGAGGATGTAGATGAAGTATGGATTGACCGCGACGATCGCCGCGAACTCCTCACCTTAATGGTCACCGATCGAGACGGGACATCCCATCCGGCGCGGGCATTATCGGATGGCACCATGCGATTTCTGGCATTAGCAGTGCTGGAACTCGATTCAGAAGCACAGGGTGTTTTGTGCTTAGAAGAACCGGAAAACGGCATTCATCCCGAACGCATCCCGAAGATGATCGAACTACTTCAAGACATTGCAACTGATGTGGAAGAAGAGATTGGTTTTGACAATCCCCTTCGTCAAGTAATCGTCAACACTCACTCTCCAGCAGTTGTCAGTCAGGTTAGGGATGATAGCCTTTTGGTGGCTGAGTTGAAGGAAACGGTTAGTTCAAACCAGCGGTTTAAGCGGGTGTGTTTTAGCTGCTTGTCTGGTACTTGGCGAGTTAAAGCAGTCTCTGATTTTTCCGGAACGGTAGAAGGGCGATTTCAAGCCTCTGAAGAAGTGAGTGTTGTCCCTAAAGGTAAACTACTTGCTTATCTGAATCCAGTTGTGCCGCAAGCATCAGAATATGATGACAATGGAGAGGCAGCAAGCTACCAGCGATCGAAGGAAAGATCGTCCAAAAAACGCCGAGTTGCGGACAGAGAAGACCTGCAACCGTACATTCCGGGTTTTCCTAGTGAATTGCTATGAAAGAAGAACTTCGCTACACTTTACTGTCTGATGGTAGTTCAGACAAAGCGTTACAATATGTTCTGACATGGTTATTGCGAGAACATATTGTTGTTAACTGTGCTATCCAGTCTGAACGGGCAGATTTAGGAAGGTTACCTAAACCGCCCAAAAAGTTGCCCGATCGCATCCAAAAGAGCCTTGAACTTTACCCTTGCGATTTATTATTCGTGCATAGAGATGCGGAAAAAGAACCGCGACAAAATCGTGTGGATGAAATCAGAAAAGCGATAGATTCAGTGGGAAAATCACTGTCGGTCCCCGCAGTTTGTGTGATTCCGGTACGAATGCAAGAAGCTTGGTTATTATTTGACGAAGCTGCAATCCGAAAAGCAGCTGGTAATCCGCGCGGACGACAGGCATTAAAATTGCCAGACCTCGCTAAAGTTGAAGAACTACCCGATCCAAAAAAAAATCTACACCAAGCTTTACTTGATGCCAGCGAACTTGGACCCAAACGGAGGAAAAAATTTAAGGTAAACGAAAAAGTTCATCGAGTAGCTGAACTGATTGATGATTTTACACCCCTGCTGGCTTTGTCTGCTTTTAGGGCCTTAGAAGTTGACATTGAACAGGCGATAGAAAAGTTCGGGTGGTCTAAGTGAATTTCCCGAGGAAAGGGATGGTGCTACCCGATCGCTCGTGGGAAAAGTCCAAATGCCTAGATTTCAACTTAATGGCGATCGGTCAAAGTGCAAGATGTGAGTTTAAGGGATCCACGGTGGCTTAACGGAAGGTTTGAGCGAATTTTATGCAATGAAAGATGCTGGACAGCGTAGCATTTTTTTCTATATGTGATATCATACTTTAAAACAACGGCGCGATCTGCGGTTACAAAAAAGATGATGAATCTCGATCTGTTATTTACCAGTGCTAACCTGTTCGTTTTACCCTTTTGGGCTTTAATTATCCTCCTTCCCAACTGGAACGTGACTCGGCGGATTATCGGTTCCCCTATTCCTTTTATGTTACTGGCAGCACTGTATCTTTACTTGCTTTCAGGTGCTATAGATCCAGAAACCGCTAAAGCCCTGTCCAACCCCAAATTAGCCGATCTTGCTAGCGCGTTTGGCAACCTGCAAGTCACAGCAGCAGGATGGGTTCATTTCCTCGTCATGGATCTATTTGTAGGACGCTGGATCTATTTTGACCACACCCCGATCTCCCTGGGGCCTGTATATGCCGGTGCTAGCAGGTGCCACGAGAGCATCTCAAGAATGCATGAAGAAACCCGGTTTTGTGGAAAAACTGGGTTTCTGGGCTAGTATAGCTGGCAACAGCACGTTCAGATCCCCGCAGCCAAGAAGCAAAACTGGGATGGATCCTGTGCAACTTATTGACTGAGAAGTCTCTCAAACTGCAAAGGATCATGACTATGACGATTTAACCAAAGACAAACAGTGTGGGCCAAAATTTTGCGGTTAAAACGATTGGTTAAATGCCAGGTATCCCTAGCCCAAACCTTTTCAATATTAAACCGCTCTGTAAGCTGTCCAATTACAGTTTCAATTAAACGCCTAATTCTCATCAAAAAATTTACTAAACTTGGGGAACGTTTGTCATGCATATTTTTGCGTAATGCTGTTTGTAAATTTATCCCGACGTTAGCTAATTGAGCTTTTAATTCTTCGCTAATATAACCCTTGTCCCCAATTAATATACCTTCAATTCCTGATACAATTTCCCATAAAGCCTCTCGCTCAGACCCCTTACCTGTTGTCACAGTAAAACCAGTAATTACTCCTGAACTATTAATTACTAAATGCCCCCGAAATCCGTAATAATAACTATCTTTGGCAGCACAATAACTATAATCAGATTCAGCAGAAAAATTAGAACTTCGAGTTGCGCGAGTAATACAGCATAATGGTATGGGAATGCCGTCTATCAAATGAATTGGATCGGAAAAGCCTCCCAATTTCCATGCTAAACGTTTTTGTGATTCTTGTTTATACATCCATAAATTAGCAGCTTGTCTAGTAAATGTGGTGCGAGTTTTTAGCTGAGGAAATAAATCTAACCAATGGTGTTTAAAGTATTCCCAAATTCCTTTGTCAGGATCTATTCCTTGAAATTCTCCTACAATTTCCATTGTGATTACTTCAGCGTCGGTTAATGAAGGTGCAAACCCTCTTTGTCTTGGTGGGTGTTCTTTGAGAATATTTTTTAACAAATCATCGACACAACAATAAACAGCTACGATCAACTCTTCCATAGATAGACATTTATATCACCTCGATTTTTGTAAATCTGTGTATTTTCAAATTTTAGTGGTGGGACTTTTTTTTGTCAAGGAGTTGACCCTAACGATCGGAAAAATGTATTTAATAATACATTAACCTTCCCTGTTGTCCTCGTATAAGGCTTCGGAAAATCATACTTGGCAAATTTGGCTACCAACCTATTCGCGGGACAAAATTTTTCCCCAAGTGCTCGCTCTTCAGTCCATGTGGGCTGAAAGCCTTGTATCATGGGCTGTTTGGGATCCTTTTTGGTAGCCGCAAAAAAAGTTGCACATCGCGTATACCCTTGAATTGCCATTAGCCTCGTTCCCACTGGCGACCCCTGCTAACGCCATTAACCTTTACAGCAGATGCTCAAATTCCGGGTCATTTTTCAGCATTGCCAGTACCTTTTTGATCTCTTGGGTGCGGTCTTTTTTCACTAGCAGGGTGACCTTGCCATCCCGCACTACTACCACATCGGACATGCCAATGGTAACAATAACTCCCTCGGCATCGGTGTCGTAGAGAATTGCTCCCTTGGTATCCATGCCCACATGCTCGGCTAACTCCAAGTTGGGCTTGTCCCCTTGCAGCAAGCGTGATAGGGCATTCCAGTCTCCCAAGTCATCCCAGCCAAAATCTGCTGGCAGCACGTAAGCGAGCGCCGTCTTCTCCATTAAAGCATAGTCTATCGAAATTTTGGGCAGCTCGCCGTATGCCCCTTCCCCACGCGATCGCAGCAAGGTGACGATCGCAGGAGCATGTTTGCTCATCTCCTCTAGCAGCACCCCAGCCCGGAAGATAAACATACCACTATTCCAGCTAAAACGACCTGTGGCAATAAACTCGGCGGCTGTCTTTTCATCTGGCTTTTCGGTAAACTGCTTTACCTTATATACAGGCAACCCGGCAAAAGTGCCTGTCTGTTGACCTTGTTCGATATACCCGTAGCCCGTGGCCGGATATGCTGGCTTTACTCCCAGGGTGACAATGGCTGCTTCGTCATTCGAGGCGGCTAGCTGAGTTGCGGCATTGATGGTTTGGACAAAAGCTTCTCGGTCTGCGATCCAGTGGTCCGCCGGGAAAAACCCGATCGCCCGATCTTCCCCTTCACGCTGGGCGATCTTCAAAGTCGTCCAAGCCACTGCTGGTGCGGTATCCCGTCCTTCCGGTTCCGCTAGCAAGTTACTCTGGGGTAGTTGAGGTAGTTGTTGGAGTACCCCGTCTGCTAGTTGCTTGGAAGTACATACCCACAAGCCTTCCCAGCCCCCGGCGATGTTTAATAGTCGGTCTGCGGTCTCTTGCAGCAGACTCTTACCGCTGCCATCCAAACTGAGAAACTGTTTGGGTCGATCTTTGCGGCTGAGAGGCCAAAAGCGTTCTCCTTTGCCACCGGCGAGGATAACTGGGATTAAGGTTCTGTTCATTCTCTGCTCTGTGCTCGCCTACTGTTTTCTATCCTACATGATTTCGATGGCTTGAGAATTGCTCGCGTGAGAATTGTTCATTGAGAATTGTTGATTCTTCGCTGTCAGCCCGCCGGGGGTTTGAACGGCGGGTTATCGGACCCTCAATACTTTGCGGGGCGACAGCGGGAATGCGATCGCCCTAATGGGAACGATAATTACATTGAGAGATTCTCCCAGGGCGAGATTTATAAGACATAACCCAACTCACCGCCATTAGGATGGGTAACGGTATCAATTAAGGTGTCAACCTCGCCTTTTTTTAGCTGATATTCCGGTAATTCACGGTTTAATGAAACGCGCTTATAGTTCAAGCATTTCTCTTTTTTTTTGAGGGTAATCAATTGAAATTTGTCATCTATTGTACGCTTTAACCAGATAGTAATTACCGATAGATTAATTTCATTAACCCCAATAATTTTCCCTTCAACACGATGTTCCGTATTCATTGGTAGCATCTTCAATTGCTTCTGCTGTATCTGCTAATTTACGGATGGCGACCTTGTTGGGGGTTGTCTTGGGTGAACTTGGGCTATAAATTTTGATTTATCATCTTCTTCTCTATGAATTAATAAGTATCGAGTCAGTTTAGGTGGTGGAATAATCGCATCAAACGGAATTTTCATTATTCAATATGTCCGAGATTTTTTTATATAGTAGGGTGGGAGATCGGGCTATTGTTGCAATCCCCACCAAAAATGTCGAGACGCTGAACGGTTGCATCTCTACAGAAATCATCGACTTTGCCATCAGTCGATTGACGCCATATTTTTATTATTACATAAATTCTGATTGTCAACCATTTTTTATATTTTTGTAAAAATTTCTATCGTTATTTTTATTGCTGATTTAGTAAATTATCTGAAAATATTATCATTTAATAGCAAAAATTTCAATTTAGTACGATCGCGTATTTCTGGGTGACATTGCCTTTAGCTATGCGTGGAGAGCGCACGTCGATCGCGGCAGAGCATCGCCCCCACAGATCGTCAAATGCTTGAATTTGCATTATTATCAGAATAACTGGACAGTGAAAAGTTCTCGCTGAGATGGCGCCGATAAAAGTTAACAGACAATCCTCTCTGTTAAAGGCTTTGCTACTCGTCGGGGCCGCCGAGAAATGAATTTAGTCATTCCGCCGCAGGGTCTACATTTCGCGCTCAATATGTCAAGCTCTATCTTGAAGAGTAAGACGGACAATTTGTTCTGTGGGATAGCTTTTTGTTTGCAGCGGAAGAGTGCGGAACCAACGGGGAAAACCTCGCGCCTCTGTCTACTGACATTTCCAAACTTAGCAATTGTAAAATTCCCAAGCCCACAGCGTTAAGGTTCACAAAACGCTCCATAGCGACAATCTTACGATTGAGAAGTGGGCGGGACTCTACAGGGAACTGATCGTGTCCAGAGACGCCCACCCTGTCGTTCGTCTGCTCGGCAACGACATGGGTGGGTCGTTTCCGAGAGCGCCCACCCTGTCGTGTCGCTCCCGCGCACGACAGGGGTGGGCGTCTCTGGAAACGAAAGCCTCTCGGACACGATTCGAGGATAAGATTTTTAGGCCGCCTTTCTGCTATAATACATCGTAGCGTGCGTAATCCCCCAAATGCGTGTTACGTGTAGTTTTTATAATACAAATCCGGGCCGTAGCCGCTTATCAACCGGTGAAATCGTCATAATTTTACCCTCGTTCCCACGGCTCTGCCTGGGAACGCGCGACTTACCAACTGGTTTTGACCACACCCGGTTTCAGCCATTTGATACCCTTCGACGCAAAACCCCCACGCCGTAAGCTAAATCATCAAGGGATCTACCGGATTCGCCTGAAAGGCAACATCAGGGAGGCGAAATAAATGGTAGAGATGCTGCTGCACTGGGAGTCAAAGTACGATGGCGGAGCTTGCTTTAACGCCACAGAGGTGAAAACTAACATTGGCATACTTCAAGCTCCTGGCTATGATGAACCTTGGATCGTAGCTATGGATTGCCCCGCCTCCTCATACAAAACTCGGGATTATGGCATCCGCTGGGGAATTGAACCCATGTTTTCGGATTTCAAAACCCGAGGTTTTGGTATTACTGAGACTCAAAAAGAACATGCAGATCGCATTGAATGTTTAATTTTGGTTATGGCACTAGCCATGTATTGGTCCACCTCTGCTGGTATGAGCGATGAGACCCCTTTACCCAAGTCTCAAAAAAAACGCTTCCGTTCTTGGTGTTCTCTATTTATTTACCACTGGACTTCGTCTGATTATTCGATCGATTCGTCATGGACTACCGGTCCCGCCTCTATGGACTCCCTGGAAAACTGAGGGGTGGTAAGTAACCGAGATGTCTCCTGTGTGCCGTATGGACCCTGGGACAAGAGCACCGGCAGAGATATCGAAAAGTAAGAAGTGCATCGGACCACAGAAAAGAAGGGGAAGGTTTTATCGACGCTACACGCTACGCTGGTAAGGTCGATAAAACCTTCCCCAGTCGCTTTCAGTTCCTTAAGACCCGCATTGGACGGCGTCCAGCAGGATACAGCGATGTCTCCTGTGTGCCGTATGGACCCTGGGACAAGAGCTCTGGCTGGAGATATCTCCTGTGGTGTGGTCTGTTCCGATCCGATGTCTCCTGTGTGCCGTATGGACCCTGGGACAAGAGTTCTGGCTTGGGATTAATCGAGCGTGAATATGCTGAATTTAAAAGTTGAATCAAAGGTCTTGAGCGGGTGATACCACGGCTTTGAGCTTGGCAGAAAAATCAGAATCTGCTGGAGTAAATTGGCTAATCGGCTCAGACTTAGAGTTAGAGTTAGACTTAGAGCCTCCCGGCTGGGTGTTGCTTGTGGGTTCGAGATTGTTGGTTTCTCTCTGTCGGGCAGCCAATTCTTTTAAATTCAGCGTCGCTGCCCGATCGCCAGTACTGTCTGGCGACTCGGAGGGTGGTTCAGTTGATGAATCTTGATGGGCATATACCTCGGCTGGAGTAGTTTCTGCCGGTAGGTCGGCCAACTGCTCACTGGAGTTTTCTGGCTCTATCAGATCTAAAGGCATCCTGCTGCAAACAATGCGTTCAAATTCCAGGTTGAAATGACAGACTGGCTGACCCCGCCGATGCCACAAGGCTAAGATTTGCTCAACCGAAATAGCTTTGTAGCGTCCTTGATACAGTGCCTCAATCACAGCTAAGCGTACCCACCCCGACTGACCTGTACTTCCGAGGCGCTTGATTAATCTACTGACCGTTTCGCGGTCACATAGCTCAAAGCTATAATGAATCAGCAGGGCAGCGGCTTCGGTTAAGGCCTTTGAGGTTGCCACTGGTATATCCCACTTGTTTTGACATGCTATTTTTGCATCTTCTGAGGTTATACTCCTCGCCTCGCCCCACAAGATGTCTATTGGTGCCAATTGGGATAGTTTCGTAGCTACTTTTGTCATGCCTTATACCATTGCCGATACCTTGTCAGTTGTCAGTTGTCAGTTGTCAGTTGTGAATTGTCAGGGCGTTGCCGGGATGATAGTGGTTATTAATTGTTGATTGTTGACTGTTGGTTTTATATTCATAAATTTTCATATATTTATATCTTGCCAAATTCTCTTCAATTCTCTATTTTCAATTCTCTATTTTCAACATCACCATCTCCTGAACGCACTTGCGATTCAGAAAAAGATTCAGTGCTGCCAGTGCTGCTAAAGTCACTGATGCGGAAGTTGAAGGCACCAAGCCCTAGCACTGGATTGTAGCGCAAGCTCATTCCGTAGGTGCGGCGGCTGTATTCCAAGGTGTAGTCGGTACTCAGACCTTCACTATTATCCAAATTGATCTTCGTTCGCACCCCCAACCGAAATGGCCCATAAATCTGCTGGGTGAGTTGGGCCGTGAGGACTCTGACGTCTGCAATTCGATCGAACTTAAAGGGCGATTCACCATTGCGGATAAATTGAGAGTACACCAGACTAAAGCCAGTATAGTCAAACCAGGGACGGGAGAAATGACCCAATTGTCCTTGCAGTCCAATAGAGCCCTTGAGGGAGGATTGGTTTTCACCATTACTGTAGGTACTGGTGGTGCCCACAATTCGAGAAATCAACTGGATGTATGGCACCACTGGTGTTGGCGTGTATCTCAATCCAGCTTCAGCCGTTGCCGGTAGGGCCTCTCCCTGCCAGAGAATAAAATCTCGGTTCAGGGTCGCACTGGTTTGAAAGCGATTTAAGGTGACATTCTCTTCCGGATCGAAGGGGTCGGAGATCGAGCTGCGGCGGTCCGTCTTGGCCTTCACCTCCTGATAGCCAATTTGATAGTTGAAATTAATGCCAGTATCTCCTAACTGGATCGCTGGCGATGTCAGGACCGCACCGATACTCCTTTGCACGGTTTGATATCCCAGGGAGCCGTTGAACAGCCGATCGCGATAGCTATATTCTCCTGTCAGGGTATAGTCCTTGATGGACTGAGACACCCGCAGACTTGCACGGGCTGTATCTCCGACATCGTCAAAACCTACAAAAGCAGCCTTTGAGCGCAATAAAGTAGTGCTCGTTAGCCTCATGTTCAGATCCGCTTTTAGTCCATAGATGCTCAGGTCGTTGAATTTTCCCTCTTTGAGCGCCCTCTGGAGATAAAACTGCGGTGTCAAGCTCAAAGATATTTTATCCGTGGCGATCGGCTTAAACCTGCTCTCTACGAACAGCCCTCCCCGGTCACGATCGTCAAAACCGAAGCTTACTATTGCTGGTTCTCTGTCTCTGCGGTCGATCAGCAATCTATCTCGCAATAGAGACACAGACAGACGTTGATCGAACACCAAGCGGGCTTTGCTTGTCCTCACCTCATCTTGTAAAGCTGAGAGCCTAGTGAGAGTGGCTCTATTCGCTCTCACTTCTAATTCCGGTGGTGAAAACGGATCGTTAGTGAAGCGAATATTAGTAGCTTTCCATCCAGCAGGCGTGAAGTCAATCTGTTCTGCCTCAAACCGCAAGCGCCTGATCCCCCCCCCTGCTTCCGGGATGTTGCCATCACCACCGATACTCACCCCACCAGTCCCTATGACATTTTCCGGGGGTCGATCTGCCCCCAGGGGTTCGCCTACTGTTCCTGTTGCTACTGTCGTGGCATCCAAAGAAGTCGTCCCATTACCGGACAGGTCTTCCGAGGTTGTGGGCACAAAAATCGAGCCTCTCGCCGCCGATATCACCCCAGTTCCATGTACAAAGTTGTACTCAAAGCGTTCTCCTAGCAATAGTTGCTCTCCTGTGAGCAGGGACACGTTTCCCTGTGCCACTGCTATTCTATTTACCAAATTCACTTGCAGCTTGGCCGCCTGAAGCAGAGCATTTCCAAACCTCATCTGAACATTCCCGGAAGCTGTAAATACTTGCCGTCTGGTGTCGTATTCTTGCTGGTCTGCTGTTAATTGAATTAGGGATTGCTGGAGTTCGGGAGCGATCGCCTCCTGGGGAGCGGATGGCCCTGTCTCCCGGTCCAACGGGTCGGGCGCAGCCGGGGCCTGCGCAGCAGTATCATTCCTTGTTACCTCCGGCAGCTGCCTTGCTTGTCCTGCAGCCGATTTAATTGGTAAGCCCACTGTCATTGGTGGTCCTAGCAGTTTTGCCGATGCTGCTGGTGCCACAGTCAGCCACACATATCTTACCGCCGGTTCCATTACGGACTCTGGCGGTAAGTTGTAGACTATAGGAGGCTGTTCTGGCGGCGGTACTGGGGGGTAGGGCATAGTTCTATAAATTCCAAAACACAGCCCCAGACCGATGCAACTCTGAGCACGCAACAGCGTAAGCGTGCGACTCCGGAGCGCTAGCTGGTGGCAGCTTTTCTGGCGACTGGTTGTCGCCTGCCCTTACTCATACTTACTCTGGTGTGGGTGAAAATGAGGGTACCAGTTTACTCCATATCCTGCCGTCCGGGGTTGCGGGAGGGATCGTTAGACAAAAAGCCAAACACGAATAAACCCACGAAGAAGAGCACAACGATGTTAACAACGATTTTCAGAGTCAGCATAGGGATGTTTCCAAAAGACCATAATTCTTATCATACCGAAAATTTGCCCCATTGCTACTGTCCCCGAAACCATTTCCATATCCCGATCGCCCGTTCTTCCAACCACAGGATACCCCTGTCTAGCCATGCTAATATCTTCTCTAGGGGGTGCTTTACATAGCCGTTGGGAGTGGCAGCGGTTTCTATCCAGTCCGGTGTCAGCTCTATATATATGTTATCCCCGGGTGACCGTTGTGCTACAGCTTGTTTCCTCCCCCCTCGTTCCCACGGCTCCGCCTGGGAACGTGCTAGGGTGCCAAATACATTTACCCAGTCGGAAACTTCAACTTGTGAACTGCTTTGGGCTTCTCTGGAAAATGTCTGAGGTTGGGCAACTGCTTGCTCTGGCCGCCGCAGGATGCGCAATATATGATTTTTTACTGACTTGCCCACGAGAGGCGCGATCGCCTTTTCTGCTCCTGTTAATCTCTGTTCGCGTAGGACCGGTAACCTTGTAGCGGAGGGTTCCCGGAGCGTGCGTGCATCGCTGCTGCTCTTTTCGGATCCACTCTTCTTACTTCCTGTCAGTTGCTGCACCTGTTCGTCAGCTGTTCCTGGCAGGTTTTTGTCACCTCTCTTGTTGCCAAAAAAGTACGCGATCTCCGCTCCGATATGGGCGAAAATATTCTGTTTTTCCCTAGTCTTACCATCTGTTACTTCCGACGCCTGAGAGTTACACAGTTCCTTCACCTCGGAGCGATACAACTCAGCCTGGTTCCCAGTCGATCTCTGCGAAGCCTCTTGTTGATTATTATCGCGTAACAACTGCGGATAAGACTGGATATGTCTCACCTGATTTTTTATTCCTTGCCATACCGATCGCGTAGCGTGCGCGCAGCGCATTCGCCCCTCTGAGAAAGGCTGTTCCGTTCGCGCTAGGGTAGCGCCAGCCATGCCCTTCCCTGTTAGTTGCTTCACATCTACTGAGTCTGAATCAGCTGACAAGTGCTTGTTACCTCTCTTCTTGCCAAAAAAGTAAGCGATCGCTGCGACGATCGGGGCGAAAATATGCTGTTTTTCCCGATCACTACCATCTGTTACTGACTCTGTCTGGCTTGGAGTTTCTGTTATTTCCCTTGTTTTACCCTCTATTTCTCTCGGACATTCCCCTATTATCGATATCTGACATTCCATATCTGCTATGAAGCTATCTAGCTTGCGGGGGATAGCGATCGCTTCTGGTTCCCCTTGCGCGAGTTCCCTGCTTGGCTGATGTACTAAACTTGATTCACCAAAAAGGTCGATCGCCCGCGCCACTGTTCCTTTCTGTTCCCAGGCCATTACTTGCCCTAAAAGGCGAATCAGTAGTAAGGTAGTTTTGCTAGCAGCTAACTTCCCCCAGGTTGGAGGTCTTTGGCCCGTAGCCAGCTGCCGCAGGTGACGCCGATATTTAGCCAGTTGCCAAATAATTAATTGCTGTAGTTCTTTCTGCTGCTGCTGAGTAAATACATCCAGTTCCTGATTGTCCGCTGTGACTAAGACTATATTTTTGCTTGTCAACTCTGTAGCGAGGCCCCGAATCACTTGTCCTTTGTACCCGCCCCTTGGATCTACTGTCCTCGGGGTGGCCGGAGGCAGGCGGTCAGCTTTCTCTTGTTGCTTCGGACTCACCAAAGGAGTATTGTTGACAATCAAATCCCAATGCTGGAGTACATTTGGCTTCGGCGACTGCAGTCCGACAACGTCAGGGGTTAATACTAACTCCCCTTCTTCAGGAAGCACTGCTAGCAGCACTTCCTGAATGGGCCTGTCCACATCGGGGGCCTCCTCTCGTAATTGCGGTAATTGTGCTTTTACTGCTTGTCCCAGCTGTCTGAAGGCTAGTCTGGTTGTTTGCAATAACAGGTAGACTGGGTAAATCACTACCTGCGCGGCCCAGGACACTGCCACCTTCATCTGTCGGATCGCCCGAGCGCCCTTCTCTACTAACCGGCGATATTGGGGCACCAGCAAGTTTAATAATCTGCTTTGATAAGGACCATTGTCAGACATAATATTTTCTTATTTATTAAGAGTGGTTCGCGGTAGGAGCCATGAACCAAAACCATTTGCCTGATTTTACCTATATATTTACTCTACATCCATCACTCCTCTTTTTTCTTCAGCATTCAACTGTCAGTTGTCAGTGGTTAGCGGGACTTAAACATTTTCTCAGGCCAAAAAAGGCTTCTTAGCTTATGGGGTGGGAGATTTAGGTCGAATGGGTTAAAACGTCTGAAACCCTGAGCCTGCGGAGATAGAGACCCGATCGACCTCAAAGCGCCTCTGTGAAAGGGTTTGATGCCAATTTACGCCTGTTTTTTCCCAAAGTCCCGTTAGTTGTCAGTTGCTCCGGACGTCTCGCCTGGGAGCAGGTTTTTCCTTAACGCCGTGCCGCACTGCGCTAAAAACCTGGTTTCTGGGCTAGTTTCTGGGCTACTGGTGCTCTTGAGATGCTGCCTTGGCCTAACAGGGAGCATCTTAGACTTCGGACTACCCTTCTCCGCTTGTTGCGCTCGCCTCGTCTACACTGGAAGACGCCGCTTCCTCTCCAGGCGCTTCCGCAGCTTCAGGTGCCGGTTCTTGGGTTGTTTCAGTAGTGACAGGACCTTCTTCAATGTTTAGTAAATTTCCCAAATCTACACCATCGCAGGCCACGAGTGTCAATGCCATAACTCCAGCTCCCGCTCATAGAGGGAGCCCAGCAACTCTTTGACGATTTGGACGACGAGACCGCGCACCCAGCCTCGCTGTGTCTCCTGGTCGGGAGATGTCCCTCACAGTTGAATTTTTCCATTGCCTCCTACAAGCGGCTTGCGCGGGTGCATCCCAGTTTGGCAATGAGTAAAAATACTTCATTGCGCAACTGTCACCTTGAGAATACTCCATTAAGATAAGCGCAGCGATGCAGCAGAACCTGGGGAACATTGACGGCTTTCCATTGCGATCCTGAAAGCTTTAGCCGTGCCGCCTTCTGTGTACCGTTGATTCCACCTCTCCCGAACCAATGGAAATCCCCTCGGCTTGATAATAGCTATAGTTCACAATGCGATGGCGATGCTTAGTAACATAGGCCCTAAAATTGTCCACCCGTGGATGGTCCCAGTCGTCAAATTCCTTGAGGGCCTCTGGCACCTTGCCAGACCAGAAAAGGGCTTTCACTCGTGCCAGTCGCTGGCCGGACCCGCCGATTTTTTCCAGATTTTCCATTAAGTGATACCAATCGAGGATTTCTTGACGAAAGATGGTCGGACCAATCTCGACAAACAGGTTCCAGATGCCATCATGGCCATCCCCGAGACACACAAGCGGATTCGCCAAGGGCTGCTGATTTACCCATTTGACCAGTCCTGCATTGTCTCGAAAAAAGGCCGCTACCCCCTGGTCATGCAGATTGACAGCCTTGTAATCGCGCCACTCACAGGGTTGACCAAGGGGAGTCCGTAAGCGCACTTTCCCCCCGTCGATGCTGATTTCTTCAACGACCTCTAAGTTCGTCGGCCACTCTTGCTCTGGGCCGGGCTTTTTCTCTTCTGGATGGCTGATTTCTTCAATGGCCTCTGAGACCGTCAGCCACTCTTGCTCTGGGCCAGACCAGTCATTTACAGCATCAACAGAGGGGGGAGTTTCGCTGTCGAAATCCCAGCCTGTCTGGTTGTTCCAATTCTCCCCAAAAGTACTATTATAGAGAGCCTGAAGGGCTGCATAATCACCGGCATTGAGAATCGATTGGTCAACGCTGGCATCGAGAATTGATTGAAAGTCAATGCTGTATAGCCGCGCTTCGTTTGCAAAACGCTGAACCAGAATATCCTTGTTTTGCCCATTGCCCTTATAATTCGCAATATACAGTTTCCCGCCGTCACCGTTAAACTGAAGCTCTGAGGGGAGTAGATATTCGGTGAAATTTTCTCCATCATTCGAGCCCAATAGCCTCAAAGTGCGGGACCGCTCCCCTCGGGGATATTTTTTCTGAACCAGAATCTCATCCTTGCCATCACCATTCAAATCTTCTACATACAAATTGGTGAGGTCGCCCTTGAGCTCAAAACTCTCGGGCAGGGGGATGCGGGTAAAGTTGCCGTCACCCTGGGATAAGAGTACATGGGCAGTCCCTATGTCATCGTCGTCCCAACTGCCCTTTTCTTGGCGTAGTACATCGTCGCGATCGTCTCCATTAAAGTCGCCGATATACAAATTGGTGAAGTCGCCCTTGAGATTGAAACCCTCCGGCAGGGTGATGCTGGTAAAGTTGCCGTCACCCTGGGATAAGAGTACTCGAGCAGTCATCTGGTCATCGTCGTCCCAACTGCCCTTTTCTTGGCGTAGTACATCGTCGCGATCGTCTCCATTAAAGTCGCCAATGTGTAAATTGGTGAAATCGCCTTTGAGAGCGAAATCCTCCGGCAGGGTGATGGGGTTAAAGTTGCCGTCGCCTTGGGACAAGAGGATCTGAGCAGTTGTACGGTCATCGTCGTCCCAAATGCCCTTTTCTTGGCGAAGTACATCGCTTTGACCGTCCCCATCAAAGTCCCCGATGTATAAGTTCGTTAAATCACCCTTGACGGCAAGACTTTCCGGCAGGAATATGCGATTAAAGCTGTCGTTATCTTCCGATAATTCCGACAAGAGTACCTGAGCAGTCAGACTGTCATCGTTGTCCCAACCGCCCTTTTCTTGGCGGAGTATATCGCTGCGACCGTCCCCATTAAAGTCGCTGACATATAAATTGGTGTAGTCACCCTTAAGAGCGAATCTCTCAGGCAGGCGGATGGGGTTAAAGTTGCCGCCGCCTTCAGACAAGACTACTTGAGCAGTCAGACTGGAGTCGTTGTCCCAGCGGCCCCTTTCTTGGCGGAGTATGTCGCTTTTACCGTCTCCGTCAAAGTCACCGGTATACACATTGGTCGATCCGCGCTTGAGGGGGAAACCCTTACCCACGATGCTGGAGTCGAGAGACGATACCACAATATTGAATTCATCTTCTACCTCGCCTCCCGCACTATCCGATGCAGTTACCGTCACGGTAAAAGTGCCCTCAGTAGTAGGGGTGCCGCCGATCGCCCCACTATTGGAGTCAATGGTTAAACCGTCTGGCAAACCCTCGGCGCCGTAACTAGCAATGTTGTTGTTGATGTCGCCGAAGTGAGCGCTGTGAGCGGCAAATACATCAACATTGTTACCTAGCCAACGCACAAACCGATAAGAGACAGCTGTACGAAAAGCCTCTAACGCTGCAACAAATGTTTTTAATGGCCCCGTCGCCCATTGTCGCGCTAGACCACCGGTTAACCAATGCCATAGAATAAAAGTATAAGCACAAAAAACTAAGATCCAATGACGCTCAATACTTTTTTTATCTCTAAGTTGGCATTCTCTTAAACCTAACCATCCTTTTGCTGTTCGGTAAAAAACTTCAACCCAATTACGTTGTGAATAGGTAGTAACTATCCATTCGTGTCCGAGAGCACCCACCCTGTGGTGGGTGTCTCTGGACACGACTCTGCCGTAGCTTTTTCAATGGGCGCATTAGTTATCAAATAATCAATTTCCGTTGCCTCTTCAACATTTTTGGCATTCATGACGATAGCTATTGTTCGTTGACCTGACATCCCGGGAATCTCTACTTTTCTTGTTGCTACCCAAACTGTCCGAGGTTTTGGGAAATTGAGATTAATAGAATTGAAAGCTTCTTCTGGTAATATGGCTGTCAGCTCATCTAATCTCATTTCTGATTTGATACCTGACTCTATTTCAACTTCTACGTTTCTATTCTTAGCAACAGCTCCAATGTAAATTAGTTCTCTTTTTTCTAGTTCTTTTAAGAAAGGGCCATTATTACCATAACCTCCATCTATCAAGGTTACTTCCGGGCGCTCACCTCTATTTAAACATTTATCAATTAGCTCTAAAGCTAATTCTGGTTTTTTCTTGAATTCGGGATTTTCTTTTCCTTTTTCTAAAGAACTAGCAGGTAAGTATTGGGCCACATCTAATGGTAAACTTCTTACTCCATCATAGAGATGCGTTGTTACCATTACAAGACCATTATCAGTTTTGCCAACTTCTCCAATATATTGTCGCCCTACCCCTTCAGTTATTGTTCCACTTTTTCTGTGACCTGTGTCGTCCACTATTAAGCTAAAATTTGGCAAGATTTTTGTTTGACGGCAGAGCGTCATTATCTCTAATCGCCTTTCATTCACACAATTAGCATCCCAAGGAGAATCTGTTAGAAAGTGATGCAATTTATGATAATAAACACCCACATAATTTTGGGAAATTTGGGCGATTTTTTTTCGCTCACTTTCTCCTAATAACCCACCTCAATAATTACGGAACTCTCTTCGTTGGGCTTGGCGAGTAAATAGATTGTCAAAACGACGACACCATCTATCGAAACAAGGTGGCATGGCCTGAATAGTTATTTCTTTCATTTCATTTTTGCTTTAATTCAGTGCAAATATGTAGCCCATGTCGCTGTCAACCGTAGAATAACTTATAATTCAAGATTCAGCCAACTCCGTACATCACCATACGATCATGAGACTGTGCTCGTTGACGTATAATCCTTATTATACATGGAATTCAGCCGCTTTAGTGGGAAGTTTTTGTTTAAGTCCCGTTATTTCCTTGTTTGACTTGGAGCCAACGAAAGATTAAATCACACCCGAACTGCCAGACGCTGCTTGCCTACGGGGCTATAGCCTCCTGATTCTGTCCGGAGTGTTGATTCTAACGATGATGCAAATTATTTTGGGGCAGATTTTCTGCTTTTTCACCTGAGTATTTTTACTCAGGTTCTCGACTTTGGCAAGAGGTCTAATACTAACTCAAGTTGCGACCTATAAAAATTGGATACAAAAAGCTATGATAAAGAGAATTATTTTCAACTCGAATCCCTTAGATGTAACAGCATGAATTGACTTGGGAAACAAATTGGTGATTCGACTAAAACAGGTTTCAACTTGTTTTCTTGTTACTTTTTGTATATATTCAAAACAATAAGATTCTTTTCTTTTTGAGTTCTTTTTTCGCAAAGGTTTTAACATTATACTTGACGAATCTTTTAGTAAATCTTCTAATTGATAATCATTATAAGCTCGATCTCCATAAACTATTGAATTTGATGGTAAGTCAAAGCCAAAAGATTGCAAAACTTTAACATCATTATAACTACCAGCAGCTCGATAAAATTCTATTGGCTTTCCATTTTTGTTTACCAACATATGAACTCTTAATCCATAAAAATAACGTTTTTTACTGGCAATATACCCTCGATATTCTTCCTTGTTATAAATTTGGCATCTATCAATCCTAATATTATCACATACTGGCACCGGGAAACTATCAAGAATATATTCTTGACCCGGATTGAGCTCTTTAAATGTTTGCGCTCTAACTTGGAAGAAAAACATCCAAATTGGTTCGTCAATATTGTGTAATCGACGATTGAACCTACTTTTACTTAACAGATTTTTTATATACTTGTGTTCGACCATAAATTGACAAGAGCGCTCGTAGCGAAGCGTGTCCTCCGAAAAAATATGCAGCAACTAATCCGACTGTCATCACTTCGGCATTGTTCATTTTTACTTGTGGATCTTATGAATATATTTAACGCTTTTAGGAGCTGGTCACAAAGAACAAAAATTGTTGTAATCATATCTTCCATCATCTACATCCCCCAGCAATTAACTATTATTTTAGTACATTATAACCTATAAACAGCCAACCCGCCGTCTAGCACAAAAAAAATATAATTTTGTATCAAAAGCTACGAAATATCCCAAATATCTGTAAAGTCTAAGTGGGTAATTCATATTTTTTTTAATAGGTCGCAACTTAGGTTAATACTAATACGCTGACTGTGTGCGCATTTTGCACCAAGCGTGGAGCGCCTTTTCGCTTGTTTGTAGTTACGACACTTGCAGGGATTCGTTTGTTCTAACCATAGGCTTCTTTCCTAGCGGCATCGCCCTTTCCTACATTTAGTCCTCGGGAAGCACCACGATGATGTTATTCTGCAGCACCTCACGCGGTCACTCCCGTACCTGGAGGAGGGGAATTGAACCCCCATGAATCCTGAGTTACTGACACAAGTCCAGCCCGACTGTCGCTATATTTCAGCTTACGCCGGAACGATTCGCACAACCCAACCTACAACTAAACCTTGCGGTCAAGAACATATTATCCCCATTTGTCAACTGCTACACAAAGCCGCCTTGCGACTATCAAACACCTTCACGACTCCGTTAATCACCACTTGGAGCACGTGAGGGTCGCAACCAGAGATAAAATCCTCAGCAGAAATATTGCCCTTAAAGAAATCCTTCGCCCACTTCAACTGGTAGAGAATCTCGTCAAACCCCTGATATTTGACCATAAACGTTGTTAAGGGTGAGTTTTTAATATCGTAAGTTGAGCTTTTGGTTCGTCCCACTTCCAACAACTTCAACACCTCACATTCAATCTCAGTTTTCGGTTCATAGTGCTTCTCAATTATTGGCAGCATATCTGACAACGGATCTCCCGATCCTTCCTCGGGCAATCCTCCCGCTACCATAGTCGAAAGGGGAATATCATGCCCAAACCGTAGAGACAGAGCCTCCAGAATGGCGATCGACGCCAGTTTGCTTCCCAGGTAAATCCTCCCTATTTCAATATTCTGCTTTGAGTTCGCCAGCAGACTACGGTAATCGCGATCGTTTGGCTCTCCGTCGAACTGATTAAAAACCAGTTCCGGTTTCATAAAATGCATAAACCCTTCCATCTTTTGCAGGGCCATGCGGTACTCATGCACTGTGTAGGTGGTTGAGTTCTTGAGATTGTGGTTGGTTTCCAGTAACAAACTCCAGGTATTATCCATAAAATGGACAGCACTCGGATGACCAAAACCCCCGACATCCCGGTTCGATAATCGCACTGCCTGCCTCACCGCTGACCGCATTTGGGTATCTGTCAACTTCAGGTCAAACTTACTATTGGTTGACTGCAACCGCCCGTATAGGCCCTCGCTAGGGGTTAAACCTTCGGGCGACCTTCCTCGGAAGGGAATCGTTGCTTCGATACAAGTCACGATCTGAACTAATATCTCAGGTTTGACAAACCCTTCCAACACCTTTGCACCCACAAGAGCACTGAGAAATTCATTTTGCCCTGCCATCGGAGACAGCACCTGACCTGGAGCCAAACCAAAGACAGACATCACCATCTCGAACATCAAATCCCTGGGCAATTCAGTTGACTCTAGAATCACTAGCTGTTCCCCCACCTGCCTGATAAAAGGCGCAATGTAGTAGGTGAGGTTGAAGTTTATACTCCGATCTACTTGCACGTAGACGACATCATGAAACAATGCTGCCAATACCTCAATGGCATTTTCAGACCCACCCACCGCAAAAATGTGCCCGGGAGTATGAAAACAGCGCCAAGGGCCAGTCATTGTTTGGACAATGATGTCGGCTATTTTGCCAAGTTCCGCCTCCGCGACTTCCACCTGTAGCTGATCTGTCGCCCAGATTAGCTTCTCTAAGCATTGTTTACGATCCTGTTCGAGATCCATCAATCCCTCTCCACCTTCACTTGACCTAATCGATATTTGGCGTTGCACAACTCCGGGATGATTTGGGTTGAAAATTGTGAATGGTCAATTGAAATAGTTATAAATGTTCATAAATATACAAATTTAGCTTTTCAATTTTCCTCGTTCCCTGGGGACCGCCTGGGAACGGCAATTTGCAACCATTGACTGCTATCATCCCAAAAATGTGCAACGCCCAATATTTTACTATGTACAGAGATCTCACCTTACGTGGACATAGCTTGCTGTCGGGCAGCTTTCATCAATAGTCCGGACCGTTTTGAGAATGATTTTTATAATTCACCATGTAACATATACAGTAATGTGCGAAACGTTAGGGTGTAAACAGTGCAGTGACCTGTAATAGCCCTAGCCGGTTACATCTGCCGGTAAACTGTGTAATCATTGAGGGTTCAAATCCCTCCCTCCCGATACAGGAGGTACACCGGTCCTAACTGCTGCGGAATGACATCACCGATGGTGGAGAGCAAGGACTCAAATGTAGGCACCTGGCAGCCTAAGCTGGGGACGCCGCTAGGAAAGATAAGTAGTCAGACAAAATTAATTACATATTTTTCTCCAAAATTTTTTATGATTGTTTCAACGGAATCAACTAAGTTTTTCCAGCAAGAATAAGCATCGATTTCAATCCATTCGTATTTAATAAACCGCCACAAGATTTCAATCAAATTCAAATGAGGTGAATAAGTGGGGAGATGGAATATAGTAATATTGCGTTCTTTCCATTCTTCAATCTTATCTTGAATAGCATCACTAGTATGGACAGATGCTTGGTCTACTACAATTACTGTTTGCTTTTCCATTCTCGTGGGAAAAAATGCATCGATACAAGCTATGACTACATCTGAATTAATATTTTGAGTAGATACATACGCTTCTAAATGATTGTGGCGATTCATTATTCCTAATACATTTAATCTGCGGCTACTCCGACTAGGTACTTCTATATATTCCCCAATATTTTGCCATCCATAAGGGACACAAGGGATTAAATAAAACCCACTTTCATCTAAATAATACAAATTAATTTCCCCCAAATTGTCTAACAGTTTCAGTTGTTCAAGTTGTGCTTTTTTTTCCTCATACTCTTGAGCTGGGGGGCTGACAGCTACCCCTTTACGCATCCGATGCCAACTCATATTCATTGTTTTCAATATTCTCTGAACAGTTTTAACACTTGTTTCAATTCCCCATTCTTCTTTGATTTTAGCCACCACTTTTTTTAATTGCCTCGGTTCTTCTTCAGTCCAGGCTTTAATTTTTTCTTTTTGTTCGAGACTAAAGGTTTGCTTACGACCTCTTCCAGACTTATTATATAGTCCGACCATTCCCTCGGAATCCCAATTTTTAATCCAATTGTAGATAGTTCTATAACTAACATCAAAGATTTCCATAAGTTCTTTAACTTTTTTATGTTCTCGATCTCGCAAAAGTAAACAATGTGCTCTTTGACGAACTTGATGATGGCGACTTTGATGATAAATTCGTAAGAGCAATTTTGCAGAAAGCTCATTTATTTCGCGCATTAAAATCCTTCTTAATTTCTCCTAATTTATCGTCATATTATGTCAAATATATCTGGCCGGGGATGAGCATGAAAACCGACTCCCCGTTAGTTTGACAAAAATCTGCTACATGTACGAGTAGCTATATCTAGTATAACAAGTTTTCTCGATTTTGTGCAATTAATTTTGTCCAACTACTTATCCAAGGGTAAAACAAGTGAACCTGTGTAAGCCTCGTTAATGTGAACCAGCGGAATAAGGCTATATACGCTGGCCCAAAAAGGGATAGGTAGTTGCGGACAGTTTTTTTACTTGGTTGTCCTGTATTGCAAAAGACTCCCGGGGTATAGCAGGGCCCTAAAGGTATCAGGCATTGATTACATGGAACGTTATAACCTCCAATGAACTATCCCTGGAATGTCTATCGGTGGATAAGTTAGATGATAAGCGCAAGTCATTGGGGGAGGGATGTCCTAAGAAGCCAAAGCCTGGGGTAATGCTCAGGATATGCTGACGTAGGACGGTGATAATAGGAAATGACCGGTGCAAGTAGTCCTGTCCAATATCACGGAACTCAGCTATTTCATTCGTAGTGAGAGTATGACCTACAAAGGTTATCCGCCGGAAACGGCAACAAAAATGGTGACTCTACCACCAAATCATGACCTTCTGGTAAACGGCCTCGGAAAAAGAGTGATACTAAGGGTTAGCCGGTGCCCTCTCACGACCAGAAAGGGACAAACGTTCAGGTCACAAGGCTAAACAGGGGTAATCCTGATATAAGCTACCCATGACAAGGGCCTATTACCCAGTAGCCTCCTGCGGTGAAAGTCGCAAGTCCGGTTCCGATTTTTCTGAGGTTTGTAGTGAGGACGGAAGTCCTCACTACAAACCTCAGTAAGGGAGGGTTGTCCCGCGAGGGACAGCTCGACCCCATCCACCCCCCTGTCTACGACAGCCCAGCCAGGAAAAGGAGTTTGTCTCCAAGCTATCCACCCGCTCCGAGTACGAAGCGTGCGCTTACCCTGAAAATTAAGCGACACGCTCATCTGCTGGAATTTCGATCGAAAAGTTGGCCGCTGAAATATTTATCCAGTAAGGGCTTGAGAAACTATGGGTTGCACAACAACTCACAGGTGACGAGTGTCAAAATTTTTGGCAAAATAAGGTTTTGGGGGAAATTACAAGGCGATCGACGGTAATTGGGGTGAATATGGGTATGGATGCACGAGCTGTAGATAGGAACTAAAAATATAAGTAATCCTTATCAATCTGCTCTATTTAGGCGAAACTAAATTCATCTATAATCCCCCTCCCTGAGACTTTTGCAAGAGGTCTATTAGCCCATTACTGATATCGTACCCGAAACGACTGCGACATACAAGGGAGACCTAATGGTTTCGAGAAATGATACCATTTTTTTATAAGTTTCTGGTAGAACACCAAACAATCGTTGAAAATCAAAGGGTTTTAGTTTGTGGGCCTGTTATTCATTCATAAGTAATACTTATCATTTGCGCTTACTAACTACCTATTATAGCCTAACCTGGTAGTGGGTTACAAGTAGTGATGGAGAGCGCTCTCTACCGGTGGGTGGACGACAATGCTTGTAGGTAAAGCACGTGCGATTCGTTCAGGTATAAGCTGTAAAACAGCGAAAGCCTGGTCTGGCGCCATTAGCCAGTAAAACTTGGTATTCATGGGGGTCCTAACCCCCCCCCAGGTACGGGAGAGACACCGGTCCTTAGTGCTGCGGAGTAACATCACCGTGGTGCGAAGCAAGGACTTAAATGTAGGATAACTGGCAGCTATCGCCGGTGACACCACTAGGACATGATGCTCATGGCTAGAACAAGCGAACCTACTCAAGCCTCGTCACCTACAACCAGCGGAATAGGGCTTAAAGGCCCAAAAGGGAAATGGTAGTTAGTGTTAGCTTTGTGTTTTGGCTAACAACGTACTCGAAGAACTCCCGGGGAGGGTTGGGAAGTGATTCCCAGCTCGACCCCGCCCTGTCCGACAAGCACTACGGACCCCGATGAGAAAGCTTTTGGGCTCTAGACATGGGGCAAAAAACTGGCGATTCGGTGAGGCATGGGGACAGACCATCATCAAATCACTACATATTTATCACTACCGGGGGGAGTAGTGATAAATATGTAGTGACGTTGGCGATCGAGACTTACCTTGGATAATAGTCAATCACTACTTGTTATTCACTATTTTGAGGGGTAGTGGGTTACAAGTAGTGATGGAGAGCGCTCTCTACCGGTGGGTGGACCACAATGCTTGTAGGTAAAGCACCGTCCGACAAGCACTACGGACGGGATGAGAAAGCTTTTGGGCTCTAGACATGGGGCAGAAAACTGGCGATTCGGTGAGGCATGGGGACAGACCATCATCAAATCACTACATGTTTATCACTACCCCTAACCTGTCAAAAAAACCTGAGTATTTTTACTCAGATACTATACTTATGCAAGAGGTCTATTGAGTTTTTTGCTTGACTAACGAGCAAAAAAACCTCAAGACCGAGGTATTAACCTTGATTTATAAGGAAAATTACCTCAATTGAGATTTCCTCACCTTGACTTTTGAGGTGAATTACGTCATACTATGTGGGTTACCGTTGAGCAGAAGTCGCCTCAGCAGGTTGAGGTGTAGTCACGCCCATGCGAATTTCCGAGCAAAAGGAGGTGACATGGAAACCGCTAGCGGGTATGCTTGTGCTGGTGCGGAACCGCAAGTTGTCAGAGGCAAACCACAGGCGCTCTTCTATGTGCGCGGTTTCAGAGGAGATAGTTAGTGTTAAGACTTGGTCACTGCCCATGAGGTAACGTCCTGTCCCTAGGTCTTGGTCAGGGGAGTTTCCCGAACGCAGTAATTTGCCGCTGGTGCGCGATCCTCCATCGGCCACTGCGACCAAAACGGTGGCACCGCTATGTTTTTTGGCCTGCTGTCCGATGGTACCATCCCAGGTGACGCGAGTACCGCACAAGGCTAGTCCGGGGTCAATTTGGTATTTTTGGCAGAGTTTGCTCAAGTCGGGGTCGGTCTGGGGGAGGAAATCGATGACCAAATTTGATTTGCCGATCTCTAAGTCGGTGCTAGCCAGATGGTGAACAGTGCGTTGGGAAAACCATTTGCCTGCACTGAGTTGGAAAAATTCTGTTATATCCATCAATTACTTGTATCGCGCCAATATTTCTTAGAATATCTTATTTGGGAAGTCCCAGAGGAACTATAATCATTACCTACTAAGATCGAGAGATTTAAGAGCATGACTGAATCAGATCGGATTCCTTATCTACTGCGAGCAACTCGTGGCGAACGGCTATCCCGTCCGCCGGTGTGGATGATGCGGCAGGCAGGTCGCTATATGAAGGTGTACCGAGACTTGCGGGATAAGTATCCCAGCTTCCGCGATCGCTCGGAAAATGCGGATCTGGCGATCGAGATTTCCCTGCAACCCTATCACGCGTTCCAGCCGGATGGGGTGATTATGTTCTCGGATATTCTCACGCCGCTGCCGGGGATGGGCATTCCTTTTGACATTATCGAAAGTAAAGGTCCGGTAATCGACCCGCCCATTCGCAGTATAGAACAGATCCAGCAATTGCATCCCCTGGAACCGGCAGAATCTCTGCCCTTCATCCGGGATATTTTACAGGCATTGCGTCAGGAAGTGGGCAATAAGGCAGCGGTGCTGGGTTTTGTGGGTGCGCCTTGGACTTTGGCCGCTTACGCGATCGAGGGCAAAACCTCGAAAAACTATAGCAATATTAAAGGGATGGCTTTTAGCGAACCCGCGATGTTGCATCTATTTCTGGAGAAACTGGCAGACGCGATTGCGACTTATATCTGCTATCAGATAGAAAGCGGTGCCCAGGTGGTGCAAATGTTTGACTCTTGGGCAGGTCATCTGAGTCCCCAAGATTATGAAATATTTGCTTTACCATATCACAAAAAGGTTGTCGATCAAGTGAAAAAGGTCTATCCCGATACGCCATTAATATTGTACATTAGTGGTAGCGCTGGAGTGTTGGAACTGATGGCCAAATCTGGTGTAGATATGGTGAGTGTGGACTGGACAGTGGATATGGCTGACGCTAGGAAGAGGCTGGGTGCGAACATGAAAGTACAGGGAAATGTAGACCCGGGTGCTTTGTTTGGTTCTCAAGAGTTTATTCGCGATCGCATTCTGGATACGATTAAGAAAGCTGGCGACAAAGGTCATATTCTCAACTTGGGTCACGGGATATTGCCAGGGACTCCCGAGGAGAATGCGAAGTTCTTCTTTGAAACTGCTAAACAAGTAAATCGGCTACTAGCTGTTGCTTAGATAAAAAAGGCAGTTCGTAGTAAATATTTTAGTCTCGATTTGGCAGGAGGACTAAAGTCCTCACTACAAACACCTAATGACTACTAAGCGGATTTTTATGACAGGTGCTAGTGGCTGTATTGGTCACTATATAGCGCAATCTATGATTCAGGAAACGGAGTACGATTTGTACTTCCTAGTGCGGAATCAGGAGAAACTACAGTTTGACTATAAGCACCCATGCGTGACGATTTTGCAGGCAGATATGCGAGAAATTGATCGATTTAGAGACATCCTGGAGACGATCGATGTGGCAGTTTTAGTCGCAACGGCTTGGGGTGGCCCGCAAGAGGTGTTTGAGGTGAATGTAGCTAAAACTGTTCAACTGGTGCAGTTGCTGAACCCGAATGTCTGTCAGCAGGCGATCTATTTCTCTACGGCTAGCATTTTGGACAGCAATAATCAATTGCTTCAAGAAGCTGATGAGTTGGGAACTGATTACATTCGTTCTAAGTATGACTGTTATCGGGAGTTGTCGAAACTGTCGATCGCACCTCCCATTACGGTCCTGTTTCCAACTTTGGTCTTTGGTGGGGGCGACGATCAACCCTATTCCCACCTGTCAGCGGATCTGCCAGAGATTGTAAAATGGATTGACTTGGTGCGCTTTTTCCAAGCTGATGGTAGTTTCCACTTCATTCACGGGCGTGATATCGCTACTGTGGTACGTTATCTGATCGATTATCCCCCAACCCCCACCCCAACCCCCACCCCAGCCACCGTCCCCACCCCCACCCTAAAGGGTGGGACTACAGGAACAAAGCCCGCCTGCGCGGGCTATAATGGGAGGATGGGGGAAAAGTCACCTATAAGTCGTCAATTGGTATTAGGAAATGAGCCGATCGCTGTTAACGAGGCAGTAGCAGAGATTTGTCAGTATCTGGAGAAAAGGATTTATTTTCGTCTGCCTCTGTATATCTGGCTGGCTGATTTGTTAATATTATTGTTGCGAGCGATCGGGGTAAAGATTGAAATCGCCCCCTGGGACAAGTTCTGTATGCGAAGAAGGCATTTCACTTACAAGGATGCAGTTAATCCTGCTACCTTGGGACTGCCAAGTTACTGCCCGACGCTGAGTGATGTCCTGAAAATTAGCGGCATTTGACCGGTGGCCAGTGACCAGTGACCACAAACCCAGGGGCGACCATAGCCAAATCACTACATCTTGACGACTACCGGTGCGTGTAGTGATAAATATGTAGTGACGTTGGCGATCGAGACTTACTTGGATAATAGTCCGGAGCCTGTTTGATTAATCACCACCACCATTCAAATTTTCCATTACTTCTCCAAATACTTTTAGAGCAAAGTCAGGATTGTTCCACATGTAACGATGCAGAACAGACATCATCCGTTTATATTTCTTAAGGAGTTCCTTGGAAATTTTCTTGTCTTCTGCTGTAAATCTGTAAGCCAAACATTTCAACTCAAATTCATCTAATTCTAGATGATGCGCTAAAGACTCGATAACTTTTTCGCTAGGAGGCCAATCGTAATCATGCTCTAACTTGGACACGTAGGTATGGCTCACTCCCATCAACTTGGCCAGCTTGCGTTGGCTATATCTTTTGTCTTTGCGGGCTTGATAAATAACCTTGCTAAACCTTTGATTCATGTTTTTTATTCCTCTAGTTCTGTCTTATTGCTTATTAATTATATAAAAAATTTGACAAGGTTGACGATAATCGTTTCCGATGAGTTAGAATAGAAGCGGACAAGATGAGCCATTGCTGATTCAGTTGGCGCAGTTTCAGGGCCATTTGGCGAGCACAACTGACTGCGGAGATCGCATCTCTAGCAATTTGAGACCGGGTAGTTCGGGAGATAGGAATGCCAAAGGAGGCCATAACTCGATCGCCAATAAACTTGTCCACCACGCCATCATATTGGAAAACTAGCTCGGCCATTGTATGATAAGGGTTGAAAATTGTGAATGGTCAATTGAAATAGTCATAAATGTTCTAGAATAGACTATATTAGCTTATTCAATTTTCAATTTTCAATTTTCAATCTAAATTCATATATAATCCCCCCTGAGACTAAGCTACGAGGTCTATTAGAAGAAACTGGATTTCTCGTGAGGTGCTAAAAGTTATATCAGCATCTCCCAAAAGAAACCTGGTTTCTTGACTGCCTCTAGCTACAGCATAACACACCAATCGTCTAGCCCTTTACTCCTGCTTCAACCTTTCCTGCCAAGTTGCGATCGCCCCTTTAGCCTGCTCGTATGCCTTGGTATCTTCGGGCACCAAAGATGCCGCCGCGATCGCCGACTTAAGGGAGTTCTTGTCTGCCTGCGATCGAGCAATTGCTAAAATATCATTGCTCCATTGATTAATCAGCTTTTGAGCAGCAAAATAATTAGGCTGACCTTGAGGGATTGAGCGGGCCAGGTCGATCGCCTGATTATAGGAAGATGCCTGGGAAGCCACAATTAATTCTTTAGCCCGGTTCAAAACTACTTGGTTAGTCCGCTGCTGTTGAGCTTGCACAGTCCAGAGAGCGATCGCATCTTCTGCTGACTGGTAGCTGTCGCTGTCAGAAGGCACCAATTTCGCTGCCGCGATCGCATCATTAAACTTGCCCATTTTCGATCGTCCTACAGCTATATCCAGAATTGCCCGACTCCAGAATTCAATATCCTGCCGCGCTTCTGCATATAGGGGTTCTCCCCGTTTAATGGAGCGAGCCATATCGATCGCGCTACTATACTTAGAAGCTTGGTTTAAGCCGAGCGCAGTTCTCGCCTTACCCAATAGATCCCGATTTTCTTGCTCCGTTGCTGCCAGTTTCACTGCCGTTGGAGCTGGTTTTGGGGGATCGATGGGAGATTCAATAGGTTGAAATGCCGGGGGTTCTGCGTCTCGTTCCCACGGCTCTGCCTGGGAACGCAAGGGGGGTTTTGCTGATTCTGCCGGAGGTTCAACCACTTGCAAGGGTACTTCCCCAAGCCTGCCCGACTCGATCTGTTGTGGACTCTCAGAGGCACCATCAACATCGGGTGTTGATATCAACAAGTCCTTATTTCTGAAAAACACACCCGCGATTAAAATTATGGCTAGACCTGCACTGGTAAGAATCAGCTGACGCCAAAACTGGGCATCTTCGTTTTGCATTTCTTGTAGTTCTGGTTCTTCTGGCATAGGTCGCGTACACTCATTAGAGGTCTTTGATATTGCTGGCTGACGAATGGCGGTACTCTCGGAGGGGGCCGTGGTTGCGGGGCTGTCCAGAGGCAAAATTGCCTGATTAACTTTTTTTCTGGGTACTACCATTAACGGCTGCTGGCATGGTCGCATATGGTAGTCGCTTAACTCCTGTAGACGACGTCCGAGATATTCTTCCAACCGGACCAGGGTATTACATTGACCTGAACGCAAACCTTCTAGAAGTGCCGCTGTAAACAAACCATGTCGCAGGTCTGAGGTTTCCTGGCAAAACTGACCCGGTTGACAAGAGAGCAAAGTCGGAATTTCCATCTCTCGGGCCAATTGCGCGGTCTGACTTCCCAACAGACTGCCAGTTTGTATGCTGGAGGCTCGGTTGATGTCCAGCATGACTAAAATATTGCTAGTGGGCATTTGCTTCAACCTGGTAAAGAGCGATCGCATGGATATCCCGGTGCCCTCCACATCAGATGGGTCTCCTTCGATCGGCATTAGGTAGTCGCTGCCTTCATAACTCACTCCATAGCCACTAAAGAACCACCACAGCTGGTCTGCTGCCGTTACCGACAACCCCCCTAATCCTCCTTTCCCGCATATCTGGTCGAGCCATCCTTCTATGGTTTCCCGGTTGGGATAGGTCGATTGGCCCTCGATCTGCCCCGAGGTATCCGTCAACAGCACGCACTGGCCCGGAGACAAACCTGCTTGGTATACTCCAAAATCCCATAGGGCCTGAGCATCATGCTGTGCATAGTTCAAAGGTTGGAATACCTGATACTGATTTATTCCCGTCGCAATGATAAAAGTTTTCCCCATCACCCATCATTCCTCTTTGCTGCTGATCGATTCTATAGGCTAATCATACAACTTACAGCTCTCTCTAAGGCACTCTGCCATCCTACCCCTCCCGCATCTACGTGTTATCTTGTCGCTTTTCGTACTCGTCTTATCACTCAAATTCCTTATTTTACGTTCAAAACGCTTATTTTACTATGATTTATTTGTCAACCGTACTTTTGGAAGTAGCAAAAAAATCTTGTGCATCGGAGAGGGTGTTTCCGGGCCCAAAGAGTCCTGGAAAAATGTCGGCGTCCACGGAAAACCTACCCTTGAGGCTAATTTTTTCCAGACTTAGGTAAAAATAGTCATAGTTAGAGTAATTTACCACTCTATCCAGTTTATACCAAACTCGACCAAATTGCTGAAATAACGCAAGTCCGTCACCCAAAAAGGAATAATTTGCAATAATATTGCTGGCGAACGGGGTGAATGATTGGAATATTAAAAGTAAAGTGCAGATAATGAAAAGTATAGCTTATGAAACGGGGGAGCCGGTCTTGTCCCCCGTGCTAAAATTACGCTCGTCAAAGCATCTGTCCATGCTGTGTTTGGGGGGCGATCGCTCGATCGAGGTACAAAAGGGGATCTCTTTCTTGCACGGTAGCCGACCACAACAACATCGAGTGCGAATGGCTGCGCTCCCGCAAGGGATACGGCCCTCTTTGTAGGAGGAAATCTTGCTCTTTGCGCTCGTCATCAAAAGTCTTCTCCAAGGCTAAATCCAGGAGTTTCCGGCGTCTTCCGCGTACTCTTGTCCTGAAGGACGCGGTACGCGACCGAGACACCGCCGGCTGATAATAGTTATAATAACTGGGCATAGGTGTCCGGGTTACTGCTAGTCATCTCTAGCTCGATCGCCCACAATCTTTACGATCTCACCATCGGGACCGTCGGAGTCCCGGCGGGTGATGGTAGGAAGAATAATGGTCGGGTTTGCGATCGCTATAGCAGGGTATTTTGGCATTAACCCCCCCGGTTTTGTCGCCCAAGTGGTAGCGCCTTTGGTTTAGCAGCAGCAAGTCCCTCGTTCCCACGGCTCTGCCTGGGAACGTCCGTGATTATCTTAGGCGTGTTTGACAAGGGCACTAACCGGGAAGGGGCGATCGCGGGCATATTAGTGGGCTTAATTTTCACCGCAGGCTACATCATCGGGGTAAAATTCTACGGGATGGATACATGGTTTTTTGGAGTTTCCGTAGAAGGAATTGGCACCCTGGGGATGCTACTCAATTTTGTCGTCACTTGTCTCGCGCCTGACGCCAGCACCCCCAGCAGAAATTCAGGAGATGGTAGAGGTATTGCGGACCCCTAGAGACGAACCGCCAGCACTTGTAGAAGTGGGGGAATGAGATTAAAATCTGTTTTCTCGTTCCCTGGGAGAGTCAGGGAACGAACACCTAGAGTAGGTTATGCTATAATAGTTCTAGATCGGAAAACTAAGCTGTAAAATGTTACGGGACCTCACCATTCAAAACTATCGCTGCTTCCAAGAATTTCAAATTGACGACTTAGCGCGTGTCAATCTGATCGTCGGGGGTAACAACACTGGCAAAACTTCTTTGCTAGAAGCGATCTATCTATATGTTACTCAAAACCATCCCAGCAGTTTAGTGAGTCTGCTAGAAAACCGTGGAGAAATCTCTAGACTAGATTCTTCACCTGTAAATCTCAAATATCAAATCTCTGACTTGTTTTACGGTCAGGCAATTATCACGCCAGATAAAGCAATTGCGATCGATTCAATTCCAGATAAATCGCCAGCAGTCACAATCAAGATTGTTCGCGATCTTCAGGAAATTATATCAGAACAAGCAAAGATTTTTTCCACATATAAAATTAGGTTTTTGGCAGGAGAAAACACCGTATGGGAATTGGATGTTATTGAAAGTGGAGCAGTCAAATTCAACAGCGCTTATAGATCGACTATGTTAGAGTTAGGTCGGGACGATTTAACAGCAAATAGCATATTGATTCCCACAGATAATCTCTCGGCCATAAATCTGAATAAATGGTGGGACGCAATTACTCTTACTCCCAAGGAGGAAAAAGTTGTGAAAGCACTGCAAATTATCGAACCAAAGGCAGAACGAATCAATTTCACTAGCAGCGATACAGCGAATAAGAAAATCCTGCTCAAACTGCGCGGGGCCAGTCATCCAATTACCCTCAGCAGCATGGGTGACGGGATGCGCCGCCTGCTAATGCTAGCTATGGCGACTGTGACTGTTGAAAATGGAGTCTTGCTAGTAGATGAAATTGATACGGGTTTGCATTACCAAACTCAAACAGATATGTGGCGCTTGATTTTAGAAACAGGCCAACAGTTAAACGTGCAAGTCTTTGCAACTACCCATAGCTGGGATTGTATCTGTGCCTTTCAGGAAGCTTTAGAACAATTAGAAGATAACTCCGTCGGGAAATTATTTCGCTTGAGTCGGCGGGACGATACTATCAAACCCGTTGCTTATACTGCCGATGAGTTGAATATTGCCATTCCCCACAGTATTGAGGTGCGTTAATGCCAAAAGTAAGGAAACCTCCTAAATCAAAACCCCAGCAGTTATTAGTTGAAGGAAAAAATGACAGGCACGTTATTTGGGCGTTGTGCGAAAAATATCAGGTGCCAGAAACATTTTCGGTAGAAGTGCCTAGGGCAGAGGCAGGGCAAGGAATAGAAGTTCTCTTAGCTGACTTGCCATTCAAGTTGAGAGAAGATAATTTACGCACCTTGGGCATTGTAGTTGATGCCGATGAAGATGTATCGAGTCGATGGGATGCAGTGCGAAATCGATTGCGATACAGTGGCTATGAGAACTTTCCTGCATCTCCACCTGCGGAAGGTTGGGTTTACTCTCCTCCAGATTCAAACTTGCCCAAGGTGGGAGTGTGGTTAATGCCTAACAATCAACTCCCGGGAATGTTGGAAGATTTTGTCGCCCATCTTATCGGACCAGATGACAAACTGCTTCCCTTTGCTAAATCGATTTTACAGCAGATAGAAGAGGCCGGCATCAATCAGTATAGCTTAGTTCGGCGTCCCAAAGCTTTGATCCATACTTGGTTAGCATGGCAGGAAGCCCCGGGAATGCCGATGGGACAAGCTATTACCGCACGGGTATTGAGTTATGATGGGGCGATCGCCTCAGATTTTGTGGCCTGGTTAAAACGCCTATTGAGCAGCAGTTCCCAAACAGGTGAACCAGGGAGTACCTAGGCTGTTCACTTTGTCCGATGGCCCGAGCAAAAACTTCATGCACTTTTTGTGTGAGGGTATGAGACAGTGGATCGCTTGCTATATCTGCATTCTGGGCGATCTCGCCGATCGCGATCCCGGCATGAACTATCGGACCGGAAAAAGCCCCAAAATAAACACCCTAACCCTAGGGAGTACCTCAATAACCTCATCCTACGATATGTCCCGCACTGCTGTTTTTCAATGTTCAAAGGGATCCCGGTTTTCGTTACGATCTGTCTTCCCATTCGTCGTAAAAATTGACCTTGTCAGATGTAATAGTACCCTTCCGCAGTCCCTTTTGAATATGTCTTAACTCGCTAATCGTTATCGATCGGTTCTTGCTTTGATCTCTCAAGGAAGCCTGATTTAATCCTCCGATTCTCACTTCTCTCATCTCCGCCTTCCCGCTATTAGGGTCAATTGATGCTGCAGTATTAAAATGTATCCGTGCAGACAAAGTATGAATTGCGAAATCTATTCCCAATTTACTTGTTCTTCTAAAAAATGTTTTGTATACCCACTCATTTAATGCATCTCTCTTTTTCTGTGGCATCTTCTGGAGTTCATCTAATGCCTCGTCAAATGTTTTATTTGGCCGTAAGAATGAATTTATTTCTTGCGGTTTTATATTTTTTGCATGACCGTCCTTTGGATCCCCTAGGTTCTTCTTAAAGCGGTTTTTACTCTTTATCAAATTTGAGCCCCTTGGGACTTGGGGTGTCTGAGCTTTGGCGGGTAGCTGGCGCACCGCTGTCCGTTGCAGTATCCCGCTGTCGTCCTTGGTGGGTGACTTTTGGGTTCTCTGAACATATTCACGAGTCATTCAGACTATTCTCCTTTTTTCTGTGGTCAAAAGTGGTTGATAGAGTCGCGAATCAATTTTGTCGCCACCTGAGAGCGGGACAACCCTGGCTGCCAGCATCCCAGTGGCGTGAGCCCGACACAGAGCATCCCTGTCCGGTTATCCCTGGGTTGAGAACCGCGAGCGCTCCTCTGTCCTTACAACATAACCCATCTTACTTTCTTTTCTACCCCGAGCGCAATATTTCCCCCGACATTGCTCTCCTTCTTTTACTACCGGTTATCTCCCAACCCCTCACTGGGAGCCCGAGCCCCCTGCATGCACTGCCGTTGGTGTCGCGAGCGCTCTTCTACCCTAGCAACATCACCCATCTTACTGGCTTTTCTACCCTGACAACAAAATTTCTACCGCCAAGCTCTTCTCTCTACCGGTTCCTCTCTTAGACCCTCACCTCCTTTCTCCGTGTAATCTTGTCTTTTTTCGTACTCTTCTGACAACCCCAATCCCTTATTTACGTTAATAACCCTTACTATCCCATAATTTTCTTTCTTTGTCAACCGTACTTTGGAAAGTCGCCAAAAAATATCGTGCATCTACAGGGGTGTTTCCGGGCCCAAAGAGTCCTGAAAAATGTCGGCGTCCACGGAAAACCTACCCTTAAGGCCAATTTTTGCCAGACTTAGATAAAAATAGTCATAGTTAGGGTAATTTACCACTCTATCCAGTTTATACCAAACTCGACCAAATTGCTGCAATAACGCAAGTCCGTCACCCAAAAAAGAATTATTGGCAATAAAATTGCTGGCGAACGGGGTGAATGATGGGAATATTAAAAGGAAAGTGCCGATAATGAAAAGTATAGCTTATCAAACGGGCCCTCGCCAGTCTTGTCCCCCGTGCTAAAATTACCAGGGTAAGAGCATCTGTCCGTGCCGTGTAAGGGGCGATCGCTTTATCGAGGTACAAAAGGGGAGCTCTTTCTTGCAGGGTAGCCGACCACAACAACATCGAGTGCGAATACGGCCCTCTTTGTAGGAGGAAATCGTGCTTGAGGGCTCGTCATCAAAAGTCTTCTCCAAGGCTAAATCCAGGAGTTTCCGGCGTCTTCCGCGTACTCTTGTCCTGAAGGACGCGGTACGCTCCAGACACCGCCGGCTGATAAGAGTTATAATAACTGGGCATAGGTGTCCGGGTTACTGCTGGTCATCTCTAGCTCGATCGCCCACAATGTTTATTATCGCACCCTCGCTCCCGTCGGAGTCCTGGCGGGTGATGGTAGAATAATGGTCGGGTTTGCCATCGAGATCGCTGAGTATTTTGGCATTAACCCCCCCGGTTTTGTCGCCCAAGTGGTAGCATTTGCCTTTGGTTTAGCAGCAGCAAGTTTTTTCCTCGTGATTATCTTGGGAGTGTTTGACAAGTACAGTAACCGGGAAGGGGCGATCGCGGGCATATTAGTGGGCTTAATTTTCACCGCAGGCTACATCATCGGGGTAAAATTATACGGGATGAATACATGGTTTTTCGGAGTTTCCCCAGAAGGAATTGGCACCCTGGGGATGGTACTCAATTTTGTCGTCACTTGTCTCGCGCCTGACGCCAGCATCCCCAGCAGAAATACAGGAGATGGTAGAGATCTTGCGGACCCCTGGAGACGAACCGCCAGCACTTGTAGAAGTGGGCGAAGAAGAGTGAGATTAAAATCTGTTTTATCGTTCCCTGGGAGAGTCAGGGAACGAACACCTAGAGTAGGTTATGCTATAATAGTTCTAGATCGGAAAACTAAGCTGTAAAATGTTACGGGACCTCACCATTCAAAACTATCGCTACCAGGCCACAAAAGTGGCTTGCTACTGCTGAGTTGGGAACAACCGATAGAAATGGCCACGGTCGAAAACCGCTACTGTCGCACATTACAACTGCAAGGTTTAGGAGAGTCAGGGGGAGAAATCTTGAAAAGCAAAGGATTGAGAGATGAAGATAGATGGTTAGAACTAATCGACCTTTACAGCGGCAACCCATCCTGGTTAAATAATTGCTTCTACTATCCAAGAATTATTTAACGGTAGCGTCACTCAATTATTATCTTGTCCCACAGTATTTTTAGGAGATCTAGAACGAGTATTGCAGGAGTATTATCAAAGGTTGTCCGCCTCAGAGAAACAGGTGCTAATTTGGTTAGGGAGTAAAGATGTAGCGGTAGATATTTCCCGAAAACCGCGAAACTTACCCTTATCTCAGCCCGAGTTGTGGAAAGCAGTACAGTCTTTGAAGAGACGTTGTTTAGTTGAGAAAGTAACAGAGTCGGAAGCATCGCGCTTTATCCTGCAACCTGTGATTAAGGAGTTTGCGAAAAATCTATCTCAGCAGGTTAGCGGGTAAGGGATAAGGTAGAGCAACTTTTGGCAAAAAATCGGCAAAAAGTCTGTTCGGATTGTTTATTTTGTTGCAATTTGGGTTATATTTCTAGTCGGTTTTAACCCAATGCTACTAAGAAATAAATATGGCAATTTTGAATAGTTTATGGCTGTGACAAGTCTAATTACTCAAAAAGCTCTCTAACCTATGCCAGTTAAGAATTTTAACCTCTACACTTGACATTGGTGAAGCTCTGATATAATATAGGTAAAGGAATGTTATTGAGCAACTATTATGGCATGCGATCGCGATCCATCTTGGCCTCGACGAAAAGCTACAACAATCAAAATATCGATTTCAGACGTATTAACCATTTTTGGCGAAGTATTTTCACGCACAGTTATTAAACAATGGGTAAAAAAATCTAAGGTCAGGCTATACTGGCGAGTGCTAACCCCATTAATAATTTTATGGGGATTAATATATCAACGTTTAAACAGCGACCACACTTGTGAGGCGGTCATTAGTCATTTTTTCACGGGTGCAGTTGATGGTTTAGACAAAGAAGATACTAACCAGTTTCCTGTTTCGTACCGATTAAAATCCGAAAGCACATCTAGTTATGTTCAAGGAAGATTACGGATGCCACTATTAGTAATAATGAGTGCGTTCAATCAGGTAAGAGAGACTATATTAAACTGGATAAGAGAAGCTGATGATGATGATGAAGCTTATACATGGAAAGGTCATGGGGTTAGATTACTTGATGGAACAACTTTTAGACTTCAACCCACTCCGGATTTACGGTCAACCTATGGCCAAGCAAGCAATGGAAAAGGAATGAGTCATTGGGTGGTTGTTAAGTCCGTGATAGCTTGCTGTCTATTTAGTCAAGCTGTAATTGCTTTTGTAGAAGGGGGAATTAGTGAACCAGCAATGGTTGGTCAGATTATGGAACAAGACCCTGAAGCTGACAGCATATATATTGGAGATAGAGCATTCGGAGTCTACCGAGTTGTCCAAGTAGCTAAATTTTATGGCAAGAAAGTATTGGTCAGATTAGAACAACGAACAGCTCATAAACTACTAAAAACATCACAGAAAGGTTCCTTATATAGTGGTCAAGATTCTCAAGTAATATGGAAAGCAGAGCCAACAACAAAAGTTGAGCCTGGACTTGAAAAATATCCTTTAACTGGGCGAATAATTTACGTGCAATTACGTAAGAAGGGATTTAGACCAGTAGATTTATATTTATTTACAAATTTGATGGCTCCGGAAGTATACTCAATTAATGAATTAATAGAACTTTCTGGACAGAGGTGGGAAGTAGAAGTAGATTACCGCTATATAAAAACCACGTTGGAGATGGAAGAATTTGATGTCAAAACAGCAGAAATGTTTCGGAAGGAACTAGCAGCAGGTCTATTAACTTATAATTTGATTTGTGCTTTAATGACCAAAGCGGCAATCAAAGCAGGTATCAGACCTAATCAGTTAAGTTTTAGTTGCTGTTGGAGACGGATGCGAGATATTTTGCTCCAGGGGGTTCCCCAATGGGTGATAACAGGAAATCTTCTAGTTGATTGGCTGATGACAAGATTAGCTAAATGCCGATTACCTCATCAGCCAAATAAAGTGAAACATGAACCTCGTAAAGTAAGGAGGAGACCTCAAGTTTTCCCAGCTCTCAAGGGCTCACGCGATCCGGCTCGTAAGCAAGTTCTACAAGAGCTACAGTCGGGAGCGTAAATTTATTTCTTAGTAGCATTAGGTTTTAACCGACTTTAGCTATTAGCCGGGGGTTTGTTAGTGGGTAAGCGATAAGGTTTGAACAACCCCCGGCGGGTTAGCGGGAAGCGATAAGGTTTGAACAACTTTACCCCGTTTTACCTAATTGATAATTGGGAATAGCTTGACCTGTAACGACAGCATAAAGAACGTCTGGATCTAAGTCCGCGCCATTTTCCCAATAAATTGTTCCCCATTCTGGGTTGACTTTTACTCCGTCAAAATATGCTTTAAATTTTAATGGTTCAAAGACTCCTGTAAATTCGATTAATTGGCTGATATCTACTATTCCTTCTACTCCATCTTCAAAGGAAAGGCAGAGGTTATATTTGTCTAATGGTTGAACTTTGATAATGTCTTTAAGCATGGGTTTATTCCAAAGGTTCGATTTTGTTTAACGGTTCGTTGTTTCTAGCAATTTCCCAGTTCTCCATCAATTCGCTTTGATAAATAGTTGCCCATTCTTGGACGAGTTTATAGAGTCTGGGCGAAAGTTGACCTGCGATAATTTCTAAGCTTTGAATGTCAACAATCGCTTTTTGTTGGTTATAGCGGACATGGAAATGAGGAGGCGGATGGTCGTTGTAATACATGGTGATAATTGCACCAAAGAAACGACTTATTTCTGGCATTATTTCACCTCCTGAATTTGTTTTGACAATTTCGATAACCCTAGATCAGTATCGCCTGCCATCATGCCGTTCAATAGCGAGACCTGATTCTGATTATAGCAAGGAAAGAGATATCTCCCCATGTAAACTTTTGTGAAGGACGATCGCCTTAATTTCCCTGTCTCCTGTCACCATCAAACTACTCGCTGAAGATACCGATATTTTGGGTTTTCTAGGCACTTGCGTAACTCTTGCAGTTTCCTCAGCTTGTAAGTTGCAGCTTGATATTCATTTTTTGAAGGAGATTCACCCAGTTTAGTTAACATCCGATCGCTTTCCCCAACAATCTCTTCTATGAAGAAACTTCTGAACCTCCGTCTGTTTTCCAGTTCTAGATCGACTATAGGCACCTCTTCTTCTTCATCATCAATGATTATTTTCTTTCCTGCGGATTCACCTATTTTAGAAAAATCAGATTTAGCCAACCACTCATAAAAGTCTTCAGAAAGTTCTACATAATGTGGTCGTTGACCGTTCCCTGGATAAAAAATTATATCTAACATGATTTTTTCTCCCGATCTTCATTGTTTGACAACATATTTTCTGGGAAATTTTCGACCCAGGCTATATCAGCAGCATCAAACACGTCCTTAGCAGGTTTAGTAATGCCACCTGCAGTCACAATTCCTATGACTGTTCCTTTATTTCGGATAGCTTTTGCCTTAGTCGAATCGATTTTTTTAGTTTTCCATGCTTTCACTTCAATGTGTGGTTCATCCATACTATTGTTCCTACCTTGTTAACCATTAATTTTTTCGTTCAGATTGCGTAGGATTTTTCTGACTCGGGCTGCATCTTCCTTATCAACTATTAAAATATCGCCTTTGGGACTATTATTCGTGGTTCTCTTAGCTTCGATACCCTGTTTTTCTAGGCTATTAACCATCCTATAATGTTTTTATGAACAAGCAGTATTTCTATTTGTCTGTCTTCATCACTCATTGTCATCGGTGGCTAAAAGGTTGCGAATCGCTTCTGAATCTTGCTCTAAGTTCAGTATCGGGTTTCAGCCCTTCGACGCAAATTGCGAGCATATTCAGCGCTATGATCAATATCAGGGCGCGAATTAATAACTCCAGATCTCTGCCAGTATGCTACCAGTTCAGCACCTGTTTTCGGTGGATTATGCAGGACAGGCCGTTGAGAAAGAATACGCAGAATGTACTCATCTAAGGATAACTTAAGTTCCGATGCCTCAGCAGACAGTTCCTGCTCTAATTCTGGAGGTAGTTCCAGGCCAATGTTCATACCGCTCTCCTTAATAGCAGATTTTATCTCTTAACTTCCCGATCGCCTGCAACCGTTCAATAGCGAGAGGTTCTCCTAATTATAGCTAACGAAAGAGCTATCTGGCAGTTAGTCTCATGTAAATTTTTGTGAAGGGCGAGGGAGATTGAGATGCATTCATTTGCAGCATCTTGTTACCAGCGCATTAACAAAGGTGGGCGGTGCCCACCCTACTTTCACAACCCGACCAAACCTAACTTCCAGCGAGAAGCGCTTGGGAATGAGATTTTCCCAATTTTCTTAACTGGCGCGTCAGTTGGAAGTTCAACAATCCCAGGATACTCCATTGACCCAAGATTGCCATGAAAATCCCGATCGCGGATGCTTCTCCTATAGCAAAAAATGCCCCGCCAAAAACGGCAAATATCAAGAACAGAGAAGCGGTTTTCTCCAGGGATGAGGCCACAACAATGAGTGGCAACACTAGACTGGCGAAAACTGTGCTAGTTGCGAGAGCTCCCCGCTTCGGAAATTTGCTCAATAGCACTAACTGCGCGATCGCCCCATAAATCGAGATCAAATTAGCACAGATCAACATCCCCCCAACTGCTGCCATCTTTTCGTCATTTTCAGGCCAGAACAGCACCCAAGGCATCCAGATGGCAGCAGTAAGGGCGAGATTGACGGCGATCGCCAGAACGGCGGGACTTTTTTCACCCCAGATCAAATCCTGTAGTAAAGATCGACGAGACTCTTGCTGATGCCGATAACGGGCCCAATCAAGGCAAGTCTGCCGGTGAGGCGAAATCGCCATAATCAGAGCCAAAAACGCGAATAAATTTACAATACTGACAAAGAATAGCTGGGCTCGTAGATCATTACGATCGGACGATGAAAGGAATGGCCAAAGGAACCCCAACAACCAAACTTGAATGCTAGCTGTTAACCAATAGCTGTACTTTTTGCTCAAGAGGGTGCTGTTAGGATTCTGGTAACGACGATTCAAGGCTTGCCAAATCCAGTAACTTGCCATCAGCAAGGTCGCCATTGTCAAACCATAGGCAAGGATTGGCACTGAGCCAATTGGCAAAAAGAACCAATTTATATCCGGGCGATATGGATATGTCGAACTGTAAAAATCCCAGCTACTCGAAATGATGTTGATGTAAGGCATTGCCAGCATACTCGCCAAGAAGCCACCACCCCCAGCAAGAGCTTGCTCTCCCAATTGGGCATTACTCAGCAAAGTTAGTAAAAGAGCAGCTGTATAAAACAGGCAACAACCAGCCGCCCAAAGGCTATAGATGGCCAACATCCAAGTCCATGACCTGCCATCTGCTATGCCAGACAGCAAGTGCAAGGGAATTGCTATACCAACTCCTAAATACACCAAGACAGGCACTCCTAGCAGTTTGCCTAGGAAAATGCTCTGGCTGGACTGGGGACTCAAACGAATAAAATTCAGGGTGCCGCGACCCTTCTCTTTCGCCATATCTCCGATCAGTAGATAGACACCGCAAACTAGCAGGATGAAGGGCAGGCACCAGTCCAGAAACCTGAAGGCGATCGACCACTGGAACGGCCAGTCATATACAGCACAAGATCTGTCAGCAGCATATCTGAGACATTTGCTTTGGGAACAAACCATCATTAGCATAGCTTGACTCAGCAGAGATGCCAGGACTGAAATCATCACCGATCGAGTTTTGAGCCGCCCTTTGATTTCTCGAAAAAACTGGGCATTCCACTCGCTCATTTGATTTAGCAAAGGTATGTTCATAACTGTTTTACTCAATTTATATTTGTACTCTCGTTTCCTAACTCTGTGAGGGAAAAGAGAGGCATCCGGTGGGCGGTGCCCACCCTACAGAGAAGCTAGCCCGCGTAGGCGGGCTTTGTTCTTGTAGCGCTGCCCTTTAGGGTAGCTGCGGTGCCCACCCTACAGAGAAGCTAGCCCGCGTAGGCGGGCTTTGTTCTTGTAGCGCTGCCCTTTAGGGTAGCTGCGGTGCCCACCCTACAGAGAAGCTAGCCCGCGCAGGCGGGCTTTGTTCTTGTAGCGCTGCCCTTTAGGGTAGCTGCGGTGCCCACCCTACAGAGAAGCTAGCCCGCGCAGGCGGGCTTTGTTCTTGTAGCGCTGCCCTTTAGGGTAGCTGCGGTGCCCACCCTACAGAGAAGCTAGCCCGCGCAGGCGGGCTTTGTTCTTGTAGCGCTGCCCTTTAGGGTAGCGCTACTGCGGTGCAGCGATGAGAGCTTTGTTCTTGTAGCGCTGCCCTTTAGGGTAGCGCTACTGCGGTGCAGCGATGAGGGCTTTGTTCTTGTAGCGCTGCCCTTTAGGGTAGCGCTACTAACGCCCAGCGATGAGGGCTTTGGAGGCTGACGAACCAGCAAGTCGAAGCTGTTGCGTCAATTGCCAGTTTAACATGCCTGCGACGCCTAACTGTCCGACAAAGGAGACAACAACAGTCATGGCTGATGCGTACTTAAAGGCCGCCCAGGGAAAGGCTGTAAGCATCCACAGCAGATTATTTTCTCCTGGGGAAATGGACAGGACCGCTAACATAAATGGTGGCAAGCAAATTGCCGCCCCTACGGTGCTAGCTGCCCACAGCCCCGGTTTCTGAGTTTTCATTAATAACATCAGTTGGGCGATCGAGGCGTATAGCATCAGCATAGAGATGCTCAAAAGCAGATAGGCTATCGCCGCCATTTTGGAGTCTGAGTTTTTGTAGAGTATAACCCAGGGTAATAGGATGAGATGAGCTTCGATCAGGTTCAGGGCGATCGCGACTACAGCAGGACTTTTCTCACCCCACATCAAATCCTGCCAAAGATGCTGGCGGTGAACACCTGACTGATGTCGGTAACGGGCCCAATCAATACAAACTTGCCGTCCGGGTGACAATGCGGCGATTAAACTAGCAAACAGCCACAGATTTCCTAACAGTAATAAACTCAAGCTTTCCGAAAAATCATTATGTGAACCGTACAGGGGGGCAAATCCCACCATCAAAACTTCCAAGCCCCCCACTAACCAATAGCTATGGGTCTTACTCAGGGTGGTACTATTAGGATTGCGGAAACGAAGGTTCAGGGCTTGCCAAATCCAGATTGTCCACAGGCCGTAATTTAAAACCATAAACCCTGCTGTCGTGACTTCATTGCTCCCGATCGGCAAGTGAAACCATCGCCAATCATGTAAATGAGACAGTAGAGTCTCAGCACTGTAACCAAAAATCCCCACATATTCTGCAAACTGGTCGGGAACCAGATAGGCCAGCAGGGTAGAGGGAGAAAGTAAATTCAGCAGATCCATGGGGTTTTCCAGAATCCGCATAGCAGTTGTGCCCGTCATAAAAAAGAGCAGCATCCCACTGGCCAACCAAGCTTGAAACCCTCCCATCCAGGAACTGACTAAACCAAACAGCAGCGCGGCACTGTAGAAGAAAACGCAGCTAGCAAAAGTTACCCCATAGAATGTCAAAATCAGACTCAAAGGAATCTGCGCCGCGACTCCCGACCACAAATGCAATGGCATAGCCCCTATTGTGGCAAGATAGAGCCAAATCGGCACCCCTAGCAGTTTACCAGTCAAAATACTTTGAGTAGACTGGGGACTGAGGCGAATGAAGTTCAATGTACCGCGACGTTCTTCTCGGTCCAGGTCGCTAATCAGCATATATGTCCCCACTATTAACATAGTGAAGATGCCGATCGCGCTCATCCAGATAAAGATATCTGTCCACCACAACTGCCAGTTTATATCAGGATTGCCGAAGGCATCCATGAGGCATTGGTACTCCACATAATAAGATTTAGCCTCCACACCGCCCGTGCAGTATCTATGTTCGAGTATTCCCCGACCCGGCAATTTTTCCACAAAGGCAAAGACTAATAGCAACTGGCTAAAAACAGAAACTGCCAGGGCGATCGCGCCATTACGACTTTTCAGCTTGCCTTTCACTTCTCGGAACAACTGGGGATTCCATTCTCCCAACTTGTCAATCAAATTCATTGTCATTTTCCCTGTATCCTTTATAACTGGTGGTGCTCCCTGACACTAGGATGCTTGTTTGTGGTCTAATTTCAGGAATATCGTTTCCAAATCTTCTTGAGTGCAGTGGAATTCCGTCAGGGGAATGCCAGCAGCAACGATCGCGCGTAATAATGTAGCACATTCTTTCTCATCCCCGGCAAAATCAACCCGCACTTGACCTGATGAAGGCAGCAGTTCCCACCCTTGAACTTGCGGATGATTTTTTAGTTCCGCAACTAGGGCGTCCGTATTTTCCAGGGTAGACATGAGGATTTGCTGGCGGCTGAGACGCTGGTAAAGGTCTTTGAGTGATGCACTTTCCACCAGAAAACCCAATTCCATTATACCCACAGAAGTACAGAGTTCTGCCAAGTCGCTGAGCACGTGAGAGGAAATCAGAATTGTCATTCCCGCTGACTGCAATGTTTTGATGATTTCCCGAAACTGCATCCGGGCGATCGGGTCCAAGCCCGAGACCGGTTCATCTAGCAGTAGCAGAATTGGTTCGTGGATAATAGTTCTGGCCAGAGAAAGCCGCTGTTTCATCCCCCGGGAGAGGGTGGAAATCTGGCTATTGCGCTTGTTCGTCAGTTGCACCAGTTCTAGAACTTCATGCAGCCGTTGAGTGCGACGGGGGTCTCGCAGTTGGTAGAGACGGGCAAAATAGTCCAGGTAGTCCCAAACCGTGAGATCGTCGTATAGAGGAAAGTCATCCGGGAGATAGCCTAGGCGACGCTTGAGAGTCGGGTTGCTTTGGTCCCGTAGCAGGCGATCGCCATTTATATAAATTTCTCCCGTCGTGGGGTCTTCAGCAGTTGCCAACATGCGGATCAGGGTAGTTTTCCCCGCCCCATTAGGTCCAATCAAGCCGTAGACCTCACCCATTTCCACTTCCAAGTCCATATCGTTGACCGCAATGTGGCGATCGAACTGTTTAGTGAGTCCACGGGTGCAAATTGCCAGTTCTTGTGCCATAGCTGCATAGGTTGCTGAGTTCTGCTTCATTCTAGCCTAGCTTTTCTCTACCGCCTTTGGCCAAAGTTTCCGAAATTGAAACTGAATTTCCCCACGAGGGGATTTTTCCCGCAACTTTTTCCTATTATAATCCCCTCTATCTCTTCCGAACAATCTTTTAACCTAATTTTACAAAAGTTTACAAACGCGATTGTTGATGGGCTTCATTTGCGATCTCATTGCCATGATTTGCGGGAGTAGTAGCTGTCAGGGCGGCGATGCGATCGTGGATCTGGTCAAAGGTAAGATTGGATAGCCATTTATCCTTATTGACCCTGTAATAATCCCCATTGTCCATTTCTAATTTTTGCATAAATCGCTCCCTGCCCGATCGGCCAAGGGCCCTTGTCAGCACCTCTATTCCCAATTCCCTAATCTGTGAAAGAGTTAGCTGGCGAACATCGATCGCGTTTTGGAATTGGGTCCGGGGAGACTTTGAACCTTCAGTCTGCCGTTGTCGCCGCTGCTGGATCTGGGCAAATATTTCCTCCAGGGTGCTATTGCCCAAAATTTTATCCCGATCGCGGGTGTAATCTCCACTCCCCCTCTCGAACTGCTCCATAAAACGCCCCATCCCCGCAGGACCGAGACTTTCAGCAAGGGCGTCTATTCCTAGTGTGATAATCTGTTCTAAAGTCAGTTTACTCACGTCTATCATTTGTTACCTCTCTTAGCCACCGCAATGGGTTCTCCACTTTTACTTGTAGCACAGAGCTTAACCTAGCCGCCAAACGCAACATCCGATCGTCTGTGGTTAACAATATGTCGGCATTCCCACTTCCGCACAAGCTATGTGCAGGGCATCGTAATTTTTAAACCCCAGTTCAAAAAGTTCCGCAGCACGGGAGTAAATTTGTTCGTCGATCGCGACTGTGTTCATGGCCAAAGCAACCCAGGTCTCCATCTGCTGTTTTCTTGTACCAGTAGGGGTCCGATCGAGTTCTGCATCTATGGCTTCGCTGCCAAGCATCTGCCAGTCACCGCTGTGACAACGATCTATGATTAGTCGGACAGCTTTAGCTTCCTGAAACACTCGTTCCTGTGTCTGGTCGTCGAAGGGACGATTCAGACAACAGACATCAAAATAAATTAAATATTCCATTTGTTTGTCAGCTGGCAGGTTCTGTGCCTTCGCTTCCCGACGAACTCATAGAGTACATTTTATAGAGTATGATAATAGCTGACAAGCAATAAGAGTGAAGATGACCCAAAAGTACCGCATTACCTTACTCCCGGGCGACGGCATTGGTCCGGAAATCATGAGCGTGACAGTAGAAGTCCTGAAAGTCATTGGCAAGCAATGCGATATCCAGTTTGAATTTTCCGAAGCCCTGATGGGGGGTGCTGCGATCGATGCCACCGGAGAACCTCTGCCCGCCGATACCCTGGAAATGTGCCGTAACAGTGATGCCGTGTTACTGGCGGCGATCGGGGGTTACAAGTGGGATAACCTTCCCCGCCATCAGCGCCCAGAAACAGGACTGCTGGCACTGCGATCGGGTTTGGGTTTATTTGCCAATCTCCGCCCCGCGACGATATTACCTCAGTTGGTTGATGCTTCCACCTTGAAGCCAGAGGTGGTGGCAGGGGTAGATATTATGGTGGTGCGGGAATTGACAGGTGGGATTTATTTTGGCAAACCCAAGGGAGTCTTTGCTACGGAAACGGGCGAACAGCGGGGCGTGAATACTATGGCTTATACTTCTGCTGAGATCGATCGCATCGGGCGGGTGGCCTTTGAAACTGCTCGCAAGCGGCGCGGTAAGCTATGTTCCGTGGATAAGGCAAATGTCTTGGAAGTCTCCCAACTCTGGCGCGATCGCATTATCCTTTTATCTTCAGAATACCCGGATGTAGAACTCTCTCACCTTTACGTAGATAATGCCGCCATGCAGTTAGTGCGCGCGCCCAAACAGTTTGATACGATCGTGACGGGTAATCTGTTTGGCGATATCCTCTCCGATGCCGCAGCCATGCTCACGGGCAGTATAGGCATGTTACCATCAGCTAGTTTAGGGGCATCGGGTCCGGGGGTATTTGAACCCGTACATGGTTCCGCACCCGATATCGCGGGACAAGATAAAGCCAATCCCTTAGCTCAAGCATTGAGTGCGGCGATGATGTTAAAATATGGGTTAAACGAACTGGCAGCCGCCGAGAAAATTGAACAAGCAGTGATGCAAGTTTTGGATGGGGGATATCGCACGGGTGATATCATGTCTGATTTTTCCGGAACGTTGGGCATGAAAATGCTGGGTTGTCGCGCTATGGGTGAAGCGCTGATTGGTGTCCTTGAGAACAGCAACAATGATTAACCCTTAATCGATATGACCCCTAGATGTCTCTGCCAAAGCTCTTGTCCCAGGGGACATACGGCACACAGGAGACATCGATCGTCCCCACTAGCAGATCTGGACAGGTTCCCCCAGCTGAGTCATGTAGGAGGTTGGCTTGGTCCTTGTTGATACCGGCTATCTGGAAGCCGCCATTGTCCAAACTGTTGACATTCACCTTTGTGCAAACATTGCTCCCTGCTCCCTACTCCCCTCTCCCTGCTCAGCTTTGGAAAAAATATCAAAATAATTTTGCCTATGTACTTAGGGGGTTACCAAAAAATAAATTCTTCAGATCCGAATCAACCTCAATCGTGCAATCGGAAAACGTGGTATCCTCAAGAAAATGTGACGAGGACACGGACGATGACGGACTCCAAGAACAACAAGACCAAAGACATGATTGAAGCTGCTACTGGCGTCGGGGTGGGTGCTGCGGCTGGTGCGGGAGTTTCCGCAACGGTTGGCGGGATGGGATTGTTGGTGGCTGGGACGGGTGTCGGAATCGGCATGGCTCCGATGGCGGCTGCGGGAGCTGTTGTCGGGACGGCTGGTTACGGCGTGAAAAAAGCGATCGAGGAAGGAGATGCCACGGCGGTTGGTGCGGCTGCGGGCGGTGCGGCTGTCGGTGCGGGCGCGTCGGCTCTCATTGGCGGGATGGGCTTGGCTGTTGGCGGAACGGCGGTTGCGGTAACGATGGCTCCGGTGGCGGCGGCGGGAGCGGCGATCGGTTTGGCGGGCTACGGCGTTTACAAACTGTTTGAAAAACGTGGCGGCTGATGCCCAAGCAACAGAAGCCTAACGAATTTCAGAAAGCGGTGAGAAAATGGATTCGGATTTTAATCAACGGTTCCAAACCTCCCCCACCTCCGCCTCGCCCACCGAAGAAAGGAACGGAGAGTTGGTATCGCGATCGCCTGGCCAATAAGCTCGGTGGCGAGACCGAAGTTACCGTTCCTGGTGGTCGTATTGATGTCTTAACGCGGACGGAAGTTATCGAGGTCAAGCGGGTTTCACAGTGGAAATCAGGTCTCGGTCAAGTGTTGGTTTATGGAGGTTCGTTCCCCGATCGCCAAGCAAGAATTCATTTAATCGGTAAACCCTCACAATCTCAACTCTATTTCATCCAGCAACAATGTCAACGATATCAGGTGAAGGTAACCTGGGAACCTTAAGCCCCTCAAGACGCTTGTCTCCACTGGGTTGGCTACCAAAAACAACGGGATAGGATTTGATGGGTTGTAGATTGTAGAATACCGTCAATCTGTATTGAGATTTTTCCACCACCCCCCAAAGCAATCTCCACGCGCTGGGCTCTCGATTGCTTCGGGGGGGTTTTTCTTCTAAAGCATATGTTAACTCAACTGCCGCCCCCCACGCAATGACATAAAAAGGGAGAAATGTTTGCACAAATGATGCCCGAATCAGATTAAACCGATGGTTGAGACTATGCCATTGACTCAGATGAATGAGGCAATGGATAAGGTGGCGGCGATATCTCTTGCGTGCCGAGTCCCCTGGGACAAGAGCACGACAAGAGATATCGAATAAAGCTCGCTATCGGATTGTGTTGCTGTCCGAGTCAGCAGGCTGAGTGAATAATGACGATAAATTCCCAATAGCATATGGTGGGCAATGCCCACCATATTTAATGCTATTTTATCCGCAGTGGGCGCAGCGATAGGAAATTGCCAAGAATATCAGAGGAGAATATTCTGAGTCACGTTATTATTCACCACAAGCATGATGATGCCATTGTTGTAGGTTGTGAAACCCACGACTGGACTGTTACTACTACGAGTGAAGCCTAAGTCCGAGAAGTCTGCATTCACTGCATTTGAGTTACTCCCTAACACTTTAACAGTGTTAGTCGAATCAGATAAATGTTGTAAATCTCTCGCTGATAGGGTCAGGCTATTACCTAAACCATTCAGGTCAATCACTTCTATCCCCGAAAATCTGCTATTGCCGATTTTTCCGGAACGGTTCGCCGTTAAATCCAGATTAAAGCTACTATCCAGGCGCAGAATATCGCCATTCCCACTGCCCCCTACAGCCCGCCGAAAGTCCAGAGAACCTATGGCTATGACATCACTGCCAGCACCGCCATTCAGACGTGCTGCACCTCCGCCTCCAACGATTGTATCGTCATTCTGTGCGCCTATTAGCACTTCCCATCGTCGCGATCGCCCGCTAGCATCTATGAAATACATTGCAAAATATACTCACTGGGAGAGCGTTCTTAAGAAAATTCCAAAATTCTCAATTTTTGTCTTGTAATGACTATATATGTACTATGTGATAATAATTTAGGGAATTTGGGTGGAATTTGGGTGGGATTTGGGTGGGATTTGGGTGGAGGCAGTTATCAAGAGGATTCGTTTTTGTTTTGCAACTGTTTGAAGACAATCGCTCTCAAGAACCTCTTTGTTTTGACCGAGGGAGCCGGTAATGATGCTTTCAGGCTCTGTATGGTAGTAGACTTGAACAGGCACTCCTGATAGGAGGGGGGAGCCGAGCTAGGTCCGTTTCCAGGTAGAACCTGGGAACGAGAGAAAGGTATCTCTGTCGAGGGGGCGATGCTTTCAGGCTCTGTATGGTAGTAGACTTGAACAGGCACTCCTGATAGGAGGGGGGAGCCGAGCTAGGTCCGTTTCCAGGTAGAACCTGGGAACGAGAGAAAGGTATCTCTGTCGAGGGGGCGATGCTTTCAGGCTCTGTATGGTAGTAGACTTGAACAGGCACTCCTGATAGGAGGGGGGAGCCGAGCTAGGTCCGTTTCCAGGTAGAACCTGGGAACGAGAGAAAGGTATCTCTGTCGAGGGGGCGATGCTTTCAGGCTCTGTATGGTAAGTAGTTAGACAAAAATAATTGCACATAGCCATGGGCGACATGCTCCGGATATGGAGACTAGCGCGAGAGAGTGTGTGAAATTAATTTCGTCCATGTACTTAGTAGACTTGAACAGGCACTCCTGATAGGAGGGGGAAGCCGAGCTAGGTCCGTTTCCAGGTAGAACCTGGGAACGAGAGAAAGGTATCTCTGTAAGGGTTTCGGGGTTTTCATTCTATCTGTTTACTTAATTGAGGTAAGGTAAATGGCACGACTTTGAGGTCCTATTAAACTTGTTGGTACTATTGGCGGTATATCTTTTTCCCGTGACGGTCAAGCTAGGATGCTTCCTGGTCCGCGGCCTGTAACTGCTGAGCGCACTCGTGAAAATAATAGTGAATTTGGTCGGGCCGCTAGGGTTGGGGTCGAGCTGGGAATCGCTTCCCAACCCTCCCTTTCAAAACCGTGCTTGCGACTTTCACCGCACACGG
>RFFC02000015.1:0-69514 GCA_005518205.2 Hormoscilla sp. GUM202
GGGTTGTGTAAAGGAGCCCTCACCCTAAAGCCCTCACCCTTTAGGGTGGGGGTATATGAAGGATGAGCGGAGGGGGCTGTTAGCCCGGACCCTAAAGCCCTCACCCTTTTAACTTTGCCGGGAGTTGAGCCTGGGTCGATCTCAGAGACTGATTTTGTGAATCCCTTTTATTCTTGATAAGGTTGGGTAACGTTCTCCCCGAGGTGTAGTGCTGGGTGGTGCTTGCCTCGGGGGGAATGTTAATATTAATTTTGTTGGAGGGCTTGACAAAGGATAGGATAGGTCTAGGAGTTCTGTATGCGTCCCTGTTTGTTGGGGACGGGAATTAATGGAAACATGATTAAGGAGCCACAAGAGCCAGAGGTTTTCCAAGCCGGTGAGACCATCAGACCCGGGCGGAGAGACCCTCAGATCCGGGCGGAGAGACCCTCAGCTCCGGGCAATGTTAATATTAATTTTGTTGGAGGGCTTGACAAAGGATAGGATAGGTCTAGGAGTTCTGTATGCGTTCCTGTTTGTTGGGGACGGGAATTAATGGAAACTTCATTGTTTTTGGTACCGTGCTGTTGTAGAGATCCTGTAGGGCTGCATAATCATTGGCATCGAGCAAGTTGTTGTTTATTTGTAGGGGCAGTCCCTAGGCTATGAAGACGGGAGCATCCCACTTTTGCAATGAGTATTTATACTCAGGATTGGCGGACTATAGATTTGTGCAAATTTCCTTCGGTTGGGAGATGGCGGCCCTAAGTCCTTGCAGGGTAAGGCGTTGCTGGAAAAATACTAGTTGCACAACTCTCTTCTGGGCAAACTAAGCGAGAAAAAAATTTATTCTGGTAATATGGAAAAAATATCCACGGTTGAGGAGGCTACATGACCCCAGAAGAAAATCAAAAACTTGAATACCATCTCAAAGAATTATCAAAACTCCTGTATGCAGATACGCCCCCCGAGGCTCTTAAAGACTTTGAAAGCAGAGAGTTAGCAGTACGAGAGCATTTATTCAGGACAGTTGGACCAGTTTTAGGAAATTTTTTTTGGCTGATGGGGAGCCGTCTCAATCCGGACGCAAGCGGCAAGTCAAAACCGGCGTAGGAACAGTAACTGTAAACAGCAAACAGGCCAAAAAATTGGGCTTAAAGAAAGGCACACAAATCAGTCCCGTAATCTCCAAGTGTTGCTGGGTATTGAGTGCTAATGAATCATATCAACAAGCGGAAAAAGACTTGGAACTGTTAACAGGAATAAAAGTGGGACACAGCAGCATACATCGATTAGTGCAAAGAAGCGAATTTCCTGAAGCTCAAAGCAGTCACCCTGTAACCGCTTTGAGCGTTTCTGGTGGCAAAGTACGTTTAAGAACTGAAGGTAAGGGTTCTTGTGAGTGGCGAGATTATAAAGCAGTCAGCCTGCATGGAGAAGTTTGTGGGGCTTACTTTCAGGACAATGCCGCCCTGGTGGAGTGGGTTAAACAACAGCCGTTGACAGCTATAATTACTTGTTTGGGAGATGGTCATGATGGCATTTGGAACATTATTGCTCAATTGAGACCAGAAAATGGCAGACGTGAAGTTCTTGATTGGTACGATCTAGTCGAAAATATCTATAAAATTGGCGACTATAAAAAGCGTTTAAGGCAGGTTAAATCATCTCTCTGGCACGGTTTTATTGACGAAGCATTGGAGTTGTTAGCCAGTTGTCACGGACAAAAAGTACAGAACTTCCGCGCTTATTTAACCAAACATTGTCACCGTATCGTTAACTATGATCTTTATCAATTCTTGGGCATTCCCATTGGCTCTGGGGAGGTAGAGTCTGTAGTCAAGCGTATTGGTTCTCGTCTCAAGCTCTCTGGGGCTCAATGGCTTCCAACGTCAGTTAACCAAATGCTTCGCTTACGCTGTGCTTATCTTAATGGCGCTCTTTCTCTAAGTACAATTACTTAGGAAAAAACTGGGATGCTCCCATAACACCGACAATTTACAGCCAAATATACCGAGAATTCATTACCCAAAAAATTGAGTCTCTAGTTAACTACGATCGCACGAGCCAGATATTCAGTATTGGCAGTGGTAACGCTTTTGTTGAAAGTGATTTACACAAAAAAGGCTATCGAGTAATAGCCAATGATGTCAATGAGGATGCTATTAAAATTGCTCGAAATAAAGGATTGCCTGTGGTGTTTGCCGATATAAATCAGTGGGAACCGGAACAGAAAAATTGGGATTTGATTTACGGCGATGGTGTTGTCGGACACTTATACAAACCGGGAGCGGGTTTAAACAAAATATTCAGTCGTTTGCGAGATTGGTTGGTTGCTAACCAGGGAGTTCTGCTAATTTCTAATGATGCCGCAGTTATCAACAACGCCCCCGTACATCCTCACCCAAGGGTGAAAAACTTTTATTGGTTTTCGGCAGATTATTTGCGTTCGGAGTTACTTATTGCTGGTTTTGAAGCCGTTGAAAACGAAAGTTTCATCTACGACCGTCCCCTGACAGGTAAAAAAGAACGGTTGATTTTACAAGCCAGATGTTAATTATAATTTGGTAATTCGCTAATGGATTTAGGATTAAAAGACAAAATTGCTTTGGTAACGGCATCCAGTCGAGGCATCGGTAGGGCGATCGCCGAAGGGTTGGCAACAGAAGGGTGTCGGGTGATTATTTGCAGCAGAGATAAAGATAATTTACTCAAGGCGACCCAGCAAATATTAGCCAATACTGGACAATCAATTACACCTATCCAAGTCGATCTTGACCAAAAAGATAGCATCTCGCAATTGATCGAGGACATTACCGATCGATTTTCCACGATTGATATCTTAGTCAATAACGCGGGGGGGATGCCCTACAAGCGCCACTATGAACTAAACCAAGACGATTGGCAACAATCATTCGATCGGACGTTTATGAGTCAGGTGAATATAGCTGAAGCTCTACTCCCCTTGATGAAAAAACAATCTTGGGGGAGAATTATTTTTGTGACTTCAGTAGCAGCAAAACAGCCAGGTATGCTGATTGCCCATTCCCAAAGAGCCAGTGTTGTTGCTTATGCGAAAACACTGGCGAATGAATTGGGAGAGCATAACATTCTTGTCAATAGTATTTGCCCGTCCTTTACGGTCACAGATAAGTTTTATGAAGTGGCTGATGAAGTGGCGAAGCGACAAGAAAGTTCCCGCGAACAAGTTATCCAACAATGGATGAAAAGCGTTCCCCTGCGTCGCCCAGCTTCAGCAGAGGAAGTCGCTAATTTAGCAGTATTTTTGGCTTCGGAAAAAGCCAGTTATATCACGGGAACCTGTATTCAAGTTGATGGGGGATTTGTGAAAAGTTTGTTTTAACACCAATAACGAGCTAGTTTAGCATCAGCAAATTCTAGGGAGTAATAGCTAGCTAAAAATTTCCAGGAACCGACATTTTTTCCATCTCTCTAACCACGGGTAAAATCTCCCTACCAAAGTGGGTCATTGCTTCGAGTTCGGACCAACCAGAGAAAATGAACTGAGAACAACCAATCTTTTTGTATTCCATGATTGCTTCAGCAATATCGATGGGCGTTCCGACAAGGGCAATAGAAGACGGACCATGCCAAGGCACGGCCCCCTTCCATAGCCAAGGGGTAAGCCAATTAGCATCGCCTTTTTCTTCTTGATAAGCAAATTTGATTGATTGAAACTCAGATTGCTTAACAAATGTTTCCTCAATCGATTGTTTATTGCCAGTTCTAATCAAAGAGTAAGCAGCTTCGACAGCCTCCTGGCGAGTAGGTCTAGCGATAATAGAACCACGCAGACCCACTTCTTTTCCTTGCTTGATTAAAGTTTGAAAGCGCGATCGCAGTTTTTCTGGTGTATCGAAAAGCAGTAACCAACAAGAACCTTGGTTGGCAGCAAGTTCTTGTGCTGGGGATGAACCGCCACCGATATAGATTTCTGGGAAACTTCGTTCTGCGGCGACGAAAGGAGTGCCTACTTGCCCTTGTTCGATCTGGTAATAGCTGCCTTTGAAGGTAAAGCCACCATTTTGTCGCCAAAGGGCATGACAAATTTTCAAAAATTCCTCGGCTCGCTGGTAGCGTCGATCGTGATTGAGAAAATCGCCATAGTAGCCTTGCTCTTTTTGAGAATGACCCATTATTATGTTTAAGCTGACTCGGCCATTGCTCAAGGCAGAAAGGGTATTGATTTGTTGTACAAATAAGGTAGGTGAAATTACTCCGGGTCGATAGGCAACCATGAATTTGAGTTTTTCTGTGGCCATTGCCAAGGCCGTAGAAAGCACTATTGGATCGGGTCTGTTATAGCTGAAGGCTGTCAGCAGGGAATCAATGCCAATTTCTTCTGCACGGCGGCAGAAGAAGAGACTGTTCTCAATATCTGGTAAAGTCTCTTGTTGTCGATCTGGATTACTGGGCTGGAGTTTAGCATCTTGCGAGACACCTACTAACCTACTATTATCAGCGGCTAACCGCCAGTGGAATCTCAATGAGTTCATTTACCAATGGGAGTTCTGTGACGAACAATGATGTCTGACTGCGAATCAACTTGTAAGCTGTCGCGCATCTAAAATGTATATTGGGCTATTGGACAAATCATGGAGGCCCATCGACTTAGGCGTTGAGCGCCATTATGGCCAACGAGTGACTATGCAATTTAAATGCCTTACAGCTTATTACCTCCAGATATTTGTCGAGTGCTCGGAAGCGGGTGTGGTCAAAACCCGTTGGTTGTTGTTGGCCATCCTTCGACACCGCTCACCCGACCACACCGGCATATGGTGGGCGGTGCCCACCCTACAATACAACTACTTTTGACCACACCCAGTGCTCGGAAGCTGCATATACTATACCATTAGGCTCTCCTGGGTTTGTGGTGTAAATTGTATTTTGCGATACAATTTGAACGAAAAATCAAGGCTGAAACCCTTGATTTTTCCTATATATAAGTTTGACTTATCACTCTTTACCCAGGAGACCCTACCCTGACTTGTGACCACGGATAAATCCGTCGCGTCGTCTTTCCGCTCCGAGCCTGAAAATCTTGTCATTACCCACATTTTGTGTTAAGCTAGAAATATAGTAGCTTTCAGCCACGTGGGAAATCGCCTGGAACTTGGCACTGCCAGTGATAGGGGATTTGCAAATTTTATACTGCGGTAGTATACCGATGGACGAACAAAAAAGCAATAACTGTAGTAAAATTTACACCGTAACGATGAACGAGCACGAGTTAACAGACATTAATAAATGGGTCAGTTCCCAATGGTAAACTTGTGATTTGGGAGATAGCCGTCCCATAGTCCACCAAGTAGGGTAAACTAATAAAGTAGAAGTCAAATTAATCTAATGGGAAGTGTAATGCAATTTGCGAAATACATGAAAGCTGATGAAAGACCATCTGTAGATTCTTCTATAGATATTTCATCGTTGTTGGGAGAATGGTTGAATACCAAATCAGATACGATCTATCTTAAGAAAGTAGTCCTGAGCGATCGTCAGGGTAGTTTAATCATTAATGCTTACGGCGCTGGCGATGATGGTTTAATTGATTGGGGAGAAGCGGAAGCCATACCTTATCCCTCTGGGACAGCATCCCTGATAGTAGCAGGATACCATGCTCTTTTTAATCTTGACGGCATAGAAACTCTTTTGGTCTCCAATCATAAACTGGGTATAATGGTCATTCAATCCTATACTCGCTATTTAGACGGGAGCGGTCGTCAGGAGCACTTTGGTCGTGAATTTTTTCACCGTACCGTCGTCTTTTAGGTTAATTAACCTGTCAACACCAAAAACAATAGAGGAGATATCCATAGTATGAAATCGAAGGAAAATTACAGTGAAACTCAAGGCGATCGACCTGAGAACACTACTCAAATTGACCCCAGCGCTATTCTGGGGACGTGGGTTAATTCAAATCCACAAACCCAGTGGATTAAAACTTTTACCATAACTCAGCAGGGCGATCGCACGTTTATCAATGCTTATGGTGCGAATTCCCCGGAAGATTGGGGTAAAGTTGAAATCACAACTTTTGTAGATAATTTCGGTCAAACGGGCTTCAATGCCCAATACAACCTTGATGACGTCGAACCCTTATTAGCTGCTAATCTGAATAAAGGTTTGTGTATAATTGCCGCCTTTTTCAAGTTTAAGCATGGCGATCGCCCTAATTCCCTCAGCCGGGAGTTTTACTACAAATTAGACTAATGGAAAAACAGTTAAGATTCCATTGGAGCCTTTCTCAAGCTGGAGATAATTTTAGACGATCAAAATCCTATGATGTGCCATCGGGTGTTCTGAACTCAGAAGCTCAACTTGCCTTATGTCAACAAGCAGAAAAATCTGGTATTGACTCCATGTTAATGGCAATTGGTTCAGGTAGGCCCGATCCGATGATGCTATCTGTCATGTTAGGTCAAAAAACGGAGAGAATTAAATTTTTAGTTGCGGTAAGGCCAGGTTTATTTTCTCCCTCGTTCTTTGTTCAACAAATTAACACTCTATCTTGTCTGGTAAACGGTAGAGTACATGTAAATTTGGTGAGCGGTCGTTCTCCCCAAGAACTTCGATATTATGGTGACTTTTTGAATCACAGCCAAAGATATCAGAGAGCGACAGAGTTTTTAGCCATTTGTGATGCCTTTTGGCAGAGAGATGGGGAAGTTAATTTTACTGGGGATTTCTATCAGATTGAAAAGGGCAAAATTAAGACTCCCTTCATGTCACCCGATGGCAGAGGACCAGAAATTTTTGTCGGCGGAAACTCCTTAGCAGCAGCGAATCTTGCCAGTCAATACGCTGATTGCCTATGGAGGTTTCCAGACTCCCCAGAAAATTTAAAGCCCCAAATCGAAGTTGTCTTGAATAGTGGTAAAGAAGTGGGTTTGCTTGTGGGATTAATTACTCGTCCAACTCAAGCAGAAGCAGAAGCAGCAGCTCAAGCTCTGATTGCAAGATTTGGTGCTAAATCGCGAAAAATTAATCAAATATTTAATCAGCAGTCAGATTCTGAGGGCTTTCAGAAAGTGTTTGCCTGGTCCGAACAAGAATCTCCCTGGGTTACTCCCTACCTCTGGACTGGCGCTGTTCCCTATATGGGAGCCCCTTCTATTGCCTTAGTCGGTTCCTATGAAAACATTGCCCAAGCAATAATGGATTATAAGTCTATTGGTATTACCCAATATCTCTTTATCGGTTGGCCAGATATTGAAGAGATGACCCATTTTTCTGATGGAGTAGCTCCTTTACTTGCCAGAAAATAGTATTTTTTGAGTTTGTCTATGAGATCATTATGGAAAATAGAAAAGACGGAAGGTTAAAATTTCACTGGAGATTGTTGCAGGGAGAAGAAGGATGGAGCCAATCGATCGCCCGCCAGCATGAAATTGCACAGACTTCACTTCCAGATATAGAAGCTCAGTTAGAATTTTGTCAACTGGCAGAGGAAATGGAGATTGACGCATTACTGGTTGATTTTAGCTATGGCAAACCCGACCCAATTTTGCTTTCAACTGCCCTTGCTTTACAGACAGAGAAGATTAAATTTATAATTGCCATCCGTTCGGGACTGATGTCCCCTACATTATTTGCTCAGCAAGTCAACACTTTCTCGACTCTCATCTCAGGCGATCGAGTCACTCTAAATGTATTTACAGGAGATTATCCTAAGGAACAAAGGTACTATGGTGACTTTTTATCTCATGACGAACGGTCCGCGTGTACGGAAGAATTTATGGCTATATGTAATGCCTTTTGGGATAACAATGGGGTGGTAAATTATAATGGTAATTACTTTCAAGTTGAAAATGGCAAGTTGTCAACTCCTTTCAGATCGGAGGGTTACTCTCGTCCGTATACCTTTATTTCAGGTGGTTCAGAGGCGGCTAAGAAATTAACCATTAATACAGGTCATTGTTGGATGCGTTTTGCCGATGTTCCACAGAAGCTTGTCGATTCTATTCAGCCGATATTAGATGCAGGGAAAGACGTAGGTTTGCGACTTTGTGCGATCGCTAGGTCAACTAGAAAAGAAGCGATCGAAGCCGCGAACAACTTAATTAAAAATTTCATCGATAATTATCCTCAAGATGCAAAAGGAAAAGTGGGAGATTTTTTTCAAGAAAATGATTCTGTATCTATCAAGGATATCTACGAATATTCAGCAAATGAATGGCTCTCAGATCATCTCTGGAGCGGAGCTCTAGCTTTTTTGGGTCCTTCTTGTATTGCCCTTGTGGGTTCTTATGAGGAAGTTGCCTCGGCATTTATCCAATATAAGGAGATTGGTATTACCCATTTTATCTTATCGGGATGGCCTCAGCAAAGTGCGATGATTTCTTTTGGAAAATATGTACTGCCGTTAGTTAGAGAAATGGAACATTAGGTCGGGTCTATTCTTCTGCTGGAGACGGAGTGCAGGTCTCAACAAGCAAGGGGGTGTGGTCATAAGCAATTGCTAAATTCTCTCATTCAGAATTCAAAATTGGAAAAGCCTCTTATAGCAAGGGTTTCAGCTCTTGGGCCGTAGCAATGTAAATGCGCGACAGCTTAGGCCAACGGCTGACTGCTGAATGCCTATCTTCTAACAACCTTGGCAGGACTACTTGAATTAATTATGACAAAACTATCAATACCTATTCTTTTAGGAAGTTGCAGAATTGGTCGGGAAAGTCTCAAAATAGCAAAATTTATTTTAGGAGAACTTGTCGATCGCAACCAAATAGACACTGAACTGATTGACCTAGGTGAGTATAACTTACCGATGTTAGAAGAGCGATTACAGGATAGCTCAAATCCAGCCCCTAATGTCCTACAGTTTTGCTCTAAGCTAGGTCAGGCTGATGGAATTTTGATTGTGACGCCAGAATACAAAAATGGCTACCCCGGAGTATTGAAAAATGCCCTTGACTATCTGCAACCCCAGGCTCTAAAATATAAGCCTATTGGCATTTGTACTGTCTCTTCCGGAGGGTTTGGCGGACTTGACTGTTTGGCACAATTGCGATTAGTTTGCTTGGCTTTAGGTGGGTTACCCATTCCCGATAAATTGCCGATTTCCCACGTTCAAGAAGTTTTTGATGAAAATGGGAATTTGTGCGATTTGAGGTTGAAAACAAAGCTGGAATCCTTTATTAATCAACTGGTTTGGTACTGCGAAGCAATGGTCAATCAAAAAGGCGATCGATAAATATAAATACCTACCTAGAGCGTCGGTCCAGCAACTGACAACTGACAACTGACAACTGACAGGGCCAAAGGCCACGATCGTTCCGATATAGACATAGCCGTAGAGGCAATACTTCTCGGTTAAGAGGGGGAGACACGGAGACACGGAGACGCGGAGAGGGGGTGGCGACAAGAAGGCCAGTTGTTGGAGTAGGAGCTGACAACAGTTTCCTACTACCACAAATGAAAATTTCCCTTAAGTTAAAGGCTAACGATCGGTTACAATTAGCAATTAGCAATTAGCAATTGGACAATGATAGAACATATTGTTTTATTCAAGTGGCAGCCGGATGCCTCCCCAGAAGCGATCGCCTCTGTGATGGATGGTCTCAAAGGGCTGAAAGCAAAAATCACCGAAATTATCGACCTCTCCTGCGGGGAGAATTACTCAGAACGGGGGCAAGGGTTTCAACATGGCTTAGTAGTGAGGTTTGCGGACCGGGAAGCCCTGAAAAGTTACCAAGCCCACCCGGACCACCAGGAAGTCGTGGCTCAGCTAATCAAACCCATCTTGACAGACATCCTGGCCGTAGATTATGAAATAACGTAAACTAAGGGCAAGATCTAGAAGGCTTATGCTAAGCGAGCAACAACCAGAACCGACCTGGCAGACTGTCATCCGACTGTTGAGGTGGGACAAGCCAGCAGGACGCCTGATTTTAATGATACCTGCCCTGTGGGCAGTGTTTTTAGCAGCGCGGGGAACGCCACCGGTGTCGCTAGTGGCTGTGATTGTCTTGGGCACTTTCGCCACCAGTGGCGCTGGGTGCGTTATCAATGACCTCTGGGACAGAGATATTGACCCGCAAGTGGAACGCACCCGCACCCGCCCCTTAGCATCCCGGGCACTATCAGTAAAAGTCGGTGTTTTTGTTGCCTTGGTAGCATTAGCCTGTGCGGGGATACTAGCACTATACCTGAATCCTTTGAGTTTTGGGCTGTGCGTGGCAGCGGTGCCAGTCATCGTTTTCTATCCTTCAGCCAAGCGGATCTTCCCAGTTCCCCAGCTAGTGCTATCAATTGCTTGGGGGTTTGCCGTGTTAATTAGCTGGAGTGCAGCTGCCGCACGCTTAGAACCACCTACTTGGATCCTCTGGGGTGCCGTTGTCCTCTGGACCTTGGGCTTTGATACTGTCTATGCTATGCCAGACCGGGAAGACGATCGCCGCATTGGGGTGAATTCTAGCGCCTTGTTTTTTGGCGATCGGGCCCCTGATGCCGTTGCCATTTTCTTCGCGGGTACAGCTATACTCCTGGGATGGCTGGGCATAGCGATGCAACTGCACTGGACTTTTTGGCTAGCCCTAGCGGTGGCGATCGGGGGTTGGGTTTGGCATTGTTTTCAGCTACATCAGGAGGATATCCCTAGTTCCCTCTACGGTCAAATCTTCCGCCAGAATGTGGGGATTGGCTTTATCTTACTAGCAGGAATGATTGCAGGCACTCTGTTATAGGGTTATGGGAAGGAAACCACTATGCAAGCAACTGTACAATCAAAAGCCAAAGCTTTGACCGTAGCAGCAGCCTGTACCCGGTTGCTGCAAGTAGAATTTGGAGCGAAGCGGGCGATCGTATTTGGTTCTTTAGCGGGACAGGGCCCTTGGCACGATCGTTCCGATATTGACATAGCCGTAGAGGGACTCCCGCCAGGAGAATTTTTTCGGGCCTACTCCGCTTGCTGCGATCTGCTGCCTCCGGGGTTGAACTTGGATCTGGTGCCCCTGGAGCATGTCTATCCCGAGATGCGATCGCGTATATTACAGGAGGTAGAAATGCCTGACGATCCGATTTTAGCCTTAAAAGGTCTAGTTGAAGACGAACTGATTACCTTGTCAAGAGTAGTCAACAACACTACCGATTTTATGGAGAGGCTCTCAGATCCTCCAAGTCAGCTAGAACTTCGCGGTCTTGCTTCTTATCTGCATGATTTCTACACGGGAATTGAAAGCATCTTCAGGCGCATAGCAGTGCGGTTGGATAAGAACTTACCTGGTGGAGAATTTTCCCACGTCAACTTATTGAATCAAATGTCCGAAATTCGTGAAGGTGTCAGACCAGCTGTCATCGACGAACAGCTCAAGCTCAGGTTGAGAGATTACCTGAATTTCCGGCATTTCTTCCGCCATGCCTACGGCTACGAACTCAACTGGAACCAGATGCGATTGAAGCTAATCATTATGCCAGAAACCCTAGAAATGCTGCGCCAGCAGTTAATGTGTTTCTTTGATGAATTGGCATCACAATAAAAAAACGTAGGGTGGCCCACCCTACAAATTAATAAATGTGTTTTTTAATGAAAGCTGAAACAGAGGAATGCCAACAAACCGTTAATCAGATAAAACAGGCCGACTACTTGAGTTTCTAACCACCCAGATAGTTCTAAATGGTGATGTAGCGGTGTCATCTTAAACAGTCGCTTGCCCACGCCGTCCGGTCCTTTGGTAGCCTTGAAGTAGCTTACCTGTGCTATCACGGAAAGTGTTTCTACTAAGAATATCCCGCTGAGAATAAATAAACCCCAAATGTTACTACTGAGTAAGGCAACGGCTGCTAAGGAACCTCCCAATGCGAGAGAACCTGTATCACCCATGAACACCCGGGCCGGGTTGCGATTGAAGGCCAAAAATCCCAAACAACTGCCGCTCATACAGGCACAGAATATCATTAATTCTGGGGAACTATTCCCAATTAATGCCCCTAATCCTAAAAAGGCGATCGCACTTGTTCCCCCGGCCAATCCATCTACACCATCAGTCAGGTTAACAGCATTACTTTCTGCCACCATCACCAAGCTAGCAAGCAGCCAGAATAGCATTCCTAGGGGAATAGCTATACCAAAAGGCAATATAATGGTGGTGATACTTACTGGTTGACTCCAGGCGAGCCAGAGACAAAATAGAGCCGCAAAACCCGTCTGCCATGCCAGTTTCTTGCGAGGCGACAAGCCTTTAATGGCACGACGGTTGATGATTTTCCAATCATCATAACAGCCGATGGCCCCATAGCATAGAGTCACGCTTGATAGGACAAGCACATTAGAGTTAAATCCTGACAACAATGTAGCGCAGATTACTGCTGCCGGAATAAAAAACACCCCACCCATTGTCGGAGTACCTGCTTTTTTCAAATGGGCTTGGGGACCATTAGAGCGGATCACTTGACCAGCTTTCAGTCTCCGCAGCCAAGGCACTACCCAGTAGCCAAGGAGCGTCGTTACCGAGGCGCACAACCAAAATGGTACCGTCAGGGATGAGAACCCTTCGGTTCCCAGGCGTCCTGCCATCCCATCCATAACTATGGCTGCAAAACCTAGCCCCGTCCCTAACATCACAAACAGACGAGTACCTGTATAATTCAAAGGCCAATCAACAGATAATTCAGCTTCCACGACAATTCTCCCATCACTCCACTATATTTTCTATTTGACTGTAGATCGAGTAATTTTGATTCCGGTGGGTGACAGATTCCCCACCGTCCCCTGACGAGGGTAAGCTGTAATGTATTAAATTACATATTGACCATGACCATTCTGGCTGAAACGCTTATGGGTCAAGGGCTGCCACGATTTTAGGCGATAGCCAAATATGCAATGAACGATCGATGTACTCTGCGCAGTGCGAGTAGCGCGCGCAGAGTACATCGAACGACAGCTTACTTAATCTTCATCTCCGGTTTCTTCGGACTCCTCGTACCTGTCGAAGTTACTATCCATCATTTCTCCCACTTCGTCTTCCGGGATGAATTCTGTATCATCATTGCGTTCTGGTGCCGACATCCGCCCCGTGGCTTCCAACCAGTGGATCAGGGAAGAGTCTCGGTTCACGGCTATGACCTCAGCTGGTTTCCAACGGGGTGCTTCCCGCAGAGATGGGTTGTTCATATCGAAAGCTCCTGCAAGTCTGTGAAACTTTACCACCAAATCAATATTTAGTGCTGCGTTTAACCCTCACAAATCTAATAACTAGATATGTGCAAGTATAACATCCGCATCTTTCGACAGGGAAGGCCGCAGCCAGCAGCAGCTCGGGGCTAATGCTAGCGATCGCTTATAGTTAGCAGCCAGGGCTAGCCATCCACTGCTTTTTTCTAGCTTAGTGGACTTGCATCACTTGAAGCAAGTGGACTTCTTTTCCGGAGCCGCTCTCAAGTAAGACTGAGCCTACTAGACCTTACTAATACGTAACACTCTGTTTTTTATACCTACAATCCCCCTATCGTACTGATATTTTCCCCAAATATGAGAGATGTGTAAGTTTTTGGGCACTTAGTCGCAACTCTATCACTATAAAATACCTTCTACTTAGAGGACGTATGCCGAAATCCGATGGTTTCTCCTTATTTCTCTAGGGGGTAAGTCAGTATGTAACCGTCGATACTGGCGATCGATGTCCATACTAGGTGGTATGATATTGTTGGGCCTTTGTGAGGAGTCTAACCCCACAAGTCAACAACCTGAGAACAGATAATTCTCTTTTTATTTCGGAGGTCAGCATCATGATTGAGAAAGCTACCTTGCTAGAGGCGATCGCCGGTAAGAATCGCGGCTTACTGGCAACAGAAACGGATAAGCTGGCCATTCTGGCAGCTATTGCCCAGCTAGAAGATCGCAACCCTACCCCTCAAACGACTGCTGCTGGCGATCTGCTGGAAGGCAATTGGCGTCTGCTATACACTAGCAGTGCCGAGATTTTGAGCATTGGTCGGCTGCCATTGTTCAAACTTGGTCAAATATATCAATGTATCCGATGCCAAGAGGCTAAACTCTACAACATTGCCGAGGTTCAGGGCTTGCCCTATCTTGAAGGCATCGTCAGTGTTGGCGCTCGCTTCTCACCGGTGGGCGATCGCCGGGTGGAGGTAAAATTTGAAAGGTCAATCTTGGGATTGCAGCGCTTGGTGGGCTATGATTCTCCGGAAAGTTTGATCGCCAAAATCGAGAACGGCCAAAAATTTCCGCCCTTGGATTTTAGCATCGAGAATCGCGAACAACAAGGCTGGCTAGACATAACCTACTTAGACAATAATTTACGCATTGGGCGAGGAAATCAGGGCAATGTGTTCGTTTTAACTAAAGTTCCCCAACCCATTAGCAATTAGCCATGAGCAAATGACAATGTTCCGCTTATCTCAAGGGCAGTTAAATCTTTTAGAAACTTGCCCCCGCAAATTTCAATACAGTTATTTAGAGCAGCTGGCGGCACCGGCAACCCCAGAACAACAGGCTTCAATGGCTTGGGGAAAGCGCTTTCACCTGTTAATGCAGCAGCGAGAACTGGGTTTGCCAGTAGAATCCCTGATTTCCAAAGAGGCCGAGTTAGGACGTTGCTTGGAATCGTTAAGGACTGCGGTACCAGAGATTTTTACCACCGCCCTTTCTACTAGCCAGACCTTCCGGGAGAGCGAACATTGCCGCACTCTCAAGATCGGCGGCTATTTGTTGACTGTTGTTTATGACCTATTAATTTTAGATGACCTGGACGCCCAGGTTTTGGATTGGAAAACCTATCCCCGTCCTCAAAACCCCGCGCGGTTAGGAAAAAACTGGCAAACTCGTCTGTATCCCTTTGTGCTGGCTGAAACTAGCGAATATTTGCCAGAGCAAATATCCATGACTTACTGGTTTGTCCAGTCTCAAGCTTCCCAGACTGACAAACCTGAACCTCAAAGTCTCAAATTCGCTTATAGTGAAGCTCAACATCAGCGCACTAAAGCTATTTTGAGCAAACTGTTGCGTCAGGTGACTGATTGGTTGCAAGATTACCAAGCCGGGATTCCTTTTCCTCAAGTCCCAGAAACATCGCCTCTTTGCAAATCCTGTCAGTTTGCGGTTCGCTGTCAGCGCACTAAGGGCCCTCTGTCAGCCTCACGCCACCACTTGCTTTCTCTGGCTGAAATTCCCGAAGTTTCGATGTGCGATGCATCGCACATCGCTCTGTGATTCCCCAGAAAGATTAAGTTTTCATTAAAAAATTAGATAGGAGGCGATAATTTTTGATTCAGGCTCCAGAAAGCGAAAAAATGGAGTATAATGATTCCAATTGTTGGGTAGAGTGGGGAAAAGCGGATGATATGGGGTCAGAGTCAAAAAAGCCATAGAAGCTTGGGCGATCGCCACTCAAAATTATAGGAATGAAAAACTCCGGCAAACCATCAAAGAGTTCACCGTTCCGGAAAAATCGGAGATGAAAATGGCCTGGGAGCAAGCGGCGATCGTAGCCATAACGGACGACAAGGGAAGGAGCGTAAAGGAGAAATTTTGCGAAGTTTCAAAGTATAGTCGAGAGGAAGTGCTGGGAAAAACCCACCGGATCGTAAATTCAGGTTATCATCCCCAAGAGTTCTTTGAGGAGTTTTGGTCGCGGATTAAACCTGGGTTAGTTTGGCAAGGGGAAATCAAGAATAAAGCCAAAGATGGCACCGATTATTGGGTGGATACTACCGTAGTGCCCTTTGTGGATGAAAAAGGAAAACCATACCGATATTTAGCCATCAAATTTGATATCACAGAACACAAGCATGCATTCGATGCACAAGTCGGGCGGTCGCGCTACTCGCCGTACCCCTTGTCGCGCATCGAAGAGGCATTGGGTTGTAGCGAGGCGAAAAATCGCAGCCTAGTAAACGCGATCCCGGACTTGATGTTTCGCCTGAACAAAGAGGGCATTTTTCTGGACTACTACCCGGCAAAAAATGACAAAAACGCTCCCCCCGTATCAGAAGCGATCGGGAAAAGCATCGAGGAAGTGTTTCCCACGGATAATGTCCAGTCTAGGTCAGATGGTTGCTGGTATTGCCCATGAAATTAACAACCCCGTCAGCTTTATTTACGGCAATCTGACTGCCGAATGAATATACACAAAACCTACTGCACCTGTTAGACATATCAGCAGCACGAAGGAGGGACGATGCCGGAAATTCAGGCAGCAATTGAAGAGATGGAACTGGATTTCATGAAAGAAGATTTGCCGAAAATGATCTCTTCAATGAATATGGGCGCAAACCGGATCCGCGAGATTGTCCCGTCTTTGCGGAATTTCTCTCGCTTGGATGAGGCCCAGATGAAGGCAGTTGATATTCATGAAGGCATTGATAGCACATTACTGATTCTGCAAAACCGGCTGAAACCAAAATCGGGAGCTCCTGAGATTACTGTGGTCAAAAATTACGGCGACCTGCCCCTGGTGGAATGCTATGCCTGTGGACTGAACCAGGTGTTTATGAATATTATCGCCAATGCGATCGATGCCTTGGACAAGCAACCGCCACCGCGATCGATCGTCATCAAAACTGCAAAAAGTATAACAGGTGACAGGATCCTGATTTCCTCTCTATTCATAGTTTCGGGGGGAACGTTTGCCTGCTCTCTAGCCTAACACGATCTCGTCAGTTCATCAACTCAGTGAAAATACTCATAAAAAAAACTGGGATGCACCCGAAACAAGTACTGTACAGAAATGCATACTCCAGTAAAGAAAAGCGCCGTTATCAATGATATTGAAATCGGAAGGTTAGGCGCTACCAGCATCCAAGGTGATGGGATAAACCAATAAACCATTCCGTCAATCGAATACCAGATTCTCAAACCTGCTGCCAGATGAATGACGTTAATCTCAAATTCTGAATGACGACAAAGATGGCGCTAGTAAAGTTCCTCAAACGGCACACTTACCAGACTCATCGAACTATGAGACAATTGAATCATGACTTTCTCCTTAGACCGTTTCACTAGTTTGACAAGGACATTAATGTCATCTAGATATTCTACTTTGGACTTATTGTCCCAACCAGACGAGAATAAAAGTGGGCATCTAGTTCTTTTTGGTTATAGAAGCTATTGTATTTTCATGAATATCTAAGATCTCTTGCACTAAATGCACCAGATAAAATGCAATGTGTAAAGGAACAAGCCATGGTAATGCAACGCGAAGCGGTTCGAGCATTTCCAAACCAATTAGACCGATGATGTTGCCAACAATCATCGGATGTGGTAGGACACCATAGGGAAAAGTATCGATTTGCTGGGGAGCAATTTTACCTAGCTCCACACCAAAGTAGGTGCGCAGAGAACCGAGTCTGAAGTAAGCTAAAAAAGACAGACCGTAGCCAACTAAGACGAGGGTAAGAGAAATGGGATCGAATTGAAAGTAGTAGATATACCAAAACAGTAGCTGACCCATAGCGAGGCTTTTAAAGAAAACCGCATTGCGGAGGAAAGTGCCATAAGAAACGTTTCGCCGGTAAAAGAAAGTTGCTATGTAAATTAAATAATGTACGAAACTGGTGCTGGCCAGGAAAATTGTGGCATTTTTCAACAAAAAAGCGATTCCAGCCAGTAATAAGGTATAGACGAGATTCGTTGCACCAATAAAGCGGTGGGTAAATTCTACTATCTTTGTCCAAGCCAGAAGTGAAGCCGCCGAAATCTTAGCAGAGACTGTATCGGGGGTAAGAGTCATCAGGAAAGTTTTACGTCCCAGCATATTGTACCAATTAGCCAGTTGACCGAGAATCTTGCCGTAGGTGGGCAGCCAGGTCGGGTAGACTAAGTAGTGAAGTTTGAGGTTGATACGCAGGGGATGCTCTTCGTTTTGATTGGATGTTGAAGTAATATAATGTAACTCGCGAAGATAGTCAAAGGCGAGAATGTCACCAGTAGTAAGGGTGTAGGGTTCGGGGTCTTCAAAGGTAACTCCTCTCATGGGAAAGTGAGTGTGTACCCAATCATTGGGATTGACAGCTACCATACAGCGAAACACAGCTGCAAAGGGGTAAACTGAAAGGAATGGCGCATCGACGTGAGCAAGGTAAAAAACGTTATCGGAGGTTAATTCTTTTTTTTGTCCAGTAACGTAAATCTCGTTCATCCCATCAATAACCTGAACCGTATAGACCCTCTCGTTATATGTGCCCTGAAACATCTGTTTGATAGCTTGAGAGTGGGCAATTCGATCGCAAGCATCCTTAATTGGTAGGGGTATCTGATGTAGCCACCAGTGGGTACTGTGAGTAGTTGGTGGTTGTTCGCTCTCAACCTAATCTCGAATTGTATTCAAATCCTGCAAGTCGCGATCGAGCTTTAGCTTGGTGTCCATAACCGTATCGTGGGCCACAAAACAAGTAAGTAAGGTGAATTTTGTGCTGGCAATTGGGGCAAGTACCAAGGGTAATAAGTAATAGCTATGCTGTAACCAATGCCATAACCAGTTGCCTTGACCCATGTAAGTACTTTGATAAGTAACCTCTCCCGTCAGCAGATGCGCTGCTCCTTGCAGTCCATAAGATACGGGCAAAGCTAGTAAGGCAATCGCGAGGCTAGGATGTATAGCGATCGCCAAATAGACTAAAATTGCCATCGCTACTGTAGTTATAACCCACATCCGAGTTGGCAGTTTTCCCCATAAAGACAATACGTACAGCGTACCAATGGCGATAGTAGCGTAGTTCGAGCCCAGAGATATGAGAGATAAAACAGCCCACAAGCGCAGTTGTGTACTGATTAGATGTAATGACTGGTTCAAGGGATTTTGATGACAATCGAGAAAAGCATTTAGAAGTGTTTTCCAGTATTGCCGTTTGTTTTCTCTGGAGAGAGTTAAATTTGATTCTTGACGTTCGAGCATTTTTTATTCCTATAATTTAAGACTGCGATCGACTCTTACGACCGATAAACAAATAATAGGGTGCTTTAAAGCCTGGTGGAAAAGAAAGCTTTGCCATCTTCTCGATCCGAGTAACTTCATCGAAGGTAGGCTAAAGGAAGATAAATACCTTATCTGTGGCAAACCAGATCGTCCAAAAATTACGGGTTAACGAGACAAAATCAGGTTCTGGGTGTTTGGGCGATACATAGAAATCAACTACACCAATTCCTCCTCCAGGTTTTAGCAGTCGGCAATAATTAAATTACTAGTTTGGGGAGCTTTCATGTTTTTTGCGGAAAGGTAATCGGCAATAATGTAGACAAAATAGTCGTTTCTGAAGACAAAAACCAATGAAACCAGGGATTTTAAGTCGAGCGCGAAACTGCCCTCCCGCCGGCGAGCCCGCTCTGGTTTTCCCTGTACGGGAATCCTGCCCCGCCCTTTCTCCATCCTAAATCTGATTTTCCAATTTGTCAAGTTGATTTTGGCTTTCTACCCGGAGCCGGAGCCCGCACCCTACTCCGGCCGGCGATCGTCAGTCCGCTCCCATAGTTCACCGGTGTATGCTTGTGCCGAGGGCACCGAGCGGGTATTCTGAATAAATGTCAGTTAACCAATGCCATGCCACCGGTTGTCAGGTATGGGGCTCGTGGCACGATAGCAGAGGGAAGGAGAAGACTTCGACCCAGAGCCGACTAGCTGCGTTACCTGGCGTCCCCAGGTAATTATCTGTTATTATGGTAGGATACTCTATAGGCGATCGCATTAATGATTGAATTATCATCCCAGAACTATGGTAGTGGCACCATTAATGGCACGGTCGGCGATAGTCGGCGATCGCCGACTGAGGCGCTATTGCTACTGTCGAGGTTATAGCCTACATTCATAAGGCATGGGTATCCAGCAGTAGTCTCATTCCATATATTCCTTAAATTCTGACCTTAGCGGTTCGTCAAAGTCATCTGCTACCCAGATTATATCTTTCATACTTCCAAACTGTCGGCGCGGCTTTTCTGCCACTGGCAACAGTTTCGCCACCGGGCGATCGCCTTGGGTTATGACCACTTCTTCACCCTTGAGGGCTATTTCGAGTAATTCTGGCAGTTTAGTCCTCGCTTCTGCAATATCTAATTGTGACATGACCTTTCCTCTTTTTTCTGTTTCCGATTTTCCCGGCACGAGGAAAAATTAATGAAAATAGGTTCAATATCGGATTAGATCATCTGATTAGATCATCCGTTCTTCTTTTTTTTCGACGGTTGCTGACAGCAGCTTTGAGAACTCTGAGCCGATAAGGGTCGGCATCTTTGCGCCAATAGAGACGATAGTTATCGATCCTAGCACAATGTGCTTCTAAACATTGCAGCCATCCCCGACGAGTCTCGATCGCAGATAAATCATCTAAAAGTCCCCAGTCTGCTTCCAGTTGGCTGAGTCGGGCGAATTTTTCATAATTGGGGTAATCTGGTCCTACTAACTGGTCTTTTTGATGTAGAATGGGAGGGTTATGGACATGCTTGTAGTCTTGATAATTGACGCTTAAATCCCGCAGGTCGATCTGCATGCAGGTCTGTAAAATGGGATGAGGGTCGGTATCGAAGTCGGGATAGAATAGATAAGAGATTTTCGGCGTGTTAGTATGAAACTTGATGACAGTCGCCCCATCTAAGCGCCCAATGGTGCGGTTGGCACAGCCTTCGTAGAGTCGCAGTCGGGGGTCGAGTTGCTGCAGATAATTGACATGCACGCAGAAAGCATGGGGGCCCTGCTTGCCCACAGGGGAATGTTCACAACATTTAGTGATAAAATTGAGGTCGCCAATGCTGAAGAGCATTCGATCCGCAAGCAAACAAGCAGATTTGTAGCTGCTCAGTAATGCTTTGATGTCGTTTTTTACGCTTAGTGCCAGGTTTCGCCCCTGGGGGCGACCGGTAAAGTGCGTGAGGGCAATGTAGACTAGCAAGTCCTGACGTCGCTTGTCCGCGATCGCATCCCAATCTTCGGGGTCAGTAACCTGTAAAATCACCTTAAAAGCGCGACGAAAAGTTCTAAACTCTGCTAATATTTCCGACTCAGAAGCAAGTTCTCCTCTGACAGGAAGACGTCCCCGCTTAGTAAAGAACTCCATCAAAGGAATCAGCATGGTTTGATAATCTGCAAACTTCTTATCGGGTAAGCGAACTCTGGGGGTTCTGGCCCGGGAATAAAAGCGAGAGGCGCGGAAACTCTCAGCTTGTGCTGCGTCGGAGAAGACAAAATAAATTCCCAGGGCCACGGGAACTGCATCTACACCCAGGATCTGGTCAATATAAGTTTTCAGTTCTTCTTGTTCAAAATATTTCTGAAAGGTATTGCGCTTGGTAATGATGCCATCACCATAGGCGACTTGTCCGGCATTCCGGTCATTAATCAAAACTTGCGCCGATACCAGTAAAACTTTCTGGGTGAGTTCCCAGGCTTTAATTAATGCTTCCCGACGTTCCTCCTGACATTCGATTACATTGATCGCATAACCTAAGTTGACAATATCCGCACTCACTAAAGGGCGAGCTAAAGGGCGAGCGGGGCAGTAATAGGGGTCCCAACCGGAACTGACATAGCCTTTCTCGGCTATGCGTTGGATATCCCCCTCATATCCACAACCGTAGTCAAAGAAAGTCGTATCTGGGGTGAATAGTTCCGCTTCTAAAGCTAAACGGACAGGACGAGAAAGATCCTTGCGGACCATGGCAGCTTTGTGGCGTTCTATTTTTGGCGCTACTGATGCCCTGATAAAATCCGGTCCTTGGATAACATGGTGATTTTCGATTTTCACGCCATGGGCTTCTAAGCAGTCTAGCCAACTTTGCAGCGTCCCGATGGAAAAACCCCGACCCTTGTCCAGGAGTCCTAACTCTTCTTCCTCTCGGGTAAGCTGGGCAAATTCTTCATAATAGGGATAGTCCGGGGTGACAAAAGCATCTTTGCGGTGGAGAATGGGAGGATTATTCCTAGTGCTATAATCTCGGTAGTTGCTTTGGGCTTGACAAAAGTCAACCTGGATACTAGCTTCGAGTAGAGGATGGGCGTCCCTGTCGAAGTCCGGGTAGAATAGATAGGAGATTTTCTGTTTGTCCAGGTGGAATTTAACGATCGTGGCCTCCGAAACGTCCCCGGCAATGTCCCGGGCGCATCTTTCGTAGAGCCGCAGCAGGGGGTCGAGGGCTTCTATTGCTGTAACATGGATGTACAGAGCACCTGGTAGCAGTTTGCCAATGGGAGTCTGTTGGCAGCAGGAGGCAATGGCATCCAGTTGTTTGAGGCGCGAGACTAGCTGACAAGCAGCTGCTTGTATGTCCGGGGCTAAGTCTTCCCGAGAGGCGATCGCCCCTTGTTGCTGGTATTGCAAATAGGCCAGGTGAATGATAATATCCTCTGCCCTTTGCCGATCGACTATCTCTGGGAGTTGTAAACTGGAATTAGCCATGACCCCTAGGTATGGTACTGACAACTGACCGCTAACAACTGACCGCTAACAACTGACCGCTAACAACTGACCGCTAGACAATCTTTGCAAAACTTTACTTTCATATCTAGTCAAACGGGCTAAGATGTAGCCAGTCTTGAAAATAAAACGGAAGAGTGAAACTGGCAGATTATGCCCGTGAAGTGGGCGTCTCATACAGAACAGCTTGGCGCTGGTGGAAGTCAGGAGCCCTCAACGGTTACCAGTTGCCCAGTGGCACCATTATTATCAACGTTGACGCGGAAAGTTCGGCGGTAAAGAATACTGATACCAAGAAGTCTGGTGCGAAAAACCGTGACAACCAACCAGCGGAGCCCTTGCAGGAGTCGGAACCACCCAGCATACTATCGTCTAGTATGACTTTAGCACAGCAGGAGTTTCTGCAGTCGGCGGTCTTGAGGCTGGAAAACCGGTTGAATAAGTTGGAAGCCGCTTTGCAGCAGGGGGAGATCGAACGCCAGGAACTGAAACAGGAACTGGAACTCGCAAGTTCTCAAAGAGCAGAACAGATTTCCATGCTGAAAGAGATCTTAACAAAACTGGAATTCTTCAGTCCTGGGTCTGCAGAAACTAGCTGGCAGTCTGAGGTAGGGATGGACTATAGTCAGCTAGACCAGTTCCTGGCCGCAGGAAGATGGCAAGAAGCTGATGAATATACCTGGCTAGTAATGCTCATTGTAGTCGATCGAGAAGCTGAAGGCTGGCTGCGCTTGGAAGATATCGAAAATTTTCCTTGTGCCGACTTACAGACGATCGACCAACTCTGGACCAAGTATAGCCGTGGACGCTTCGGCTTCAATGTGCAGAGGCAAATATTATCCAGCCTGGAGAACAATTATATGGATTTTTGCGATCGGGTGGGCTGGCGCCAGCGGGAAAACTGGCTCAATTATGATGAACTTAGTTTCTCTGCTAATGCTCCGGAAGGACATCTCCCCGCGATCGCCAGGCGGCGACGCGCTTGTTATGGTGTGGGTACATCTAGCGCCGCAGATAGTCTGGTGGCGATCGCCCACAGACTGGAACAGTGCGAAGAAATGAGTGATATCACATCTGGATAATCTTAATACTGTAGGTTGGCTTAGCACCGAAGAAACCCAACATGCCTTGGCGCGGTTGGGTTGAGGCACGAAACAACCTACAGTTGCGCTCATTTTTTATTATGGGCATTCAACTAGATTTGACTGGAGAGTGCGAAGTTCTCTGAAAATAGGAGCTATCTATCCTAAAAGCTGAACCCCTTGTTCCGAAAGGCGCTCTCGCCTTTCGGAGCCCGCGAATTGCTCCTCTTCGCTGCGCTGGGGGCGCAGCCATAGGAGGTCGATCGGGCCCAACCCGCTTATGACAAGCAGTTCCCCGATCGCGCTTTCTCGCAGCCATAGAACTTCGCACTGTCCAGTAGATTTGATATGAGTCAGCTTAAACCCAAACCCTGTCCCCGGAGACAGGGCCCGGTCATCAGTAGCACAGAAACCCGGCTTTTCCAAAAAACCGGGTTTCTTAATTCATTTACTTATGTCGGGATGTACTGATAATTGAGGCGGTCGATCGTCAATTGACTTTTATTCTGAGGGTGTAAGGACTAGCAGCCCTAACGTTGATTTTATATTTCCCGGTTATCGGTAAAGGTTCATTTTCTCTCAACAAACCGCCGCTGGGTGTAAATACCTCCGTTTTTACCTGACCGGACAAGCTGGTAATTACAATTTGCTGGCCTTCTAAGGCGATTATATTGTAGTTGAGCTGGGTTGCGCCTTCACCAGAAACATCCAGATAGTCGGTTCCTAGGGCAAATACTACATCCCGATCGGGCAAGGATTGATAAAACTCAGGTTCTTCTGAGACTTTTTCTGATAATTTTTCGGAGATGGGTATTACCTCCTGGACTGGAGGAGTAGGTTGTTCCCCCGTGTTAATAGTAATATCCATAGCCGGAATGGGTGGAGTTTTGATGTTCCAGACGCCTTCGGTGGTTTGGGTAATACTCACGCCAATAGCAGCGGCCAGTCCTGCAAAAAATATGCCTGTGGTGACTAATTTCATAATGAGCTTCCTCTCTTTATTATAGTTTGGGCGTTGCACATTTTTGGGATGATAGCAGTCAATGGTTGCCGTTCCCAGGCGGTCCCCAGGGAACGAGGAAAATTGAATAAGCTAATATAGTCTATTCTAGAACATTTATGACTATTTCAATTGACCATTCACAATTTCAACCCTTATCATCCCGTAGTTGTGCAACGCCATAGTTTGACTGTTTGGGACGAGCGCTTTGTGCTGTCCTCTGTATATATTCAATGTAAATAGCAGCCCGATTGATTAGATAGCGAAGTGGTCACTTCTGCAATTGAACCTTGGATTTGTCCTGATTCGCAACGCCAACGCGGTAAATTACCAACACCGACCGCCTCAACCAAAGGCCACCACTGAGAACTGACCACTATAGCTTGACCTTATGCTCCTGTTTGGCGTCTGAGGCTGAAATCCTTATCTTGTGGGCTTTTCAGCCACCAGCGCTCTTCCCTCCGAACGGCCCGTCCTGGGATTCGGACAGGCGATGGGCCCGTCCTATCCCCACTTGCACTTGCTCGAATAAAGCCACTTGCGCAATGCCCCCATTAAGAAGAAATAGGTATAAGCGCAGTTCTTCGTAAGCTCTTTAGCGCTTCGGGGAAGAATGAAGACTAAAGTCCTCACTACAAACTTAACACAAGATGAGGACTTTAGTCCTCACTACAAACTTTTTTTCAATAAAATTGTTGTCATTGATTCATTATCTAATGAGACAAGGTTCGTGACCCTCCTGCCTAATTAACTAGAAAGAGGTCAACTATAAAATTTGAAATGTTTTCATAAGTTACACTGCTCTCAGATATTCCTGAGTATAATTGGCATCAGGGTATTTCGGCAATCATAGTGGATTATTGTCCGAGACCAGAAGGACAAGAAGATGGCTACGTTTTAGAGGTATTGGACGAAAACGGGAATGGTTTTGAAGTGATTGCTGTCTCAGCTGCACAAATTAAACCAGTAGCAGCGCCTGTTTCTCTGTAAACGCTAAAGCGTTTGCTACGAACCCCCCAGCAAACGCTTTAGCGTTTACTACGAACCCCCCAGCAAACGCTTTAGCGTTTACTACGAACCCCCGAAACAGTTTAACTTGCAGCATCCGCAGGCTGTTGTTGCTGCGGTTGCATAAACATCGGCGGTTCCGTGATTATCCCAATTAAATTTTGGCTAGTAAACCACAAGCCTTGTTGTTTCCCGTTGATGGGCAGCTGTAGTAATCTAGAAACATTCTGGTTTTGCGGATCCGATTGAGCTACAATCAACTTTAACAGGTTCAGCAGTAGCTGTGAATTTGATTTCATCGGCAGAGTATATTGATGTCCTCCCGCTAGGAGAATCGTCACTTTTATATCCCTGGATTCGGCTTGCGGTGGTGTTGTTGTACTTTCCATGTATATGTCCTAATGCCAAAAATGTCTCGTTCCAGTCAAAACCATTACTAATCCTAATTCATTCGCGGCCGTTATGGAATCTTTGTCCCGGATGCTGCCCCCAGGCTGGATAATGGCGCTAATGCCAGCAGCCGCAGCGGCACGCACGGAGTCGTCGAAGGGAAAGAAGCCATCGCTGGCCAATATCCCCCCCCAGGCTTTGTCCCCTGCCTGCTTCAGGGCAATCTCTACTGCACCTACGCGGTTCATTTGACCAGCCCCAATGCCCAGGGTCGCCCGATCGCCCGTGACGACGATCGCATTCGATTTTACATGCTTGACCACTTTCCAGGCAAACAGCAGTTCTGACATCTGCTCTGGGGTTGGTTTGGCCTCCGTCGCGACTTGCCACTCCTGGGGGTTCTCCGCCTCCTCGTCCGACCCCTGGACCAGAAAACCTCCCGCTATTACTTTAACAGTCTGCTCTGCCCCCTCATGTATAGTCGGCAAGGTCAAGACCCGCAACTTGGATTTAGCTGCTAGAATCGACTTGGCCTCTGCTTCGCAGTCCGGGGCCACCACACATTCTAAAAATGTCTGCACCATCATCTGGGCCGTGGAGGCGTCGATCGCCCGATTCAAGGCCACGATCCCACCAAAAGCGGATACCGAGTCAGCAGCGAAGGCTTTCTCGTAAGCTTCTGATAGCGTACTGCCCGACGCGACGCCACAGGGATTGCTATGCTTGAGGACGGCTGCTGCTGGGCTGTCTGTAAATTCACTAATCAAACGACGGGCTGCCTCTAAGTCTACTAAGTTATTATAACTCAATTCCTTGCCTTGCAGTTTGGTCGCTGCCGCCCAACCACTCTTATTTGTCCCAGTTTCATACCAAGCAGCCGGTTGATGGGGGTTCTCTCCGTAGCGCAGCACTTGCAGCTGTCGCCCTGAAAGCGTATATTGTTCCGGTACTGTGGTTTCTGCTTGACCCGCCAGGTAGGAGGCGATCGCCCGATCGTACCCCGCCGTATGGGAGAATACCTGTAGGGCCCGTCCTTGGCGAAATTCCAGAGAAGCTTTTCCCCCATGGTCGCGCAACTCCTGCAAATAGGCATTATAATCGGCAGGATTACACAATACAGTCAGGTGAGCGAAGTTTTTTGCCGCTGCCCGCAGGAGAGTCGGTCCGCCAATATCGATTTGCTCTATCGCCTCTGCTAATGTAACATGCTCTTGGGCGATCGTCCGTGCAAAAGGATAGAGATTGACCACAACTAAGTCGAGCGGGCGAATCTCGTGACTTGACAAATCCGCCCGATCCTGTTCCAGATCCCGCCTTGCCATGATACCACCATGAATGCGGGGATGCAAGGTTTTGACGCGACCGCCCAAAATTTCGGGAAACCCGGTGTAGTCAGCCACTTTGGTTACCGGTAAACCAGCCTCTTTCAGGGTAGCCGCTGTGCCACCACTGCTAATCAGATCGAAACCAAATTCTTGCACAAGAGAGCGTGCCAAGTCAATCAGTCCAGTTTTATCAGAGGTACTCAGCAGTGCTAGAGGTGCCATCGCTATACTATGAGGAATCATCCATATTGTGCCTTCACCAGGATAAAGGCGATCGCCCCAAACCACCTTCCCAAGTTGATTTTTAACCCCCTCGTTCCCAGGCTCTGCCTGGGAACGCAAGGGTTTTGTCTCCATCGTGAAAGAAGCAAGTCGGTTCGTTTTGATAGCGCCCTGAGTTTTACCGCCCGGTGGAACCAACTCCACCCGGGTGCGCTCACAAGTAGTTGATAACCCGAAGTACGCGCAGGGCCCCCTCCGCTGCAAGGAGAGCCAGCTCCCCGGGTAACGAACCCTCCGCTGCCCGAGGCATGTAATCATGCCCGCGCTGCGTTAGCCGATTTTTCCGGAACGGTAGGGCGCCTTGAGGCCAACGCATTTGTTCATGTAGCCGAACCCCTCGTTCCCACGGTTGCTCTCCTCTCCGCGTGTACCTCAGCGCGCAGGCGCCGGGATGCCAGATCCCCGGGTAACGACCCCTCCGCTGCCCGTGGGAACGGGTTCCGGCGGGGATGCTTCCTACCAACGGGTTTTGACCGCACCCGATTGCTGAGGGGGGGAACCGCTAGTGTTCCCTACAATAGCGGTCGAGGAGCCCCCCTGGGAGAACAACGGCGTTACCGTAACTAAACAAAATCAGGAGCATCAAGATTATAAATTCCCGACAAAGTTGCCAACACTTCCCCAGAAGCCGCGACCTTAATGAAAGTCGAATTGCGCTGAGGGGCAATTTCTAAATCAGCAAAACTCAAGCCTCCTCCTAACTGGATAAAGTCCGTGCCATCGGAAAAGTCGTCGATGGTATCCTTGCCCATGCCCTGGGCCAAGACAAAAGTATCACTGCCCTCATTGCCGTAAAGCCTGTCGTGTCCCTTACCCCCTGAGAGGAGATCGTCTCCATCTTGGCCTTTGAGGGTATCATTACCGCTGTCCCCTAAGAGGCTGTCGTTGCCCCCGTGTCCGTAAAGCCCGTCGCTTCCCTTACCCCCTGAGAGGGTATCGTTTCCTGCTCCCCCTTGAAGGTGGTCATTGCTCCCCAGGATAACGCTGTATCGCAGCGCTTGGTCGAAACCAGAACGCTGAACCAGAATATCATCGTTTTGCCCATTGCCGTTATAATCGGCAATATACAGTTGCCCGCTTTGACCGTTAACCTGAGGCGCTGAGGGGAGCAGATATTCGGTGAAATTTTCCCCATCATTCGAGGACAATACCCGACTGGTGCGGGACCGCTTCCCTTGGGGAGATTTTTTTTGAACCAGAATCTCATCCTTGCCATCACCATCCAAATCTTCTACATACAAATTGGTAAGGTCGCCCTTGAGAAAGAAACTCTCAGGCAGGGTGCTGCGGGTAAAGTTGCCGTTGCCTTCGGATAAGAGTACATGAGCAGTCCCTATGGCATCGTCGTCCCAACTGCCCTTTTCTTGACGGAGTATATCGCTTTGACCGTCCCCATTAAAGTCGCCGATGTACAAATTGGTAAAGTCGCCCTTGAGAGCGAAACTCTCAGGCAGGCGGCTGCGGGTAAAGTTGCCGTTGCCTTGGGATAAGTAGTTGGACAAAATTAATTGCACAAAATCGAGAAAACTTGTTATACTAGATATAGCTACTCGTACATGTAGCAGATTTTTGTCAAACTAACGGGGAGTCGGTTTTCATGCTCATCCCCGGCCAGATATATTTGACATAATATGACGATAAATTAGGAGAAATTAAGAAGGATTTTAATGCGCGAAATAAATGAGCTTTCTGCAAAATTGCTCTTACGAATTTATCATCAAAGTCGCCATCATCAAGTTCGTCAAAGAGCACATTGTTTACTTTTGCGAGATCGAGAACATAAAAAAGTTAAAGAACTTATGGAAATCTTTGATGTTAGTTATAGAACTATCTACAATTGGATTAAAAATTGGGATTCCGAGGGAATGGTCGGACTATATAATAAGTCTGGAAGAGGTCGTAAGCAAACCTTTAGTCTCGAACAAAAAGAAAAAATTAAAGCCTGGACTGAAGAAGAACCGAGGCAATTAAAAAAAGTGTCTTTTTGTTGTAGTCTAGTTCCTATACGAACTTCCGCAATTGTTAAAACTGTTCAGAGAATATTGAAAACAATGAATATGAGTTGGCATCGGATGCGTAAAGGGGTAGCTGTCAGCCCCCCAGCTCAAGAGTATGAGGAAAAAAAAGCACAACTTGAACAACTGAAACTGTTAGACAATTTGGGGGAAATTAATTTGTATTATTTAGATGAAAGTGGGTTTTATTTAATCCCTTGTGTCCCTTATGGATGGCAAAATATTGGGGAATATATAGAAGTACCTAGTCGGAGTAGCCGCAGATTAAATGTATTAGGAATAATGAATCGCCACAATCATTTAGAAGCGTATGTATCTACTCAAAATATTAATTCAGATGTAGTCATAGCTTGTATCGATGCATTTTTTCCCACGAGAATGGAAAAGCAAACAGTAATTGTAGTAGACCAAGCATCTGTCCATACTAGTGATGCTATTCAAGATAAGATTGAAGAATGGAAAGAACGCAATATTACTATATTCCATCTCCCCACTTATTCACCTCATTTGAATTTGATTGAAATCTTGTGGCGGTTTATTAAATACGAATGGATTGAAATCGATGCTTATTCTTGCTGGAAAAACTTAGTTGATTCCGTTGAAACAATCATAAAAAATTTTGGAGAAAAATATGTAATTAATTTTGTCTGACTACTTAAGAGTACATGAGCAGTCCCTATGGCATCGTCGTCCCAACTGCCCTTTTCTTGACGGAGTATATCGCTTTGACCGTCCCCATTAAAGTCGCCGATGTACAAATTGGTAAGGTCGCCCTTGAGAGCGAAACTCTCAGGCAGGGTGCTGCGGGTAAAGTTGCCGTTGCCTTGGGATAAGAGTACATGAGCAGTCCCTATGGCATCGTCGTCCCAACTGCCCTTTTCTTGACGGAGTATATCGCTTTGACCGTCCCCATTAAAGTCGCCGATGTACAAATTGGTAAGGTCGCCCTTGAGAGCGAAACTCTCAGGCAGGGTGCTGCGGGTAAAGTTGCCGTTGCCTTGGGATAAGAGTACATGAGCAGTCCCTATGGCATCGTCGTCCCAACTGCCCTTTTCTTGACGGAGTATATCGCTTTGACCGTCCCCATTAAAGTCGCCGATGTACAAATTGGTAAAGTCGCCCTTGAGAGCGAAACTCTCCGACAGGGTGATGGGGTTAAAGTTGCCGTTGCCTTCGGATAAGATTACTTGAGCAGTCAGACTGGCATCGTTGTCCCGATAGCCCTTTTCTTGACGGAGTATATCGCTCCGACCGTCCCCATTAAAGTCGCCGATGTACAAATTGGTCAACTGGCGCCCGAGGGGGAAACCCTTACCCACGGTGCTGGAGTCGGGAGACGATACCGCAATATTGAATTCATCTTCTGCCACGCTTCCCGCATCATCCGATGCAGTTACCGTCACGGTAAAATTGCCCGACTTAGTAGGGGTGCCGCCGATCGCCCCACTAGTGGGGTTAATGGTTAAACCGTTTGGCAAACGCTTGGCGCCGTAGCTAGTAATGTTGTTGTCGATGTCGCCGAAGTTCCCGCTTACATTGAGGTTGAAGTTATTACCGGAAGTAGCCTCGACATCGGGAATTTGAGTTTCCACATAGGGAGGGGGACTGTTGGGGATCGTACCGCTCAGGTTCCAGGGCAGCCAGACAAATTGCAAATTGGTGAGGGAGCCTAACGAGGAGGGGATCTTACCGCTCAGGTCGTTGTTGTACAGGTGGAGGCTTTGCAAATTGGTGAGGGAGCCTAACTCAGAGGGGAGCGTACCGCTCAGGGAGTTCCAGGACAGATCTCAGGCGGTTTCCAGATGGGAACAAAGCTATAACCGCTTTGAACCGTTGCCAAGCAGCTAAAGTCGGTGTTGACAAATATTATCTTTCCCTCGCTATCTACAACTACATCGTGAACGTTTAAGTTTCCGGTCATGTAGCTCCGACTGGGAACGTAAAGGCGATCGCTCCCTTGATAGGTTTCTCCGGGGGCCAGATGATTGTCGAACCGCCAGATTTGATAGCGGGTACTCATGTAGAGGCGATCCTCCCGAGCATAAAGCCCCATGGGCTTGTCGAACAATCGTTCGCGGACGGCAATTTTTCCCTCGGTGGTCGTGCCGACCAAAAAGAGCCGATTGGTTTGATAGGTAGTGAAGCCCAGACTCAACTGCTCTCTAAGCAACCAGTTCCCCATCTCCGGGGAACTTGTGACTCTCAGGGGGTAAGCTAAGGAAGACTCTCTCTGATTAATCATCTGCTTGCTGTATCATTTTACTTCCTAATCATAACTGACCACTCGCCAGACCATGACAATAAAGCTGATTTAACTCGCGCAAACAGTTCGGACCAATCGCCTGGTTGCTGTTGGCGAAATAGCCGCATCGTGGGATACCAGGGGCTATCGGATCGATCGAGCAACCAGCGCCAGTCAGGAGAAAATGGTAACAGCACCCAGACAGGTTTTCCTAAAGCACCTGCTAAATGGGCAACTGATGTATCTACAGAAATTACTAAGTCTAATTGTGAGATAACAGCAGCCGTATCAGCGAAGTCATGCAACAGCTCTCTTAAATCCTGTATAGGTGCCCCATCCAGGATATCTGTATGTTCCTTTTGCAGACTATAAAGAGAAATTCCTGGGATCTGGGAAAGTTCCAGAAACAGGGACACTGGACAAGACCGCTTGCGAGCTCTATGACTTTTAGCAGCCCACACAATGCCGACTTTTACCTCTCCTTCCGTTCGTAGTAATTCACTGTACTTGACGGCGTCCTTCTCTTCAGCGCATAAATAGGGTATTCGAGCCGGAATAGTTTCTATAGTCGTACCCAGGATGCGGGGGAGACTCATCAGGGGGACTTGCACGTCAAATGCTGGTAATGGTTCGCCCTTGACTACCACCTCTTGAACAAGGGAGACCGTAGTAAACAAGCGCCTGAGAGACCGATTGGTTTCCAGAATTACTTTACCAGCACCCCGCTGGGCTACTAAGGGCGCGTAACGGACGAACTGGATAGCGTCCCCGTGTCCCTGTTCTGTATGTAAAGTGCGAATCGTTTAGCGTCAAGGTCCAAAATGGAAAATGATGCGTCAAATGACTGTGTCACAAGCCTATTAACCGAGACCGCTAGCAGGACATCATTAGTCCTGACAACTTGCAGGGCTAACCGACCACCGGTGGTAACACTGGAAAGGACCGGTGAAACCCAGAGATGATGAAGGTGCAAGTCCTTCTCCCCAGGTGCAGGGGTAAAAGCATCACCCCTACGGTAGCGATGGCATCAATCCGTAAAGCGGGGTGAAAAGGCGTCAATGACTGGTAGCCTAAACCGGTCAACGTTGAGCAAGTGGCTATGAGGAGCATAAAGCGAAGTGTTGCAGCGTCGTCAACAGAAACCAGTGGAATAAGGCTTATACACTGGGCCCAAAAGGGCAAGGATAATGGTCGTTGGCAGATTTTTCACTGACCAACAAGCACTGACAATAAACCCGACGTATGGACACCTTCTAAGGTCACAAACAATCATCGGCAGGAACGAGATAAACCAGTTGATGTACTCTCGATTAGGTCGATAGTCGAGTAGCCACCGAAGGCGCAACATCTGCAACACATTAGCAGGTCACAACTGGGAAAGATTGAGAGGAGAAGCATGCCTATCTGTAATGGATAGGATAAGCTGACGCCCTCACGGTTAACCAAAATGTGGAGGTTAGTAGAATTTCATATGTCACGGTGTACGTCCGAAAGGAAAGTATATGACTGGAATGCGGTCCCCTGGCGAAAGCTAAAAAAGAACGTATTCAAGATTCAAAAGCGTATCTACAGAGCGGCTCAACGTGGAAACAAACAGCTAGTACGCAAGCTCCAAGGATTACTCACGAGGTCATGGTCCGCAAAGATGATTGCGGTGAGACAGGTAACCCAACAGAATCAGGGAAAGAAAACGGCAGGAGTAGATGGCGTGGTTGCGCTAAAGCCCTCCGAAAGACAGCCACTGGTGAGGCAGCTAAGAATCAATGACGGAAAAAAGGTCAAACCGACCCGCAGGGTATGGATACCTAAACCCGGCAAAGATGAAAAAAGGCCATTAGGGATACCCACGATTTATGACAGAGCCCTACAAGGATTAGTCAAGATAGCATTAGAGCCCGAATGGGAAGCGGTGTTTGAGGCGAACTCCTACGGGTTCAGACCAGGTAGAGGATGCCACGATGCTATAGAAGCAATATTCAAAAGCATCAGTCAAAAACCCAAATGGGTATTGGATGCGGATATTGCAAAATGCTTCGATAAAATTGACCACAACACACTACTCGAAAAACTGAATAACTCCACACCAATACGGAAGAAAATCCGTGAATGGCTAAAGGCCGGGGTGATGGACCGGCGCGAATACCAACCAACCTATGCAGGGACACCACAGGGTGGAGTAATATCCCCTCTGCTAGCAAATATAGCACTACATGGGATGGAAACAGAGGTAAGAAAAATCGTGCCCGGAAACGTAGTAAAGCAAAAAGAACTAGGAGTAGTGAGATACGCGGACGACTTTGTAATAATGCATAAAGACCGGAAGGTCATTGATGCGGCAAAAGAGGTCATCAGCAAGTGGTTAGGCAAAATAGGATTGGAACTGAGACCCGAAAAAACACGAATAGTCCACACACTTGAGGGGGATAAGCCAGGTTTTGATTTCCTTGGAATCAACATCCGCCAATACAAGGTAGGAAAATACCGAAGTGGAAAAACCGGGAAAGGATACAAAACCCTAATAAAGCCAAACGACAAATCCATAAAGGCCCACAAAGAAAAGTTGAAGACTGTGATAGACAATCATAAGGCTGCGCCACAGGCCGCACTGATAAGCAGACTGAACCCAATAATCCGGGGATGGTGCAACTATCACAGAACGGTGGTAAGCAAGGAGGTATTCGGAGAACTGGATAACTACCTGTGGGATATAATATGGAAATGGGGCAAAAGAAGGCATCCAAATAAGGCGGACACATGGGTAGCGAAGAAATACTGGAAAGCTGAAGGCAGCCGACAGTGGAACTTCATGGATAAAACGGGGATAAAACTACTCCTACACTCCGATACGGAAGTCATACGACACGTAAAAGTGAAAGGAGCAGCCAGCCCGATGGATGGAAATCTCGTGTACTGGAGCAAAAGATTACGCAAGAGCCCCCTAGTAAGCTCGAGAGTGATTAAGCTCATGAGCAAACAAAAAGGTAAATGCGAACACTGTGGAATGCTGTTTATAGAAGGAGACAAGTGGGAAGTTGACCACATCCTGCCGAAATCATTAGGCGGTAAGGACAGGTACGATAATCTACAACTGCTCCATGATTATTGCCATCATCAGAAAACGAGAATAGATGGCAGTACTGAGAGCCGCACCCGGAAACGGGATAGGAAGGCCGAGGAGCCGGATGAGGTGAAAATCTCACGTCCGGTTTTGAAGACGAGCAGGATTGGCGACAATCTTGCTTAGTTTAATAGAATAGTTTTTCCTGCCAGTGGCGAACCATCCCAAGGGGGTTTTCCCAAGATTTGTTCCGGGGTCGGAGGCTGTGCTTTTAAGCGCCAGCGCCATTCATATTCTACAAATCCTTGCTGAAAGTCCTGCAATGATAACAAGCACATTCCCAGATTTAAGTGGGTCTCTGCTTGATCTGGCTTTAAGGCAATAGCATGGCGGAAATGGTCGATCGCCTCTTGTATTTTCAGTTGTTCTTGCACGGCAACACCCAGGTTGCTGTAGGCTGAGGCAAGGTCTGGTTTCAGGGCGATCGCCTTTTGGTAGCATGCGATCGCCTCTGCAAACTTACATTGCTCTTGCCAAGCGGTCCCCATCCTATTGTAAGCTTCTGGATCATCTGGTTTAATTGCCAGAGCCTGGCGATATTGTCCGATCGCCTCTGCTATTTTACCTTGCTTTTGCAGTATCACCCCCAGGTCGCAAATTGCGTCCAGATAGTTCGGCTTTAAGGCGATCGCCTGTTCATACTGCCTCGCCGCCTCTGCTAATTTCTCACATCGTAGATAGCATTTACCCAACTGATTGTAAAATTTCGCCTCTGGTTTAATAGCAATGGCTTTTTCATAATAGGAGATCGCCTCTTCTCTGCGGTTTTGCTCTTCCATAATTTTGGCTGCATTATAGTAAGCATCCGCACAGCCATTGTCAATGCTGATGGCCTTTTCGTAGCAGGCGAGCGCTTGTTCCTTATGGCCCAAGGAGCACAAAATTACGCCCAAATTATTGTGCAGGCTCATATCCTGGGGATTGAGAGCGATCGCCTCCCGGTATACGGATACTGCTTCTGCTAGCTTCCCGGTATTTTGGAGACATACTCCCAACAAATTCATGGTTTCGCTATGTCCCGGATGAGCCAATAGCACTTGGTGACAGAGGGCGATCGCCTTGTCTTTTTCTCCTTTTTGATACCAACTAATCGCCTGTTGGTAATGAGCGCTCGCCTCTCGATAACGCTTTTCCTGGCGACGCATCGCCGCCAATTTTTCAGGGGTCGCGCCACTCTGGTGAGGCGATCCCCCTCGCTGGTGCGTCTCGCGCAGCTCTAATCTTTTTCCCTGTTTTTCCAGGGCCACAACCAGGTTATTATAAGCATCATGATAATCAGGCTTCACTGCGATCGCCTGTTTGTAGGCAGCGATCGCCTGTTCTATTTTTCCCTGTTCCCAGAAGCTAGCCCCCAGATTATTATAAGTTTCAGGCCAATCTGGCTTTATGGAGATCACCTGTTGGAAATAGTTGATCGCCCGATCGTATTCCGGCGTCTGATAAGCAATAATTCCCAGCATCTGCATAGCTTCTACCTGATGAGGCTGCTGTTTGAGCATCGCCAAATAAACAGCCCTCGCTTTATCCAGACGTCCGGCTTTGTAGTGACTCAAAGCCTCTTTTAATCGATTATTATCTGCTTGCTGTATCATTTTACTTCCTAATCATAACTGACCACTCGCCAGACCATGACAATAAAGCTGATTTAACTCGCGCAAACAGTTCGGACCAATCGCCTGGTTGCTGTTGGCGGAACAGGCGCATTGTCGGATACCAGGGGCTAGAAGATCGATCGAGCAACCAGCGCCAGTCAGGAGAAAAAGGTAACAGCACCCAGACAGGTTTTCCTAAAGCACCTGCTAAATGGGCAACTGCTGTATCTACAGATATAACTAAATCTAATTGTGAGATAACAGCAGCAGTATCAGCGAAGTCATGCAACAGCTCTCTTAAATCCTGTATAGGTGCCCCATCCAGGATATCTGTATGTTCCTTTTGCAGACTATAAAGAGAAATTCCTGGGATCTGGGAAAGTTCCAGAAACAGGGACACTGGACAAAACCGCTTCTTGGGAGCTTTATCACTAGGAGACCACACAATGCCGACTTTTACCTCTCCTTCCGTTCGTACTAATTCACTGTACTTGACGGCTTCCTTCTCTTCAGCGTACAAATAGGGTATTCGATCGGGAATAGTTTCTATAGTCGTATTCAGGATGCGGGGGAGACTCATCAGGGGGACTTGCAGGTCAAATGCTGGTAATGGTTCGCCTTTGACTACCACCTCCTGAACCCCAGGGGCCGTAGTAAACAAGCGCCTGAGAGCCCGATTGGTTTCCAAAATTACTTTACCAGCACCCCGCTGGGCTACTAAGGGCGCATAACGGACGAACTGGATAGCGTCCCCGTATCCCTGTTCTGTATGTAGGAGAATAGTTTTTCCTGCCAGTGGCGAACCATCCCAAAGGGATTTTCCCAAGCGTTCTTCTGGGGTCTCTGGTACCAGGCGCCAGCGCCATTCATATTCTACAAATCCTTGCTGAAAGTCCTGCAATAACAAGCACATTCCCAGATTTAAGTGGGCCATTGCTGCATCTGGGTTTAAGGCAATAGCATGGCGGTAATAGCCGATCGCCTCTTGTAATTTCAGTTGTTCTTGCAGGGCAAGACCCAGGTTGTTGTAGGCCTCGGCAAAGTCTGGTTTCAGGGCGATCGCCTTTTGGTGGCATGCGATCGCCTCTGCTAACTTACCCTGCTCTTGCAGAGCGGTCCCCATCTTATCGTAAGCTCCTGGATAATCTGGTTTAATTGCCAGAGCCTGGCGATATTGTCCGATCGCTTCTGCTATTTTACCCTGCTCTTGCAGTATCATCCCCAGGTTGCAAATTGCTTCCGGATAGTTTGGCTTTAAGGCGATCGCCTGTTCACACTGTTTCGCCGCCTCTGCTAAGTTCTCACATCCTTGATAGTATATACCCAACTGATTGTAAAATTCCGCCTTTGGTTTAATGGCAATGGCTTTTTTACAATAGGCGATCGCCTCTGCTAAGTTCTCACATCCTTGATAGTATATACCCAACTGGTTGTAAAATTCCGCCTTTGGTTTAATGGCAATGGCTTTTTTACAATAGGCCATCGCCTCTTTTCTACGGTTTTGCTCTTCCATAATTTTGGCTGCATTATAGTAAGCATCCGCACAGTTCTGGTCAATGGTGATTGCCTTTTCATAGCAGGCGAGCGCTTGTTCCTTATGGCCCAAGGAGCACAAAACTACGCCCAAATTATTGTGCAGGCTCATATCCTGGGGATTGAGAGCGATCGCTTCCCGGTATACGGATACTGCTTCTGCTGGCTTCCCGGTATTTTGGAGACATACTCCCAACAAATTCACGGTTTTGCTATGTCCCGGATGGGCCAATAGCGCTTGGCGACAGAGGGCGATCGCCTTGTCTTTTTTTCCCTTTTGATACCAACTAATCGCCTGTTGGTAATGAGCGAGCGCCTCTTGATAACGCTTTTCCAATTTTTCAGGGGCCGTTCCACTCTGGTGAGGCGATCCCCCTCGCTGGTGCGTCTCGCGCAGCTCTAATCTTTTTCCCTGTTTTTCCAGGGCCAAAGCCAGGTTCTTATAAGCATCATGATAATCAGGCTTCACTGCGATCGCCTGTTTGTAGGCAGCGATCGCCTGTTCTATTTTCCCCTGTTCCCAGAAGCAGGCCCCCAGATTATTATAAGTCTCAGGCCAATCTGGCTTTATAGATATCACCTGTTGGAAATAGCCGAGCGCCCGATCGTATTCCTGCGTCTGATAAGCAATAATTCCCAGCAGAAGCATAGCTTCTACCTGATGAGGCTGCTGTTTGAGCATCGCCAAATAAACAGCCCTCGCTTCATTCAGACGTCCGGCTTTGTAATGACTCAAAGCCTCTCTTAATCGATCATTATCTGCTTGCTGTACCATTTTAGTACATAGAAACAATTAATTTCACACACTTATTTTTGTCTAACTACTTACATGTATAGCCCGCGCAGCGGAGGGGGCCCTCCGCGTGGGCTAAGTTCTAGTAGTTGGATCCCTCGTTCCTGGTAAACTTCAAAAGAATTCAATGAAATCATCAAGATTACTCTGGGTCAAATCAATGTCCAGTAGAGTAACCTGGGTTTCGCCTCCAATGTTAATCAAGGTATTTCCGCCCTGAAAGACGATCTGCGTTTTGGCGGAACTCCCTCCTTCTACCCAGATGGAGTCGATGTCAAATTCAAAGTCTACGATGGTATCGCCGCTATCCTCGCCATCATCGCCCGGCGCCGAGATAAAAGTATCGGCGCCATATCCTCCTGTGAGATAGTCGCCCCCTTCTCCACCCACGAGATAGTCGTCCCCACGTCCTCCGTGGAGGCTATCGTTTCCTGGGCCACCAAAGAGGGTGTCGTCCCCTCCAAACGCCTCTATTTTATCATCCCCTGCTCGACCATCGAGGTGTTCCCCGTCGGCCGTCCCCTGGAGGTGGTCGTTCCGATCATCCTGACCGATTATTGATCGGACGACGACAATGTCAAAGGTATCTGTCACTTCACCTCTCGCTTGGTCAATGGCAGTTACCGCTACGGTAAAGGTGCCTGCCTTAGTAGGGATACCGCTGATAACTCCCTGAGAGTTGATGGTTACGCCCTCTGGTAAACCAGTAGCTGTGTATTTGTCGATGTTGTCATTAATGTCGCCAAAGTTTTCGCTAATGTCTACCTTCTTGAGGTTATTACCTAGCAATAACTCCTGGTCGGTAATCTCGGTTTTTATGTAAGGCGGGTTTTCTAATCGCTTGTAAGCCAAATCTAGGACCCATTGGGGGATGCTGCCACTCAGTTGGTTGTGGTCAAGGTAGAGATGTTTCAAATCCAGATCCCCTAACTCCTTCGGGATGCTGCCATCCAGTTGGTTGCTGGACAGGTAGAGATGTTCCAAATTTTCCAGATTCCCTAACTGACTCGGGATGCTGCCATCCAGTTGGTTGTCGTTCAAATGGAGATATTTCAAATTATGCAGAGCCCCTAACTCCGTCGGGATGCTGCCATCCAGTTGGTTGTAGGCCAGGTCGAGCCCGATCAAATTGTGCAGATCCCCTAACTCCGTCGGGATGCTGCCATCCAGTTGGTTGCTGGACACATAGAGATATTTCAAATTGTGCAGATCCCCTAACTCCGTCGGGATGCTGCCATCCAGTCTGTTTCTGTACAGGTGGAGCGATCGCAAATTTTCCAGATTCCCTAACTCCTTCGGGATGGTGCCATCCAGTTCGTTGTCGTTCAGGATGAGCTCTATCACCCTGTTGCCACTTACCTTCACCCCATGCCAACCAGCAACAATAGAAGCTTCGGGGGGAGTTTCGCTCTCGAAATCCCAGTCAGCCCAGCCTCGATTTTTCTTCCAATCAGCCCCACCCGTGCCTTCATATAGAGCCTTCATGGGCTGATAATCCTTGCTATCCAATTGGGGCTCATCCTTGATGTTAATAGTGAAGTTCTCCGAGTAACTCAGCCCTCCCCCATCAGTAGTTTGAACGAGGATGCTGTAACTCGACTGAGTTTCAAAGTCTGGGGAACTGTTGAAAAGCAGTTGGTCTCCGTCAATGGTGAAGGCAGAGTTATCCGTATCTCCTGCACCCGCTACCAACTGGTAGGTAAAGCTATCCCCTGTATCGGGGTCGATGGTCGAGAAGGTGCCGACAACAGTGTTGGCCGCGACGTTTTCGTCGATGCTGTTGTTGCTGAGATCGAGGTCGGTGGGGTCTTCATTAACGTTGTTGATGTTAATGGTCAAGTTCTCCGAGTAACTCAGCCCACCGGGGTCGGTAGATTGAACGAGGATGCTGTAACTGGACTGAGTTTCAAAGTCTGGGGAACTGTTGAAAAGCAGTTGGTCCCCGTCAATGGTGAAGGCAGAGTTATCCGTATCTCCTGTACCCGCTACCAACTGGTAGGTAAAGGTATCCCCGGTATCGGGGTCGGTGGTCGAGAAGGTGCCGACAACAGTGTTGGCCGCGACGTTTTCATTGATGCTGTTGTTGCTGAGGTTGATGTCGGTGGGGTCTTCATTAACGTCGTTGATGTTAATGGTCAAGTTCTTCGAGTAACTCTCTCCTTCCGCGTCGGTAGTTTGAACGAGGATGCTGTAACTCGACTGAGTTTCAAAGTCTGGGGAACTGTTGAAAAGCAGTTGGTCCCCGTCAATGGTGAAGGCAGCGTTATCCGTATCTCCTGTACCCGCTACCAACTGGTAGGTAAAGCTATCCCCTGTATCGGGGTCGGTGGTCGAGAAGGTGCCGACAACAGTGTTGGCCGCGACGTTTTCATCAATGCTGTTGTTGCTGAGGTTGATGTCGGTGGGGTCTTCATTAACATCCTTGACATTAATAGTGAAGTTCTCCGAGTAACTCAGCCCAGCAGCTGAGGTAGATTTCACGCGGATGCTGTAACTCGATTTAGTCTCAAAGTCTGGGGAACTGTTGAAAAGCAGTTGGTCCCCGTCAATGGTGAAGGCAGCGTTATCCGTATCTCCTGCACCCGCTACCAACTGGTAGGTAAAGGTATCTCCATTGTTGGGGTCGGTAATGGAGAAAGTCCCCACGACTGCACCCTCATCCGAGTTTTCGGAGATGCTGCTGTCAGAGAGGTCCATGGGACTCTTGTTTTTGAAATAGATGATCTTGCCGTCGTAGTTTCCCACAAAGAGATCTAGATCCCCGTCGCGATCGAGATCGGCCAAGGTGGGGCTGCTAACCGACCCTACATCTGCGAGCCCAAAGGGGTTGGTTTGGGGTGTCCCGAAGGCGGGACTGCTAGCGGTACCGTTGTTTTTGAAATAGATGATCTTGCCGTCGTAGTTTCCCACAAAGAGATCTAGATCCCCGTCGCGATCGAGATCGGCCAAGGTGGGGCTGCTAACCGACCCTACATCTGCGAGCCCAAAGGGGTTGGTTTGGGGTGTCCCGAAGGCGGGACTGCTAGCGGTACCGTTGTTTTTGAAATAGATGATCTTGCCGTCGTAGTTTCCCACAAAGAGATCTAGATCCCCGTCGTCATCAAGATCGGCAAAGGTGGGGCTGCTAACCAACCCTACATCTGCGAGCCCAAAGGGGTTGGTTTGGGGTGTCCCGAAGGCGGGACTGCTAGCGGTACCCTTGTTTTTGAAATAGATGATCTTGCCGTCCCGGTTTCCCACAAAGAGATCTAGATCCCCGTCGCTATCAAGATCGGCAAAGGTGGGGGTGCTAACCAACCCTACACCTGCGAGCCCAAAGGGGTTGGTTTGGGGTGTCCCGAAGGCGGGACTGCTAGCGGTACCGTTGTTTTTGAAATAGATGATCTTGCCGTCGTAGTTTCCCACAAAGAGATCTAGATCCCCGTCGTCATCAAGATCGGCAAAGGTGGGGCTGCTAACCAACCCTACATCTGCGAGCCCAAAGGGGTTGGTTTGGGGTGTCCCGAAGGTTAGCGTTGACATTATCTTTCTCCTTTTTTGATTGGGGGCGACCCGATGAGTTACTATCCAACCGATTCGTTGCTCTCGGTAGCGTAACCCCGGTTCCTCATTGATTCTTGAGCAGAGGTGCTGGTGTAATACCAGCCCGACTGTCGTCATATCCAACTATAGAAGATTATCCATTTAGACTTTTTTGTAGTCTCTGATACATAAATTACTTTTTTTGATTTTGATTTTTTATGATAACTATAAGCTATGCTAATTATAAGCTGTCACGCATCTAAACTGCATGTTGGGGCTGAGGCAACCCACGACTCGTGTCCGAGAGCACCCACCCCTAACCCTCAACCCCCAACCCCCAACCCCCAACCCCCGGTTTCTTGTCTGTCCGACTAATCGACTACTTTTGGCCACACCCCGCAATGACTTCTAAAATCCCGATTTTTCCGGAACGGTACCTTGGAGTATTGGGGGCCGCTTCACCATTCACCCTTTAACTATGGCGCCAAAATCTGCTAACACGCGAGTATGATTTCGCAGTAACCCCAGCAAATTCAGGCGGTTGCGCCGAATTTCCGGGTTCTTATCCATCACTAAAACGCTGTCTTCGCCGTCGAAGAAACGATTTACGAAAGGCGCTATTTCACTCAAGGCATCCACTAATTGTTGATAATTTCGCGTCGTGTCGTCTCGGGTAGTGCGACTAGCGCTCCCGAGAGATATCGACGCTTGCGATGCCTGGGTTTTGGGCAGTAACTCTACTATAGCATCAAGAAATGCTTGTTCTGAAGATTTCTCAAACAGTTCGGGATTGACAAACCCTTTCGGTTCCAACTGGACTGTATCTAAATCCCCTTGGGCCGCTAAACGGGTGGAACGGTTCACGGTTTCGTAAATTGCATCTAATTGGCCGTTATTGCGGATTGCTTGCAGGAATAAGGCCCGATCGCGCAGGTCGAGCAAATCCTGCAATGCCCGATCGGCATATTCTGGGTCATTTTCCCCCAGCACAGCATTGACTAGATCGTAATCTATGCCCCGTTCTTCTTGCAACTGGGTGCGGAGGCGTTGCCGGAAAAATTCTTCCAATGAGGCAATTAACTCTTCTTTCTGGGCTATTTCTGTCAGCAGTTGCTGTAGGTTAATGCCTAAATTCCCTGCCCAAGTAACGTTCACGATCGCATTAGCGGCCCGCCGCAGGGCAAAGGGGTCTGACGAACCCGTGGGCCGCATGCCGGTCAAGCTGAAGATACTTACCAAGGTATCTAGTCTATCTGCTAACCCGACCACTTGACCCGCGATCGTCTGGGGCAATTTATCTCCTGCGCCTCGGGGCAAGTAATGTTCAAAAATCGCCGTGGCGACTGCTTCTGGTTCCTGACTGGCGCGAGCGTAATTTTCTCCCATCACCCCTTGCAATTCGGGAAACTCGTACACCATCTGGGTTACCAGGTCCGCTTTACAGAGTAATGCTGCCCTTGCGATCGTACTGGTTTCTGCTGCCGACAGTTGCAACTGTTGGGCAATTTTCAGGGCAATCTTACTCAGGCGAGCGACTTTTAACCGCACCGACCCCAAATCTTCCTGAAAGGTAACTTTTTCCAGTTGAGGCAAATAGCTTTCCAGGGGTTTGGCCAGATCTGCATTATAGAAGAACTGGGCATCTGCTAATCTGGCGCGGATGACCCGTTCGTTTCCAGCGGCGATAATATCTGATGAGGCGGGGTCTCCATTACTAACAGTGATAAAATAGGGGAGGAGTTCCCCAGTTTCCTGGTTTTTCAGCACCGGAAAATACCGTTGGTGCTTCACCATGACCGTGGTGCTGACTTCGGCAGGCAACTGCAAAAACTCCGGGTCAAATTTCCCTACTACTGCGGTTGGGTATTCGACCAAGTTAGTGACTTCCTGCAATAATGCGGGGGATATTTCGGCATAACCATTCACTTTTTGGGCCGCCGCTTCCACGTCCTGTTCGATCTTAGTCTGACGCTGAGTGGGGTCAACTTCTATATAGGCAGCACCCAGGCATTCCACATAATCACCTGCCTGGGGAACGATCACGGGTTCGGGATGCAATACCCGATGACCCCTAGAGAGGCGATCGCTTTTCACGGTTTGGCTGCCATTTTCCCACATCAGGGGCAGCACCCGGTCGTCCAACAAAGTCACCAACCAGCGGATGGGGCGAGGAAAGCGCAAATCTCCATCGGCCCAGCGCATGAACCGCCTCCCCTCCAGGGCAAAAATCCATTGAGGGACCAGTTCCGTGAGAATTTCGGCAGCAGGGCGTCCTGCAATTTGCTTGCGCAGGAAGATAAAATCCCCCTTTTCCGTAGGCCGCACTTCCAGGGCCTCTACTGCTACTCCCTGCTTGCGGGCAAACCCAACTGCAGCTTTCGTGGGTTTGCCATCCTTGAACGCCGCTTTGGCAGGCGGACCTTTTATCTCCTCTTCCCGGTCCGGTTGCTGGGCGGGCAAACCCTTCAAGAGTAAGGCCAGGCGGCGGGGTGTGGCGTACAGTTCCAGGGTCTCTGGGGTGAGGAGTTGGTCCCCTAGGGACTGAGGGAGGCGGTCCCGCCACTGTTGCAAAGCATGATCCAGAAAATCTGCTGGTAATTCTTCTGTACCGACTTCTAATAGGAATGTTGGCATGAGACTGGAGTTAAGGGGCTAGTCGATCGCGTTATCCCGCCTCTGGTTCAAACCAGAGCGTTACCAGGCGGGAGCCAGGTAACGAGGCTCAAGTCGGTTTTAACCGACTAACAACATATTATACTCATAATTTATTATTTCAATACTCCTGACATTTTTGTTAGTTCTAGAAATAACTATGTTTTCCCGGGAGTAAGGAAGTTATTCCCGGGAATGACTTCCTTATTCCCGGATAAAATATTTCTATCAACGCCATTTAGGGAGAAAGCCCCGAGCCGGCTTCGATGTCTAAAGGGTACAGTACTCGTACTGCCCGGGTGCGGTCACAAGTAGTTGATAACCCGGAGCGTGCGCAGACAGGCTACCGGTCGCGAAAAATCGCTCCGGACATTGCTTTGCGTTAGCCGAAGGGTTCCTGTAGCCGGACCCCTCACGGGTTCGGGCGGGGAGGCTTCCTACCAACGGGTTTTGACCGCACCCCTTGCGATCGCAGTCTGGCAAGAAAAGGAGACTGCTTCTTGACGCGATCTTTCTGCGTACTCCTCTCGCCGCTCTATATCCGCGTCTAGGCTTATTATCCCAGTAATAAGCCTAGGCTGAGTAGATCTGACTCATATGGATGCTGGAATTGCATTGCTTCTGGACTCCAACCCTATGCTAAGCGCTTATTTTTCCGATTAATCAAAAGCGGGTAATTGCCACAGATGGGGTTGAAACTCCCTCAAGGAATTGAGCACTTGGTGAGCATTATGATACAATTGTTTATCCATGCTAGCGTCAGGGACAGCGACAACCGACATCCCAGCCCCGATCGCCGCTTTCAGGCCGGCCAAAGCATCTTCAAACACCAGACATTCTGCGGGGTCTGCATCCAGGCGTTGGGCGGTAATTAAGAAAATATCCGGTGCTGGTTTGCCGAGCGCGATCGCGGGGTCATTACCTTTAACGATGCAGTCAAACAGGGCTAACCATTCAGTATGATTGCTCGTTTTCAGTTCAAAGGAAAGACCAGCGGAACTGGTTGCCACGGCCTGCCGAATGCGATGCTGATGCAGATGTTGGGTCAGGCGCACCGCACCCGGAAGGGGTTTGGCATCCGGTAACAAATCACGAAGCAATGGTTCTCGTTCTCGGAGAAAACTTTCCGGAGTCAGGGGCAAGTCTAGCATTTCAACTATAGTCCGGGCTGAGTCGAGGGCGTTTCTGCCAGATATCTGAGATTTTACCGACTCCGACAAGATCTTGCCGTAGGGACGGGCGATCGCCTGGTATACTCGATCGTAAATCGGTTCCGTGTCTAGCAGCAGACCATCTAGATCGTAAATGACGTGAGTAATTTTTTTGAAGTCAGGCATGGGCAGGTAACTCAGGTTTGTGGTAATTGTAAGCTAAAACTTCAGCCATGTTGCTGGAAGCCCAAAGATTCATAAAAAGCATGGGCCCGATCGCGCTTCAGACTAGAAGCAAGAGTCATTTGATAATCGGGCCTCAGTACTAAGTTGGAGTGCTGCTTTCATCATCGATCGTAGCAGTTGCCAGACCGCCGCCGTCTTCCGCATGCTCTTGTCCTGAAGGACATGCGCTGCTCGCGTCCGGGAGCACCCACCCATGTCGGAGCGCTCGTAGGCGAACGACAGGGTCGTTTCCGGGAGCACCCACCCTGTTGTGTCGCATCCTGCGCACAACATGGGTGGGTGCTCCGGAAACGAAAGGGCGTCTCTGGACACGAGTGGGTGACTTGCCGTTTGCGATTCAGAGCGACAGATCGAGTGGACGCCCCGCAGTCTCTTGGTTAGAATCTAGTACCTGTAGGAACTTCCGGGATTGTCAGCCAGCAGCTGAGTTACTTCATCATGTCTGGAGGCAGGAAGATCCATAACTCTAGCGGCATGGTTGGATCTGTCTGAAGCGGTCATGGGATCTCTAGATGACTCGAGGGATGTGAATTGACAAGGCAGATTTTGATATGATATAGCAATACAATACTTCACCCATAAGGAGGCTTGTAGTGGTAAGGATTCTCCGACTCGACCAGATGACATCAGCTGAACTCTCTTCGTTGAAAAGGCGAGCGGAGTTGGATATCGAAAAGGCACTTACGGTTGCCAAAGAGGCGATCGACAAGATTCGCCAACAGTCCGATGGGGGGGTACTGGAATATGTCCGCAAGTTTGACTTTCCCGAGGCCCAACTGGATAACCTCAAGGTGAGGGATCGGGAGTTTGCTGCTGCCCGCGAGGCCATAGATCCGGAAATTAAATCGGCGATTTCCCAAGCATTTGCCAATATCCGGGAAGTTCACCAGGGCCAGATGCCGGAGGAAATGCGACTGGCAGAAGTTGATACGGGAGTATTTGCGGGAGAGAAGGTGACGCCTGTAGCAAGTGCGGGACTGTACGTTCCCAGAGGTAAGGGCGCTTTCCCTTCGGTGATGCTGATGCTGACTGTCCCGGCGATGGTGGCCGGGGTCCAAAAGGTTATCGTCTGTACGCCTCCCGATAAACGGGGCAATGTCGAACCTGCTTCCCTTGTAGCTGCCGAGATGGCAGGTGTCAAGGATATCTATAAGCTGGGGGGGATACAGGCGATCGCGGCCATGGCATTGGGTACGGAAACTATCCCTAAAGTTGACAAGATCACGGGTCCGTGCAATATCTACGGTTCGGCAGCTAAGAGACTATTATACGGCACGGTGGACGTGGGACTGCCTGCTGGACCGAGCGAGTCGATTATTCTGACAGACGAACATACCGATCCGCAGTTAGCGGCACTAGATCTGTTAATAGAAGCGGAACATGGTCCGGACTCCGCCGCCCTGTTAGTAACTCACTCGGAAGCAGTTGCCCGGAAAGCAGCAGAGTACGTACCTAATTATCTCAAAAAGCTGCCCGACTGGCGCCGGGAATTCTGCGAAGCTTCCCTTTCATCCTATGGCGGCATCTTGCTGACTTCTAGCTTGGCAGAGTCGATCGCCTTTGTCAACGACTATGCCCCGGAACATCTGGAAGTCCTAGTCAAAGATCCTTTTAGTATTATCGGGCAAATTAAAAATGCTGGCGAGATTTTGCTCGGTCGCTACACCCCCATTCCTACAGCTAACTACTGTCTGGGTGTCAATGCTATTCTCCCGACTGGAGGTTTTGCCCGATCGTACTCTGCTGTTTCTGTCTGGGACTTTCTCAAGCGATCGGGCATCGGCTATCTGACCAAAGAAGGGTTCGATCGCTTGCAGCATACAACTCAAACTTTAGCAGATTATGAGGGATTTCCTGCCCACGCCATGGCCATTCGCGAACGGGAGAATCTGTTAAAGAAAGGTCCAATCAGGATTAAATCATTACCCGAGAGATAGTTGGCCCGCTAGCTGTAGGTTGGGTAACGTTCGTTACCCAACCTACAAACTCTGGTCCTGTAAGTACCTAGACAAAAAAATCTGAGATCCTTTAGCTATAATGGTTTGAGGTGGATTAAATATAAAAATAATTTTACACACCTACTTATGTCTCAAAATTTTCACCCCGGCAATCCCTTACCGAATGCAGAGGATGCTCAGATAGACATGCGCAAATTCGAGCAATACTCAATGGATCCAAATAATCCGAAAAACCGAGGCAAGTGGACTGCATTTGCAGCGATTGGATATGACGTGCAAAGCCTGAAAGAGCGTCGCGCCGGAGCACAAGACGTAATTAATCAGTTGCGGGCAAAGCTTGTCAATACACCAGCTACCAAAGGTGAAGCTAGTATATATGGCGATCGCTTTGAGGTAAAGGTAGGAATTAAAGGACCATTAGGGAAAGAAGGCATCCTCGTCACATTATGGCAGATTGATATTAATAGAGAAGTTCCCAGGCTGATTACAAACTGGCTCAAAGTTAGTCAAGAAGAGGAGTAACAGAATGAAAGCTAAAATATACGATGAAATTAGGACATTGGTGGACGTAAATTCCGATTTCGGCGATCGCCTCATCCCCAAGGGGACAATGGGAGCGATCGTGGAATGTTACGAACAGCCTCTAGAAGGTTACGCCGTCGATTTGGCTATCCCTGATGAAAGGTGGGTGTCCGGTTTCGACTATGAAAACGTCATCCTTTATCCCGACCAATTCGAGGTAGTCAGTCTTGCCCCGAAAAAAGTACATTCAGTAGCTTAACTCTCCGCCGAATACCTTGCATTGAAATGCACTCTCGCATTCCGAATCCCAATTTACCGAAAAGCGGTAGGAATTTGCTGTAACTGTTCTTCTAAATCCCAATTTTCTGGCTTCGCTTTTGGCCAGAACCAGGGGGCTCCTTGAGACAACCATCTTTCACGATATTTTTTGATTCCTGTGAGTTTCGCATCCTGGTAGCCAAAGTCAACACCGGCGTCTTCCGCATGCTCTTGTCCTGAAGGACGCGGCATGCTCCAGACACCGCACAGCAATCGCATATGTTGAAAGATGCTGTTTTGCCATCCTCTCCCCAAGGAGTATCGTCTTGTTCGAGACCACAGACGCGGCAGAGAAATAGTTCTTTATTGAGCATTGTCTAGAAACTCCATTACTATTATTGGTGCGAGAGATCGGATCTGCTGGTCTTCGCAATTGTCAATTGGCAATTATAAATTAGCAATATTCACCCCGCTCCAGGAACGCAGATGAGGTGAGAGTGAGGAATTGATATGATAAGATTGAACTGCCTCTATTAATAAGATCCAATTATAATCAAGGCAGTTTCGGCTGAATCAGGAGAAAATCACCCATGACAACATCGACTCGCCTTCGATGTCTCCCGGACGCACGGCGAAAACCCGGGAGACATCGCTATCACATCACCACATTCGGCTGCCAGATGAACAAAGCCGACTCGGAGCGCATGGCAGGTATATTAGAAGATATGGGCTTTGAGTGGTCAGAAGACCCCAACCAGGCGGAGTTAATCCTCTACAACACCTGTACGATTCGGGATAACGCGGAACAAAAGGTTTATTCTTACCTAGGGAGACAGGCGAAGCGCAAGCAAGAAGAACCCGGTCTCACCCTAGTAGTTGCCGGTTGCGTGGCCCAGCAAGCAGGAGAAGCGCTGCTGCGGCGAGTGCCAGAATTAGACTTAGTGATGGGGCCGCAACATGCCAACCGCCTGGACTCGTTGCTAGAACAGGTATTTGAGGGGAATCAAGTAGTGGCCACAGAACCCATTCACATCATGGAAGATATCACGAAGCCGCGCCGGGACAGCAGAGTGACAGCTTGGGTGAATGTAATTTATGGCTGCAACGAACGCTGTACTTATTGTGTCGTACCCAATGTCCGAGGTGTAGAACAATCCCGCAGGCCAGAAGCAATTCGCGCGGAAATGGTAGAAATAGGGCGCAGTGGCTATAAAGAAGTGACCCTGCTGGGGCAAAATATCGATGCTTACGGACGGGACTTACCAGGCGTGACGGCGGAGGGGCGTCACAAGCATACCTTTACAGACTTGCTGTACTTCGTGCATGATGTGCCCGGAATCGATCGCATCCGTTTTGCCACCAGCCATCCCCGGTATTTTACAGAAAGATTGATTAAAGCTTGTGCGGAATTGCCCAAAGTATGCGAACATTTTCACATACCCTTTCAGTCGGGGGATAACGATATCCTGAAGGCAATGGCGCGGGGTTATACCCATGAGAAATATCGGCAGATTATCGATCGCATTCGGGCCATCATGCCAGATGCGGCAATTACGGCTGATGCGATCGTAGGATTTCCCGGGGAGACAGAAGCGCAGTTTGAAAATACCTTAAAATTGGTGGACGATATTGGGTTCGACCAGTTAAATACAGCGGCCTATTCGCCCCGTCCGGGAACTCCCGCCGCCTTATGGGAGAATCAGGTAAGCGAGGAAGTAAAGGGCGATCGACTGCAACGTCTGAATCATCTAGTGGCGAGGAAAGCAGCAGAACGTTCGCAACGCTATCTGGGACGGATAGAAGAGGTGCTGGTGGAAGATAAAAATCCTAAGAATGACGGTCAAGTTATGGGAAGGACGAGATCGAATCGCCTGACGTTCTGCGAGGGCGACCTGGAGGAATTAAAGGGTCAGTTGGTTAGGGTGAAAATTACGGAGGTGCGGGCATTTAGCCTAACAGGCGATCGCCGTTCGTAGTAAACGCAGGTTAGTAGTAAACGCTAAAGCGTTTGAGGTTAGTAGTAAACGCTAAAGCGTTTGAGGTTAGTAGTAAACGCTAAAGCGTTTGAGGTTAGTAGTAAACGCTAAAGCGTTTGAGGTTAGTAGTAAACGCTAAAGCGTTTGAGGTTAGTAGTAAACGCTAAAGCGTTTGAGGTTAGTAGTAAACGCTAAAGCGTTTACAGGTTTGAGGTTAGGTGCCAATATCGTTTTCAGAAAATCTAATCTGACATCATGATTGATGTTGATTGTGCGATTCGTTTAGTGTAAACTAACTTGACACGGGTCAAGAAAGGGGACCACTAACAGGGTTTCATTAGCCCTGAGAACTTACAGGTGATGGTGGTGAAAGCCCACCTCGACTCTGCAGGGGTAACAGCACCTTCCCCACGTTCGAGATGGCATCAAACCGTGAAGCGGGAAGGAAAGGCGCTCTGACTGGCAGCCTAGACCGGTCACCGTCGAGCAAGTAGTCATGATGAGCGAAAGCAAAGGTTTACAGATGTCGTAACAATCAACCAGCGGAATAAGGCTTATACGCTGGCCCAAAAGGGAAAGGATATAGGTCGTTGGCGGACAATCGACCGACCAATAAGCACTGACCATAAACCCGGCATATAGAACCCATCTAAAACTACAACCAATCGTCTGTAGGAACGAAGTAAACCGGTTGCAGTACTCTCCATCACCGGTCGATACGATGGAGTAGCCACCACAGGCGCAACATCTGCTCTCATCAAGCAGGTCTCAACCGGGAAAGATTGAGTGGAGAAGCAAATGGCTGCTTGTAATGAGCAGAATAGAGCTGACGCCCTCACGGTTTCGTCAAATGTAAAGTTGTATGTAGTAGTGAATATGTCACGGAACATAGTCGAAAGACAAGTGTATGACTGGAAGGCTGTCCCCTGGCGCAAGCTGGAAAGGATAGTCTTTAAGCTACAAAAGCGAATCTACAGAGCGGCAGAAGAAGGCAATAAGCGGAAAGTTCGCAGGCTCCAAGGGTTACTGAATAGGTCATGGTCCGCAAAGATGATTGCGGTACGTCAGGTAACACAACAGAACCAGGGAAAGAAGACGGCAGGTGTGGATGGTGTGATAGCACTGTCCCCAGTAAAGCGTCAAGAACTGGCAAGGCAACTAAAAGTCACCAGAAAGGCAAAGGCCAAACCTACACGACGAGTGTGGATACCAAAACCAGGACGGGACGAGAAACGGCCACTGGGAATACCGACGATGTACGACCGCGCATTACAGGGGTTGGTCAAACAGTCACTAGAACCAGAGTGGGAAGCGTACATGGAGGCCAACTCATACGGATTCAGACCGGGTCGGGGATGTCATGATGCAATCGGAGCAATATTCAACAGCATCAGAAAACCTAAATGGGTGCTGGATGCGGATATTGCAAAGTGTTTTGATAGGATTGACCACTCAGCGATCCTGAACAAACTGAATACTACATCACCAATCCGTAGACAAATACGGGCATGGTTAAAAGCCGCTGGGTAGCGTAGGGGTCCCGGAGCGTGGACCAGGGGACATGGCAAACCACAGATGCAGGAACTCCACAAGGGGGTGTGATATCCCCTCTGTTGGCCAATATAGCCCTACATGGGTTAGAGAACGAGGTCATGAGGCTTGCAAAAACAAAAAGAGAGAAAGAGAATCTGACAGTCGTCAGATATGCGGACGACTTTGTGGTAATACACGATGACCGGTCAATGATAGAACGAGCAAAAGGAGTTGTCGAGCAGTGGTTAAAAGGAGTAGGTCTGGAGTTAAAAGCCGAAAAAACCAACATATCCCACACCCTTGAGGGGAATGACCCTGGGTTCGACTTCCTGGGGTTCAATATTCGCCAGTACAGGGTAGGGAAACACAGAAGCGGCAAATCTCCGCACGGGGCCATCTTAGGATTCAAGACACTAATCAAGCCCAGCAGCAAATCCATCAGGAAACATAAAGAGCGACTATCTCAAATAGTGCGCAGCCACAAAGCGGCACCACAGGCAGCATTGATAACCAAACTCAACCCGGTAATACGGGGATGGTGCAACTACTTCAAGACTGCGGTGAGTAAGGAAACTTACTCCGACATGGACAATTACCTGTGGGAGATACTATGGCAATGGGCAAACAGACGGCATCCCAACAAATCGGGCGAATGGATTGCCAGGAAGTATTGGACCCCTACCAAGGAAGTCAAATGGAACTTCATTGGCAAAACAAAACACAAGGAGGAAATAGAGCTTACCCGACATGCAAAAACTGAAATAGTCAGACACGTAAAAGTGAAGGGGACAGCTAGCCCATTCGACGGTAACCTAGTGTATTGGAGCAAGAGACTTCCAAAGAGCCCGGACGTAAGCACACGAGTGATTAACTTACTGAAGAGGCAACACGGGAAATGCGAAATGTGCGGACTAACGTTTAAGGACAGTGACCAGTGGGAAGTGGACCACATCATGCCAACCATGCGTGGTGGTAAAGACTGGTACTCTAACCTCCAGTTGCTGCACGACTATTGCCACGATTCCAAGTCTGCCCGGGATGGCAGCAAGGGAGGCCGTATCTATGACAAAGATGGCGAAACTGAGGAGCCGGATGAGGTGAAAGTCTCACGTCCGGTTCTGAAGACGAGTCGGTCCGGTGACGGACTGGCTTAGTTTAATAATTGCTCAAATAAAAAATCATAAAATTCTCCCAAAGAAAAGATTAAATGAGGTGGTAGTCCAGAAAGAACGTGATAGAATAGAGGTAGTAAGAGGTTGAGGAGGAGTGATGGAGAAACAGCGAGTAGGACTGCTGTTTGGCGGTTGTTCGGGAGAACATGAAGTCTCAATAGCCTCAGCAAGGGCGATCGCCAGGGGGCTGTCAGAGTCCGAAAACACCAGCAAGTACGAACTATGGCCAGTATACATCCAAAAGGATGGCATCTGGCAAGCAGGAGAAACGGCCCGGCAGGTGCTAGAATCGGGTAAACCACAAGAGACGAGTTCCGGCAGATCCCTGTGGGAATTTCCTCCGGGCATGGAAAAAATAGATGTCTGGTTTCCCATCCTCCACGGTCCCAATGGGGAAGATGGCACGGTGCAGGGCTTGCTGAAATTAATGCAAGTTGCCTGTGTAGGGACGGGGGTGCTGGGTTCGGCCCTGGGCATGGATAAGATTGCGATGAAAATGATATTTGCTCGATCGGGCTTGCCCCAGGTAAAGTATAGATCGGTTAATCGCGCCGATATCTGGTCCAATCCTTGCGTGTTCCCGAAACTATGCGATCGCCTGGAAGAGGCTTTGGGCTATCCCTGCTTTGTCAAACCAGCGAATTTAGGGTCATCGTTGGGCATTAGTAAAGTGCGATCGCGGGCTGAGTTAGAAGCGGCCCTGGATAATGCCGCTACCTATGACAGACGTATAGTAGTAGAAGCAGCGGCGATCGGGCGGGAACTGGAATGTGCTGTTTTAGGCAACGATCGACCCAAAGCTTCTGTAGTAGGGGAGATTACTTATAAAAGTGATTTCTATGACTATGAAACAAAATACACAGCGGGGAAAGCAGATTTAATCATACCAGCGCCGGTCCCAGCAGAGATTACTGCTAAAATCCAGGAGATGGCCCTGCAAGCATTTGCGACTATAGACGCAGCGGGTCTAGCAAGGGTAGACTTTTTCTATGTGGAAGCCACAGGGGCAGTCTTGATTAATGAAATCAACACCCTGCCAGGGTTTACGGCCACCAGCATGTATCCTCAATTATGGGCGCAAACAGGCGTGTCTTTCCCTCAATTGGTAGACCAGTTGATTCAATTGGCCCGAGAACGACATTCCGGAAAAAGCCAGTAACTATACCTTAAAAAGGAATGGCTGCGCCCCCAGCGTAGCGCCATCGACGAGCGTACGTTCCCAGGCAGAGCCGTGGGAACGAGGGTGAAGTTGGTGTCATTGCGAGGGGGGCTCTTAAAGCAGTAACTGTGGTATGTTTTACTTTTTACTGTCAGAGGGGTGTTACTCATACGCTAAAAAGGAGCTCCTTATTTAGCTCCCCCCTCGCTGCTCTCCTCTCCGCTTCTCCTGGCGTAGAAGCTCCGGGATGCGCTGGACAGATTGGCTGCATTCTGAAGTGCAGTTCCTGACAGTTCGCAGTATATAGTGATTAGTTATTGGTCCATAGGCTAGGACAAAAGGAGAATGTTTGATGAACAAAATGCTAGATAAAAGACTAGGACAGCGCCCGATCCTAATGCTATTTAAGCAGATCGGGCCAACAGGGGATGCAGTTGTTCCTAAGTTCTGGCACCGGTGCCTGGGGCGATCGCGCTTTTGTTTATGGTGAGATCTCCCCAGGTAATGCTCCGATCCTGTTGTGACTTAATATACATGAAAACTCACTCACATTCTATCGGCGATCGAGGAGCTGGTTTTGTCCTAGAAATTAGAAACGAGGGGATCTGGCGGCTGTTTTTGTGCTATAAATGAGACACTTGCTTATTTTTCAATATCGCCCTCATCTGAATCGCTCTCATCTGAAAAATAAATATCCCTGTAAAGAACCAAGCAATATAGACCATTCCATACACTTATTACAAGCGTTGGAATATTTAATACTTGTATGTTTTTACAATCTATTATAGCCAATAATAAAGCAAATAGAAAACCAAACTTACTTGGGATTTCTTGGACCCCAAATACTCCCCGTGATATTTCATATTTGTAACCTTTTTGGTCGTCCCATCTTAAGTAAGCGAAGCCACTTGCTATACCAGTTCCTATTAATCCCATCGCATATATAAATTTAAGAGCCTGACAGGAATAATCCTCAAAATAATTAGTTAAAAAAAAAGCCCGCGGGCTGGGTGTGGTCAAAAGTCGTTGCATTAATAGGGTGGGCACCGCCCACCATTCGCGGGTGTGATATTTTTTTACCAACTGGTTTTGACCACACCCATCCTCGAATGCTAGCACTAATTGGGACAAGAAACTGGCATTTTGATAGTAGGCATTGACGCGATCGGGGAATGCGTAACTTTTGACTGGGGGTGGGAGTGGCCAGTTCTGACCGGGAAGCCGCTGGATCTCATACCCTTGGGCGATTAAATCATAAGCTTGCTCTGAAATGCAATTCATGCCAAATTTGTAGCTGTTGCCATTGGCCCTGAGGCTGTAGGACAATTTTTCCACGGATATCCTGTTGGAAATGCCCAAGATCCTTGTGGCAAACTGGACTGCGGGAATTGAAAATAATATTTGCTGGGGCTTTCCTTGTGGATCTGCTATTTCTAAGGGGTGGGGGACTTTCCAGTCTAATCTGAAGCTCAGAATGCCTGGTAGTTGATGTTGATGTATGATATCCTTAAATCTGCCCAGGTTAACTCTCGTCGCCCGATCGCGAAGCGTGCGCGCAGCGCAATCTCCCCCTATTTCCAGCACCCGCTGCCTGTCTACGCTTTCTACGGTTTGCTTCCACATCAGCAGCAGTTGCAGGATGGCGGTTTTGCCAGAACTGTTCTGGCCAAACAAGCCCGTCAGGGGGGCCATCGCCATCTCACCTGTCTCCTGCCATGATTTGAAGTTTTCTACCTGTAACTGGGTTATCATGTCTCGTGCGATCGCAGCTCTATTCTATTATTGCACTAAAGTTGAGCGACTGTCAAGTCTTCAGTTTTAAATTTTGTCAAAATTTTCATCTCCCCTAACCACCCGCATCATCGGGGGTAACAGGATCGTTCAAAGTCCTCCTCGTTACGAGGATATGCCTTGTAACGGAAGGAGTATTTAGGGGGATTTTTCCCAGGAGTATATAATGCCATAGAAACGTTTTAGCCCCTCGACCTTATCCCGATCGATCCCAGGAAGACAATCATCAAAGGTAATAGCATCGGGGTCGAGAAAACTTGCGCTCGCCATTTCCACCACTGCTTCAGGAGGATATTCAATTGTCAAAGCATGAGAATGAATCCCCTTCTGGATATAGAGACTAAACCCAGATATCTCACCCTCTTCGATCGAGAGTCGATCTATATCTGAGGGCTTTTCCTCAATGCCGACAAAACATGCGATCGCATATTCTATCACATCTTGATGAGACAATAATGTGGTCAGAGAATAGAACTCTATTACTTTTTTAACAGGAGCGGGATAATCGTCCCATATTTATCTTTGGATATGTAAATATTTCAACAGCATTATTCTCTCTCCTTTGGAATCTGTATGTTATATGGTGGTCTGACCTGTCGAATTACTATTCCCCCTAATTCATATAGTAACTTATGCCATTCAAAGGTCACATAAGTCGCAGCAATTCTGATATCATCGGGATGCATACGAACATTGTTTCCCAACGCTTGACCGGGGCGGCGGCCGGGGCACGGCGGCATTACATTGATAAGATTAACCGACGATCTGTTGATGCCTTCGATGTCTCTCGGGAGCGCTAGTCGCACTACCCGAGAGACATCGCCCCTACATTTCTTTTGCTGCGAACCATTGCTTATTGCCTACTCCGCATCGCCATTACCATGTTTACAGTCAGTTGGGGTATTGCACCTAAAATGGGCCAGGGATCTTCTCCCGAACATACCAGGGGTAAATCATCTTCTTGCCACACCCAAACTTGCTGACTTTTCATGTCTATTAACCAAGCAAGTTGCGTTCCGTTGCCCAAGCAGTGAATAATTTTGTTCTGTAAGTTGAGGGTGCTTCGGCCCGGAGAACGTATTTCTATTAACCAATCTGGCGCACCTTCTAGAGGACCATCTTCTGTGGGCAGACGATCGCGGGCAACCACTGAAATATCGGGTACTGGTGAGTAGGAAGGCACGACACAACGCAATTCTTGCACGGCTTCAAATATTTCTGTACGATAGTTGATGCAGTTAACTAGGTTGCGCTGCAGCCTGGAATGAAAAAGAGTCGGCATTGGTTTTTGGATCGCCCGTCCTAAAATGAACTCCCATGCTGGGGATGCTTCTATATTGGGTTGACATAGAAATTCCCCTAGAGGGGTCGTTGTTACTGACAACATCGATTTTTGCTCCCAACTTTTCGCTTAACTATTCTGCCAGTGTAACTCACGATCGCCCGATCGCGCAGGACCAGTAGCCCGGTGCGCGCAATCGCCCCCGATGCCAGATCGGGTGCATCTCACTTTCACGCGGGCGAAGCATCTCAATGCAAGACATTTGTAGGTTGGGTTGACGTTAGTAAACCCAACAAGGGCAACGCTAATAACATTATTTGTTGGGTTGAGGCACGAAACCCAACCTACGACATTAATATTTTTGCAAAGATGAGATGCCCCCGATGCCCGATCGCCCTTGACATTCCCATGAAAGGCAGTTATAATGAGCGGGTCGCACGGACAACCAATTGACAGGCCATGAGTCAGAAAATTTTACTTCAGGATTACTCGCCATCAAAACAGGTAAAGTTGGAAAAAATGTTTTTCACACTTGCCGAACAATGGCGTAATGAGACAGGAATGCAATCTTCGCCTACTAAAAAGTTAAAACATCCTGCTTACCAAAAAATTATTAGCATGGGCGAACCAGTATTGCCGCTGATTTTGCGCGAACTGGAATGGAATCAAGATCATTGGTTTTTGGCCTTGATTGCGATCGCGGGGGAAAACCCAGTTAGTCCAGAAGATGATTTTTCCCAAGCGGTTGCAGCTTGGTTACGTTGGGGTAGGGAAAAGGGATTAATTTAAATGTCGCCAGTTATACTCGAACTTGTTTTTCCCCATCTAAGAGATGCTGGATATAGGATCGAAAGCCCCAAAAATACTCAATACAATTGTGTCGCTTGGGCCGCAGGTGTAACCGATCGCCCTTGGTGGCCTATTGACGATCCTCCCTATTACTGGCCGATTTCACCGCGAGTTGAATCTTTATCTGCTTTCATCGCTGCTTTTGAAGGTTTCGGGTACGAGATTTGCGATGATAGTACCCTGGAAATCTGTTTCGAGAAGGTGGCAATTTATGTTGATGAAGATGAAGATCCAACGCATATGGCCCGACAACTTCCTTCTGGAAAGTGGACAAGTAAATGTGGTGATTGGGAAGATATCGTTCATAATACCCTAGATGCTTTAGCCGGACCATATCCGGCTTACGGAACTGTTGGTTGTATCATGAAAAGACCAATATCCTAAGGCTAAATGCGATCGCACCGCATCTTCTCCACCAAGTCCCGATATCGCGAAGGGACTGCGCAGCCTTCCCATCAAACTACATTTGCTTAACTATGACACGGCGTAATCTGAATACCTGCGCACATAAGGAGATTTCTTTTGGGGAAATTCCCATCTCTTCTAGGTATTCGTCAATTTCAAGATCGGTGTTGTTTTCTTGCAGCCAAATTTTGCCATCAATAATATCAAAGTGAAAAATACAATCGTGAACGCGACGGGAGTTCTGCCAGCCAATATCGAGTAAAAGGTAACGATCGTTTTCTGTATCGCAAACAAGCTGAACGCTGATATCTGAATTTTGGTTCGAGTCAGCATACTGTTTGAGAAATTTCTTAATGCTTTCTCGATAATGTTCTAATCTATCCATAATTTAATCTCCTCCGTTTCTGGGTTATAGATAATTAGCTTGATTGGATATTCTACCAAAAGATCTTGAATTAGGATTTCTCCAAATAGGGCTTCACGATAGGGTTCGGGCGGGGAGGCTTCCTACCAACGGGTTTTGACCGCACCCCTTCTATTGTCAGTGGTGGTGAGGGATAGACAGTGGTGTTAGCCGTTAATCCGGCGATTAAGCCGTTAGCGAGGGCAATAACTTCTGGTTCAGTTCTTGGAAATTTAGCCATTTTTTCCTCTTTGTTTATCTCTATTTGAATTACGGTGTCGCTGTGCCGGGCACGGCGACCTTGGGAGCGGCTGCTGGCGCCGAGCCTCAGCAAATTGTAACACCCAATAGGTTGACAATAGGTTGCAATAGCTTATTGTAAGCATGCAAGAGCTTATTGTAGCATGCAAGAGCTTATTGTAAGCCAACAAGAGCTTATTGTAAGCATGCAAGAGTTTATTGTAAGCATGCAAGAGCTTATTGTAGCATGCAAGAGCTTATTGTAAGCATGCAAGAGCTTATTGTAAGCCAACAAGAGCTTATTGTCAAGCTGCCTGTTGAAATAGCTAATGACAATAAAAACCTCTGTGGTGCATCGGTGAGCATGCAGAACCTGGAAACGAGAGGGTAAAATTTAAGCATTATCCTATTAGTCGGTTAAAACTCATATCTTGCACCATTCTCAACTAGAAGCTCCGCCTCGATAACTCGTTTCCTGGCGGGAGCCAGGGAAGTATCTCCAGCAGTCTTTCTGCTTCGGCGCTAATTTGGGAATATTCCATCCTATCTATATATTATAGTCTACAATTGTCATCGCAGCTTAAGGCCCTGCATCAGTGAAGATGGTAAAACCATTAATTGAGCGTTCATGGGAATGTCCTCAATTTTACAATTCCACATCTCTCCAACGATCCTCATGTCCGGCGATCGCACCGGCGGATGTGAGGCTTATGATATCATAACTCAGTACCGCCCACCAGAAGCTAAATCTCGGACTCGGCTTGACAATTTGCCTCAGTCTTGTATATAATTTACCAGGACAGTCGCCGGAGATACAAAATAACCAGTTTACGGAGGCCAAACAATGGGATTAAAGCTAGATAACGTGGTACCATGGGGGCGATCGCACGCTGAATACCAGAGAATGTTCGACATTACTATACCAGAATTAGAGTTAAAGATCCTTGATTGTGGTGGCGGTCCCGCTAGCTTTAATGCGGAAATGTCTCGCCGGGGCAACAATAATGTGATTTCCTGCGATCCAGTTTATCAATTCAGTGCTGAGGAAATTGCCCGACGCATTCAAGCAACTTATTCAGTTATTGTCGAGGGAGTAAAGGCCCATCGAGATAAATATGTTTGGCAAGGAGAAATTGCCTCTCCCACTCAGTTGGGAAAAGTGAGAATGGCAGCTATGCAGCAGTTTCTGGCAGATTTTACCGAGGGAAAAAAGTTAGGACGTTATGTCACGGCGGAATTACCCGTACTGCCTTTCGATCGGGGACAATTTGATTTAGCCCTCTGTTCTCATCTATTATTTCTTTATTCCGACCAACTTGATGCAGCATTCCATTTCCATGCTATACTAGAACTATGTCGAGTCGCTAGGGAAGTCCGCATCTTCCCCCTGCTAGATATATCTGGAGAACATTCTCCACACCTGTCAGGTGCTATAAGGGAATTAAGACAGCAGGGTGATCTGGTAGAAATTAGGCAAGTGGATTATGAATTTCAACGCGGCGGTAACCAGATGTTGCGGATATTGAAAATGGAGAATTGAGAATGGAGAAGAAAGAAATTATTAGGACATTTTCGGGAACGAGTTGGGAGGAAAAAGCGAGTTACTGTCGCGCCCTCAGAGTGGGAAATCAGATTTATGTTTCCGGGACCGCACCTATCGATCGATCTGGAGGCGTATTCGCCCCCGGAGATGCTTACGCCCAAACTAAATATTGCTTGTCAATTATCCAAAAAGCTTTGCAGGATTTGGGGGCTGACTGTAGCGATGTTGTCCGGGTACGCTTGTTTGTGACTGATATTAGTCGCGCCCAAGAGTTTATTCAGGCCCATCGCGAATTCTTTGCAGAACATCCCCCAACTAATACAATGGTTGAAGTTAGCGCTTTGGTAGATCAGGCCATGCTGGTTGAGGTGGAAGCAGAAGCAATTTGTTTCTCACATGAGGCGGGATAAGAAGATGCTACAATAGAAGCGTTATGCTATTATACCATCTTTTAACGATATGATCGACTTGACGGTAGCAGAGATGATCGGGAGGCGGGAGCCTCAGAAGACCGTTCCCAGGTAGAACCTGGGAACGAGATGGTAGGTTTTTTATCTATCACAACTTTGATAAATTGGTATTAGTCGGTTTTAACCGACTTGGCGCCTCGAAACCTGGCTCCCGCCTGGTAACGCGCGGGGGTTTGAACGGCGGGATGACAACGAAGTGAACGATAAAGAGAAGGAGAATAAATGTGAAATTAGGAGTATTTTGGCGACAGATAGGTCAACCAATGGTATATTATCCTCAGATAGCAAAGGTTACTGGTGGGGTAACTGCTGCCGTGTTTTTCTGTCATCTGTGTCAGAGTCAGTCATCGAGTAATTCTCAAGAATGGATATCTATTACTGTCGAGCAAATGGAGGCGGAAACCGGTCTAAATTCCTCGGAACAAGAACTGGCACTCCGGCAACTTAAGGCCCGATCGCTCTTGAAAGAGAGAATAGTTAGGGGGAAAAATGGGGCCCTGGAGTTTTGGCCGGACCTGGAGGCCCTAGAAAAAAGATTAGAGGATAATTTAATTACACCAGAGGACTCTCAAGCATCTCTAATTCAGGTTCAAGATAAAACTCCCAGAACAATTAAAGAAGATAAATATTTCCCGGTGCGGCGTCAAGCTATTGCCGTGCAAGTCACTCCGAATTATCAATTTAGCGGTCCTTGGGAGTCTCCCGCTCAATTAAATGAATTTCAACGAAGATTGTTAGAGTATGCTAAGATCCAAGGGTATCCTAACCCTTCGGGATGGGTATTTAAGGTGATCGATGGCATGACTAAAGGGTTATTGTCTCCCTTTTGGGATGAATTTGTGGCCGGAATAGCTTTAGGTGAAAGTCAGAAAGTTAAGCGGGACTGGGAAATAGAACCTGGCGTTCCTTATCCCGCCTTTGAAGAAGAACGCATTCAATATTACCTTAGCAAAGGCGAACCCCTAGAAGCTGCTGTCTCTAAAGCCCGTCACGATCTCAGAAACCCCGTTATTGGAAAAGATTTGTGGTCCGGGTTCCTCAGAAAGTGCGATCGCATCGCTGACGAGGCGTTAGCAGCGAATAAAATGGGGGTACAGACACCCTATCTGCCCTCTTCCTTTACCGAGAGACAGGAAATTACTAAGGAAACTGTCATGCAGAAGCTAGCAGCAGTTAATCCGCAATTTTCCTTGGAAGCATCTGGTTCCGACTCCCTGAACGAACGCATCTTAGCTGCGGAGGAAAAAGCAGCAGATCGGAAAGATAACAAATCAGCATCCGATGTTCCGCCTCTTGCTACTTTGCAGGAGATGTGCAAAACTGCGATCGGGCGTTCTCTTGTCACAAAACAAATTGCGGAACACCCGGAATGGGGATATGAAATAGTTGACGGAAACGTGGTAGACTCAATTCCTTTTTAGAGGGAGAAACATGAGACATTTTAAGGATATTGATGGCTTGAGTTCCGCCGGGCGTCCTCCTCTGTCTGCAAAGGAACGCCAAAAACTGCGTCAGGAGAAAATTCAGCAACAGCAAGAGTCAAACTATCAACTGTTGGCAGAACTTTGTCGCTTAGGGGAGTCCGACGCGGCCAAGCTACTGGCAAACCGCAATTATAACTGGGGTTATGAAATTGTTGACGGAGAGGTGAGGGAGAGGTTAGATTAATGGCGAATTTCCAATGGCGAATTGGGAAGCAGCAGTTAGGCTACCGGTTGCAGAGAAGATGCAGATTGGTTGTTGCGGGGGAAAGCAATGGGTTATAATCAGAATAGCACAGTCTAGAGGATAACCCCATGCCGAAACCTGCTGTTAGCCAGATGATGAATACATTGTATAAATCATTAATGGCGGTACTGGCAGCAGGGGTACGTGGGAAGCAGCAGCTATGCTACTACTCGCACAGAGTCTAACCCAACGGTGAAGTCCGACGACGAAAAGGTGGAGTTCCGCTGTCTTAAGGGTGCGGTCACAAGTAGTTGATAACCGGGTGCATCGCCCGGAGGCATGTAATCTAGCCCGCTTCGATGTCTCTGCCAGAGCTCTTGTCCTAGGTGACTCGGCACACAGGAGACATCGCAGGAAGGTTGGGAACCGGCGATCTGCACTCTTCTGTTGGCGGGAACTGCGATACTTTGCTGTTCACCTTGCTACCTGATGATAATGCCTTGAAAATTTTGAGCGATCTACAGACTATCCTTGCAGGTGTAAGGCTACGCATCCCCTGAGACAGAGATTATCTAGGCCATTTTAATATGATATGGCGCAAAACAAATAGGGTCAAAAGCAGTTGTCCCGGGCAAGGCATAGCCCTATTTAGGCAGGGTTATTTCAGCTATTTCTGAATATCAGATTAGATTAAGTTGAGTTGATGATTTGGCTATGCTATGATATCAGAGCAGCAAATTTTGAAGTGAAGGTTAAAGATGATGCAGACAGCATTAACTAATTTTTCAAGGCAGCTGGGCGAACCCTTAAAGAAAAAGCCGATCGCCGTTCTGCAAATTAATTTGGGGAAACGTTGTAATCTGGCCTGTAGCCATTGCCATGTGGAAGCTGGGCCGAAACGGACGGAAGAACTTTCTCCAGAGGTTTGTCGCCAATTGATTGAACTGATTCAACAATTTCCGCAAATTAAAACTGTTGACTTGACTGGCGGTGCGCCGGAAATGAATTATGGTTTTAAGCCCTTGGTGGAAGCGGCCCGCAGCGCTGGAAAGGAGACGATCGTCCGTTCTAATCTGACTATTTTCTTTGTCAAGGGGTTTGAAGATTTACCTGCATATTTTGCTCGACATCAGCTGCGGGTGGTGGCTTCTCTGCCTTGCTATCTAGAAGATAATGTAGATAAAATGCGCGGCGCTGGGGTTTATCATGATTCGATTCGGGCGCTACAATGGTTGAATCGCTTGGGCTATGGTCAAGACCCGCAGTTAGTCCTGGATCTGGTGTATAATCCGAAAATACCGACTGACAGAAATTTCTCTCTTCCTCCCGATCAGCATCAGTTGGAACTGGATTATAAAGCTTATCTGCAAGCACATTTTGATATTGCCTTTAACCAACTGCTGACGATTACTAATATCCCGATCGGGCGGACGAAGTTACATCTCCAAAAGCGCCAACTGCACGAACCTTATCTGCATTTCTTAGCAGATAACTTTAATACCTCCACAGTAGATAATTTGATGTGCCGCAATCAACTCTCGATCGACTATCTGGGCAATGTCTATGATTGCGATTTTAATCAGATGTCAGGGAAGCCAGCTGTAACTGCTGATGCCGAAAAGCTGACTGTGGCGAAGTTGTTGGCGGCAGGAAGTTTGGAGGAGATCGAGCAAGTGCAAACGGCTAACTATTGCTATGGTTGTACTGCGGGTTCGGGTTCTAGTTGTGGTGGGGCTTTGCTCTCTGGGTGAGCGTACTTTATCCCCTTACCTTTGCAAGTGACGTCCGATGGCAAAGAGGGTGTAACAATGTTACAACATTATGAGAGTATGTGAGCGACAGTGTTGTTAAAATATTATCGGAACTGGCTGATAGCACCAGTGGTTTTAATGGTAGTGGGGACTACTCCTTTGGCAATAGCACGAGAAGCTTCTCCGATCCAGACTAGCACCCCTGCACCCATTCCTGACAGTATCATTGTTAAAGAGTTTATCTTTCAGGGCAATACAGCTTTTAGCGATGCCGAGTTGGCGAAATTAACTCAAGATTACACTGGCAGACCCCTGACCTTCGCGGAACTGCTGGAAGTGGAATCTGCCGTTACCAAGCTCTATAATGATGCAGGCTATATTAATTCTGGGGCGACAATCCCCGCTGACCAAAGCTTCTCTCCGGAAGAGTCTATCCTCACAATCCAGATCGTTGAGGGGGGAGTGGCAGATATTGACGTGCGGGTGAGGGGACGACTTAATCCTAATTATGTCCGATCGCGCTTGGGCATCGCTGCGAAACAACCTCTGAATCAAAACCGGTTGTTGGAGGCGATGCAATTGTTACAGATGAACCCTTTGATTGAAAATATATCGGCCCAACTCTCTGCTGGCCTGCGCCCGGAGTTGAGTTTTATGGAAGTTGATGTCACTTCAGCGGACAATTTTAACTTTGTCGTGGTTACAGATAATGGTCGTACTCCCAGCGTCGGTAGTTGGCGACGGGGCGTGGAGATCCACCAGGGGAATTTACTCGGTTTTGGAGATGGTTTAAATTTCACCTATACCAATACCGATGGTAGTAATGCTTTCGATCTCAGATACACTATACCTCTTAATGCCCGCAATGGTACTCTCTCTCTAGCCACTCGGATTAATGATACTGAATTGGTCGAATCTCCTTTCGATCGCATAGATATTACCGGCGACTCCGAGTATTACGAGCTGAGTTTGCGCCAACCGGTTATCCAAACTCCGACTCGGGAGTTAGCTTTGGGCGCGATCTTGACTAGACAGTCAAGTCAGACTCAACTGCTGGGCACGGATTTTCAACTGTCCCCGGGGGCCAATGAAGATGGGGAAACTCGCGTATCGGCCATTCGCTTTTTCCAGGACTGGACTCAGCGTACTGCTGCCGATGTCTTCTCGGCTCATTCTCAGTTCAATGTGGGAGTTGGTTGGTTTGATGCGACCGTTAATTCCGAACCTCCCGATAGTCGGTTCTTCTTCTGGCGCGGACAGGCCCAGTATGTCCGACTTTTGGCTCCCGACACTTTACCGATCCTGCATTCCGATACCCAACTAGCTACTTAGGCCCTCGTACCTTTGGAGCAAATTGGCATCGGCTGTCTTCGCAGTGTCCGGGGTTATCGCCAGGACCTGCTGCTGACTGATAATGCACTCGTGTTTTCCGCAGAGGTGCAGTTTCCCATTCTCCGGGTGAAAAAGCTGGATGGTATATTGCATCTGGTATCCTTTGTTGATTTTGGCTGGGGTTGGAATAGTTCCGGTAGACCTAACGCCGACCCGAATAGTTTGCTGGGTGTGGGTTTGGGCTTAAAATGGCAGATGGGCGATCGGTTGAATGCCCGTCTGGGGGGATCCCTCTGACTGACGTTGATTCTAGTGGCAGGACTTGGCAGGAAAATGGCGTTTATTTCACTATTAATTACAATTTGTTGAGATTCTGATACCCTCCTTGTCCCGATATTATCCAAAGGCGATCTCGCGAGAGTCGAGAGTTTCTGAGTTAAATCTCGGTATTGATGCTAAAATTATCAAAGAAACCCGGTTTCTGGTTTCACCGAACAAGTATCGTTGATTTTTAGTCAGGTAAACACAGATGAACGCCAAAATCGTGGATGTTTCCGAAGCAGCAAAGCAGCTATCTGAATTGCTGTCACTCGCTTTGGACGGAAATGAAGTCATTATAGCCAAGGACGGACAACCATTGGTGAAATTGGTGAAGGTTGCTTCTCCCAGTCAAAAACCCCGCGTCCTGGGTTTAAACAGAGGGGAAATGTGGATGAGTGAAGATTTTGACGAGCCGATGAATGATGATTTTTTTACAGTGTTTAAATGAATTTACTGCTGGATACCCATACTTTTATCTGGGGGTCTATAACACCAGAAAAGCTGTCCGATACAGTTAGGAACTTACTGCAAGACAATGCTAACACGATCATCTTGAGTCTGGCAAGTATTTGGGAAATGCAAATCAAGGTGCAGCGGGGCAAGCTGACAATTAACCGTCCCTTACCGGAGTTAATCGCCAGTCAACAGCAAACTAACAATTTGCAACTTTTACCCATTGAAGTTCCACATATTTTTGCTCTCCAGAACCTGCCAGATTATCATCGGGATCCTTTTGATAGAATAATTATCTCGCAGGCAATGGTTGAAGGGCTACCTGTCCTGAGTAAAGATGCAACTTTTGATGCCTATCCCATAGTGCGAGTGTGGTAGCAGCTTTTGCCGTCGGTTGGGTTGTTTCACGAAACCCAACCGATAAATATTGAGATGTTCCCCCGAGGTCGCTCATCAGCTCATAATGCTAGTTCCTCCCATAATTCCTGTAATGAAATGGTCGCCTCTTCTTGGGATAGTTCCTTGAGAAAAGCCATAAATTCAGCATTGTTTTTGAGGAGTTCCACTTCTACTTCAAAATCATCAACCTCCATTGTCGTTGTTGGGTTTCGTTCCTCGGTACATCTCAATTATGTAAGGGCGAAGCATTTGGGAAAATAATTTGTCTATTTATTGCATAACTTGCGCAAGAATGCTAGTCGCCCCTACAGATATTGGCAAATATGAGATGCTCCCTCCCTATTGCTGTGGTATATTAAGATTATCGCTCATCTGCTGACGAATTGCAGCTATAATTTTGGCATCAAAGTCGGGGTCGTTCGCGGTTGTGATGATTTTAGGCGATCGCGCTCTGCGGCGATCGAGGTAAGCTTTGAATGCCGCTTCATCATAACGATGTTCGAGAAAGTATTGCCTTAACTGCTGGTCGGACATTGTCACATAGTCAATTTTACTCATCACAGTACCTCCCCTTGTGGAGTGACTTCAAATTCAAGTTGTTCGTTGTTACCTGCCAATATGAATAAATTTTGAGTGCGATCGTCAATACAAATAAGGTGAATCGGCTGAAACATCACATAGGTTAGTTGATAGCCAATTCGGTACAAACACTTTAACGGCATGTCAGTAGGCATCTACCTCTTCCTTTTAAGCTTCTCCGTTGTCCTTGTTGGGTTTCGTTCGGAAACCCAACCTACTACTCAATACAACTTGTTGCTGATTCTGCCTCATCTCTCATCTTCCCAATCAAGTCACGAACATTCCGCTGCCTCCTGTATAACTCTCCGATCCTCTCTCGCCATCCTGAATCATCTGGAGAAATTTGCACGTCCTTGAGCGTAAATTTTGGAGCCTTCTCCATCACTGTTTCAATGGGAATGCCGAAGCTAGAACGGGCAATAAATTCCTGTAAAGCTTGACAAGGTTCCGTGCCATCCTGATAATATTCCGGCGCATCCCAGAGAGGATAGGCGTGGATGCCATTAATCGCCACTAATTCACCTTTCAAATTTAGCAGCGGTCCTCCACTCATGCCCTTTTGCACGTAACTAGTATACCCGATGCGATAGCCATCTTTTAATGGGTGCCATCTCACTTTTGTAATCTAGCCCCTGCACGCGGAGGGCCCCCTCCGCGCGTTGTTCCTGTAGCCCCACCCTAAAGGGTCCGGGCTAACAGCCCGCCCGCGCGGGCTGAGTTCCTGTAGCGGCAGGTTTTAACCTACTACCCTTACAAAATCAGTTGAATCAAATTGATCCGGAGTAGTTCCCGGCAAAATTGCCAACAGTTCGCCCGATCGCCGACTACCGTGACCCCATGCCAGTCTGAGACAGCCTCAGCAGGGGGGGGAGTTTCGCTGGTGAAGTTCCAGCCTGTCTTGTTTTTCCAGCGCCTCCCAGAAGTACTGGTATGGAGAGCCTTTAGGGCTGCATAATCCTTGGCATCGAGCAAGTTGTCGTCGCTGGGAAGATTATTGTTTTCCATTTTTCTCCATAGCCGCTGAAAGGTGATGTATTGAACTACAACTCTACTCTAACAACTAGATTTTCCAGTGTCTACCCTAAAGGCTATTTTTTGGGAAACTTTTTGGGGAAGGGAACAGGGAACAGGGAACAGGGAACAGGG
>RFFC02000015.1:69566-163212 GCA_005518205.2 Hormoscilla sp. GUM202
AAGCTTTTTGGGGAAGGGAACAGGGAACAGGGAACAGGGAACAGGGGGAAGGGAACAGGGGAACAGGGAACAGGGGGAGACAAAGTCTGAAAAGCTTTCTGGGTAAGGGTTTGAGCGATATATGATTTTTTTTTATAGGCTTTATAAGATATTTTTATCGGCGATCCTTTAGAGACATGCTGGCCTCTTGAGAGGTCCAAAACCTCAACCGAGAGGTTCAAAACCTCAACCGTTCCCCTGTTCCCTTCCCCCTGTTCCCTGTTCCCTGTTCCCTGTTCCCTGTTCCTGAGACAGTGAGGATTATTGTAGGTAAAGGGGAAAACCAAAAGCAGAAAAATTAAGGCGCAACTAGCGCGATCGCTGCGCGAAAAATCGGTTAGGAAAAAAGACTCAAGGGAGAATATTAATGGCTTTGATTTTGGACATTGATAGCAATGGCGAATTAGACGCCCTGACAGATGGCAGGTTGGTGCTGCTATATCTGTTAGAACAGTTGAATGAGAGTGTGATACAAGACTCGATCGACCCGGAGAATGCGACTCGAACTACCACCCTAGGGGAGATAGAAGCATACCTGGATAGTATACGTGACATGCTGGATATCGATGGCGATGGCACAGTAGACGCCCTGAGTGACGGGGTGTTGAACCTGGCTAATCAGTTGGGGGTACTTTCGGGGGTAATACAGACAGCTGTCAGGGAGGGTGCAACGAGAACTACATCAGAAGAGATCGGAGCATACCTGGATTCCTTACAGAACGAACTGCCAGTGGCAGCAGATGATAGTGCGACGATCGTCCAGGGGACAAATGGGACGATCTTGGTTCTGGAAAATGATTCGGACCCCGATGGCAACCCGCTGACAATTACTGAGACAACGGACCCAGCGAATGGTTCGGTTACTATAAGCAGGGACCAGGTGGTGGTCTATACTTCAGATCCGGGCTTCACGGGAACGGATAGCTTCATCTACAGTATTAGTAACGGGGCGGCGACCTCTTCAGCCACAGTGACAGTCACTGTACAGCCAGCGGATCGGTTATTAACTGGTACAGATGGAGCAGATGAGCTGATTGGTAATAATAATCTTACCAGTGAAGGGGCGGCACCAGAACAAATAATCGGTGGCGCTGGAGATGATACTCTAGTTGGCGGACGCGGTGCCGACCGGTTGACAGGGGGTGAAGGTGCCGATCGGTTTGAGTATTTGAGCTTGGCTGACAGCGGTGCCGACCCAGAGGCTACCTTGGAAGCAGGGGATAATATTCAAGATTTCGACCCAACTGTTGATACAATTGCCCTATTGTTTGACGTGGCTTCAGGTACGCCAGTTACACCAGAGGATGTGACAATTAACCTGATTTTCATCAACTCGGGCTTAGCTACGATTGGGCTTTCTGCTCTGAACACAGAGGACAATCAGTTCCTGCCCGAGCAATTTACCATCAGGTTGAACAATTTAGATCCAGCAACTACTGCCGAGAATATCCTCGGTGCGATCGTCTTTGCATAGGCCCTAGGGCCCGCCCGGATATGGGCAGTTAAAAATCTATCTGCACAAAAAAAACCGCCCAGGCGGTTTTTTTGTCAAACGGATACCCCAATATCGGGTATAATACGGATAACAACTGTAGGGGCGAAGCATTCGGTGCTATGCCTTTAGTTATGTGTCTTCCTTGACCTGACCGAATGCTTCGCCCCTACGCATTTAATCTGCTATGGCGCTTGAATTAGGGAACAATATCCTTGAGAGATATACGGATATTTCCGAGTCATATTTACACAAAAATCCGGAAGAGATAGTAATTTGCCTGTATTAATATAATTAAGGGGTGTTATCAAGGTCATACTCGCACATGTGAGCTATGTGAGTGACAGTGCAAAGAGGCATAGCCACAATCACAACAGCTATATAGAGGATGTGCGATTTTTCGGTCGTTTCCGGGAGCACCCACCCTGTTGTGTCGCATCCTGCGCACAACATGGGTGGGTGCTCCGGAAACGAAAGTCCGCGGGCCGATCGCCAATACCGCCATATCTGGATAAACGTAGCTTGATAGAGGAGTGGAGACTATGGGGGAAAAACTAATTTTATCTGCGATCGTTACTATTGTCTTCCAACTACAGCTTGCTGTCAAGTCTGAGACTATTAGCCTAAAAATGTCAGGGATTGAGCAAATTATCACTCATGAGATGATAACAGAAATAGCTAGAGAAAACCTAGACGATATGCTCAGGTGGTTGAGGCAGAAGCAAACAATGTTGAATTAATTAATAGGGCAGCGAATTGTTAATGGCTAATAGCTAATGGCGTCGAGAAGCAATTAGCAATTAGCAATTAGCGCAGGGAACATAGATTATTTGGCGGCGATCTTCAACTGATAAGAAATGGGTTCTCGGCTGTTGTTAACCACGACAAACTGATAGATACCAGTTTCAGGCAGGATAGCAGACAAGGAGGTTTTAGGGGAGTCCGCTAGCAAGGGATCGAGATCGGAATTTTGGGGATAAATTGACAGCCTGGTCCCAGAGGGCGACGCTTGCAGATCGACTTGCAAACGTTGACTTTGACCGAGACTGGCAGTGAATATTTTACCTGTACCAGGTGTCAGGGTGCCCGGAACTTGTTTGCTGGAGGTATTGAGCGCAAATTTGATTTCCTCTACACTATGTGGTATGGTAGAGACTAGGTCAGAGGCGATCGCCTGCCAAACCTGACCGAAGGGATGTGCGAGAAAGGCGACAGCATTGTCAAACCGAGAGAGGGGCGAAAAACCAAACAAATGCCCAAAGCGGGCATCGGTTAAATCGTGCAGAGCCAGGCTACTGATGTTATACTCAGCGAGTGCAGCTCGCCAGATGCGAAGATCGGCCTGGGTGTAATTTCCCATCTGACGGCGGGCCCGATCACTGATGGTCTCCAGTTTATCCAAAGATACAGCGGCAATTGCATCCCGCTGGGCCCGGAACTGGGCATCGGATGGTTTATCGGTCAATTGACGACCTTTTAAGTCCGGGTTTTGGGCGTAGAATTGCTCGTTGACTAAATCGATGAAAAAATAGTTGTCAATGCTGAGGGACAAGCGGCGATCGCGCAGTCTTTGTTGGCGCAGCTTTTCCTCTGGGGATATTAAGGTTTGATGAGGTTCAGAACCCCCGGTCCGGGTATTGATCCAAGCATTACGTGCCCAGAGGCCAACGCCACCGATACTAGCAAGCAGAAAACCCACCAGGAAGATTTTCCTCAAACTGAACTTACTCAGAACCGTAGCAGTTGTAGTGAGGTTCCTAGCAGCATAGGGGGCGGTAGCAGGAGTAACGGGAGGTGGCGTGAGGGGCCTGGTGGTAACGGGATTGGGAACGGGATATGAATTGAGGACTTCCAGTACCGCACGGGCATTGGCGGGGCGATCGCCAGGTAATTCGGCCAGCATGTGGTCCAAAAGAGCGGATAAATGGGGGCGGCGGACCTGTGAGTGCCAATTCCATTGTAGAGTATCGGGGTGCATCAGGGACTGAGGTTCCCTGCCTGTCAGCAACACCAGACAGGTAGCGGCCAGGGCATACAGGTCACTACGAGGAGAGACTATACCCATCTGCATTTGCTCTTTAGGGGCATATCCAGATTTCCCCAGCAGAGTGACTGGTGCATTAGCAGCTCTGGGATTAAGCTGAGAGGAGACCTTGGCGGCTACTTGCTTGACGCCACCAAAATCAATCAGCACGGGTAGCTGGTCAGAATGCCGTAAAATCAGATTTTCTGGGGAGATATCCCGGTGAATTACACCTTTGGCATGGATGTACTCTAACACGGGCAATAGCTGAATTAGCAATTGAGTTACCTCGGCCTCATTAAAGCAGAGTCCCTGACTTTTACGGGCTGTCAGCAACTCTCGGTAGCTTTGACCCTCGGCATAATCCTGCACTAGAAACAGATACTCGTTATTACCATTTTTCACCGGAAACAGCTCTCGGAATCGAGGAATCTGGGGATGTTGCAGTTGATAGAGGACGCCAGCTTCCCGGGCAAAGAGTTCCTCGGCTTTTTGCAGGGCGTCGGGGGTTTGCACCTTGGGGGCAAATTGCTTGAGTACGCAGAGTTCGCCGAAGCGATTAGTATCTTCAGCTAGATAGGTGCGGCCAAAGCCACCATGCCCCAACTCGCGGACGAGGCGGTAGCGATCGCTTAAGATTGAGCCTGGATGAATAGGACTGTTCATAGCAAAAACCAAGTTAAACCTACATTTTGAAAGATCGAGGCAGGAAATCTAAAATCGGGAATCTATGTCCTCCTACCGGAGGACTCAGGAGGGATCCATAGGGTGACTTGACTAACGGCCATCTTCATAGTATCTAATAGTAGAAACTGCCTTCTTCCTGATTTAAGCTGCCCCTACCTGAGGCGGTTTTTGCCATGAAATTACCTTTTGGTCGTCTTCCACAGTCTAGCGTCGAACCCCCTGAAGCTGCCAGTTCAGGTTTAGGGACGTTCGGTGGGGTCTATACACCATCGATCCTCACCATCCTGGGCGTGATCATGTACTTGCGCTTTGGCTGGGTAGTGGGTAACGTGGGCTTGATCGGTACTCTGATTATTGTCACCCTCTCGACCTCGATTACCTTTTTAACCTCCCTGTCGATCTGCGCGATCGCCACTGACCGGGTAGTGCGGGGAGGGGGTGCCTATCACATGATTAGCCGTTCCCTGGGCATTGAAACGGGGGGTGCGGTGGGCATCCCCCTCTATTTTGCCCAAGCGCTTTCGGTAGCCCTCTATACCATCGGTTTTGCGGAGAGCGTGGTGCAAACCTTCGGTGGACTGAATCAACTGTATGTAGCGCTGATTACCACCATTGCCGTAGCAGTCCTGGCTCTGACTTCAGCTAGCATCGCGATCAAGGCCCAGTATTTGATTATGGGAGCGATCGCTCTATCCTTGCTGTCTTTGCTGTTCGGACAGCCGCTCGAAAATAGCAATATGGAAATGTGGGGCGCACCAGCAAGTGATTCAGAACCATTTTGGACGGTTTTTGCTATCTTCTTCCCCGCCGTGACGGGCATCATGTCGGGGGTAAATATGTCGGGAGACCTGAAAGACCCGACTCGTTCCATTCCCATTGGGACTCTAGCCGCTGTCGGCACGGGATATGTAATATATATGATCCTACCGATTATACTAGCAATGCGGGCAGATGCAAGCACCCTCATTGCCGAACCCTTGATTATGAAGCAGATGGCGTTTTGGGGAGATGCCATCTTGCTGGGGGTGTGGGGGGCGACTCTCTCTAGCGCCCTGGGGAGTATCCTGGGTGCCCCTCGGGTTTTGCAGGCATTGGCCAGAGATGGGGTATTGCCCCGTTGGCTGAGTTTTCTGGGCACGGGTAGCGGGCGAGATGACGAACCCCGTGTCGGTACTGCTGTTACTTTGGGGGTGGCGATCGCGGTTGTCTGCATCGGGGACTTAAACTTAATCGCCCCAGTGCTGACGATGTTCTTTCTGACTACCTATATGGTGCTGAATGTCTCGGCGGGTATCGAAGGTTTCCTGCAAAGTCCGTCCTTCCGTCCTACCTTTCGAGTCTATTGGGGACTGTCGCTGCTAGGGGCCCTGGGATGCATTGCTGTCATGTTCTTAATCAATGCAGTTGCCACAGTGGTGGCCGCATTGATTGTCTTAGGGATATACATTTGGCTGCAACGGCGGGAGTTAGAAACAACTTGGGGGGATGCCCGACGGGGAATATGGATGGCCCTGTTGCGGGAAGGCATCTTTCAGATCTCTCATGCGGAAGACACGAAGAACTGGCGACCCCATATTCTGGTGCTTTCTGGCATCCCGCGAAAACGCTGGTCTTTAATTGAATTAGCAGATGCGCTGACGCACAACCGAGGTTTGATTACGGTTTCTAGTGTATTGCCCAGCGGTAAACGGGATGTTGCTCAGCAGGCTGAGAGTGAAGAAAAAATCCGCGATTATCTGGAAAGGCGTGGGGTGCAGGCCCTGGTGCGCTTGGTGACGGCCCCGGACCCCTTTGAGGGGGCCTTGCGACTGGTGGAAACCTATGGCTTGGGCCCCCTGGTCCCGAACACGATTTTGCTGGGTGATAGCGAGGCACCCGAAAGGCGCGATCGATACTGTCAGTTAATTGCCCAGATCCATCGAGCGAAGCGGAATGTGGTGATTTTCCGGGAAAATCCCGATCGGGGATTTGGTCGTCGCCGCCGCATTGATGTCTGGTGGGGAGGTTTGCAAGCCAATGGGGGTTTAATGCTAATCCTAGCCTATCTGCTGCGGACTGACATAGGCTGGCATGATGCTGAGATTTATCTTAAGCTTGTGGTTCCCGACCGGACTGCTGCCCAAGCAGCAGAGATAAATGTAGACAATCTGATGAAACAGCTACGCATTGGAGCTGTGTCGCAAGTCCTAGTGGCTGACGATCGTCCCTTTAATGGGATCCTGCACGAGTCGTCAGCGAATGCTGACTTGGTATTTCTAGGGATGGCGAAGCCGAGGGATAATTACACCCAATATTATGAAGGCTTGCAAGCCCGTACTGCTGCTCTGCCTCCGACGGTGTTTGTGCTGGCGGCTCCGGGTTTTGCCTTTGAGGAGGTTCTCACCGAGAGTACCCCGAGCCAAAAGTAAAGGTTTGTAGTAAGACACACTTTACGGCTTATCTCGCGCAAGGAATAAAGTCCTGACTACGAACTATGGCCGAGTAAAAAGTAAAGGTTTGTAGTAAGACACACTTTACGGCTTATCTCGCGCAAGGAGTAAAGTCCTGACTACGAACTATGGCCGAGAAAAAAGTAAAGGTTTGTAGTAAAACACACTTTACGGCTTACCTCGCGCAAGGACTAAAGTCCTTACTACGAACAAAGGCAGAGTCAGTAAAGGTTTGTAGTAAGCACTAAAGTGCTTACCTCGCGGAAGGACTAAAGTCCTTACTACGAACAAAGGTTTTACGAACAATGGCGAATGGTCCTAGATGCTGCCATAAACCGGGATGAGGGCACCTCGGACATCTACTGCTGCTTCCGAGGCGAGAAAGCAGATAACTTGCGCTAATGATTCGGGTTTTACCCAGTTCGCAGCATTTTCCGCACCCATAGCTTCCCGGTTACTGGGAGTATCAAATATGCTGGGAAGCACGACATTGGCAGTGATGTTGGTGCCCTTGGTTTCGTCAGCGATCGCCTGGGTTAGGGCGATGACTGCTGCCTTCGAGGCCCCATAGGATGCCATCTGTCCTGCGGGTTGCACGGCCCCTCGCGATCCGATGGTGACAATGCGACCATAGCAATGTGCGAGCATTTTCCGCAAGCTGTGCTTGCAGGTCAAGAATGTACTATGCAAGTTTAAGTCAAAGTCTTGTTTCCAATGTTGATAGCTGTATTCGTGGGTTTTGCCCATGGAAAAGCCCCCCACCAGATGCAGTAAAACATCTACTCGTCCCATATCGTTCACCAGTTGTTCTACCGCTGGTTCCTGGGTGAGGTCGATCTCTACAAACCGGATCTTCGCGAAGTCGGCGGCTGGTAGAATGCTTTTGAGGCGATCGACATGTTTTTGAGTGCGATAGGGAATGGTGATCTGGGCACCTCGGGCGAGGGCCAGGGGGACCACGCCGAGACCTAAACCGCCCGTACCGCCTGGGATTAAAACTTGTTTGTCTTTCATAGTCTTATCTGTGTTAGTCCTGAAGATATACTGACATTAAAGGGTTAATTTAATCAAGATGCAAATTACTCAATGTCTCCATGCAGCTATCCTCGTGTCTGACCTGGAACGGGCAGAACAGTTTTATGGTAACGTGCTGGGATTGCCTAAAGTGGATCGTCAGCTCAAATTCACGGGTGCTTGGTATCAAATCGGCAATTTCCAGATTCACCTAATTGAGAACCGAGATGTCGCGATCGCGCTGTCGAACGTTCCCAGGCAGAGCCGTGGGAACGAGGGGACGGAACCAGCACCTGGCCTTTTCTGTTGCTTGCTTGGATGAGACGAAACAGCAGCTGCTAGCTAACGGTTGTCCGATCCAGATGAGTGCATCGGGTCGGGCGGCCCTGTTTACCCAAGACCCCGATGGCAATATCATTGAACTAAGTGAGGTATAATATGACAACAATTCAAGCCAGTAAAGTAACTCTCGCCTACCTCAGAGAAAAATTCAATCTGCAACGGACGGCGGATGAAAGTTTTTTTACGGAATGGTTAACGGACTTGCCAGAATTATCTGATGAGGAAAAGCAAGCATTAGACCGAGTAAAAAGCAATTATCTTTACTTGGCAGAACTCCGTCCGATGATGGAAGACATTGTCAAGATGGTGGTGGTATCCCGGTTGCTAGAATTGGCAGGTTTTTTCCAACCGCCTTTTGAAATTGATGGCGAACCATCGATCGAAATCTTTGTTGAAGACTCCGATGATGTGATTAAGGGAAATATCGATGTCTTGGTGTTGCACAAGCAGTTATGGGTTATCGCGATCGAGTCTAAACGGAATGCGTTATCCTTGGAAGCAGGAAAACCACAGATTTTAGCTGAGATGCTGGATAACCCTCATCCTGAAAAACCTTCCTTTGGATTAATTACCAATGGAAATTACTTCAGTTTTATTAAGTTTATGAAGCAAGAAACTCCTGTATACGCAACCTCCCATGATTTCGCGATCGGACGCGAGAATGATTTGCACAGTGTTTTCAGGATCCTCAAGCATCTTGGTGAGTTGGCTTTGCGATAATCTGGTAAAGAGAGGAGAGGGTAATAAAAACGATCGCTTTTCTATCTTTGGGGGCGATCGCCCCCGATGACAATATCATTAAACTAAGTGAGGGATAATCATGACAACAATTCAAGGGAGTAAAGTAACTCTAACCTACCTCAGAGAAAAATTCAATCTGCAACGGACAGCGGACGAGCATTTTTTTACCGAGTGGTTAACGGACTTGGCCGAACTTTCGGATACAGAAAAGCAAACGCTAGACCAGATCGAGTGTGACTATCTTTATTTAGCCGAACTCCGTCCGACGATGATGAAATACATTGTCAAGATGGTGGTGGTATCTCGGTTACTGGAATTGGCAGGTTTTTATCGACCCCCTTTTGAAATTGATAGCAAACCATCGATGGAAATCTTTGTTGAGGACTCTGATGAGGTGATTCAGGGAAATATCGATGTCTTGGTGTTGCATGATCGTTTATGTGTTCTCGTCATCAAGTCGGAACGGAATGTGTTATCCTTGGAAGCAGGAAAACCACAGATTTTAGCGGAGATGCTGGATAACCCTCATCCTGAAAAACCTTCCTTTGGGTTAATTACCAATGGCACTGACTTTATTTTTCTGAAGTTGACCAAACAGTCAGGAACAAAGTACGCTGTTTCTAATAACTTCTCGCTGACTAATCGCGGCAATGACTTGTACAGTGTTCTCAGGATCCTTAAGCGTCTCGGTCAGTTGGCTTGGCAATGATAAGGTAAAGAGAGGATATGGGAATAGGGGCGATCGCTTTTCTGGTGAGGAGGCGATCGTCTCTCCTTCGTAGCAGTTCCATGCTGCTTATCTCTTTTAGGACTATAATTAATCCTATGCCATCGTCAAGACGATCGTCCCAGATTTTAATATTTCTTAACATTACCACCGAAGGCAGCTAGCTTACCAATAACCTCTGACCTTTCACATATGAAAATAATTGCCTATTCCTACTGCGACCCTCTGTTAGAACCGCCCCTGGACCCTGGGGTTTGGGGTTGGGAGGTCGATCGGGTCTATACAGATTTAGGGGGGCGTCAACAGTTGCAGGAATTATTGAGTGACTGTCGGACCGAACCCGCGACTTATCTGTTAATTCGACGCTGGGAAGAATTGGGGGACTCGGTGGAGGAAGTAAATTCACATTTGGAGGAACTAGAATCCCTCGGCATTAATATTATTACCACAGAGTCAGAGGCCAACCGCAAAGATATCCTGCAACTGCTACGGGAAATACAATATTACCAGCGCAGTCGCCGCATTCGTCAAGGACATGCCCGCAACCGCTTGCAAGGTAAACCGCCACCGGGTAAAGTACCCTACGGATACAAGCGGGGTAAAAATAGCTATGCGATCGATCGGGCGGCGGCGTCAGCAGTGAAGGATTTTTTTGAACAATTTCTGCTATATGGTTCCTTGCGGGGTGCGGTGCGCTATTTGGAGAAGAGATATGGCAAGAAGATTTCGGTTTCTACAGGACGGCGGTGGTTGACTAACCCCGTGTATCGGGGGGATACGGCTTTCCGAGATGGTGAGATAATCTCGGATACCCATGTAGCAATTATTTTACGAGAAGAGGCGGCCCAGGTAGACAGAATCTTGCGTCGCAACCGCCTCCTGCCGCCTCGGACTGCTAGTGCGTCGCGTTCTTTGGCGGGTTTGGTGGTCTGCGGGTCGTGCCATTCCCAGATGACGGTTACCAGAGTCTCCCAGTATCGAAAAGAACGGAAATATCTCTATTTGCGTGCCCGAAACTGTCCCAAACAGCCTCAGTGCAAATCCCTGCATTATGAGTTAGTATTGCAAGAGACTATTGCGGCGATTTGTCGGGATTTGCAAGGGGCGATAGGGGGTTTACAAATGCTGGATATGTCCCAAGTTAAGTCAGAAATTCAAGGGGCGATCGGGCGTCAGGAAGAGATTCTCAAGCAGTTGCCAAATCTGATAGAAAATGGCATATTAGATGCAGAAACAGCGGCTATCCGGGCTTACAAACTCCGCACGGAAATTGCGGAACTGCAAGGGCGGATGGCGGAGTTACTGCCAGTAAATTTGCGATCGGTGGCGGAGGCAGTTTCCATCCCGCAATTTTGGTTAGACTTGTCGGAGTCAGAGAGGAGATTTTACTTTCGGGAATTCCTGCGTCAGATTGAAATTGTGAGAAAAGAATTAAATACCTGGGAGGTCCGGCTGATTTTTATCTTTTAGATAATCGGGCGATCGCCCTCTATACGCGAAGATTAAGAGACCGGGTTTCAGGAGATCATTTTGGCGAAGAAACCAGATTTGGTAGATGCGGTAATCATCTCAATTCGTCATGAAAGTCAACGGTAATCAAGCGGAGGTCTTCAGTGTAATATAAACTGGCAAAGAAATATTTGGGCGTAACAATTCCCGAACTCTGTCTTTGAATTCCCCCGATCGCTACTTGGCTGATATAGTGATTGCCAAGTGCGCTGTCATAATTAGTCAGAACGCACAGTTTAGTAATAACATCCATAGTCCGGAGGCGGAATGTTATCTGATTCTGGGTGTGGTCATAAGTAGTTGATAGCCGGGTGCATTTGGTGATACATGTATACAGCCCCTGCGCAGCGGAGGGGGCGTTACCCGGGGAGCTGGGGCTTTGTTCATGTAGCCGGACCCTTTAGGGTTCGGGTGGCGAGGTCTCTTGCCCGATAGCCCGCGCAGGCGGGCTTTGTTCATGTAGCCGGACCCTTTAGGTGGCGAGGTCTCCTGCCCGATAGCCCGCGCAGGCGGGCTTTGTTCATGTAGCCGGACCCTTTAGGGTTCGGGCGGCGAGGCATCCTACCAACGGGTTTTGACCACACCCTCTGATTCTTCTTCATCAAAGCCGCCATTGGAGATTTCCTCTCGCAGATAACAGGCTGTATCTTCCAGAATCTTGGTATCTGGAAGCACTTCGTTGAGTGCTTCCTTCATGTTGAATAATGTCTTCATTTCGAGCATTATCAGTGTAATCCTCTAGCGCTATTATACCATCCATGTCAAACAAAGTAAGGCGATCGCACCCACGAGAGGGCGATCGGGATTAATTTTGTGCAAAAGCCATATCCATATGTTAAGATGAAAAAACGCCCATTGCGGCGATCGAATGTGCTGGTCGGGCAGCGGAGGGGGCCCGGAGCGTGCCCACCCTACTAAGTTGAGAGGAAAAGAGAATGCTAGAAAAAAATATCGAAATCCCCAGAGAGAAAATAGCCGAATTCTGTCAAGGCTGGAAAATAACAGAATTTGCCTTATTTGGTTCGGTGTTGCGGGATGATTTCCGCCCGGACAGTGACATTGATGTTTTAGTGAATTTTGCCCCAGACGCCAAATGGACTTTGTTCGATCATGTAGATATGCAAGATGAGTTAGTGGCTATCTTTGGGCGGAAAGTAGATTTAGTCAGTCGCCGAGGTATTGAACGCAGCCGCAATTATATTCGCAAGAAAGCTATTCTTGAGTCTGCGGAGGTTGTTTATGCCGTCTAATGATCTCAGTTATCTTGTAGATATTTTGGCAGCAGCACAACTGGTGCGTAGTTTTGTGGAAGGTGCCGATCCAGATATGTTTGAAACAGATATGATGCGTAATTCTGCCGTCATTCGCCAACTGGAAATTATTGGAGAGGCGACTAAGCGAATCTCGGAAGAATTCAGAACAAACCATCCAGAAATCTCGTGGCGACAAATGGCTGGGATGCGAGACGTTCTGATCCATGACTATGATGATGTTGATTTGCATGAGGTATGGAATGTAGCAACAATCTCTATTCCGGAACTCATTGAACAAATTGAGCCTCTAGTTCCACCCTCATCATAATTGTGAGGAAAAATCAGGCGATCGCACCCCCGATAGGGCGATCGCCTCACCGCGCGAAACTACAGGCAGCTTAATTTAAGCCGAGGTAGCCTTGACGCTAAATCTGTTATCATCTCGATTTTTTTGATAAAATAACTCTGGATACTCTTCTCTCGCCCATCTAGAGCGTCGGTCCACTAATAATGCTTGACAAATTTGGCAATCCGTGTATTGACGAAAAATCGTTCTTCTACTCCTTTCCCGCTTTTCACGCTCTGGCCCTGTGGGGTCGCTCCGGAGCTCACAATTGTTATGAGCGCTACCAAATTTAGTACATGCACATTTTCTTTTTTTTGTCAAGAACTTCTACTGGACCGACGCTCTAGGTAAACCCGCTTCTGGGTGACGGTCAAGAAGTTCGATGATGCTGTCCATTCTAGTTAAAGAATCGAAAGCAAAAATATTGCAATCTCGTCCATTTCGATCCAAGAATCTATTAATATTTACATCTAGTTTTATGTAAAACCTTGGATCGAAATCACTACCAATACCGATTATTACAATTTTCAGATGGTCTTGATTGCTCAACTTACTACAGGTCGATTCAACTAATTGGACAAATCGATCGAGATCGTCAAAACCACCATCTGTGTATATTATTATAAACCCTCCTTTATTCCTTGTTCGATTAGCAAACCAATGATATTACTTGCACAAGCGTGGGGATGATAAAAGTAGAAGTATCTGGCCTGTTTTCAATAAAGACTGATTCCACTTGCAAAGGGTCTGTAATAGACAGCATTAGGTGAGACGGTCTGTTCGGGCTAAAAAAGGTGAGATACACCTCATCGGCAATTTTTTCCCCATCCAGGCTAGTTGCGTTGAGAATGACATAAATATGATCTTTTAGGACTTCTGGAATAATTTCCCACCGTCTCTTACCATCAAATTCTGGATCTTTTCTAGCCATAGACCCACTCCGATCGATGAGCATATAAACGTCCCTGTTATACAGTTTTTTGCCAAGCAAATAGGACGGCTTCTGTGTGATGTCCTTGATTTCTAATACATCTGAGTTTACCAGCAATGGCTTAGACTCGGCAACTATAGGTATAATATTAGGGAATTCAGGTATCGATTCTGGAATAGGCAAATTTACTCCAGCAACCTGAAGTTGCCGATCGCCTCCACTCACCTTATCGAATTCCGCAACTGCACCCTCCCAATCATCATGCACAAACTTCTCCATCCCACGAGCATAAACCAACAGCGGGTCAAACCCCGCCAACGGCTCCGCAAAAGTTTCCACCATTGACGCCACCCGCACCAATTCTATCCTATCTTCCCTGATACGCTTTCTTCAGAGCTAATGCCAATTCCCGCGCCGCTTTACTCGGTCGCACATATGCTAAAGCTGTCCATTTCTGCGCCTCGGCAAAGTCCCGCAGGTCGGGGTCATGACTTCTCAATTGCTGCTGCACGTAGGCGAGCAAAAACTCAGACAACTCATTTATCCGCTTTTCCCCAAACCTTGAATTTTCCTTCAATCTCGCCAGCAGCAGATTTCGCACCGCCCCACTTCATCGCACAGAGGAGAAAGCAGCAAATCTGCCACTGCCACCCCAGGTATTTCTAACACTTGTCCGTGAATGTCCCGCTTGAAATTAGCCCACAGACAGTACAACAAATTCGGTGTCAGCGCCAAGGGAAAAGCCCCATGATAGCACAAATGCAGGTGGGCTTCGCCAAAGCGTTTGGCAAAAGACTCTATGCGTCGGTGGGCAACTTCTGGTCTCATAATGTCGTTATATCGAAACTGCTTTCAAATGGATTCAAGAACCTTACTCCCTCAATTACCGATCCACTGTTAAAATCTTCGCTCAAAACCACTGGAATATGATAAATTTTGGCAACCGCCCAAATCTGAGCATCGTAGTAGGAAAAAACATGGTCGCGCACGCAGCGCCTCCAACACTACATCCGGTGTGAGTGGCAGTACCGGAAAATCCCGTGCTAAATCCTCCACTTGGAGATAGATCGTGTTCCAATCCATAGGCGGCATAAATTTACGCAATGCCGCATTAGCAAATTCTGCAATTGCTTGGGCAGGCAAAGCTGCATTATTTCTAGCCTTCAAAAGGAGGATTAACTCTATCGCCCGCATTTTTCGCCCCGGATCTGTCGGGTCTTGTGGATAGAGAATAATGTTTGTATCCAGTAGATAGCGACAGCCAGATACACCTGAGATCATACCACTACTCCTCAAAATTTTGTTTGATGTTGTAGGTGCTTTGGCGGCAACGAATTTTCTTATAAACGCGCATTATATTCCCCATATAGTTCGTCACGGTTAAAGCGATATCCCTCTGGCAAACGGTGTTTCTTTGATATCTCCTCTGCGCGAGCAATAAAACGCTCCACTCCACTACCGTCACGGAGCGGAGGTTTGATATATTGTGCATGTAGGAGGAATTCAGCTAATGCCTGACGGATCAGTTCCTCTTCCGATACACCGAGGTTTTGAGCCAAGGTCATCAGCGCTTCATCCTGGGCTTCGGGAATGTCGATCGATTTTTTTACCATCGTCTTACCTCTGTACTTATTTAGCAGTATAGCGCGTAGCTAACGTTTTTGGCAACCCCTATTCTGGTAAACGGGCATTATATCCTCCATAGAGTTCGTCACGGTTAAACCGATAGCCCTCTGGCAAGCGGTGTTTTTTTGATGTCTCCAGAGCTAGAGCAATAAAATCCTCAAGGGGATCGACGCCACTAGGTGGAGGGCCGATCTGTTTATGTGACTTTAGGAATTCAGCCACGGCACGACAGATAAGTTCCTCTTCCGATACGCCAAGGCTCTGAGCCAGGGACTCGATCGCTTCATACTGGTGTTCGGGAATGTCGATCGCTGTTTTGACCATCGCCTTACCTATATAGTACATCATCCGATCTAATTGTAGCAACTCCCTGCTAAAATAGTTAGAAGCCAGTAGCGGCCATGCCCTTAACGCAATTGGAGAATTGACGCTATGCAACTAGAAGACTATTTCAATTTTCTCGCGCCTAATGATATTCGGCTCAAAGGCACCCGAGTCGGCATTGAAACCATCCTGTATGATTTCACCCATCGGGCTCGCACTCCCGAAGAGATTGCCCAAACTTACCCATCTCTCACCCTGGAGCAAGTCTATGCTACTATCGTCTATTACCTGCACAACTCCGAAGCGGTCAGCAAATATGTAGCTGACTGGTTGGAGTGGGGACATCAGCAATGGAAAGCTCAACAACTGAACCCCTCCCCAGCCGCTATCCGGATGCGGAAACTGAGAGCCGAACAAGAAGCAAAGAAGAAAGCAAATGAATCTCAAGTATCTATTGGATGAAAACGTAGACCCCATTTACAGAACCGAACTGACTCGGCTTAATTCCGATATACTCATGTGGGTTGTGGGTGTTCCAAATGCTCCTCCCAGAGGCACATTAGACCCGGAAATTATCCTCTGGTGTGAAGAATATGACTTTGCCCTGGTGACAAATAACCGCTCGTCTATGCCTGTTCATTTAACTGACCATATTGCCGCAGGTCACCATGCCCCCGGGATTTTTATCCTGAGTCCCAAGTTGAGCATTGGTCAAAATCTTGATGAGCTGATTTTTATTGCTCTGGCATCATTTGAGAATGAATACCAAGACCAAATTGTGTACTTGCCTCATACTTATATGTTGCCCTCAGAGCATGTTTAACGCTCTCGTTTCTCATTCCCTGGTCTGACTCTTATTCCCAGCTCCTGTCACTTGAGATTCATGAGAGAATATAGAGCGTGGATGTCAAGTGACACGAGAGGCAGAGCCTCGCCCTGAACGTTCCCTGCCCTGTGTCCCCCAGGTAATGCGACTAGCGCTCCCGGGGGACACAGCCAGAGTCAGGGAACGAGAGAAAATGGGCGGCCATGTCCTTGACGTAATTGGAGAATTAACCTTATGCAACTAGAAGGCTATTTCAACTTCCTCGCGCCTAATGATATTCGGCTCAAAGGCACCAGAGTCGGCATTGAAACCATCCTGTATGATTTCATCCATCGGGCTCGTACTCCCGAAGAGATTGCCCAAACTTACCCATCTCTCACCCTGGAGCAAGTCTATGCTACGATTCTCTATTACCTGCACAACTCCGAAGCGGTCAGCAAGTATGTAGCTGACTGGTTGGAGTGGGGACATCAGCAACGTAAAGCTCAAGAACTCAATCCTCCTCCAGGAATTATTCGACTGCGGAAACTGAAAGCCGAACAAGAAGCCAAGAAGAAGAAAGCCAATGAGTCTCAAGTATCTACTGGATGAGAATGTAGACCCCAGCTAACCTACAGTTTACTAACCAAGACATTAATCGCTGACTGCAAACCCGATTGACTGACTGCAAACATCGGCACCATGCGGGCAATTTCACCTGCTGTTGTTTCCTCCCAGCGCGACAAGGGCATGGGATTAAGCCAAGCAATATAACGTACTTTTGTCTTTAATTTCTCCAGAAATTCCTCTGTTAATTCAACCCGATCGGGGCTATAGCCACCCCGCGCCGCACCCCCATCGCTAAAAATTAACACCGCTGTTCTTTCTGAAATCCGATCGAGGATACTGCTAATGGCTTCTGCTTCCTGGTGATAGCGATCGCGGTAAAGATATTCGATCGGGCAATTATGAAAATAATAGATATCAGCGGAACCCAAGCGTCCCCCACGCAAAGCAGTTTCTGCCAAGCGCTGGGACAAAGCATGAAAGGGCACCATTGAACCGTCGCGATCGATCGACAACATCAATTCTGCTTGATTTACGCGACGCCGAGATCTTCTACCCGTCCCACAATCATATCAAAATAATAGTCAAGCAGACGCCGCTCTGCAACTGATTTTACCCAAACTGCTTGACAGACACGTTTTAAGGAAAGGCGATCGCGCGTTCCCAACTGCAAAGCCTGCAATAGCAACTTATACTCATCAATTCCCAGGGGCAAACCCGCCTCCCGCAATTGAGTAAATAACTCTAGCAGGGGCAATGTATCTTCGATGTCTCCCCTTTTGTGCGAATAGCGCTCCCAGGAGACATCGAAAACCATTGTTTCTATCAGACTATCGCTCATAGAGAATCCTTCGATCGCATCCGTTCGGCATCAACTCTATAATCATCCCAAATTAACAGTACCGTGCGGCGATCGTTCTGAAAAGCGCGTCCTAATGGTCCCCAACGCACGTAAGTATCGGGACGATCGATAGCCTGGAGTTTCTCATCGCTAAGACGATTGACATTAGCGAATTGCGCATCCCGCAAGCGTCCCACCGTATCGTAATTGTAAAGACCATCCTTGGCCCGACTCGTAGACTTGACATTCCAAGCTTCGTGCAGATGGAGGGATTGAGCGTGATTATTGTTACAGCCAGGTAAATTTAAATATTGATTCAAGACGCTGAAGAAGCTGGCGTTTCTCCTGCAGAAATGGAAGAACTTCGAGATTACCTTTGGGAGATTAAACAAGGTAAATTAAAGAAGACGACACAGACAAGACCAATGTCAGTCAGCCCCAAAAATAAAAAGTGACGGCGGTAGAGAAGTTCGTCTGTCAACTGGCCCAATTGTAACATCCGACTTTGAGGATGTCAAATTCAAGCAAGTCATTCGTCCAACTCAAGTTAAGGAAGCATAGTCAAATAGCCGCTCCCCAGGGCTGGAGCCGTGGCTGTTTTGCCCTGCGTACCGAATGCTCGCACCAATAACTGAATCTTCACAGAGGAAGCGGTCACGGCCCTGTCGGGAGACAGGGCAATTTTTGTTTGACTACCCGATCGCCCTTTGCCTCGGTAAAATAAAGTATAGTAACTCAAGTTGCTACCTATAAAAATTTCGACCTCTCAGACAGCCATTTTTGGCAAAGATATCCAACATTATGCCATTTTGGAGTAAATCACAAGGCTCTAAAGGCTAATTTTGGCTAATTTTGGTGTTGGGGTTCTGTAGGTAGCAACTTAGGTTATAGTATAGGACATGGCAATAACCTGTCCCATTTGCTATGCTCCATACCCGGTTAATCCCATAGTTGTCCATGTATAGTGAAATTTTCCACCAAGAAGCCGATCGACTAACTTGGTCTCGTCCCATAAACAAGCGCACTGACAGGTCGATCCTGTTAGCTTTGCTACTAGCAGCCCTACTTTTATTTACCATTAATTTAGGTGAATTGCCCTTACGGGATTGGGATGAAGGCACAGTCGCCCAAGTTGCTCGCAACATCAGCAGAGAACCTTTTGCCTCTAGTGGCTGGCTTTATCCCACCCTAGGAGATCGACCCTATCTGAATAAACCCCCCTTAGTCCATTGGTTAATTGCCTGGGCCTACCTTCTCGGTGGCGTCAATGAATGGACCTCTCGGTTGCCATCGGCATTGTTGAGTACATTGACAGTACCACTCCTCTACTGTATAGGTCTAGAAATCTTTCCCAAACGGACGCCAGCAATTTTCTCCAGCTTAATTTTCCTCACCTTGTTGCCAGTAGTCAGGCACGGACGTCTGGCAATGCTAGATGGTCCAGTCCTCTGCTTTTTCTTGTTGACCATCCTATGTACCTTGAGGGCACGCCGCGACTTGCGCTATGGACTGGGTGTGGGCATTGCCTTGGGGCTGATTTGCCTGACTAAGAGTATTTTAGGATTATTGATCGGCGCGATCGCCCTGCTGTTCCTCTTCTGGGATACCCCGCGACTGCTCAGTTCCCTATATCTTTGGAGTGGTATTTTTCTCGGCCTGCTGCCCGTTACCCTCTGGTATATCGGCCTTTATCTACAAGATGATGGCCACAATTTTATTCAGACCAGCATTGTCGAACAATCCTTCAGTCGCATTTGGCAACCCGTAGAGAATCACCCTGGACCTGTTTGGTACTATTTGCTAGAAATACTTAAATATGCATGGCCGTGGCCGATCTTCTTTCCTCGGGCTTACCGCCTCGCTTGGTCCCATCGGAATATGAGCTGGGCCAAATTGGTATTAATCTGGAGTAGCGTTTATCTGATTGCTATTTCCGTGATGGCAACCAAACTCCCCTGGTATATCTTGCCCCTTTACCCCGCTGGAGCTCTTGCTAGCGGTGCTATGCTCACAGAAATCTGGCACGATCTTCCCAGGTGGCACCAAGTCCCCCGTATGAGTTCAACTGCAACCATGCAACCCCAATTGCTTGCCAGTTTGGTCCTGCTAGCATTGGTAGGTTGGGGTGGTTTTATTTATTTTGGTGGATTCCAAACCCCTGCTGACTGGAACTTAGCTATAATTATGGCCGCAACTGCCTTAACAATGACCGTTGCTGCCGTCAAGGTCGCACAAGCTTCCCGACAATTTTTGGTAATACTGTTCTGGGGTAGCTATGTTGGACTGCTGCTATTTTTCCTCTCCGGTCACTGGATCTGGGAACTGGCCGAAGCCTATCCGGTTAAACCCGTGGCTGAGATGATCCAGAAAGAGACGCCTCCGGGTCAGAAAATTTTCACTAACTATAGCTATGGGCGTCCCTCCTTGGATTTTTATAGCTCCCGCCAGGTCATCCCCCTGGAACCCAAGCAACTCCAGGATCGCTGGGATGATGAAAACTCCCAACCCTATTTACTGATCGATGGAGACGCCCAAAAGCCCCCGCAGCTCAAAGGCGTCAAAGTTCTCGACACTGCTGGCACTCGTTGGCAATTAATTACCCGGGATGCCCAGGAGTGAGTTTATTCTTTAATTGACTCGTGAGTCTATTGAGGTTTGTAGTGAGGAATTCCGTCCTCACTACAAACCTCAGAAAAATCGGAACTCCTTCGAGCAGTCTGGGCACGGGATTTTCTGCCACCCGAAAGACTGTTACCAGGGTAAAGCTCAACAACACCACGCTAGGGACAACATAGAAAGTGCTCCAAACAGCCAAGTCCCGCATCATCCGTTCGCGCACTGCGTAGCGGAGGGGTCGTTACCCGGGGAGCTGGCAGCCATGCTATGGGCCGACTCTGACAGCGCAGCAGCCTACCCGATTCCACGCCGACGATCGCAAACGGGTCTCGTATATAGTGACCGCTCTGAGACACTACCAAACGTTCCTGGCAATAAGAGCATATATACAGCCCACTGTCAAGACCGAACCGTTGTCTTCCCAGTGGAAGCTGACAAATCGGGCAACTAGGATAATGACTATCAAAGGTGTGAGGGTTCATAATCAATTTGGTCAGACTTATTTTTAGTCTACCCTGTTTACCTCAACACCTTTGTCGTCTGATTCCGGCCACGATCCTCATCCAATCGTTGCATTCTGGTTCTGCTCCTTCGATGCACTCTGCGTGTTCGATGTTCCCCCTCCAGGGGACGCGCTAGGAGCACTAAAGAGGGGACATCGTCTGAGCACTCTGCGCAGCGGAGGGGGCCCGGAGCGTGCACATTAATCGCACATCGATGATTCAAAGCATCCAGTAGCGACCTTGTCCTCTATACCTATAGTAGGGAGCACCCACCCCGGCGCGCGCTCGCTAGGGGGTGGGGGCTGGGCAACATTTCCCATAGGGGACAACCAGCAGGCACTGTTCAGGATGCGGATGGTACTTCAACTTTTCCTTCTGCAAGCTCTTCACCTGCTGTTTCATCTTCTGCTTCCTCAATAATTTGCTTCAGATGAATGTGCTTACGACCCAGGGTGATTTCAAACTCATCTCCTGGTTCCAGGCCCATCTTCTTCGTGTAGGCCGATCCAATCAGCAAGTTACCGTTAGACTGGATGCTGATCCGGTAGCTAGCACTGCGTCCTCCCCGTCCATTATCAACGTCTTTGTCGCCGCCGTCTAACTTAATCCCCTCCGCATCGATCAGAGCGTTGAGGAACTTCATCATGTTCACCCGCTCTATACCATTTTTGGTCACGGTGTAGTAGCCGCAGGCTCTGGCTTTCTCTTCCTTGCTTAGACTTCCTAGCTTTTTAATTTCCCCCAGCAGCTTTTCGCCGGTTAGAGGTTCGTCTTGTTTTGTTTGACTCATCAGCTTATCTCTTGAACAACTTCGACATCGATACTATATTAATCTTAGCTGAGTGGGTGGCGATCAATTACACCCTCCATCAGGATATGTCAGCTAATAAAGATATCTTACACCAACTTTTCACCATGTCTACAATTTTTTTTGCGCTCTCCATCAAGTTCCTCTCCCCCGACAGCAAGAGGCACAGTTAGGGAGTGCCAGACCGCCCAGCCCACGGTCGCCCTGGCAGTCTGGCTGGGGGTTAGGTTGCCTCTTGTTTAATACAATAGGAGTTGATAGCCATGTTGCTAACCACCAGAGGACATTACAGCGTTAAGGCATTGCTGGATCTGACTCTGCAACCAGGGGGAGGTCCAGCAACGGTTAGATCGATCGCCCTTCGGCAAAACTTACCAGCCCCCTATCTAGAGAAGCTGCTGATGGAAATGCGCCGTGCGGGTTTAGTTGTCTCTGTGCGGGGGGCTAGAGGAGGCTATCGCTTGGCCCGATCGCCTAAGACAATTTCTTTAGGACAGATACTTGTTGCAGTTGGAGAAACCATTGAACCAGTGCCCAAGCTTCCCGACGATGCCCAGAGAGCTTCTGACTGGGTAACTTTGACATTGTGGAACCGGTTACACCACAAGCTGAAAGAAGCTCTAGACAGTATATCCCTGGAAGACCTCTACTTCGATGCCCGCAGTTGGCAAGCGAACCAAGGAGAACAAACCAGTTTTATTGTTTAGTTGTCAGTTGTTGCTTGTCAGTTGTTGCTTGCGTAGGGCGGGCGACACGAGAGCCAGTCAGTTGTCAGCACCATCTCCTATAACAGGTAATTAGCTATTTCAGTAAAAATACTTATACAAATATCTGGACATGCTCCCTATGGTATCCTGAAGACAATCCCCTGGGAAACCTTTCTCTCATATTCCTTGAGGCTATGATATTGTATTGTCTCATAGCCTCAAGGGATAAGACAGACCAACTGATGGCTCTGGGAGGTTCTGCTTGGAGATGACGTTAAACCACTCAGCAACTATAATGGTTTTCGCCTCAGCGATCGACTACTTGCTTGGCGATCCGTGGGGTTGGTTACATCCAGTCCAGGTAATGGGTTGGGTTATCTCTGGCTATACCCAACTGGCTCTCAAACTGGACAACAGTCTGCATATCCTGGGAGCTTTCGGTGTCCCAGGGGACACCGAACTCGCACTACCCAGGATATGCAGCCCTAAGATACAACGTCTGGCGGGAGTTGTTTTGACAATTGTACTCATCGGCGGGAGTGCTTTGGTGGGTTGGTTAATTATTGCCGCTGCCAGATGGGTACATCCTATACTATATATAGTTGTAGAAAGCATTCTCTTAGCCAGTTGTTTTGCCGGGAGGAGTTTAAGGGCAGCAGCGGACGAGGCGATCCAACCCCTAGCAGTGGGTGACTTAGATCGTACTCGCCAACAATTGAGCCTGTATGTAGGACGCGATACAGAAAATCTCTCGGAGTCGGAAATTTTGCGGGCCTTGTTGGAGACAGTCACGGAAAATGCTGTTGATGGGGTAACAGCACCGCTATTCTTTGCCATTGTCGGGGCAATTATACCAGTGGGAGGAATCGCGCCCTTCGCTTTAGCTTACAAAGCGGCTAGCACTCTCGATTCAATGGTAGGCTACAAGGAAGCTCCTTACACAGATTTGGGCATGTTTAGTGCCAAGCTAGAGGATCTGCTGACCTGGTTGCCTTGCCGTTTGACCGTAATTACTTTATGCTTACTCTCAGGGAAACCAGGGTATGTTTGGCGCATCTGTCAGCGAGATGGGGTTAAAGACCCCAGTCCGAATGCTGGTTGGAGTGAATGTGCTTATGCAGCAATTCTCGGCGTGCAGCTGGGAGGACTTAACTATTATCGTGGGGTGGCCAAATATAAACCCCTGTTAGCAGAGCCAATTCATCCTATTACGACTGAGAAAGTTTATGAGGCAATGCAGCTGACTCGCTATTGTTTTCTGATTTGGCTGGGACTGGCAATTGGATTGATTCTTCTGACTGGTGATTGGGGATTGGTGTCTGTCTAGGCGGGGAGTGAAAACCCAAGGACCAAGTATGAGCCAGCGGACCCAAGGCAAATGGTCTCCACTATCGCTTACCTGACTTCCAAGCTTCCCCACCCGGTAATTGCACTATCTGCTCTTTAACGATCGCAGGTAAATTCTTGACTGAATGCTCGTAAGTCAGATATAGCAATTTTTGGGCCGTTAGCATTATCTGTGTCTTGTCTACCATTTCTAAAAGTTGATAGGGAGTATAGGCACCGGACATTACTTCCGCACTAGCAGTATCGATCGCCGCTTCCCATTCCTCCTCCAGCATTAACTCCCAGGCATCGGCTTTGACGTAATAAGCTTTTTTGTTATCTTGGAGATTCAGTCTTTTAATTTGGCGGATAGAATCAGAAATTGAAGCTACCCAGGAAGTTGTTAAGCGCTGTTCGACTTGGTTTTTAATCAAATGAATCAGCAACTGGAGCAAGAATGATTGGATATTTCGCGGGTGCATCTCACTTTGGCATCTGGGAATTATTATAGATATTACTCTATGACAACTATTTAATATTTGAATAGTAAAAACTTGCAGTCTTTGGGATATTTATACTATATCTGTGAGCGATTGAAATTGAAGTTATTTTCTTGCGGATTGCACAATTATGAACCCAGAACAACTTTTTGATATGGAAATGTCCGAATTGGAAATTGACGAATGTATAGACAAAAACTTGGAAAATTTGGCCCGACTTGTATGGTTAAAATTTGACGACAAAAACTTGAAAAATTTTGAAGATTTAGAAATTGAAGTGCGAAATTTTTGGCTCCAAAGAGTGGGTCCAGAACTCACAGAAAAAATTATTGAATATCTTACGGGGATGAAAACGGGAAAAAAACGTCACAATTGTGGGAAAGATATCAATTACAAATCGACAAGCTAATTATTTTCAATTCAAGTCTCATGCGAAATACAGTCCCAAGATGGAGAAAAATGCTATGTTAATTTGTGCGAATGAATCTTATCAAAGAGCTGAAGATGATTTAGCAGAGCTCACGGGAATCAAAATTAATCATAGTACATTACATAGATTAGTTCAAAGGCAGGATTTTGAGTTACCAACATCAGTATTGGGAGTGAAAGAAGTCACATGAGATGGAGGAAAAGTAAGGATTAGAACAGAATATTTGGGACAGTGAATGGAAAGATTATAAAGCAGTCAGCTTAGATGGGATATATTGCGGAGCATTTTTTCAAGAAGACCAAACTTTGATTGATTCGTTTCCGAGAGTGCCCACCCATGTCGTGCGCGGGAGCGACACGACAGGGTGGGCATCTCTGGAAACGATTGGGTAAATTGTCAAAAACTTTTGAATCCATTTTATTGTCTAGGAGATGGACATGCAGGAATTTGGAAATTACTTAAACAGATAGGCGAACCAGTCAAGAGAATGGAAATATTAGATTGGTATCATCTCAAGGAAAATCTTCATAAAGTAGTCGGCTCTTTAACGAGGATAAAAAAAGCTGAAAATCTCCTCTGGTCGGGAAAAGTTGATGAAACAATACTATTATTCAATCGGCTCAAAAAGAAAGCTGCTCAAAATTTATGTAATTATTTGGAAAAACATCGTTCTCGAATAATTGATTATCAGTATTATCAGTTAGAATCAGTGAGTTCTATCGGTTCTGGTTCAAGAGAATCAGTAATTAAACGTATTGGAACACGGATAAAAATTTCAGGGGCTCAATGGAATATATCCAACGTTCCCAAAATACTTTCTTTACGTTGTGCTTATATAAATGGGGCCCTTTCTAAATGATGTTTTTGTAAAAGTCAGATGCATCCCAAGCCAAGAGTTATCATAGATACAAGTCTATGATAGGTCCCAGAGGCAAAAGTGAGATGCACCCTATTTCGCAGGATAGCTTGTCTGCTCATGCCCTCTAGATCCTCTACAATTGCCAAAGCATCCTCATAGCGTCCCTCTAGGATGCTGGTTCTTAAGTCGATCAATTCCTGAGTCATATTACTGCTTATCCTTGTGATTTGCAACATTTATAGGATAACATCAAACTGAAATTTGGCAGCGATATAAAAAAAGCTGTTGGGTTGAGGCACGAAACCCAACCTACAGTTGCTACAGTTATACGAACATTACCGCCTACCTACCTGACTTCCAAGCATCTCCTCCATCAAGCTGAGTTAACTCATTATTGATGACTGTGGTTAAGTCTTTAACCGAGTGATTGTATGTCAGATTCAAAAGAGCGATCGCCCGGTTTGTTACCAGTTCTATATCGACGAACTCAGCTAGTTGAAAAGGACTGTAGGCACCATCCATGACTTCCAGACTGGCGGTAGCAATGGCTTCGTCAAACTCTTCAGCAAGCATTGAGGACCATTCAGGAGACTGGACATAATAAGATGTTTTATTATCCTTGAGGTTCAGCTTGGCAATGTCTCGGAGAGAACCTCGAATAGAAGCTGCCCAGGAGTTGGTTAAACGCTGCTCGACTTGGTTTTTTATCAGATGAATTAGCATTCTGAGTAAAAAGTATTGGATGTTACGCAGTATAGCTTGTTTGCTCATTCCCTCTAGATCGTCTACAATTGCTAAAGCATCCTCATAGCGTCCATCCAGGAGGCTGGTTCTTAAGTCCATTAGTTCCTGAGTCATATTGCTGCTTCTCCCTTGTGGCTTATATATGATAACATAATGAGGTGACGGCCTGCCTTGCTCGCCATCTTCATCCATTAACCATCAGAAGGCCATGACAGCAAAAATAGTACCAATTCTCGACTCGGAAGAAATTCGTCGCACTCTCACTCGCCTCGCTTCCCAGATTATCGAAAAAGCGGGAGACTTGTCCGGGCTGGCACTCCTGGGCATTTATACTAGAGGGGTCTACCTCGCTCAGGCGATCGCGGACCAAATTGCAGTACTGGAAAACATCTCGGTACCAGTGGGAGCTTTAGACGTGACCTTCCATCGGGACGACCTAGACCAGATCGGACTCCGGACGCCCGCCAAAACAGAAATTTACGTTGACTTGACGGGCAAAATCGTGGTACTTGTAGATGATGTCATATATAAGGGTCGGACGGTGCGAGCAGCCCTAAATGCCGTTAACGATTATGGTAGACCCGCTGCCATTTGGTTAGCGGTACTGGTAGATAGGGGTCATCGGGAATTGCCGATTCACCCAAATTTCACTGGCAAAAAATTACCGACGGCCAAGGAAGAAAAAGTTAAAGTTTATCTTCAGGATGTGGATGGACGGGACGCTGTAGAGTTAATATCTCGGTAGAACTATAGCAATTATAAATCAGCCATCAGCTTTTTCAATCCATTGGAGGCAGAGCCTCTAGACATGATATAATAAGATAACTGCACCTGGATAAATTGATGGGAAAAACACCTGTGAACCAAGAATCAAGTCAAACCCAGACGCGCAAGGCAGATCATTTGCGGATCTGCCTGGAAGAAGATGTACAATTCCATCAGACGACGAATGGATTGGAACGCTATCGCTTTACTCACTGCTGTTTGCCGGAACTAGACTACAGTGAGATTGATGTAACAACCAGTTTTCTGGGAAAAAAACTGGGTGCGCCGCTGCTGATTTCTTCGATGACGGGGGGAACGGAACGCGCTAAGACGATCAATTATCGTCTGGCGGAGGTGGCGCAGCAGTATAAATTGGCAATGGGAGTGGGTTCCCAGCGGGTGGCGGTGGAAAATTCCCAAGTTGCTGATACTTTTGCGGTCAGAAAACTGGCTCCTGATCTTCTCCTATTTGCTAATCTGGGTGCAGTGCAGCTAAACTATAGCTATGGGATCGATGAATGTCTGCGGGTGGTTGATTTGCTGGCAGCAGATGCTCTGATTTTACATATTAATCCGCTGCAAGAGTGCATTCAAGCTGATGGAGATACTGATTTCCGAGGCTTACTTGGCTCAATTGCTAAAGTATGCAAAAAACTGCCTGTCCCGGCGATCGCTAAGGAGGTGGGTAATGGAATTTCGGCCTCGATGGCACAGAAATTAATTGATGCCGGGATTAGTGCTATAGATGTGGCGGGTGCGGGGGGCACTTCTTGGGCAAAGGTGGAAAGCGATCGGGCAAACAATGCCTTGCAGCGCCGCTTGGGAAAAACCTTTGGAGACTGGGGAATACCGACGGCGGAATGTATTACCAGTATTCGCGCGGTGGTACCAGAAATTCCTTCGATCGCTTCTGGGGGGTTGCGCAATGGACTAGAGGTGGCAAAGGCGATCGCCCTGGGTGCGGACCTGGCTGGTTTAGCTTGGCCATTCCTGCAAGCGGCGACAGAATCAGAAGCTGCTTTGGGTGAATTAGCAGAAGTCCTGATGGCGGAGATCGCTACGGTGCTGTTTTGCACTGGCAACGCCACATTATCCGATCTCAAACAGTCTCATGCCCTACAAAGATTATGATATACTTAGAAAGGGATCGACGAACGCAAAATGGCGAAGTTGGTGTCATTGCGAGGGGGGATACCTTCCGCAGTAACTGTGGTATGCCAAACTATCAGACCCCCAAAAAACAATCTCCTAAAGGGCGCGCGGAGATTGCTTCGGGGGGTGTTATTGCGAAGGGACTTGGATCTCTCAATTATTCCCCCCCCCCTCGCAATGACATATTGGCTGCTATAATAAGCGCAGTTAATGACCGTTAGCAGTATAGTTGGTGAATAGTGATTGATGAATTCTCAAATTCTTAATTAACAATTCTCAATTAAAAATTCTCAAGAAAGGACTAACAAATGAGTCAATTTATGAAATATACCTTCGCGAGCTTGATCGGAAACCTGTTAGCAGCTATGCTAGTATTGGGTCTGGGGACTGGCGGACTGATTTTTCTGGTGGTGGCGGCAGCATCCAAAGATACGGGACCGCAAGTTAAGGATGAGTCGGTACTGGTTTTAGATCTGGGCTTGAATATCAGCGATACTAATCCGGAATCATCCACGAGTGAGGCAATCAGTCAAGTCCTCTCCGGATCCGATAGCAAGACAATTACCCTGCGATCGGTCTTGGATAGTCTGGAAAAAGCAACAACAGACGATCGCATTGTAGGTTTGTACCTGGATGGCAGTGCCAGGGGTGCTGACACGGGGTTGGCCAATCTGAAAGAAGTGCGATCGGCCCTAGAGAAGTTCCGAGAATCAGGGAAACCGATCTTTGCTTATGATGTTAACTGGGGGGAACGGGAATATTACCTCGGTTCTGTAGCTGACACGGTGTTTCTCAACCCCCTGGGGGCGATGGAATTCAATGGTTTGAGTTCAGAAATTATGTTTTATGCGGGTGCTTTCCAGAAATATGGGATTGGCATCCAAGTGATTCGGGTGGGTAAGTATAAGTCGGCGGTGGAACCGTTTATACAGACGAAACTCAGTCCGGAAAACCGGGAACAGATGCAACAGTTGTTGAACGACCTCTGGAGTGAGTTTCTCACAATTGTGGGGCGTCACCGAGATTTAGATTCAAAGCAATTGCAGGCGATCGCGGACAGTCAGGGAATATTAAAGCCTCAGTCAGCCCAGTCCCGAGGCTTGGTGGATAAGCTAGCATACTTTGATGAGGTGGTGCAGGAATTGAAGCAACTGACTGGCAATGATGAGGAAGATAAGACTTTCAATCAGATCGATCTGACTACCTATGTTAGAGTTGCGGCATCTGGTGCCGAGAGTCGATCGAAGAATCAGATTGCCGTGGTTTATGCTGAAGGTACTATTGTAGATGGTGAAGGTGGCGTCCGGGAAATAGGAGGCGATCGCTTCTCGGCCCTGATGCGCAAATTGCGAGAAGATGATAAAATCAAGGCGGTAGTGTTGCGGGTGAATAGTCCTGGGGGGAGTGCCACAGCTTCTGAGGTAATTGGGCGGGAAGTTGAATTGATAAGTCACCGAAAACCCGTTATTGTCTCCATGGGAGATTATGCTGCTTCTGGAGGCTACTGGATCTCTGCCTATGGCGATCGCATTTTTGCCGAACCGAATACGATCACCGGTTCCATTGGGGTTTACGGCATCCTGACCAATATTCAAGAGTTAGCTAATAACAATGGCATTACCTGGGATGTGGTGAAAACCGGGCGCTATGCCGACATGCAAACCATTGCCCGCCCCAAGACTAATGCTGAATTGCAATTGTATCAGAATTCAGTTGATCGGGTTTACCAGCTATTCTTGGACAAGGTCGCAGAGGGGCGCAACCTGCCTCAGCAAAAGGTAGCGGAAATTGCCCAAGGACGGGTTTGGTCCGGTCTCGCAGCAAAGAACATCGGTCTAGTGGATGAAATTGGCGGCCTGGAAGCGGCGATCGCCTTTGCAGCGGAAAAGGCCGAGTTAGGAGAAAATTGGCGACTGCAAGAGTATCCCAAAACTCGCAGCTTAGAACAAAGAATTATCCGCAAGCTAGTGGGTGCCAATGTTGATGCTGCCCAACCCGACCTGCTAACCCGGGAATTCCAAAAATTACAAGCAGAGTTGGCAATTTTGACAACTCTCAACGACCCCCTGGGCGTCTATGCCCGCCTCCCTTTTCATCTGCTGATTGATTAATCTACACACCCACACCCATATCCCCCACCGTCACTTTCCGGGTTGATAAAAGAGGTAAGTAGGATGAAAGTCAAGAATATAGAAATAGCGAAAGAGAAGATAGCCGAATTCTGCGATCGCTGGCAAATCACAGAATTTGCCTTATTTGGTTCAGTGCTGCGGGATGACTTTCGCCCAGACAGCGACATTGATGTGTTGGTGACTTTTGCCCCAGATTCTCATTGGACTTTGTTTAACATAATTCACATGGAGTCCGAATTAGAAGCCATCTTTGAGCGAAAGGTAGATTTGGTCTGCAAACTGGCAATTCAGCAAAGCCTAAACTACCTGCGTCGCAAAGCAATTCTGAATTCAGCTGAGGTGATTTATGCGAGAACGCGATCTTCATTCCCTGTTAGACATTCTCATATCTGCGAGACTAGCTTTGAGCTATGTATCGGGAAAAACCAGAACAGAATTTGAGGAGGATGTTCAATTTCAAGATTCGGTAATTCGGCGAATTGAAATTATTGGGGAGGCGACGAGACGTATTTCTGAGGAAACTCGCAGATCGCTGCCCCAAATTTATTGGAGTGACCTGGTTGGAATTCTTAACGATGTGATTCAGGATTACGATCGAGTCAATTTGACGTTTGGGATACTGTCCATAATGATTTGCCGCCATTGATTGCAGAACTGGAAAAGATTGTGCCGCCAGAGGAGTCCGAATATTACTAACACTACTATCCCGTGTTATCAGTGAGGGTAAAGGGTAAAATTACGATCGAACCAAATGATATAGAATACAGATCGGGTGCATCCCAGTTTGGTAATGAGTATTTTTGCTTAGTCGAGCAACTGACGAGATGATGTTAGGCTGAGATACCAGACAAACGTTCCCCCTGAAACGATGAATAGAGAGAAGTTGGCTCAAATACAAACTTATGCCTTGGCCATGGCCGCCTTGTTGTACGAGGAGGCTCAAGCGACTGTTCCAGAGGAATTGAAAACGCTCTCAGGGATAGAAGGCACCATCCGCAGGCAGTGGCTTCAATACGTCGGTCCAGAGATTGCCCTTTTTTTATCCAAAGTAGCAGTGGTACCACTGCCGGACGAGCCAGAGCTTTAAATAGCATTGTGGGCAAGATTTCAATCACCTCCAAACAAGCGGCCTATTTTGAGGTAAAGCCCTATAGCCAGTGGAGCCCCTATCTGGAGAAATGTTGCTTATTGCTAAGTGCAAACTCTTCCTATGAGCACGCCTCGGAAGATCTTAAGGTGCTCACGGGGATTAGCGTCTCCCGGGGAACTCAGCAACGGCTGGTGCAGCGCCATGATTTTGAGTTCCCGACGGTCTCCGAGGCCATTGAAGAAATCAGGCATTCACAAGAGAAAGAGTCTGGCCCAGAGCAAGAGTGGCCGACGGTCTCCGAGGCCATTGAAGAAATCAAGCATCGACCAGGACAAAGAGCGCACCCCTTCCTTTGAGTTGACTCATTTGCCAGAATCCCTTGCCAATCTCGGTAGAACACCCAAGGCTAGATATACTTCCGATATTGCGCTTACGGACTCCCCTTGGTCAACCCTGTGAGTGGCGCGATTACAAGGCTGTCAATCTGCATGACCAGGGGGTAGCGGCCTTTTTTCGAGACAATGCAGGACTGGTCAAATGGGTAAATCAGCAGGGGAGCATCCCAGTTTTGCAGTAGGTAAAAAGACTTAAGCAGTATTGAGGTCAAGGTTGAGATAAGCACAACGTTGCTTCAACACCTGGTTGACATTCTCAGATTTCCATTGAGCCCCAGAAATCTTGAGCCTCCGACCAATACGCTTAATCGTTGAGGAGACAGCTCCCGACCCAATATCAATTTTGAGCTGTTGATAAGCTGCGTAATTGGGTAGACGAGAGCGATGCTGGTCGAGATCAGCTAGGAAGTTGTTAACCTGTGGAGCTGACCAACCATCAAAGGACGCTTTTGCTTCATCTATGAGACCATGCCACAGAACGGTCTCAACTCGTTTGAGCCGTTGGTGAGAGCCACCCACTTTATATAAATTTTCCATTAGATGATACCAGTCAAGGACTTCGCGTCTGCACTCTGGAGGAGCAAAGCCGTCGATTAAATTCCAGACTCCGGGATGTCCATCTCCGATGCAAGTGAGCGGGTTAGCCAGTGGCTTCCCCTTGACCCAATTAACCAGGAACTCGTTGTCGTGAAACGCTGCCATACATACCTGTGAGTGCAAAGCTACCGTCTTGTAGTCTTTCCACTGGCTCGGCTCTCCTTTGGGAGTCCGTAAACGCACTTTGCCCCCGTCGGCGCTCACCGCTTTCACTGGCTCTTTGGCCAAGGCAAGAGGGAACTCACTGCGATGAACGAGCCGATGCTGTGTGCTGTGCGAGACTTTCATTCCTGTCAACATAAAGATGTCTTGTTCGGCGTGAGCATAGGACTCGTTTGCTGTCAGCAGCAGGGAGCATCGTTCCAAGTGCGGACTGATGCGGGTGCGGGCTGCTAGACCAAGACGCTGTGCTTGCTTGCTCGTTACCCTCAGCGTTCCGATGCAGCTATCGATATAGCGACTCCGTCCACTTTGTGTTTGACTTGCTTCGGATAAAAAAAATTTCCTAACTCCGGTCCGACTGTCTCTAACATATGGTCGCGCACTGCGACACACCTTCAAAATCTTGCAATCGCTCGGAGGGTGTATTCTTGTACAAAATGCGTGCGATGGTTTTCAGAGCCTGGTTGAGTTCGCGGAGTTCTTTTTGTGTCATCGGAATGCTTCTGGCGGGTGAGTTTCATCCCTATTTTAGCCCATTGTCTACCCTTTTGCTAATGATCTCACTACTTGGCTCCTCTCCTAAGTATATTTACTCATTGCATTAGTGGGATGCTCCCAATCAGCAGCCCTTGGCGAATCCGCTTGTGTGTCTCGGGGATGGCCATGATGGCATCTGGAACCTGTTTGTCGAGATTGGTCCGACCATCTTTCGTCAAGAAATCCTCGATTGGTATCACTTAATGGAAAATCTGGAAAAAATCGGCGGGTCCGGCCAGCGACTGGCACGAGTGAAAGCCCTTTTCTGGTCTGGCAAGGTGCCAGAGGCCCTCAAGGAATTTGACGACTGGGACCATCCACGGGTGGACAATTTTAGGGCCTATGTTACTAAGCATCGCCATCGCATTGTGAACTATAGCTATTATCAAGCCGAGGGGATTTCCATTGGTTCGGGAGAGGTGGAATCAACGGTACACAGAAGGCGGCACGGCTAAAGCTTTCAGGATCGCAATGGAAAGCCGTCAATGTTCCCCAGGTTCTGCTGCATCGCTGCGCTTATCTTAATGGAGTATTCTCAAGGTGACAGTTGCGCAATGAAGTATTTTTACTCATTGCCAAACTGGGATGCACCCCAACTCTAATCTAACAACTCGATTTCCCAGTGTCAACCCTTTATGCGATTTTTTGGGAAACTTTTTTGGAGACAAAGTCTGAAAAGCTTTCTGGGTAAGGGTTTGAGCGGATAAAATTTTTTTGAAAAAAACCGAAAAAAGTTTCGGAGGCGGTTGAAATCCTGAATAAATCGTGAGTAGATAAGATATTTTTATCGGCTAGATAAGATATTTTTATCGGCGATAAGATCCTTTGATGCTATTAGAGCAGATCCTGGGTGCATCTCATATTTGCGTTGCCGCCCTCACCCTAAAGGGTCCGGCTACAGATACAAAGCCCGCCCTTCGGCTAACGCAGCGCGGGCTAGATTGCAAAACTGGGATGCACCCTACAGATCGGTCTCGATAACCTACCATAGGAGCCTTACCACAAAACCGAAACGCGATCGAATGGGTGTGGTCAAAAGTGGTTGATAGAACGGATGGGTGCGATCCTATTGTAGGGGCGAAGCATTGCGGCAATAAAATTTGATACCCACCTACAATTAAGGTTCCGCAATGCTTCGCCCGGTCCCCACCCGATCGCCCCCCGAACAGTCCCCACCAGGGTGCCTCTCGGGTGCATCTGAGATCTTGCACCATTCTCGATTAGTCTCCTAGCCCGCCGTGGGGCTGGGGTCGAACTGGGAGTCGCCTCCCAATCCTCCCTTTCGAAACCGGACTTGCGACTTTCATCGCAGGAGGCTACTGGGTAATAGGTCCGTGTCATGGATAGCTTATATCAGGGTTATCCCTGTTTAGCCTCTTAACCTGTTCTTTCGTCCCTAATCTGGTTGGTGAGTGGCGCTGCCGGCAAACCAAAAGTGTCACCAATTTACAAGACCGTTTTACCAGAAATCCATAACCTAGTTCCTTTTGGGAAGCTGGTCGCCGTGGCGTAATCAAGACTACTAGTTCCGGTTATTTCCTATTATCACCGTACTACGTTAGCATATCCCGGACATTACTCCAAGCTTTAGCTTCTTAGTACATCCTTCCCTCAATAGCTTGCGCTTATCATCTAACTTGTCTACCCTCAAGACATTCCAGGCGGACAGCATATTGAAGGTTACTTTGTTCCATGGTATCATTATGATGCTTTTAGGCCCCTACTCTTCCCCGGGAGTTCTTTGAGTACGATATTAGCCATTGAACAAGACTAATACTAACTACCATTTCCCTTTTGGGCCAGCGTAAATAGCCTTATTCCGCTGGTTCGTGGTCACGAGGTTTACATAGGTTCGCTTATTCTAACCATGAGCATCTTCCCAAGCGGCGTTGCCGGCTTTAGGCTGCCAGCTTGCCTACATTTAAGTCCTTGCTTCACACCACTGTGATGTCACTCAGCAGCATTAAGGACCGGAGTCTCTCCCGTACCTGGAGGGGGGGATTTGGACCCCCATGAGTACCACAGTTGTTGGCTAATGAAACCAACCAGGATTTCACTGATTTACAGCTTATACCTGAACAAATCGCACGTTCAAACCCACGGCTAATAGCTTAAGGGGTGTGGTCAAAAACAGTTGGTACGGGGAGATCCTCGCGGGGTGCGATTGTATCTGCAAAAGCTGCTTTTTCATCTTTTGTGCATTGAGAGAGACTATAGTCTTTGTTCATGTACTGCAAAGAAAACATGGGTGGCTGCTGCTCTGGCGGGATATCAGTTGTATCTTTTTCAGCAATCCTTCTGCCTTTTTATTTGCGGTTCTTAGCATTAAACCGCTTCTGCTTCATAGTTGAGCTGAGTCTTGAAATAGTCTTTCATCGATCGATGGGTAATCAGACTACGAGTTGATAATGCTGCCTGCCAAGGAGATTCTGCTTGAGTCATATTGCGCAATTTCCAGGCAGAAAACTGCCCAAACACTGAGTATACTTCATCCAGAAGACTCCGCGTTTCCTCGTCATACCTGGTAAAATCAATCTCAGTTGGACAGGGTATAGCACCATTACCATATTTTTGGTAGTATTCATATAACTCCGGCACCACTGGACCGTGAGTCCACGCGGCGATCGCCTCTGGAAATAAGGGGCGAACGGAAATTGCGAGATGCATAATAAACCAGTTTCTGAAGCTTGAAATTAGAAATGAGGTCGCCAGCGGATTCATCTTGTTGTGCTAAAAAGTAGTTGGCTACATCGTAACAGTTAAGCATGATTAATTCTCCGATCGAAAACTTCATTGTACTACTCTGTAGATGCTTTTTACTTGAGTCAGCCGAGTGGCAAACAGCAAAGTGGCTAGAATATCATCCCGTTCCAAATCATCTTCGTCGTCGAGAACCTCATCGATACTCATGCCAGAAGAGAGCAATTCCAGGATACATTCCACTGGATAACGCATTCCCCGGATGCAGGGTTTGCCGTGGCAGATATTCGGATCGATCGTGATGCGCTGCAACAGATGGTTTTCCATAGCTATTATCGCCTACTGTACTGTGATTTATTATATTATAACTCAAAAATGTCGATTGTCTATGCATCCTGGTTATGCAACTTCCGCCTGGGAACGCTATTTGCCATTTTCTCTTGGCATTAAACCGCTTCTGCTTCATAAGCGAGATGCATAATAAACCAATTTCTGAAGCTTGAGATTAGAAATGAGGTCACCAGCAGACTCATCTTGTTGAGCTAAAAAGTAGTTGATGGTGGGCGGTGCCCATCCTACGCATTTTGAATTTTGAATTGCTTATGAAGACACTCTTTATAGCTTGGCAGGATGGAAACAGCGGTGCTTGGTTTCCAATTGGTCGGTTGACCTTTGACGAGAAAGAACATAAATTCGCTTACACTCACGGTTTACGGGAAGCTCAAACTCAGTGTGGGTTTCAACCCTTGCTGTGTTTTCCCAACCCGAAGGAAGTCTATTGGTTCTACGTACTGAGGATAAGTTTCTGGTGGGGGATTGTCCATCTATTGGATGATGATAGCTTAGAAATTATACAGCAGCAGCCAGAACTGGTAAAGATTCATGTCGATCGCGTCAACCCCAAGCAGACACCACTCCAGTTTCGTTTATTGTGCCACATGACCGCCCAGTGGCCTCAATATTTTCGTCCATTTTCTAGCCAGATGTATCGACCAATTTGTCCCGATCGGGCAGTAATTATGGCTTGAAGACCAGGCACAGTGGCAGGCATCTTGCCTGCCACCCGTCAATAATCCACATTAACCGATCGGGCTGAAGATTAAACTAACGGCGTGATGCATGTGATGATGCATGGCACCCGTCCGCAGCAGGGTGAGAAGGCCGATTATCAGAGTTAGCCAACCGCCGAGACGATAGAGTTGCGATCGCCTCCAAGCGCTCAACTTAGACGTTGACACTCCTACTGTCAGCATCATTGGGAAAGTCCCCAACCCAAAGGCCAGCATCGTCGCTGCCCCCATCACAATGCTACCAGTTTCGGCGGCTTTAATCTGGGCCGCATACAGGAACCCACAGGGTATTAAACCCCAAACCATCCCCAGGGCGATCTGGGTCCACCAATGGGCATCAACTGATAGTTTCATCATGGCAGCATTCAGGCGATCGTGCCAATTTCCTTGCAAGAGAGGATGTAATATGGGCAGACGGGGGAGAAAACCGGGCTTAATCTGAACTAAGCCAAACCAAATCAGCATCAAACCCGTAACAATAGCGAAACCCCGACGCATGCTACTATCAACCCCTGCCAAAGCACCACCTGCAATCAGAACCGAACCGACAGCCCCGATCGCAGCACCCACCATAGCATAGCTGATAATCCGTCCCAAATTTAGCATAGCGTGAAAATAGAAAGCTTGCCACTTTTTGGCAGATGCTTGCTTCTGCTGGGATAGGGAAAATGCCACTGTCAGCGGACCGCACATTCCCGCACAGTGACCGAAACTCCCCAGAAATCCCACGGACGCGATTAGATATAAGTCCAGCATGAGATTCGATCGTGAATTATACTCTTTGATTGTGACTCAATCCGCCGCCTCTGTCAAAAGACAGCTTGTCATACTTGTGATTGCCCATTGGTGAAGCCATTGTTGGGTTTGGCAACGTTACCCAACCTACTACTTTTCACTTTTCAGACCACTTGCTGAAGGGATGCTGGGCTAAATAAGAGTTAAAGTATCTGCGATCGCCCGAAACTTCTTTCCCTATCCAGTCTGGCAGATCGATGGTCTGATTTTCCTCAGTAAGTTCCACTTCTGCCATAATTAATCCTTGATTTTCCCCTGCAAACTCGTCTACTTCCCAGATTACACCATCCCTGGGAATCTTGTATCTGGTTTTTTCAATTTGGGGCCGATCGCACAGAGTCTCCAGCATTTCCCTAGCATCTTCTCCTGGAATAGAATACTCGTACTCTGTCCGATAAATTCCCACCGTTGCACTTTTCAGCGTCAAATAACCCCGATCTCCTACCAGACGCACCCTGACAGTGCAGCCATTTTTCGTAGCCATGTAACCTTGGCGGTAGACGACACCCCTAGCGAGCGATCGCCACTCATCACCCTTTACTAAAAATTTACGCTCTATTTCAGTTGCCATCTTTACTATTTAGTTGCTCTCTCACCCAATTTCGGAATGCTCTCATTGTAGCATTCCTCCCCACTATTTTACTTCGTTCCAGATACTTATGCATCACCTCAACTATCGGGAGGCTGGGAAAATGGGGGCTAACTTCCGACTCAATATACCGATCTGCTTGCCGCACATTTATCTCCAGCCTGCGCCCGTTATATCGCCATATTTCCGGCACCCTTAACCCTTCGTAATTATCAAACCTAGTGCGGGAGGTGATGTCAATTTCAATCGCCAAGTCTGGAGGTGGATCTACATTTAAGTCGATCCGCTTCTTCCCTCTGATCTGGGCTTCGTTCTCGATATAGAAACATTCGTCCGCTTCTATCGCCTGGGCCATCTTTTCGTTTTTGAAGGTGGTAGAACCCAGAGCCCGAAATTCAATATCCAGTTCTTCCAGAAGAACCTTAACCAAGTCGCCTATAATTTCTTTATCATCTTCATGTTCTGGCAGGGGGATCACGATCGACAACATTCCTTTACTATAGGACAAGCGAGCTGCACGAGTTTCGCCCAACTCATCTAAAATATTCTCAAACATCTGCCAGGTGACATTTTTCAGCAACAACTCCTGACCTGGTGGTATAATCAATTGATTCAGTTCCAGTTGCATTGTCTCACCTCTGGTTACTGTGAACCGGTTATTATCAGACCAAAACTAGCAAAGTTAAGATTAGTATAGCATATGCTAGAGCCGATCGCCCTATTCAACGAAAACTTTTATCTCGCCCAGAACCAGGATGTAGCCTCAGCTATAGGTAGCGGTGGTTTCCGTAGCGGATTTGACCATTTCACCCAGTTCGGTCAATTTGAAGGACGGGACCCCAGCGCCGTTTTCGATACTAGCTATTATCTGGATACCTACCAAGATGTAGCTGACGCTGTTGAACAAAACATCATTACGGCTTTTGCACATTTTATCGAGTTCGGTCAATTTGAAGGGCGGGACCCCAGCGCCGCTTTCGATACTGGCTATTATCTGGACCAACACCAGGACGTAGCTAATGCGATCGCCCGAGACGAACTAACAGGAATTGAACATTTCCTCAACTTCGGTATCGAGGAAAAACGGCAATTTTCGCCCTTTGTGGACCTGAATTTATATCGTGCGGTTAACCCGGACTTGGCGAGTTTTAATTATTCCCAAGCTTTTGACCATCTAGTGAGTTTTGGCATTGACGAAGGACGGCAATTTACCCCAAGTTTATTCGACAGGGTGGATAGCTTCAGCACAGTTATTACCACAAATGGCAATCCCGCTGATGTCTACTATCCTAACTCATCATCCCAGAGTCAGGTTATGGCCTCATTCCCGATCGCCTTGCTGTTGCCAGGGGCATTGGTAGATAAATCCCAATATGAAAAATTTGCCAACATTGTGGCCAGCTATGGATTTGTGGTAGTGGTGCCCAATAACGAGCGATCGCTGCCACAATTCGACTTTGAAGGACTCCTGTCTGAGGCATCAGAAATCGACGACACCCTGGAGTACATAGTAGCAGAAAACGCCAACCCTACTTCACCCATCGCGGGAATTGTCGATACCCAGAAGCTAGTCTTGCTGGGTCATTCTAATGGGGGTGCGGTGGGTCTGAGTGCCATTGGCGGTTTGTGCAATTTTCCCTTGTGTTCTGGCGATTTTGCCCTCCCCGATGAAGTTGTAGCCTCCGCCTTCTATGGCACCAATTTATTAAACCCGGAAACTGGAGAGTTCTTGGAGATCTCCAATGGGGGAATTCCCATTGCCTTGGTGTCGGGAAGTCTGGAAGGGGTGGCGACTCCCGAGGAAGTCCAAGGCACATTTGCACGGATATCCGATCCGCCCAAAGCATTGATTACCATTTTTGGTGCTAATCACTTCGGCATTACCGATGAGAATAACCCTCGGGGTGCCAGGCCAGATCTGAACCCAGCAACTCTGGCACAAGACCGGGGCATAGAGGCGATCGCCCGCTGGAGTGCTTTGTTCTTACGAGCGACTGCTTTGAATGACGCTGCTGCTTTCGACTATATTTACCGCCGAGGCGACTACCTGGATATCAATGCCAGCGCGATCGCCCAAACCTAGTCAGTCAAGAAACCGGGTTTCCGATCGCATCTATAAAATATCGAGGGCGATCGTTACAGTATCAACCCGGTTTCTTGCTTCTACTTTAATAATTTTATCAAAATGAGGCTTGGCTTACAACTAAAACAGCCTACAAAAAACAAATTGTAAAGAAAATATAGCTACAGTTAACAATCCTTATATTACCCAGTCGGTTTTAACCGACTTTAGCTATGACGCGGGGGGTTGAACCCCCGGCGGGCTGACAACGAAGCCAGAAAATTACAGGAGGTCAAAATGTCGCAATTGTTTTTCAAAATGCACTAACATAATTAGCCAAAAAAGCTTCCACCTCCGCAGCGGTAGGCTGAGATGCGATCGCCCCCGGCTGCATAGCAGTCAAGGCCCCCACAGCACAGGCATAGGTAACCACATCCCGAGCAGTTTGGGAGTCCCTCAGGCATCGAATGCCCCGGTGACAAAGCTGATGAATAAAACCAGCCATAAAGCCATCCCCCGCCCCCGTAGTATCTCGAACATCCACCGAGAAAGCAGATACCTTCCCTTCATTTCCTCCCAGACAGTAGCCCACCTCCCGATCTCCCGCCGTCACCACAACGCCATCAACAGCATCAAGCTTATATTTAATCGCACCCGCATCCTGGGTGCCAACCAGTAAGTCCGCTTCTTCATCAGATATTTTCAGGAAATCAACTTTATTTAAAAATGTTTTAATCCGTTGTTTGGCATCTTCATAGTTAGACCAAAACACGGGACGCCAATTTACATCTACCATAATCTTAACATCATACTGTTCTGCTAGCCCAATTGCTTTCTCAATGGCTGCCCGCGTTTCCCGATAGGCAAGTTCAAGAGTCCCTAATACCAGAAAATCAGCATCAGCAAATAAAGATACGGGAATGTCGTTGGCCTGCAAGTAGGCGTCGGCAAAATCAGTAGTCGGGATCTCCCCAAACCCCGCAAAGGTGCGATCGCCCGACTCCGAACGCACCACATAAACCTGGCGCGTGGGTGCTGTCGGATGGCGCTGCACCCCTGTAACATCCACTCCCACATCTTGTAATAGTTGCACCAGAGAATTTCCCGGTTCGTCCACGCCTACAGAACCAATAAACCCAGATGATGTCCCCAACTTCACCAACGCACAGGCCACATTAGCTGGTGCGCCTCCGGCATAAGGAGTCCAAGACTGCACCTGTTCTAAGGGCAGTCCGAGTCGATCTGCTAACAGATCGAATAATATTTCACCCAAACACAAAACACGGGGATTCGTCATAGCACCATTTGCTGAGGTTACCAACTCTACATTATCAAGCATGGAGCATTTGTGGCATCATTATTTATTAGATAGCCCGTCGGACATCGCTGTTTGACTTCGCCATCAGGGAGATGGCCTCGAGTACCGGAGTGGATGGGGCCACCGTCAGGGGATGAGCGTCAATGGCAGCTTGTAAGGATAGGGAAGAAATGGGCGGGTTTCCAAGTTGCATAGCCAAGCCTAGCCTGATTATCTATCTACATTATCTCTTGCACCCGGACCCTACAGGATGTGGCGATCCCCATTGGCACGATCTTCAACCTATAGCACATGTCTGGTGTCACCCCCACCGCCGCGATCGCCCCGGCCAAAGTCCGCTCGTGGAATTGGCAAAATTGGACAATAGCTGCAAAAAACAGATCCAATTAAATATAATTGCCTATAGAATGTAAGATAGGTAGATATACAGGGATGAGAAGGAATATGGCTGGTGGCAGGAAAAAACCAGTGTCTCTCTCAGAAAGAGAACTGCAAGTGCTCGAACTGGTGGCAGCGGGCTTGACAAATCAGAATGTTGCGGAAAAATTGGAAATCTCTAAACGGACTGTGGATAACCATGTCAGCAATATTTTGACGAAGACAGCGACGGGAAACCGGGTGGAGCTGGTGCGATGGGCAATGAAATGGGGTAAAGTATGTATTGATGATGTAAATTGCTGTACTATACAACCTCAATCAGCTAGTGAGGAGGTGGTAACATAAGTCAGGTGGACCAACAGAGAATAGGGATCGGCTGCCCCAGAATGCCTTTGGCAGTATACCGGGAAGTAGCCGCTCACTTGCGGCAAGTAAAAGGGGTGTATGCCGGCGAAATCGGGCAGCAGTCGAGAGAATTTGATTATCGTGACTCTCAAGTGGGGGGCTTGTTAATTGAGTATGCTCCCCAAGCGGACCGAAATAGTAGGGTACGGGTGGAGCAAATTTTGGCTATCTATAGCGATCGCTATGGTGCCTGGGAAGTAAGGCCAGCGGAATAATGGGAGAAATACAAGCGTTACGGGGAACAAGAGATATTCTACCGGATGAGGTAGGCTATTGGCAGTTGGTAGAAGCAAGGGCACGAGAAATTCTAGATCGATCGGCCTATCGGGAAATCCGGACGCCGATTTTCGAGCAGACGGAACTATTCGCACGGGGTATCGGAGAAGCGACGGATGTGGTCGGGAAGGAAATGTATAGCTTCCCCGATCGAAAAGGGCGATCGATTACCCTGCGCCCGGAAAATACGGCTGGGGTAGTCCGGGCTTTGATAGAACAGAAGCTTTATGCATCCGGTGGGGTCCAGCGTCTGTGGTACATAGGCCCGATGTTCCGCTACGAACGCCCCCAAGCAGGACGACAGCGACAATTTCATCAACTGGGACTAGAAGCGATCGGGAGTGCGGACCCCAGGGCGGATGCGGAGGCGATCGCGATCGCCACGGAGATCCTGCAAAGTTTGGGTCTGGTGCAACTGCGTTTGGAGATTAACTCGGTCGGGAATATAGAAGATAGACAGGGATATCGCCAAGCATTGGTAGAGTATTTGACGCCCTACAAAGATGAATTAGACCCAGACTCCCAAGATCGATTGACCCGCAATCCCCTGCGGATCCTGGATAGTAAGGATAAACGCACATCTGAAATTGCTGCTGATGCGCCGAGTATATTAGACTATCTGGGACCGGAGTCCCAGGGGCATTTTGAGATGGTGCAGCAGTTGTTGAGCAGCTTAAACATTAGCTACAAGCTGAATCCGCGCTTGGTGCGGGGCCTAGACTACTATACTCACACGGCTTTTGAAATTATATCGGATGATTTGGGCGCTCAAGCAACAGTCTGTGGAGGCGGGCGCTATGATGGATTGGTAGCAGAACTGTCGGGTCCCCAGACGCCAGCGGTGGGGTGGGCGATGGGTCTAGAACGTCTGATCGTCCTCTTGCAGCAGTTGCAAACATCTCCCCGAATGGCCTCGCTGGATTTTTATCTAGTTTCCCGAGGCGAAAAGGCCCAGATGCAATCGCTCAAACTGGCTTCATATCTGCGAAAAGCCGGGTTTGCAGTCGAGTTAGACTTGAGTGGATCGGCCTTTAAGAAGCAGTTTGCACGGGCGGACCGGAGTGGGGCGGTGGCCTGCTTGATTCTGGGAGAGGCAGAGGCAGAAAATGAAAGGGTGCAGTTAAAATGGATGGCATCTGGGGAACAGTCCGAACTCAGTCAAGCAGATTTGCTATCGGACAAGTTGCGCGACCAAATTGATGCAATCAAAGCATCGGGAACAACATCATCTGAGTAAGTGACATTAACTCTTACCGATCGGGAGATTTTACCATTAGAAGAGTAGGGCTGTAATATGCAGATAATACCAGGTTACTTAATTGTGCTGACGATCGTCCTGGTGGTATTGCCATCAGTAGCGGCGATCTTCTTGCGATTGGCATTATATGCTCATCTGGGCAGCCAAGGGAAACAGGTGAGAAGGCTACTGCACGGCCAGTCAAATGGAAAAAAACCGAGAATTATAGAATATCTGGAAAAAAGGTTTGCTGATGCAGTGGTCAAATTGGACCAGGTGAATACGGGGGCGTTGATAGATCAAGTATACAGCCGCGAGAAGGTAGGGTTTTTATCCTGCGAACAAATTGAAAACATCTGCCGTATCCTGCCAAATTTGCTGCTATCCTTCGGCTTGCTGGGGACTTTTATCGGCATCACGATTAATCTCTGGTCCCTAAGTGAAACGGTCAGCCAAACTAATGCGATCGATGTGGGAGGTTTGCTGCGAGAATTACAGACGCCGCTACAAGGGATGGGGATTGCTTTCACCACTAGCTTGGCGGCAATATTCTTCAGTGCGCTGTTAAGAATAGTGAACCTGCTGTTGAATACGACCCTTGCTAAGTACCGCCTGATTAGTGCTGTAGAAGATTATCTAGATAATGTCTATCTGCCGACATTGGAGGGTGAAACGAGGCTGGATAAAATAGTTAAGGGGATGACAACATCATTTGATGGCTTCTTAATGAGATTTGGTCAAGCGGTGCGGGAGGCGGTGCAATCTTCTCTGCAAGACAAGCTGCAAGAAATTTTTGATGCCAATAGGAAAGCGAGTCAGTTGGCGGAACAGGTCTACGCGAGATTGGCCCAAAGTTCGGGCACGATCGCTAAAAGTGCCGATGAATTTCAAAGGGCTGCAGACCGGTTTATAGAAGTGGCTCAAAGCTTCGAGCACAGCGAGTTTCCCCGGAAATTGGCAAGTGTAACATCGGACTTGGCGAGCACGCAAAGGAATTTTTCCCAGTCGGCGTCGGTGTTGGTGGAATCAGTGCAAGTGATTGAAACGGCAGTGGCGGAAATGCATAGTTATAGTAAAAACTTGGCTAAGCTGGGAGAACAAATTAACAGTAGCAATCAAATGTCAGGACAACTGCTAGAGTCCCATCAAAGGAATCAGCAATCTTTTGGTCAGATGATTCCCGAACTTCAGGAAGGAACTCGTGGCTTCCAGTCGGCGGTGAAAGCATTTGAACGGCTACAAAAACAGGCGATCGCGCGAGAAGAGACGGTTTCGGAGGTGCAAGCAGAGCTGACGAAGTTGGTGGGGAATCTGAATAACTATACAGAGGGGGTAAATCGAGGTATTCAGAATTTGGGCGAACGGTTTGCGGAAAGCCTGAGTAATCAAACCTACAATAACGACGCCCAGTTTAAGTTGGTGGTGAAAAATCTGCAACAATGTATCAATTATCTGAATGAATCGAAACATGAAATGACGCGGATGCGGCAGGTGCTAGAAAAGCAGAAAGGGGGGGATATAATAGATAAGGTCAGAGGAACGAATCAGTGAGGATTGTGGAAGTAGCGTCATAGGGGGTTGTGGAATATGCGTCGTCGATCGCAAGTGATAGAATCGTCGGAGGAGCTAAACATCTGGCCAGCGTTTACGGACTTGATGTCGAACGCCTTCATGATTTTGAGTCTGCTATTGCTGCTGGCCCTAGTGAAATCGGTGTTTTTGAAGTCGGTCTCGGAGGCGACGGAAAGTCGATCGAGAGAGTTAGAGGAACAGATTGTCGAGTTAGAGGAGGAGTTGCGACAACGGTCAAATATAATTACGGGACTAGAGGAGGATGTAACGGGACTGGAGGGAAAGGTAGCCAGTTTACAGAATGACTTGGGGAAAAAGACAACTATAATTACAGAACTAGAGGGGGATGTGGAACGGTTAAAATCGCCGCCCGTGATCGTGATTAGAGATTCCCAGGAACGGAAATTTGAATCGGGAAGTGCGGATTTATCTTCGGGGTTAGTGAATTTTATCAAGCAGGATTTGGTCAAGCAAATTGAATCTGAGGCCAAGAACTATCAAGGTTATGTGGTGGAGGTGATCGGTCATACGGACGGTCAGGTGAATCAAGGGCGATCGAGCAATCTGGATCTAATCTTAGAAAAGGTAGCCACGGGGAGTCAACCGGTAACCAATCTCAGACCTGGTTCTAATGCGGATTTGGGGTTGATGCGGGCCTTGGCAGTGGTGCAGGAACTTCAGAAAGATGAGCGTTTAAAGAAAATGGGGTTAAAGTTTCGGGCCTATTCGGCGGCACAATTGTACCTGTCCCAGAATAGAGGCTACGCCCCAAGTAATCGGAATCCAGATCAAAGCAGGCGCAGGATTGAAATTCGCTTCTCTCCAGCAGCAGTAGAAAGGTAAAGCGCAGCGTGTGGGGCGGGCGTCTCGCCTGCCGGGAACGTAGGGCGGGCGTCTCGCCTGCCCGAGATGTGCATAGGGCGGGCGTCTCGCCTGCCCGAGATGTGCGTAGGGCGGGCGTCTCGCCTGCCCGGCCCCGTGAGAGCAGCGAATATATGTTGAAGAGTAAATACGACTGGGCAGTTATGGCAATGGATCGCGAGTATTTTAGCCTCTTAGTGCAGCAAGATCGGGAACGCCAAGCAAAAGAACGGCTAGAAACTATGTTAATAGAGGGCCTAGAGTCAGGACCTGCCGAACCGATGACCGCGCGGTGTCTCCTGGGTAGTGCGAGTAGCGGAGGGTTCCCGGAGCGTGCTCCCAGGAGACACCGCGCAAGACTGGGAGAAAATCCGGATGGCAGTACGAGAAAGAACACGGCAATGATGAAAGTTAAACTGATTGTAGCATTGTCAAAAAAATGGTATTACTGGTCTGGACCTGCTCCCAGTAGCGCTACGGGTATTGTAGATTTGTAAAAGGCGATCGCCTCTTAATATCAAGTCGGGATGATTAACCGTAATCAAAAAGATATCATCTGTAGGTTGGGTAGAGCGCCAGCGAAACCCAACAGGGCTGGCGGCGGTTGGGTTTCGTTCCTCAACCCAACCTACAGATGATAAATTTTTTATCTTTTGGCATTTAATCGGACATGATATAAGTAAATAAAGAACTGCTAATTTTGTATATCAAGCAATAACACCAGCAATGGACGACTTTTATAGCTTCTCATTCAAACAGACTAGCGCTTTAGTAGCCCTAAAAAATCATCAATACGACGACCTGAACTACTACAAGGCCCGGAACCAGCTATTCAACCTCTCGGTGATGGCAGACTACGACCAACTTGTCTGTCTCCCGAGTTTGACTAACATCGATAAATATTGGTATCAAATCGAAACCGCCCGACGGGTACTCAGACAGTTTGGAGGACGGGCATTACTTGCTGATGAAGTGGGACTGGGTAAAACTATTGAAGCGGCTTTGATCTGTAAAGAATACTTCGCTAGGGGTCAAATTCAATCCCTGTTGGTACTGACTCCAGCTTCCCTGGTGTCCCAATGGCAATCGGAATTATCGGAAAAATTCGCCATTGACACCGTGACTACGGATGATAAACATTTGCAACAGGATCTGACCGAATTCTGGACCGAACACCCCCGCATGGTTGCTTCCCTCAATACGGCGAAATCGGCTAAGCATTTCCCTTTGGTTACGGGACGCAGTTGGGATTTAGTGATTGTGGATGAAGCACATCATCTGAAAAATCGCCGCACTCTTAACTGGAAACTGGTTAATTCTCTTTCCAAGCGCTTTATCCTCATGCTGACTGCTACCCCGGTCCAAAATTCCCTGGTTGAACTGTATAATTTGCTGACTCTGCTGAAACCGGGTTTGCTGCAAACTGAAGCTGCTTTTAAGCGCGAATATGTTTCCCGCAATGGACGAGTCCCTAAAAATCCGGAAAAATTACGTCAGTTGATGCGGGAAGTGATGATTCGCAATACTCGCGCTTTGGTGGATGTTAAGTTACCTCAACGCTTTGCTAGTACTATCAGCGTTACTCCCTCTGCTAGCGAACAAAAATTATATCAGGATTTGACTGATTTCCTGCGATCGCGGGAAGATATTCTGGATAAGTTATCGCGAACGAACCTGTTGATGCGTGCGGGTTCTTCTCCTTTGGCCTTAGCTGATTCTCTGAAAAACTTGACTAAACGGCTGGAAATTGATGAATTGAAAACCTTCACCAGACGTGCAGCACAGATCAAACAAGTGGAGAAGGCGAAAGCTTTGATAGATTTACTGAAGCAGTCCAAGCAGAAAACCCTTGTTTTTACTACCTATCGGGCCACTAGCAGTTATTTAGCTAAAACCCTGGAACAAGCTAATATTCCCTATGCGGAATTTCTGGGTAGCATGACCTTAAAGCAAAAAGATGCGGCGATCGCGGCCTTTAGGGATACAGTACCGGTGCTGCTGGCGTCGGAGACAGGGGGAGAAGGACGTAACATCCAGTTTGCTAATGCGATCGTGAATTACGATCTGCCTTGGAACCCGATGAAGATCGAACAGCGCATTGGCCGCCTGCATCGCATCGGCCAAACTCAGGAGGTGTTTATCTTTAACTTTTGCCTGAAAGATAGCATTGAAGAATATATCTTAAAGGTATTACATGATAAAATCAATATGTTTGAACTGGTGGTGGGAGAGATCGAGACCATTATCGGTAATGTGGATGAGGAGTTAGATTTCTCGGAAGTGGTTATGGGGCTGTGGTTGAAAAATCAAGCGAAACCGGAACTGGATACGGCCTTTAATCAATTAGCTGATGATTTGTTGGCAGCTAAGGCTAAATATCAAAAAACGCGAGAACTGGACGAGGAAATATTTGGTGAAGATTTTGAAGCTTAAAAGAGGATCCCCCCCTAGCCCCCCCTTACAAAAGGGGGGGGAAAGATTTTTCCCCCGTCAGTTAGTTGTCCCCCCCTTTCTAAGGGGGGCTAGGGGGGATCTGCGGTTATCGGGGATATAAATTTATAAATGACCTAGCAAGATTAAACCATGATATCTGATACTATTCTCTCGACGATCGCGGAACTTGTTTCCCTCTATGATGGCATAGCCGAACCAGCAGGGGAACAAGCTATGACCGTGTTACTGGCGCCAAATATTGCCAAGGCCCTTAACCTTCCCGAAGAAGTGACTCTGGCAACTAGGGCCGATATCCCTGATAGCTATTTTGTCTCTTATAACAGTGAATTGCTAGAGCATTTCTCTCGGTTACTGCAAGATAGAGGCATCGTTACGGCTTGGTCAATAAAATTTAGCGGCCATTTGAAGAAGACAGGGTTTGAACAACTCTTGTCCAAAAGCCTCGTCCCTCAAAATGGGTTAATTCGGTTTCAGGAGGCGAAACCGGCAATTACTCCTTATCTCTGGTGTAATGTTGCTTATCAGGCTGAGGCGGACGAACAACGCATCGGTATGGTAGACTTGGTGATTAATGAGTTAACTGGTGTCGCCCCAGTGGATATTGGAGATGCTTTGTTTTGGGAGGCCGATCGCACTTCCATCTCCGAGCCTCCGGAGGGCGATCGGCTGGTGCATAATTTTGAGTTAGGGGAGTTAATTGAGCGAGTTGCGGCTGAGTTAATCAAAGATCAATTGACTAACTGGTCTGCCAAGTTAAATCGAGCCAAAAACCGAGACGAACAGCGACTGAAGGATTATTATGGGACAATAATGGAGGAAATTCGGTCTAAGATTAAGTCGAAGGGGTTGGTGGATGAGGAAAAGGAGAAGGAGTTGGCCAGAATTGAAGCGACTCAGGGAGAGTTGGAACGGAAATTATTGGATTTACAAGACCGCTATGCAATGAAGGTAGAAGCTTATTTGCATAGTGCCATGGTACTTTATTTACCGACGGTGCATATCAAATGTGAATTGGTCAGAAAGAAGGCGAAACGAATTGTTCCCGCAGTATGGAATCCTTTTACTAAAATTATTGAGCCTTGGCGTTGTGAGGTGTCGGGAGAACCGGTGACCGAGTTCTATTTAGGGGATAAGGATGCTAAAATTATTTCACCTAATTGCTGGGATAATAAGTAAGACTAAGACTTTCACTTCGCTGTCAGCCCGCCGGGGGTTCAAACCCCCGGCTAATAGCTAAAGTCGGTTAAAACCGACTAAAAAAAACGAGAAAAAAGGCAGTTTATCTAGTTCCCAGTTTATGACGGGAAACGAGAAAAAAGTTTTGATTGAAGGGAAAGTGGTAGAATTATGAGAAAAGTAGAAATCTCTGAAGCTGAGGCCCCTTGGGCAGAGTATGTACAAGATCGAGAACCGATTGTTTTAATCCGTGATGGTCAGCCGGTTGCGGCATTGCTTCCCATCGAAGGCATCGATTTGGAGACGCTTATGGTGAGCATGAATCATAATTTTATTGATATTATTCAGCGATCGCGCCAAAGTCAAAAAGAACATGGTCGGATATTTTCCGAAGAAGTCCGTCAGGAATTGGGAATATAGTAGGGTGCGCAGTGCCCTTAGCTTGGTCGAAAGTTCCCAGCCAGAGACGCCAGAGACTGCCCACGAGAAAATTTTAGCCCGCGCAGGCGGGCTTTGTTTGTGTAGCCGGACCCTTTAGGGTTCGGGCACGAGGAAATGTGATATAATCAGTATGTACGATCGGGCTGAACTATTTTGAGTGAATCTTGTCCCACCGTTGCTCCCGGGCAACCCCTGACTCCTTTACAAAGAACCGCACTGCAATTGGTCGCTCGTCTCCATGGCGGGCGCGATGTCGTGCTGGCGATCGACCTAACGGAGAGTGTCGGTTTGAATGAAGAAGGTCGCCTGCGCCTGCGTCAGATTGTCTCAGATAGCTTGCAACCGGGAGATACTGTCTATGTCGTTCCTTTTGCCTCAACCGTCGCCCCTCTAGAAGCTCCGATCGCATTCAAGAGCAATGAAGATGTCGATCGCATCATCCCAGGGATAGAATCTCAGTCGGATGGCAATTTCCGCAATACAGATATTCAGCTTGCCGAGCTATCTATCTATCAGAAGCTGGCCCAAATTAATCAATGTCGCTTGACAGAATCGCAAGCAATTAAACCCCAGTCGGTAGTTTGGATTACCGATGCGCCTCTGGGTACAAAATTAGGCTCGGAATGGATTGAAACTCCTTTTGAGAGCCCCTTTAGAAAAGAAAATTCTCTCCCCAGTCAGCAGCGACGCGCTTGGATGCAAGCTCTCCCCTTGCAAGAGCGATCGCTCTCCATTAGAACTAAGAACGAGCAAGTATATAAACTGACTGTGGTGGATATTCCTGCGACGGTGCAGGAGTTCTGCACTCCCGCCCCCGGGGGCAAAGAAACCTGCTTGGTAAATGCTTACCTCTGGGGGCAATTGTGGTTACCTACTGCCGGTTTGGCGATCGGATTAATTGCCATCCTGCTTGCAGTAAAGACTTGGATGAGTTGGCAAAAGAAATGGCAACTGATCGTAGATTTTGATTCCGAACAGGAGGAACAAAGATGTTATCTGCGACACAATCAACGGATCGCGATCGGGGAGTACGATGGTAATTGCGTTGATGCCATTGACTGTCCCGGGGAGGAAGTGAGAGCATATTTAGAACGAAAAGGGAATAGTCTTTACCTAGTGCCAACGGGGTTAGCAAAAATTGATTACAATGGCAGAGAAGTTACTCAGCGGACTCGCCTATCTGGTAACCAGATGAGGCTGAATTGTCCCGATGGGAATAATCGTGATTTTGAATTCGCGATCGAAATTAAAAAATCGTAGGGTGGGCACCACCCACCCTTGCCTCCTAACCCAGCGGGCCGACAGCGAAGTAAGAGAATTACAGGGGTCGAAGTGTAGCAATCTTTGAGTTTCCTGCCTCAAGCAAACCTACGATATTAAACTTTACACGATCGCTTACTCGTTGGCCAACTTTTTCTATCAGTTCTCCGACTAGCTGTTGCATTTTGGGCTTGAAGAAAATTTCTATGATTGCTAATGCCTCTTGACGATCTAAATTTGTCACTTCCACGATCTGGGACTGAAGTTTTTGCAGCATTTCCTGGTTGATATATTGCCAATTACCTGGGTTAGATGCAAGTACCAGACCAATTTTGGCTGTCACTTCCTCGAAGGCATTCAACAAAAGTGATTCTGTTCCTGTTACTATTTCATCCACTAGCGCCCTGCGCACTGGCCTTCCCTGGTTTGAGTATAAAAAGTCTAGACTGCCAACCAGAACCGTTCGTATATCCCATTCCTGACTTGCTCGCATCTGTGATAATAGCTCCTCTAATAACTCCCACCTGATTTGACTATTTTCCCACACCAGTTCTTGCAGGCAGGCACTCAATTTTTCATCCGTTAACAATCGTTGTGCTATATAGGGATATATTTGACCAAATGGCTTCAACTCGGGATTGACTGCGATCGCCACTCCTTCTAAGGTTGCTAAGGAGCGAAAAATGAGCAAATAATAAGTTGGCAAGTTAAAGGGATGTTTGTATATCAATGGGTAAAGCTTCTTAATCACGCTATTGATGCCAAATTCGGTTACCGAAGCAGTCAGCACTCTGGCAAAAATATCCGCTAGTTCCGGAACGAGGAAACTCAGATCGGTTTCGGGGGGCAAAAACCCTAGCTTGATATAATCTTGGGCTAATCCTTCAAAGTCACCCGTGAGGATATGCATAATAGATTCGATGAAGCTATAGCGATATTCGGCGGTCACAAAGCTCATCATGCCGAAGTCTATATACGCTAACTTACCCTCGGGGGTCGCTAATAAATTCCCCGGGTGGGGGTCCGCATGAAAAAACCCGCTTTCCAGCAGTTGTCGCACGGAACAGTTGTATCCGAGATTGACAAAGTAGACCCCATCAAAGCGGCCACTATTCAACTGTTCGATTTCAGTTAATTTTACTCCTTCAATCCACTCCATTGTCAGCACCCGCTGGCCGGTATATTCCCAGTAAATGCGCGGGACGATAATGTTATTTTTGTTGGCATACAGTTTCCCAAAGCGTTCGGCATTGCGACCTTCGTTGATGTAGTCCAATTCGGCAAACAAGCGGCTGGCTAATTCGTCCATCAGGGCCACGAGATCGCTGTGAATGAAGGAGATAGATTTTTGCGCCCAGGCGGCAATTTGCCGCAGAATGTAAAGATCTAGGGACATGCTCGATCGCAAACCCGGACGCTGGACTTTGATTGCTACGGTTTCGCCGGTTTTGAGTTTTCCTTTATAAACTTGCCCTAAGGAGGCGGCGGCCACGGGGTTCTCGCTGAGTTCGGCATAGATGCGATCGGGGGTTTGTCCCAGTTCGGCGGCGATTAACTCATAGGCGATCGCATTGGGAAAGGAAGGTAATTGGTCTTGTAATAAGCCAAGTTCTTCAATATATATGGGCGGAATGATGTCGGGACGACAGGAGAGAATTTGCCCCAGTTTAATGAAAGTCGGCCCCAGTTGCGTCAGAATTTGCCGCAGTTGCAGGGCCCGTTGGGGCTGATTTTTCTGGAGGCTACCGGTCAACCAGTCCCATAGCAAAGGGATGGCAAAGCCGATGGAGGTGCGCAAAATCGTCAAGCGCCGTCCCCATAGCAGTCCCGGACGCTGGCGATAGGAGTTGTTCAGGGCTTGTGGATCGTAATGCAAGGTTGTTCTAGTCCCGTGTTTTTTCTATTTTCTCATGCCCGCCCGTCGGGGGCATCTCTATCATAGCATACTATAAGCATTTTTGCTCAAAGCCCTGCTCCAGCTACTGGGATCGCCACCGGACCTGGGAAGCATTGAGGGCCCAGGACAATGCCAGACTTGTAGAATCTTGACAGGGGTGATATAATATCATACACCTGTTAAGCAGACAATTGCAGGAGAAGACAAAAAGGATTAACACCGATATATTAGGTAGGATATCAAATTGGTCAAAACAATGCTAGAATTTTTAAGCATTATCCTATTAGTCGGTTTTAACCGACTTTAGCTATTAGCCGGGGGTGGGATACCCCCGGCGGGCTGACAGCGAAGTGGGGAGAAGATTGCGACGATGAAATCTACCGGTAACGAAGGACAGTTTCGCGGTATTAACCGCACGATTTGTATCGGATTAGGCGGAACGGGTCGCGACGTGTTGATGCGCATCCGCAGGTTAATTGTAGACCGCTATGGGGATTTGAGCAACCTACCGATTGTCAGTTTTGTCCACATTGACACTGATAAAGCGGCGTCCCAAGGATCGGGTTTGCGCACGGGGAGTACCTATCACGGTGTTGACCTCAGCTTCCGGGATGCGGAAAAGGTGAATGCGACTATGACCTCCACGGAAGTGACTAATTTTGTGCGGGCATTGGAAGGCCGAGAAACCTTCGATCGCCAAGGGCCCTACGCTCATATTGGTCGCTGGTTTCCGCCGCAACTGCTGCGAAACATTAAAGCAGTGGAAGAGGGGGCCAAAGGGATTAGACCTGTGGGTAGATTGGCTTTTTTTCATAACTATCGCCTGCTGAAAGGGGCGATAGAAGCAGCGGAACGGCGCACTCGGGGACATGAGGCCAGTTTACTCAAATCTGGGTTAAAAGTCGATCGGGGACTGAATATATTTGTGGTCTGTTCTCTCTGCGGCGGCACTGGTAGCGGCATGTTCCTGGATGTTGCTTATAGTCTCAGGCGAGATTACGGCGATCGGGGGGCCCAAATTGTCGGCTATTTAGTAATTAGTCCTCAGTTGTACGGTAACGCGCCCAATATGAGCGCCAATACCTACGGGGCCCTCAAAGAAATGAATCATTATACAACTCCGGGCACCAAGTTTGAAGCTTGTTACGATATGCGAGAATTGGCGATCGTGCAGGAAGAACGTCCGCCCTTTGACTACGCCTATTTAGTTTCCCACCAGACTTCGGGCCCCTATGAAATTTTTGCCCAAAGTAAGCTATGTAACGTGATTGCTCGGAAAATATCTCTGGACTTTTCCAGCGAACTGGGACCCGTGATGAAGGGGATGAGGGATAATTTCCTACAGCAGTTGCTGCAATGGGACGACCACCCCCGTCCTAATGTCCAGCGCTATTTAACCTTTGGACTGGCGGCAATTTATTTCCCCCGGGATATTATCGTGCAAATTGCTTTGACTCGGATTAGTTGGCAACTGGTGAATTTCTGGTTAAATGGGGAAGGACAAAGTCCCGATCCGCAACTGTTACTGGAACGTTTCCTGCTCACTTGGCATACGGATATAAATCGTCGGGATGGGTTCGCTACTAAGCTGGAAGCTGCTGCTACGGAAGGAAACAAGAACTTTAGAAGTGCAATTAATGCCTGGAGGAATAAGCTAGAAAGAAGAATTGCCGATTGCCAAAATAAGGACGATCGGATGGCCATCAGACAGCAGTTGCCCAGGGAGTTTCGAGAGCAATTCCGGAAAACTATGGCCGGAGATACGGAAAGTAGCCGAGGGATTTGGTTGACTAGGTTGCAACAGATTCGTCCCAGTCTGACAGCAAATTTCCAGCGGGATATTGATGGCTTTTTGGCGACTTTACTCACTCCGGGAAACCGGGATTTCTCTATTAAAAGTACCCGGGACTGGTTGGAGGCGATCGCCACGGAACTGAATGCTTGGCAACGGGCGCTGGAGGAGCAAATTCTGGAGCAAGGGGGGACGCGCCAACTGGAAGATTTAGAGCGCCAATGGCAAGATGCCGAGCAGATAATTGCTGATATCGAACAAAAATTTAGACCCGTAGGGAAAAATGCCCAAGTGCAAGGGGAAGCGAAAAGGGTTCTGGGCCAAGTATGCGAGACGATCGAGCATAATTTTAACTTGGCAGTGAAGCAGGAATCCCTGCAAATTGTCAAGACTTTGCAAAAGCAGGTGCAAACCCGATCGACTAAAGTTGCGGCTTTCAGTCTCTTAGTAGAAAATTTGCAGGGTGACTACGAACAGGCGGAAAGCAACCTGAAGCAACTGAATTTTGATGAGATGAGTGGGGAGGCCATTTTTGAGGAATCCGATCTAGAAAGCTGTTACAATATATTGCTGCCATCCCAGGAATTTCGTTCCCATATGATCCAAGTAAGTGCGGAAATTCCCTCGGGACGGGGCGAGTCTCTTGCTGGTGCGATCGGGGGCGATCGCCTGGCCCCAGAACAACTGCAAAAGGAAATCGACCTGACAGTCGATCGCTTGTTTGGTTCTCGCAGCACGAATATTGTGAATTCGGCGATCGCCAGCTTCATGGAAAACTACTCCAGCGCCACCCGATCGACCCGCTTGGGACAAATTATGCAGGAAGCTGCGCCCCTGCTGCGTCTGAACTTGAGCGACCCCTATTTCCGCAATAGCGAGTCCAAAAGTAGTACGATGGTGGGGTTTAAGGATGCGGACGAACAGGAAATAAAAGAGTTCAAAGCATTACTGAGACAGGAGTTAGGAATTGCCGACGCGGTGCTGAAGCCAACTCAAACCTCTTCGGAAATTTTAATCGTGACCGAATACGCTGGTTTTCCCCTGAGACTGATCGAGGGTTTGGAGGAGATGCGCAAACCCTACAGTCGTCAAAAGAATGCTCCTGGCTCTTTTGTCCATAATGACTATAGCAGTTTATTTGCCGATATCATCCCTCCCGATGCGGGCAGAATGGAGGAATTGGAGGATCTGTTCTATGCTTGTCTGGCCTTTGATTTAATCCAGCGGCACCCGGAAAAGTTGCAATTTCAATATTATGATAGCTTGCGAGATGGCTACCATACTGCTATTCTCAGTCCAGTCTGGCATCAAGCCCTCGAAGAACTCGCTAACCGAGAAGATTTGATTGCAGCTTTGCGCTCACTCCTGTCCCGCGCGATCGGGGAAATAAAAAAACAACCCTCCCGCTGGAAAGGACATTATTTACCCAAGTTGCGACGATTTGTTCATCAAGTGGATAATTTACCAGAATCTGATGCTAATTATGCCTACAGAACTACGGTAGTGGGAATTCCCGCCACTACCGAAACTATCGCTAAGGAGGGGGCGATCGATCGCTTCCGCCGTCGCCTGCAACAACAGTTCCAGTCCAAGCAGAAGCAGAAACCCATGCTGACTCAAAGTCCTCGCCAGGTGATTAAAGGTGAAATTATGCCAGCGGACGATCGACCTCGCACTCAAACACAAACTAAAACTAAAACTCGGGGGGCGGAAGATGGGATGGCAAAACTGAAGCAGTTAGTGCAGATGAAAAAGGAGGGATACTTGACAGACGCCGAATTTGACGCTGCCAAGAAACGCCTCTTAGGTCTTTGATAAGCATCCCCGTCACCCCGAAACCCCCACCCGGGAACCACCCGGGAACCCCGACTTTAACTGGAAGCCTAGCCATCTAGGGCTGTCCCGGCTTAAGTTGGTAGCCGTAATTTAGGTCGATCCTGTTAAAATGGCTGAAACCCTGAGCCTGGGTCGAATGAGACCTGATAGACCTAAAAGTCTCTCGGTGAAAGGGTTTGATGCCAATTTAGGCCGTTTTTTTCGCAAAGTTCCCTTAGGTGGATTGTCATTCACTAAGCAAAAGAATTATAATGGAGGAGAAGCAGCAATGAGTGGTTGAGCTACAGTAATCTTTGATGCTCAGGCCACGGTTCGACCGGCAAGCTCTGGAGGCCAAAGTAGCCTGCGGCTTGGTGGGATAGATAGGCCAGTTGCGCTTGTCGAGACTTGATGAAGTCACGGATGTGCTACGCAAACGAGCATTTTGGGGGATATGGAGCTTCCATAATCCTTGAATCGTAAATTTTTTCCAAGGAGGATCTATGAAGAAATTGATAATTTTGGTTCTTGCATCTCTTGTTTCGGTCTTGACTTCATGTGAAAGTATCCCAGAAGAATCTAAGGTTGAGATTCAAAAAAGAACTGAAAAAGGGATTCACCATACAAAAAAGATAGTAGAAGAGACCATTAAGGCAAAAGAAAACTTGGAATCCAATAATCAGCTTGAATATCAGGAGTCAATAGATGCTTCAATAGACAATCTAGTTGCAATGAAAGAGCTGGGGGAACAGTCTAGTCATGATATTGTTGATTTTTTAAGGGATAAAATTCGTGCTCAAATCAACGAAAATATATCACCAGAAGAAAAAGAAAAGCTAGAGGCGGAATTGTCTCTAAAAATGGGTCACATAAAAGAGTTTGATGGTTACATCAAAGAGTTTAATGATAATCACAATTTGCCAGAGTTCACTGTTCTCACTGTCATTTTCGATCGGGTAAAAGAAATGAGCGATCGGAGACTGATTAATGGCAGTTACAGATTCGGAGCTATAGTATTTAGCTCATCTGGAAAAATTTCACTTGCATTGCCTTTATCAACAGATTTAGGTAGTTTGTCCTTAAGCACACCTTTAGTTTCCTCAAGTGAATTTAGTAAAATTGAGGTTAGGAACGCTCAAGAAAAATATTTAGAGCTTGAGGTGAGCAATTCCGATTCCTTCAAGTATGACTTATCTAAGAATATTATTGAAGTAGATGGAGAACCTTATCCTTTGCCTAAAGATGCAGCATTCAAAGGAATAGAAATGCAGGATTCAAAAATGATATTATTCTTTTGAAAAAGGAGGGATACTTGACAGACGCCGGATTTGACGCTGCCAAGAAACGCCTCTTAGGTCTTCGATCGCCCTCGCCCTCTCGAACAAATTGGTAGGTTGGGTTGATCCACGAAACCCAACAAGATATGTTGTTAGCGAAGCCTGTAGCGCTTGTTGGGTTTCCTAACGTCAACCCAACCTACGAAGATTAAAAGAACCCCCTACCCTATTGACAGAATATCATAAGAGTTGTTATAGTTTACATAGCAACTGCTATGAGGTGATGTTTATGCAGACAGAACAAGGGCAAAATTATGAAAATTCCCGGTTTGGTGGGGATGCACCTACTCCTCGATCGGGATGGGTGGGGATGCTCGATCGCTTCATTGGTCCGGGTGCGACCCAAGCTGAGTTATGGATACAACTCCTGCCAGCAGTCATGGCGGCGATCGCGGCTCCCCTCTATGCCCTGACCCTATCTGATTCATGGACAATGCTACAGTTGGGGACGATCGCTTTTCTCGGCCTTGATTGTGTCGGAGGGATTCTCACTAATGCCACTGCTACTGCTAAACGATGGTATCACCGCCCCGGCCAAGGGTGGCAACAGCACTTCTCCTTCGTTTGTCTGCACGTCATCCATATCTTTGTGGTAGCAATGCTCTTTCGCGGCAATGATTGGAGATTTTTCTTCCTTGTATCGGGCTATTTACTCGTTGCCTCGATCGCGATTCTGCGTTCTCCCCTTTATCTTCAGCGCCCCATTGCACTGGGGCTATATGGGTTAGCGCTGCTGGGCGATCGCTATCTGTTGTCTCCAACATTGGGGCTAGAGTGGTTTCTGCCCTTTTTGATGCTCAAACTTTTGGTCAGTCATCTATTGCCAGAAACTCCCTACCAATCTGAAATAGACCATTAAGACCAGTAGTTTTTCCCACATCAACCCAGGAGGGCTAAATCATGAACTTTGCACGGAAAACTGCCCAGGTTTTTAAAATGGATTAATCGGTTTGGCAACGCCACACTTTTTGGGAAAATGCTATGGAATTAAAACATATGCAGTAATAAAATTTTTCGGCCACAGGCTCACTGTCGATCGAGGACGCAAAAAGGGCCATGTAGTAATCACTGTGGGCGAAATAAATGTGAGGAAACATTCATGAGAAAGGTAGCTGTATTTGGCAATGCTGGAGGCGGTAAGTCTACTCTCAGCAAGCGTTTGGCAGAAATGACGGGTTTGCCCTTAGTTGCTTTAGACCTTCTACAGTATAAACCGGGCGGTGGAAAAGTTCCCCATGAGGAGTATAAAGCTGCTCATAATGAAATCCTTCAGCAAGATCGGTGGATCGTTGATGGATACGGGTCATTGGATACAATATGGGAACGACTGGAGGTTGCAGATACCCTAGTATATTTGGATATGCCAGTTCTCTTGCATTATTGATGGGTCACAAAGCGATTCTTGCAATCTGTTATAGTACCACCAGAGAGTTGGCCCGAGAATAGTCCGCTGTTGAGGGGGACGCTGAATAGTTATTATATTGTTTGGCTGTGCAACAAGAAGCTCACTCCCAAGTACCGAGAGTACGTGAAGAAAGCACGGGGAACTAAGAGGGTTTACCATCTTCAGTCTCCTAATGATGTGGAAAAGTTCTACCAAACTGTTGAGGTAGAACTCGCAAAATAGCTGAAGCCCTGGCATCGTCATGATTTCAGCAAAATTAAGTTGCACAACTCACGAACTGTGCTATAGTTTGCCCGATCGACTTTTATTAATATCGGAGGTTGAAATCGTGTCTGACTGGTGGAAGCTATTCCCGCCCTACCTGCTAGTTCTGACTGTACTGTTGGTAATCCTACCCACTATAGCTGCTATCTGCCTGCGCATCTCCCTTTACAGTCATCTGATCTTCCTAGAGTCTCGGGTACTGAGACTGATAAATGACTCCAGTAGAGGGATGCAACCGCAAATTGTGGAAAACCTAGAGCAAAGATTTCGGCAAGCTAGTAGCAACCTCGAACAGGTGAATACATTTGCTCTGATTTCGGGGCTATATAGCAAAGAAAAATTTAAGTTTTTTGGTTTTTATTTGCCCTGCGTGCAGTGGGATGAATTTTGCCGCTACTTGCCGAATTTGTTGGTCGCCTTGGGACTGCTAGGCACATTTTTGGGCATCACTTTCAACCTTTTTAATCTGAGTATGACCATTACTCAACTTCAGAGAAATAATGTCACGGACGTGGCTGTTTTATTCCAGAAATTACAGTCCCCTCTCCAAGGCATGGGCATTGCTTTTATTACCAGTTTGCTGGCCGTAGCTTGCAGTGCCTTGTTGACAGTGGTAAACTTGCGTTGGAATACGAATTTAGCCAAGTCTCAGTTGATTCTCTCTTTAGAAGATTATCTGGACAACGTGTTACAACCAACTATTGAGGGTCATGGCAGACTGGATAAAGCTGTTAACCGCATGGTCGAGCAGCAGCATGAGTTTTTGACCAGATTTCACGATAATGTTACGGCAGCAATGGAGAGATCCTTGGGCAAGGTGGCAGAACAAATTGCTGCTGGTAATAGAGAAGCTACCGAACTGGCTACTAGAGTATACGATCGCTTTAGCAGAGCTGCTGGGACGATCGCCAATGCTGCGGATGAGTTCAACCATGCGGTGGCGGCCATGGAGGCCACCACAGGGGAATTTGCCCGGGTGGCTCAAATTTTCGAGCAGAGTCAGTTTGCTCAGAAGTTATCAACGGCGACAATGGGTTTGGTCAAGACCCAAGCAAAGTTCGATCGCTCTACTGTCAGTTTAGCAGAAACAGTTACATCTATTGAAAGGACAGCGAAGATAATTGGCAGTGCCAGTCAGCAATTAGTGAAATTGCTCGGAGAAATTAGCAGTACCAATCAAACTACCGTGCAAGTATTAGAGTTACATCAGCAGAATCAGCAGTCTCTGCATAATATTATTCCCGAATTGCAGCAAACTGTGGAGCGTTTTCAGTCAGGAGTTACAATTCTTAACAAAATGCAGTCCCAAATTGTGAATAAAGCTGATAGTATGGAAGGGGTGCAGGTTGAGCTGTTAAACTTGGTGACGACCATGAATCGCTATACAGACCAGATCAATCTGGCAATTCAGTATTTGGGTCAGCGCCTGACTAATAATGTCGCGGCAGGTACCGGCAACCAGCAACTGCAAGCCGTGACCGCCCAGGTAGATCGGGGGTTTCATTATTTGGGCGATCGCCTATTAGCCATGGGCAAGGAAACGAATAGCAGCAACCAGCAATTATTGAAACAGTTGGAGGCATGCGTCCGGCATCTGGTGGAGGCGAAACAGGAAATTTATTGGCTGCGGGAAACCCTAGAACAGCCGGTTAAATTTAAGGATGACGCGAATTTTATCAACAAGTTGAGATCCCAATTGGACAGAAAGTAAGCAATAATTGTAAAAGATAAGGAACGAGCCCCTTGACAATTGCTGGATATTATGGCAGAGTAAAAGCAGGCGATGGGATGGAGCAATGGAAGACTGGGAATTTCCGATCCAAAAAGAGGGCATGAGGGCATGGTTGCCCCTAAAACCCCCGATCGCGCAACTAAAGTCAGGTCGCTATCGAGTAGTGGCCCGATCGCACCGCGTGCATACGGAAGTGGAAGTGCGTCTGACTTATCAGTCACAAGTGTAGCGGTTGCAAAAATGGATTCGCCATACAAACGAGAACGGTTCGATGCCGGTGTTTCCCTTCATCCACCTGGAACCGGGTCTGTGGGAAATTAGCTGTTCTGGTAACCTGATGTCGGAACTGGTAGGAGATAGCTGGAAACATACGGTGCAGTTGCAAGTTTTGCCGGTAAAATCAGAGTCGGAAGTTGACCAACCGCAAGTTGAACTGGAAGATGAACATCCGACAATAGATCTAGAGGATAGCAGTCAAGTGGAAGGTTTGCCTGTAAACTCAGAGTCCGATTTTTCGGGCCGTCCGCGGACCGTACTTGACCAACCGACACCAGAGTTAGTGGAAGCTTCGGTACCAGTCCCGATCGGGCTATCACTCGACCGACGAACTTACATAGCGTTTCCAGGTGAGTCCATCGCCCTTGGGGGACAAGTATATCTGGTAGAGGAAAAGGATCGCACATCCGAGTCCCAAATAGAAGCAAGAGTCAATAATTACGAATTACTGATTCTTCTGCGCCACCCAGAGAACTCCCAGACCATCAAGGAAATTCGTCAATTATTGTCCTTTGAGATCCTGCCGGGACCTTTTGAATATTCCTTTGACCTGCCCCGAGACGGCCAAACTCGCGTAATTTTGGGAGAACTGCAACTGTTTGACGTGACTTCAGGTTCGTTAATGGTAACTCAAGAGTTTACGATCGCACTGGTGGTGCATGAGTCCATTGAGACGATCGCCCAGCAGGGGAACTCCGTGCTCACTATTTTTCCCGAACAGTTGGCCCTAGGTAAAGTTAAATCAAAAGCCGACTCCCGCAAGTCCCAACCGCAAGTCAAACCTGCAGTTAATCTCTCTTTTAACTTGGCGAAGGACCCTCCACCGCAAGAACATCGTCAGAGCAATTTTCAACCCCCACCCTACAGCCCCATACCCGATCGCATTTACGAACCAAACCCGGAAAAGTCAACTCGCAAGTCTCCCCAACTGCCCCCGATCGGCAATAAATCAGTTCCCCCCGATCGCCCGCAGGTAGAGTCGGAAAAAGATGCCAACCACGATCGGCAACCGATAAAATCTCTCAGTTTGCCCCCCATCAAAAAGCCCGATCGCCCAATAGCATCCAGTATGGAGTCGGAAGTAGTAGCTGAACCACGAGAGGGCGATCGCGCAGTTTGGTCACCCTTGGATAGAGAATTTCTGGGATTAAAATTTCAAGATCGTTTTACCGAAAGGCTGAAAATCTTGGCTGAAGATCCCGAACCCTTACAAATATTGGAACCCAACCCATTGACCGACTCAGGGGAAGACTCTCATGAGTCCGAGGATCTGGGGTCCGATGAATTACCAACTGACGAAATGTTTGTCTATGAAGAAATGAGCGGCGATCGCTCGGAATTAGTTGCTCCTACTCAGGGGGCGATCGAGCTTTACGAGCGGCCACCAGTGCCGAAACCCGAGTTGCAGGTGCCAGAGGGTGAATTAGTAGCAGGAGAGTCCATCATCATATTGGTAAAACTGCCTAATTTATTATCCCGTTTTTATGTTAAATTATGGGTATTAGATCCGCAAACCCGCACCCTCTTAGAACAGCCGCGCTGGTTGACTAAATTTCAGCCTCACCTCTATCAGGACGGGATGGAAACTAATACCGAGTTTCCAGTACCTTTTGGCTGCATGGAAATTCAAATAGAGGCGATCGCAGTTGAGGTATACACTCAGCGGGAAAGCCATAAAGTGACAGTTAGTCGCATGGTAGTACCGCCTAATTTACCGGAATTGAGAATTGAGAATTGAAAATTGAGAATTGAAAATTGAGAAAATCTATAAGCTGTCGCCCATTGTATAGGCCCGATCTCCTGAAAGTATTGCTCTCAATTGGTTTTCCCATTTTGAATTTTGAATTTTGAATTATGAATTGCTTAGTGGCGATCGCCCAGCCGACTGGGAATAAATGCGTTACCCTAAAGGAGGATGCGCAATCGCCGCACTGTCGGTAAAGGCGCTCGGTGGCGCTCGCTCGAAAGCCAAAAAAGCCAGACCAATGGACTTTTATATTACCTGTTTTACTTTCGGATTGTTTCTTGTCATTTTTCTGTGGGTTGGTGCCCTTGCGGCCCAAGTTTCCACCGATAGGGATGCCGACTACTTGTTGGGCGATCGCTCCTTTGGGAGAGTCTTTATTGCTCTGAGTGCTGGCGCAACGGGTAACAGCGGGTTTATCATGGTAGGAGCGGTAGGAATTGCCTACTCAATGGGCATTTCCGCTTTCCTGATGGTGCTTGCTAGTTGCTTGGGCGAACTGACGTTTTGGATGCTTTTTCCCGGGAAGATTAACCGGATATCCTCCGATCGAGATTCAAAAACCGTTCCGGAGTTACTCGGTGGTGCTGTCAAGCAACCTCAAGGCAAAAGAATCGTTACGGCAATTGCCGCTCTCATTTCCGTTGTCTTTGTCGGTACCTATACTGCCGCCCAATTTTCTGCTGCGGCCAAAACTCTCAATGTCTTTTGGGGTATTGAACCCCATCTGGGAGTAGCGATCGCCGCAGCATCTATTCTAGTCTACTGCGTGACTGGCGGTCTGAGAGCTTCCATCTGGACCGATATCGTCCAATCTTTTGTCGTCATGTTCGTTTGCTTTGGCATGTTAACTGTGGCAATTAGAGCTGGAGGAGGGGTTTGGGAAATTATTTCTCAACTTCATCAGATCGATCCTCAACTGATGAACATTACTGCCGAATTTAGCGGATGGACTTTGGTCGCCTACCTGGTAGGATTTTTCTTTTTTGGCATTGGATTTGATTTGAGTCAGCCTCAATTTCTGGTCAGGCTGCTCGCCGGACGCAGTCCGACAGAAGCTGCCCAAGCTCGATGGATTTACTTAATTTACGTCTATTCTACTTGGAGTTCTATGGTTGCCTTCGGTATCGTTTGTCGGGTGTTAATCCCCGATATTTCCGATCCAGAACAAGCCTTATCTCTGTATGCTATGCAAAACTTCAATCCCTGGTTAGTAGGAATAATTCTCGCTGGCATTTTTTCCGTTATTGCCTCGACAGCTGATTCCCAACTCCTGGTTTGTTCCAGCGCTCTGGGGAGAGATCTTTTCCCTTATTTGGAGACCAAAATGTCAAAAATATATGGGGTAAAATATCAGCAGTTTATTACCTTGTTGGTCGGGATAGTAGCGGCGATCGCGACTATATATCTCTCGGCTACAGTTTTTTCCTTGAGTCTGTTTGCGGTGGGGGCCTTGGCGGGTTCCATCGGACCGGCAATGCTGATTGCGATTTTGAAAAGGCGCACCCATGCTCTGGCTTTTATCAGTACGATGTTGGTAGGATTAATGACAGCTTTAGCCTGGGAAGCTTGGGTAGATAATCAAATTATTAACGAGATTTTTCCCAGCTTCTTAATGGCTTTGTTCGTCCACGAACTGTTAATGAAGACTGTTTTTAAGAAGGCGGTGGGATAATTTTAGATATGGGGCGATCGGGCTTTTGCCAAGGAAACCAAAAACCTCGTTCCCTGACGACCGCAGGGAACGAAATTTAGAGGATCTGCCTCCTGGGAAGACGCGAGAACGAGGGGAAACGAGGGGAAATGCTACGCCCGGAGCGAAGTTTTAAGGATCTTCTGCTACTGATGTATCCTCAACTGGGATGCGATCGACGAACCGATCTAACTGTCCTACTGTCAGCGCCACCTCAAAAAGTTCCTCTAGTTGCTCCACAGTGCAAGATGTGAGGCGACTCTGTACCGACTCTGGCACCGAGTCAAACCGATGTTGCAGCAATCGCAACAACTGCCGCAGAGCACCTTGATGAAGGCCCCGATCGAGGCCCTGTTCGAGACCTTTCTCGATGCCAATTCTTTCCACACTGGTGATGTATTGCATCTGTTTTTCCTCCTGAAATTGATTGACTTCTTGCCAAAACTCTTTTTCTAGTTCTTGGGGCAGTTGCATGACCCAGTCAATAAACTTAAACAGGTTGACAATTTGTTCCCGTTCATAGCCTTTCTGATACAACCGCCTGATTAAAGACAATTTCCAGCGTTTGCGTTCCTGCTGTTCTCCCCGTGTTTCTTGAGCTAAAGTATGGGCCATCACGACCGTAGCAAAGGGATTCTGGCTTTCTTCTAACTCTTGCCACCTGTCTTTATAGTCTAGCAACTTCGCGATCTGGAAATTAAATGTTATCTCACATCCTAGCAGTTGCTGGCTAAATTCAGTTGGCCTCCATCCAGCATCTTGGTCCTGTGTGCCCCGGGTAGTGCGAGTAGCGCTCCCGGGGCACACAGCAGTGAGGATGGCAAAACTGGCTACTTGGCAGTTGAAAAGATCTCTGATACGATAGTTGTATGTGAACATTCGTTCAGGAAAGGCTGTTTTGCGCTGATTCTGGACTTCTATATGCACCATCACCCACAGTTCGTCGCCATTTTTCAGCCAAACTTTTGCAAGTTTGTCTGCGACGCGCTTTCCGATCTCCGCCTGCGGTCGCACCTGTTGGAGTTCTGTCTCTAAAAATTCGTATTTTTTCGACCAGTCTATCGACCCATGGGCTGCGGGGAAAAAGAATTCCATAAATTCGGGAAAAAAGTTTCCTATGATCTCCTTCCAGGGACTATCATAGTCGGCTGTTGGTTCATTTTTAGTTGACATAAATTTACTCTATTCATTCTGACTCTATATTATACATTATTTTCAATAAAATTGCTTTTATGGTTGTGATGGTGGATGCTGGCTTAACCTGCTATAATCAAGTATATCTTATCCAAAAGGCGATCGCGAAGTGCAACTATGAAATTGGCAGAATTAGAAACGCAACTCCTGGCCTTGACTCCCGCTGAAAAAGCGTCAGCCATAGGGATTTTAACTCAAAATTTAAGCAATGGTTCCCCAGGAATTACCAAGACTCCTGGGGTCTGTGGCGGTGAAGCTTGCATCGCCAGGACTCGCATCCCTGTTTGGTTGCTGGTGAGTTTTCGTCGTCAAGGTGCAACAGATGCTTATATCCTAGAAGGCTATCCCCATCTTACTGCTGCCGATCTGGTGAATGTCTGGGCTTATGCTGATGCACACCCAGAGGAAATTGAAGAGGCGATCGTCAAGAATAGGGAAGCGTGATCTATGGCAAGTTTGTATGCAGATGAAAATTTCTCACTGCCAGTAGTAAGATTACTACGCGGTCTGGGTCACGATGTTCTCACAGCTAGGGAAGCGAAGAATGCAGGACTTGGGATTCTTGACCCAGATGTACTGGCATTTGCTACGAGTAATGACCGAGCAGTTTTAACCTACGATCGGTTTGATTTTATCCGACTGCACCGCTTACAACCAGACCACGCCGGTATTATTGTCTGTACAGGCGACCCGAATTGGGAGAGGCTAGCGACACGCATTAATGACGTGATTTATGCTGAAGAAACCTTGAGAGGTAAATTGATTCGAGTCAACCTAGAGTCGGTGCAATTCGATCCATAACGCTCAAAAAGGTTCAGCCATGTAAACCTCCTTCCCTGACGACCCTATTAAACGCGCATCTAGAGGATCTGCCTCCTGAGAAGACGCTCCTGCGGAGTTTCTGGGGAACGTTGCTAGCTGTCAACTAGCAACGAGGCTGACAAGAAACCGGGTTTCTGCGACAAAATCAGGCGCCAAAGCGAGAATTAATTAAGAAACCCGGTTTCTGGCCCCCACGCGAGGAACCCCTGAAAAGTGAATTAAACTTAACTCTTGAGGAGAAAATAAAGTCGTAAAAGGAGTCTAACATGAATCTATCATACAAAGCGATACAGTTTCTTATTGAAGCTATTGACTATCGGATCGAATCTTACGAGGAAAGGTTGAAGTTAATAGAGGGCGTTGATGAAGATGAAGCTTCTGACATTGGCAATGATTGTGGTTTTTTAGAAGCCCTGAAGCACGATTTAACCCAGACATTGCAAAATCGCGAGACTGTTCTACTCTCAGCAGATAGAACTGTCCGAAAAGATGAAGCCGTATCAGAGGGCTTATCTTTGCCAGAATTATTTCAGCCTGTTTTACAGTTATCAATGACCGATCGCCTCTTGCTGGTAGATGCAATTACCGAGTCTATTCGTCAGGAAACGATCTCCCCTGGCAAATCAGAGACTGCATCAGAGGAGACTTTACGAGGGAAAGTCTCCTCTGTTTGAGACCGATCGCCCACCAGAATGCCTAGGCGATCGCCTCCAGCAAGCCAAAAACAGCTTTCAGTTGAGAGCTGTTTTCTGAGTTTAAATGTAGCCCGCGCAGGCGGGCTTTGTTCGTGTAGCCGGGCCCTTTATGGTTCGGGCGGCGAGGCAAATATGGGATGCACCCGCCCTTTAATCCGATCGGGAGTTTTCTGGGAGACTCTCATAATTTCAATACCTACCACATTCTCGCGATCGTCAAAGTCATAAACTATCCCAGGAGCAACCTCTTCTGATTCGATAATTGGGGAGTCATTAAGGCGCAAGTAAGCTGCATCTGCTTGTCCATCGAATTCTAATTTCATAATTTCCCCGATCGCTCCTGATGGGCATCTTCCTGCTCGAACATCTTCTTTCGATTCTGACGCAAAAGCGCGATCGTCTCTTTTTGCCTGTCGGTTAGCGGCAAATCCTCCAAATCCTCATCATTTTTAAGAAACGGAGCCAAGAGCTTCAGGTTTTCGATCCCGCGTTTCATTTTTTCGGCATCTGTTACCAACTCACCGATGAAACTGACTACATCTGTTTCCTTTGTGGTTGCTAGTGCTTGCAGTTGCTCGTACAGTTGACCTGGCAATTCCAGGGTGACATGTTCTGTATTCATAGACCAATTTACTCTGTTTAACTGACATCTCAATCTAATTTTAGCATACACCACCCATCAAGTGACCATGTTGGGGGCTGAAACCAACATGGTGCTTTTTTTGGAGGTATTGGCGAGTATACCACCGTTCTAACTACTAGAGCGATCGCCCACTACGCATCATCTTCCAACAACTTGATAAATTCAGCAGCATTTACAATTTCAAAAGCTGTGGTTTGCAGCTCCCGGAGAAAATGGCGATTCTCAGAGATTAGGTGGCTGACGTTCATCCATTCGGCAAATGCACCAATGAAGGCATCGGCTTTAGCAGGTAAACCCAAATTGATATATTTCTCAACTAAAGCCGATGGGATTGGTTCGTCAATAATCTGACCGAATTGCTCCTCCTGAAACAATCTGTAAAATTCGCGCACCTCTTCTGCGATTAAATTGCGGGTTACTTCTTTGGCAATTAAGCGGGGGATAGTTATGTGGATGTTATTCCTCACCAATATTAACAGCTTGACCTTGTCTGGATCTCTCTTCTGTAACCCTGGGATAAAGGTACTACTATCGATACAGATGCGCATATTCTTCCTCGAATATCTCCTGTCGAGTCTGACGCAAACGCTCGTTTATCTCTTCTTGGGTGTCGCCTAGCTGCAAACCCCCACGAGCTTGAATTAGCTGATACAAATTATCCAGGGTTTTTAGCCAACGTTCTCTTTGGTAGGCATTTGTGACCAACTGTTCGAGGTAGCTGACGACATCGGTTTCCTCTGCCGTTGCTAGTGCTTGCAGTTGCTCGTGCAGATTAGCCGGCAATTCCAGGGTGACATGTTCTGTATTCATATACTAATTTACTCCGTTGAACTGACATCTCAATCTAATTTTAGCAGAAATATTCATTGGGAACGAGGTACTACTATCGATACAGATGCGCATAGTCCTCCTCGAATATCTCCTGTCGAATCTGACGCAAACGCTCGTTTATCTCTTCTTGGGTGTCGCCTAGCTGAAAACCTCCACCATCTTTAATTGACTGACGCAAATCATTCAGGTTTTTTAGCCAACGTTCTCCTTCGTAGGCATCTGTGACCAACTGTTCGAGGTAGCTGACGACATCGGTTTCTTGCAGTTGCTCGTGCAGATTAGCCGGCAATTCCAGGGTGACATGTTCTGTATCCATATACTAATTTACTCTGTTGCAGAGATTTGACATTTCAATCTAATTTTAGTATACACTACTGAACCTATTGTTGGTGCGTAAGCGCCTCTGTAAAATACTATCAGCTATACTCTAGGCAAAGCCTTATATATTTTTATGGTATGGAACTGTATTTCCTGGAAAAAATATCCAGTAGATGTCATACAATAAAATAGAAGTGCTAAACAACCTGTCGGGGGTATCTCACCCCGATGATGGGGCAATAGGATCTAAAAAATCAGGAGGTTAGATGGTGGCAGATAAGCAAAAACTAAACAAACCGCTATTTTCACAGCATTATCTGGATCTTAGGCTTCAGGAATGCCCGGAGTGGCAGGTGGATGTGACCGTAGGGTTAGAGCGGTTAAAAAGGCTTTATATGTCAAAAAAAGATTTGTTGCCCACCCTCAATGAGGCGCAAACTGAGGAAGTATTTATTAAACCCGTGTTGGATATTCTGGGATTTAGCCACATTCCCCAGGTAAAGACTCGCGGGAAAGGTCGAGCCCAACGACCGGACTATGCCCTATTTAACAGTGAAAGCGATCGGGATGCTGCTTATCCTCTACAAAATGACGAACCGGCTTTTTATGCCAAAGTACCTTGCGTCGCGGAAGCTAAATACTGGGAACGCCCCTTAAGCAAGGTTTCTGCTAACGAAGGACGGGATATTTATAAAAATGAAAACCCATCCTTTCAAATTGCTAGCTATCTTGCTGGCACGGGGGTTGATTGGGGTATTTTAACCAATGGCAGAGAGTGGCGACTGTATTATCGGCAAGCCTCTTCAACGGCAACGGAGTTTTATCAAGTCGATTTGGTAGAACTTCTGGAAGGAGAAGATTTAGAGCGGTTTAAGTATTTTTGGCTATTCTTTCGCCAGAAAGCGTTCGTTAAAGACCCCCAAGGACGCAACTTTTTAGGTAACTGCTCACCGCAATAGAGACAGCTTATTGAAAATGCCAAGCAAGCAGCGGTGAGCATTTCTGTTTTTATCGCTGGGGAAAACACCTCCCACGAGACGGTGGGCATCCCACGGGCAACCAGCGCTGGCGCAACCCAAGGGCGGGAGTGTGGAATGTAGGCTAAAAATGTTATTGCACTCTCCGAGTGCGAAGTTCTCACAGAATCAGACGAGCGCCTTGAAGCTGAAACCCATGCGGTGAGAGACTTCCAGCCCGTAGTCCCCCGTTCATTGCTCCCCCAGAGGGTTGAGATGAAGTTGGCAGTTGAACAACGCAGAGTCCAGTTATTGCACAACTCACCGGGTGCGGCACATAACCGTGACTTATTTTCCCTCTTGTAAGGTGTATACTAATTTGTATGACATATACCGCTGCATCACAGACCAAGCCACTGGCATCACATACCGGGCAACTGACATTCGCCGTCGAACCAGACCAAATGGCGAACTATGTGCTACTGGTCGAGTGGCTCTTGAAGCAGCAGCAACTCCTCAAACAACAGCAAGAGCTCATAGAGGAGCAACAAAAGGAACTTGATGCTCTAAACATTGAAAACGCAGAACTGAAGGACCAGTTGCACAAACTGAAAAATCGCTCGTCTGTCAACAGTTCCGTCCCCCCCTCACAAGACATTATTAAAAAACCGTCGGACAAAAGCCGGCGCAAAAAAGGTAAAAAGCGTGGTCCCAAATATAATCATTGTGGTAAGACGCGCAATGGATTTGGAGTGCCCGATCGCATAGAACAGCTGAAGCCTCACGCATGCCCCGCTTGCGGAGATGACGTTTACCTTGTAACAGGTGGTCCGCAGAAAGTTCAACAGGTAGCAGAACTGATAGAGCAGCCCGTTGAAATCCGGGAATATCAACGAAGTCTTTATCAATGCCAGTCTTGCGGGTGGTCTGGATATGCTCCCTTACCTTGGGGCATCAAAGAAGGATTTAGTTATGGTGGTCGCCTTAGTAGTGTTGTTGGCTGGCTTGGGTACGGTGGTAACAAGACATGGCGAAAACAAGAGTATTTTGTAGAACATGTCTTGGGTGTACCAATTTCTCAAGGCAGTTTGGCGAAAATGCACCGGTGGTTTGCAGAAAGTTTGGAGCCAAGTTATCAACAGTGGCTAGCTTATGTACAAAAACCAGGTGTGCGGTGTGTGGACGAGACCACTTATTGCATTGATGGGATTAAATATTGGCTATGGGTGGCTACCAGTGATCGAGTATGCGTTCTGCTTTTGGCTCCAACCCGCGGTAGCGTGGAACTTAAGCGTTTACTCGGAGAAAACTTTGACGGGATTCTGACCAGTGATTGTTTTAGCGCCTATGGTCCACAGTCAGCAGCAGGGAAACAAAAATGTTTAGCCCATCTGGAACGAGACTTGGAAGCTCTATTAACCAGTCGTTTGGCCGCCAACGTTGATTTTGCACAAAAGATCAAGGAAGTTTTGTGGACAGCTCGAAAAGCTCATCAGGACGATCACGCTGGTCTATCGACTCTTGAAGAACTCCACCGAAAACGTCAAAGTGTAGAAACTCAACAGAGCGAAAATTTTGGATGGACCTCCACCAGCCGGATGGCCCGCTGACGCTCAAAGACTTGCAAATAGACTTGAACGCCATTGGGATGAGTGGTTCACTTTTTTAACTCATCCAGAGGTTAAACCTGACAATAATGATGCTGAACGGGCGTTGCGTCCTGTAGTAGTACATCGCAAAGTTAGTGGTGGAGCCAGAAGCGATTGGGGCGCTTCGTTAGTTGCTCAAATGTTTAGCTTTTTAGAAACTACGCGGTTGCAAGGAGCATCGGCAATTACCAGTTTGTGCGAATTGTTGTCTTTAGCTGGTCGCGGTCCGCCTGGATTGAAATCTACTTAATCCTTCCAGGGCTTGTAATTTGTTTCAATCTTTCAAGCCCTAATTTTTGCTGGTCGCTATCTGCAACCGCTTGAAATATACATATACTTAACACTTTATTGGGCTTGTGATTTACATCTTTCTCAACAAGCTCTCCTTTTTGCTGTGAGTAGTTACCTTTTTAGAACGAGTGCGAGAGGGGAGTACCACCTATGCCACCCGAGCAATCACCTCGCAGCTTGCGAGCAATCACCTCACAGACTGCGAGAGCATCGTTCAGTACGCAGGTGCCAGCAGGTGACAACTGCGAGTCATAACCTCCCAGGGATAACCTGGCACCGATCGCGTAGCGTGGCGCAGCCATAGCGGCCTGTATACACGGGTGCCAGCAGGTGGCGATCGCCATCAATAAGGTGCCATTTGCGAGCAATCACCTCGCAGCTTGCGAGCAATCACCTCACAGACTGCGAGAGCATCGTTCAGTACGCAGGTGCCAGCAGGTGACAACTGCGAGTCATAACCTCCCAGGGATAACCTGGCACCGATCGCGTAGCGTGGCGCAGCCATAGCGGCCTGTATACACGGGTGCCAGCAGGTGGCGATCGCCATCAATAAGGTGCCATTTGCGAGCAATCACCTCGCAGCTTGCGAGCAATCACCTCACAGCTTGCGAGCAATAACCTCACAGACTGCGAGAGCATCGTTCAGTACGCAGGTGCCAGCAGGTGACAACTGCGAGTCATAACCTCCCAGGGATAACCTGGCACCGATCGCGTAGCGTGGCGCAGCCATAGCGGCCTGTATACACCGGTGCTAGCAGGTGGCGATCGCCATCAATAAGGTGCCACGAGAGCATCTCAAGAATGCATGAAGAAACCCGGTTTTGTGGAAAAACTGGGTTTCTGGGCTAGTATAGCTGGCAACAGCATGTTCAGATCCCCGCAGCCAAGAAGCAAAACTGGGATGCACCCGTTATTTAGCCTCAGGGGAGCCCTAGCTTTTAATTTGATTGGTTAAGGACTTTAATCTGTTGGCAATACTGGAGATTATCTTCAGTGCTTGCTGAGGATTCTCTTTAAGATGGGATAAAAAATCATCCTTCTTGAGCACCATCGCTTTTACCTCCGTTTTTGCAAACACGTCCGCTGAGCGAATCTCATCAGTCAAGAGTGCCAATTCCCCGAACATATCTCCTTGCTTTAAATTCATCAAGATAGTATCTTTATATCTAACTTCAGCCTCGCCTTCAACAATTATAAAAGCCGTGTTTCCTGGATCTCCTGCTCGAATAATCTGCTCTGCTTGGAAGAAAAACATACATTCGTAAGACTTGAGGAAGTTATACAATTCGTTTTCTCTAGCGAAGTTCATGAAATAGTCCTTGAGATCCCGCCCATCTAGCAAAAGGGGAATTAGTGGTATGCTAACGTGGGGAACGCTAATTTCGCCACCCAAAGCCTGAAAACCTACTCGCTTAAGCAGTTTTGCTATGTCTGGATTGATTGGTGCGGCTACGTGGGATGCTCCATGTGAAATACCAAAGTAACTCGCCATGAGCATGAGTCCCAGAGCAATTTTAGACGTTCTAAACTCTTTGGTTACGCAGTACATCCCGCACCCCATCACCTGGCTATCCTTGGGAATGTGACTGCGAAAATCAAAGTAATCATCTGCTGGTATTCCTACTTCCGAATCTAGCGTAAGACGCATCCCTCCTACCACTCGCCCTTCATGCAGTACTGCTAAGTTTGTAGTTCCTGGGAAAGCATCAAAACGATCGGTTAGCCTGCCATCATGTGTGGGAGAAAAAAACCCCCTTTCCTCGCTGAAAACCTTGTGTCTTATTTGAAAAATACCGTCTATATGAGCGGGAGTCTTTGCTGCAATAATTTCTATCGCCATTTTTCTACCTCATTAGTCACAAATTACGGGAGATTAAGATTCAGAAATTCAAAGCCTTGATACTGCAAATTCAACAGGATTTATCTTAACCGTTTCAGCATCAACCAATCCGGCGCGTTCCAGTTGTCTTGCACTAAATAGAAGGCCCTGTAGTACATTATAAGCTGTGTCGCCTTCTTTGATACTCTCAAAACCTGCTATGTAAAGAATATTTGGATCGGCCTTTTTTATCCAGGTAAAATGTATTGTGGTATACATTTTACCTCGGGCCGAAATCGCCCAGATCACTTCCCTGCTGGGAGCTACCGAGCTGACCTACTACTACCATTCTAGATCGGGAAGTCTAGCCTGTCAATAGTCTCCTTGGGTTTTGGTGATAAGTTTTACTTATCTATACGCCTCAAGGCTTTCAGCCTTTTTTGTTCTCCTAAATTGTATCCCAGTATACAATTTACACCATAAACCCAGGAGAGCCAGATAAAATTACTCTGATGCTGTCCGAAAGCTGCCCTCTCGCCCTCTTGACCTGTGGCGGCACCATGAAGCATACCTTTATCCCTCCTGTAAATAGTATAATTGATTGTTTACTCCTGATTGATGAAAAAACAACAAACTTCTCATCATCTCAGATTTAATTAAACTAAGCCATTCCGTCACTGGACCGACTCGTCTTCAGAACCGGACGTGAGACTTTCACCTCATCCGGCTCCTCAGTTTCGCCATCTTTGTCATAGATACGGCTTCTTCTGCTACCATCTCTGGCAGACTTGTGGTCGTGGCAATGATCGTGTAGTAACTGAAGGTTGGTGTACCAGTCCTTACCACCACGTATGGTAGGCATGATGTGGTCCACTTCCCATCGGTCATTATCTTTGAACGTCAGTCCGCATATTTCACATTTCCCGTGTTGCCTTTTTAGTAAGTTAATCACTTGTGCCGCTCTGTAGAATTGACGAAACCGTGAGGGCGTCAGCTCTATCCTGCTCATTACAAGCAAGCATTTGCTTCTCCACTCAATCTTTCCTGGTTGAGACCTGCCTTCCGGAGAGCAGATGTTACGCCTGTGGTGGCTACTCCATCTATCGACCGGTGATGGAGAGTACTACAACCGGTTTACTTCGTTCCTACAGATGATTGGTCGGTATGATACCCGCCAATGACCAGTATCCAGTATCCTTTCCCTTTTGGGCCAGTGTGTCAGCCTTATTCCACTGGTTTCTTTTAACGACGCTGCAACTCTTTGCTTTATGCTCACCATAGTTACTCGCTCGACGTTGACCGGTTTAGGCTACCAGTCAGAGTGCCTTTCCCTCCCGCTTCACGGTTTGATGCCATCTCGAACGTGGGAAGAGTGCTACTACTCCTGCACTTGGAGAGGTGGACTTGCACCACCATCATCTGTAAGTTGTCAGGGCTAATGGAACCCTGCTAGCGGTTTCCCTTCTGGACCCATGTCCAGTTGGTTTACGCTAAACGAGTCGCACATCATTTTAAGAGATTATAGCCGTAAAGTCTGTCTTACTACGAACCCCTACCAATCATCCTGGATCTGTGGCGGTTCGGACCAATCATCCAGGGGCTCAAACCTGCTTATGGGTGCGGGTGACGCCGGTTCAGACTGTTCCTTTTCCTCTTCTATGAAATCGAATCGATCGCTCAAAGGTTGGACCAATCGCGCGATCGCATCTTGAATAAAGACCTTGACAAACTCATCGCGGCGGTTGAGCTGAAACTGCTGCTGCACCACCTCAGTTATCCCCCCATCACCCCAATCTTGGTCGTGACGAAAATATTCTATAAAACTCTTACCAGCAATCCGGGTCAGATAAGCCGCTGTCACCCCCTGAATCGCTTTCCCGATCGCAAAAGTGGCCACATTCAATTGTAATGCCGCAGTCACCAACTTTAATGCTCCCTCAACAATGCCTAAACTGGCCAGAGTTTTCGCCAGAGACAAGGCCAGTTCTCGTCCCCGTTCCATATTTAGTTCACAACCATAGATTTTGCCGATTTCTACTACCATCTGAGCGTTTACCGCCGCAGTTGCCAATAAATCTACCACTGGTAAGGGCGTCACCGCGATCGCGCCACCACCTATCCACTGAAACTGATCGACAATTTTGTCCGCCTGACGCTTGCGCTGGGCGTCGATAATCCGCCTTGCTTCCTCTGACAAGGCGCTGCTTTGCAGTAAAATATTGTCCGCGACCAAATCTTCTCCTTCCGCTCGCAGCACCGCAGCTAGCCGGCGGATTAAAGGCATCACGTCCGGTTCCCGCTGAAATACACTGCCGCTGTCCAGTACCATCTCTGGGGGATTAGCAGCACAGGCCACCACATCATTACTGGGAATCAACCCCTGCACCCGCTCCCGCAGACGCCCCAGTATCGCTTCTATTTCCTCCGGGGGATACAGGTCCGTTTTGTTCAGCACCAGGAGCGATCGCTTGCCAATCCGTGCCAAAATCCGCAAGGGTTCGTATTCCGACTGGCGCAGGTCATTATCCACCACGAACAGCAGTAAATCTGCTACTGTCGCTAACTCTCGGGCCTGCTGTTCCCGCTCGGTTCCCGCCACACCTGCTTCGCAAATCCCTGGAGTATCGGTAATCAAAATCTGCCGGTCCAACCCCTGGAGCTGGAGGCTGTAGGTTTGCCCCGCTTCCGTAGTTCCCATTGCTGCGGAGACCTCCCCCACCATCCGGCCCAGCAGCGCGTTCACCACAGAAGACTTCCCAGCCGAACCGGTGCCAAACACCACCACTCGCAACACCCCAGCTTGCAGGCTACCTTCTATCTGGCGCGATCGCTCGATTAAAGCCTGTCGGGCCACTTCATCCTGAATTTGCTCGGCCTGTTTGCGCACGGCCCGGAGTGTTTCGGAAGCTGCCTCATTCTTAGCTTGAGGCACCTTCGGCTTCCCATAGCGCCGGCCCTTTTTGCTGCCAGCCCCCCCAAACAGCAGCACGTAATAGACAAACGCTGCGATTACCAGTCCTAGCAGCAGGATCAGCAACAGCAGCACAATAGTACCCAGCAGGGGAGATGAATAAGAAATCTGCCAGTAGAACCAACGCAGGGTATCGATCGTCCACAGCATTAGCCCTAAGATTACGATCAGACCGATAATCAGCGTCAACAGGCGAGACAATTTCATGATTGCAGTGCGCTGCTATCAGCGGGCGTGAGGGGGAAGCGGTCCCCCCTTAATAAGCGGTCCCCCCCTCCACCGGGGGGTTAGGGGGGATTTGGGGGTTAGGGGGGATCTATGATATTTTAGCTACAACCGCTCCCGTCCGGTTACAGCCCACAGGATCTCGGCCACGATCTCGAGTGCTGTTTTAGTTTACTCCCTATATTTTCATTAATAAGAAGTGACGATCGCTCACTATTCAACTGTATAATTTTCTTCTACTCGCTATTGTGGGGAAGTAATTCCCGATTGCTCATCGGTCCCACTACCAGCGTGACACCACCCCAATTAACAAAGATTCAACCGCAACAGGAGGTAAAAATTATGGGACTTTTCGACAGTATTATGAGTGAGCAGGCTGGGGGCAGCCCTACTAAGCAAGCTAGTCATAGTCAGCAGGGTGGTATTTTCAGCGCAGCACAGATGCTCTCTGGCAACTCTGGTGCCAGTTTTGACCAAATGCAATCTCTGATCTCAATTGTCAGCAGCTTTACCCGCTCTTCCTTAAAAGAAAAACGAGATTCTGAAGGTGACAACCAGCGGCAGTCTCTTGTCAATCAATTTAGCGGCACTTTACCCAACCCCCTAGCAGTTCGGGCACTTTTTACCTTACCTCAAGTGCAACAGATCGTAGAAGTTGCATCTCAAAAGACCGGACTGCCAGAGGACACCATTCAATCTCTGCTACCGGCTGTCCTCCCTTTGGTCCTGAATCTGCTGCAAACTGGCAGCGAAACTGATAATCCCGAAGGTGGCAATTCTGTACTGAGCAGCTTTTTGGATGCCGATGGGGATGGTGATGTTGATATTGCTGACGCTATGAAGATGACCAGTCGTTTTCTCGGCTAATTGCGTTCCCAGGCGATGCACAAGTCGGGCGGTCGCGCTACTCGCACCACCCCTCGCGCATCGGGTCGCCAGTGGGAACGCGGCTAATTGGTTTTTGCTCTTAGCTATTCGCCTTTAACGGTGATATAGCTTTCCTTGGTCCGTATCCCTCACGGGAGCACGCTCCTATCGTTTACCGATCCACCCACCCATGTCGTTGCCAGCTGGCGAACGACAGGGTCGTTTCCACGAGCAATCGCGGAAGTTTAAAGAGATACTAGACTATAGCGAAGAGTCAGCAATCGACATGGGTGAGTGTCTCGGGAAACGAAAGGGTGAAGAGGAAACGACCCCCTCCGCTGCCAGATTCCCTTAGGTGATTTCTCAAAAAATAAATACCCTAATCCCCCCCGACGCCAGAGGTGGGTTAGGGGGGATTGAGTGGTATATTTTTTCACATAAATGGCCTTAGTAGCGCGCTCTCTCTCTGGGAAAGCCGTCACCACCCGATCGGCGGTTCTCCCGGGGCTTGGCTTTATTAACTTTAATGATGCGACCCATCCATTCTGCCCCATCTAGTGTCTCGATCGCCTTTTCTTCTTCTTCGTCTGAATCCATTTCCACAAAGGCAAAACCTCGCTTCTTTCCCGTCTCCCGGTCCTTCGGCATGCTAATACGGCTTACCTTCCCGTATTCGTCAAATATATTCCGTAAGTCGTCTTCTTCCGCCTCAAAGGACAAGTTCCCAATGTAAATCGTCACGTTTCTCTCCAAACTGATTCTCGTTTACGTAGTGCGCCAGGCGCTAGATCCGGTCCCATGGGAACCTGCGTTTTACTATTACTAGCAATTCTACTGCTCTGTTGCCGAACCACAATTGCGGAAGTCTACAGAGATTGTCGGTTATCCGGGTATCCTAGCCGAATCTCTGTTGCGCTAGACTATCCCACAGCTATTTTCTTATGATAGCCAAGCCATCCTGCTTTGACTGCCCCAACTATGTGAACTTTTATTACCGTTATCGCTGTCAGTGCTTTCGAGTTCGGTACCCGGGCTAGATGATGCCCAGTCCCTGGGACTACAGGATCTGTGCCCATTCTACTCTACCGATGGAGGTGAGGAAGCAGCAGGTTTTTTTGGTGGGGGGAAGAATTTACGCATATATTGGCCCCAGAGTTGGGCCGAGATCCAGCTACTACCGTTGGTGGCAGAGTTGTTATCGTTGCCTAGCCAGACGCCAGTCACAATCCGCCGGTTGGATAGGTAACCAATAAACCACAAATCCACACCATCATTCGTGGTGCCAGTTTTCCCTGCTTCTTCTCCCAGTCCGATATAAGCGGCGCTACCAGTTCCCCCTTGCACGACTCCCTGGAGCATCTTGGTCATGGTATAGGCAATCTTTGGATCTATCACCTTCTGGTTTGCCTCTGGGTCGCGGGTGTTGTATTCATAAATTACCCGGCAAGTGCGCAGATTGTTAGGATCGCTACAATCACTACTATCGAGAATCTTTCTAATTGCGTGGGGACGATTGCGGATACCCCTATTTGCTAAGACTGCATAAGCCCCCGCCATCTCCAACAGCTTGACTTCACTTTGACCTAATACTAGACCGGGTACGACTTTCAGTTCCGATCGCACTCCCAGTCGTCTTGCCATTTCCACCACCTTGTCTAGACCTACATTTTGGGCCACGCGCAGGGCGATCGCATTTTCTGACAGCGCCATTCCCGCGTACATATCTACATAGCCCGAAGTCCGTTCGCAGGCACTATAACTTACTCCTCCCCAGGGTAAGGGGGCGCAGGAATAGGTCTTTTTGGGGGAAATTCCTTGGGCGATCGCCGCTGCATAAGTAAATATTTTGAAAGTAGAACCTGGCTGTCGCAGGGCTTGGGTTGCGCGATTGAACTGACTTTTCGTGTAATCTCCTCCGCCGTTCATCGCCATGATTTCGCCTGTTCTAGCGTCAAGGGTAACGACTGCTCCTTGGTCAAATCCCAGAGATCTCCCCTGATTGTTCATCGTTTCGCGCAGCGCTACTTCCGACTGGGCTTGCATCTTTGGGTGCAGACCTGTTTCGATGATAAAGTTCCCTTCTCTGGCTACCTCGTTGCCTAACAAATCCTCCAGTTCGCTGAACACGTAATCGTAAAAATAAGGCGCGATCGTGGACTGAAACTCCAATTTGGCTTTCGGGCTCAGTTCTATTATCGATCGCCTGGCCCGACTGGCCTCTTCGGTGGTAATCATCCCCAAATCCAGCATCCGCTCGATCACCCCATTCCGCTGGCTGCGAGCTAACTCTTCATTTCTAGCTGGATTATAACTATTGGGTGCTGGCAAAATTCCCACCAAGGTCGCTGCTTCTGACAAGGTTAAATCTGCCCCTGACTTGTCGAAGTAGAATTGGGCCGCATCTTCAAATCCATAGTTGCCCCTGCCCATGTATACCCGGTTCAAATAAGCCAGCATCAAATACTTTTTCGAGTAAACGAATTCTAGCTTCAGGGCCACTAGGGCTTCGCGAATCTTGCGGGCCGCGCTGTCTTCCGTGCCGACATAGTCTCTAAACAAGCTGCGAGCTAACTGTTGCGTCACTGTGCTCGCTCCTTCCCGGATTTCACCCCCACGCCAATTGATTATTATGGCCCGGATAATCCCGATCGGATCGACTCCGAAGTGCCAGTAGTAGCGCGAATCCTCTGATGCTACTACCGCTTTTGGCAGGTAGGGAGAAAAGTCTGATAATTCCTGCAATTCTCTGTGAGCGTCATTCCGAGGCGGTACTAGGGGAGTCTGTCCGTCCCGAGCATAGACTATTACCGGTCCTTGCACCGAGATTGGTAGCGGGTTAACGTCGAATTTCCGCCACTCGTTGAGAATTAACGCTACCACTATTGCTGTGACTCCCCCTATCCCGTAACCGGTGTAAATCGCCCCCCGAATATACCAGGGTGCTGGATCCAGATACTTAATTGTGACGGCATCCTTTAGTTCTGGTGGTGCGAGAGTAAACTGGTCGCCATGGCGCAGCTTCTGCTGGCTAATTCGCCGCTTACCCCGATAGATGCCATTGGTAGATCTTTCGTCTTTGATTGTAAAAGGGGTGCCCTGCTTGGAGTCCCGCGACAAAGACAGATGAATTTTGCTGACATTCGTGTTTCGCACTACTATGTCGCAACTGCTCGAACTCCTTCCCAGCAAGAAGCGATCGCCCAGTAGGGGATATACTTCTGGTTTGGAACCATCCGCCTCCTGTACTAGCAGTTTCGGCACCCTCGCCTTTTGCTTGAGGGCCAGTTGGGAAAAATTTACCACCTTAGCTGGCATCGTCTGTGCTGCTTGGGTAATGGATCCCAAGATTGTCACGAGGCGGTTTTGATTTTGCGGTGAACTCATAGGCTTTACTTACCCTTGGCGGCGGCGATTAAGTACATACGCAAAATTATTTTTATATTTTTTCCAGCCGTCAATTTTCGATAAACTCGCTGAAATTATTATGGGGTAAGGGTTTCAGCTTACCTGCTAGATTTTTCGCGTGTTCGCCTATGCCACAAATATAAAAATAATTTTGCACAACTATTTAACATCAATGGCATTTTCCTTTGCTGACAATGATAGTTTCGGAGATCGTTTTATAGCATTTCTCTGGATATTGTGCGTTCTCCGATCGCTGAAACCCTTATGATATCTGCAATTCACCCTTCCTCATCTATCTAATATCAGATCGCATCTATCTGAGAAATGCTATATTGGCAGCCGACTATAATCTTAGTTTTTTTATTGACGTACATTATATTCTGTAATCTAATTACTTTGCGATGCCTTCCGGACGGCGAAAACCCGGAAGGCATCGTAGCTTCACTGTTAGCTGCCAGGTAATTTTTCAGACTATCATTTTCCGTGTCTAACTGGGAGAGTCAGGGCCTGGATTGCTAAAACTAGCAATCAATAGACAAATAATACCTACATTAATGAACACATCTGCTAAATTGAATACGGGGAATCGAATCAGTCGAAAGTCGAGAAAATCTACGACGTAACCGGCAATAAAGCGATCGATGCCATTTCCTAGGGCACCACCTAAGATGAAACCATAGCCTGATTGTTCCCAACGGTTCATCTTGGGTCCGTACCGGGCCAGTGCCATTAAGCCTAAGCTTACCCCCAAGGACAGCCAGCGCAACCACCAGCCGTTATCGCTAAATAGGCTAAAGGCGGCACCGGTATTTCTGACATAGGTGAGGTGAAACACCCCCGACCATACTGGCCAACTTTCTCTCAGGGCGAAGTTTCCTACTACCCAAAATTTGGTTAGATGGTCTAAAATTAGACTCCCGAGGGCGATCGCCCAGAAAACGCGGTTCTTAATTCTCATTTAACAACTGACAATTTCCCAATTCCAAATTCCCAACTGACAATTTTCAATAGAGCAATATTTTCCGCAGGACAAAAGCCAGAACGGTTGCTGCACAGGCTACTGCTAACTGCCCTTTCAGATGATGGACTGAATATTTGAGAGTAGCTTCCATTAGGGGTATTGTCGCTCCTGGTGCCCAGTTAAACAGGTGCGTCACTGCTAGATAGCTGAGGCCAGCTAGATGTATGCAGGCTAGGCCACAAACACAACTAAATACTAGTGTCTCTAGTCGCGGTCGTCCCTTAAATGCTAGGAACCCACATAGCCAGGCTCCGGGAATGAATCCCACTAGGTAGCCAAAGCTAGGCTGCTGGCAATAGCTGAGGCCTCCTCCCTGTGAAAATACTGGTAGCCACGTTAACCCTAATGTTAAATAGGCTATTTGCGATAAGGCTCCGGCATTTTTCCCTCCTACACAGCTGACTAGCAGCACTGCTCCTACTTGATAGGATACTTCTAGGGACCGAATTGCTATGCCATGCTGACTCCAACTCCAGGTCGGAGTCGCGATCGATGCTTCTATAAAGGTGCCGCCGATCGTTAGGATTAAGCCTATCAAGGCCCAAAGTATTTCTGTGGGAGCAATCACTAATGGTCAATGGTGAATTGTCAATTGTCAATTGTCAATAGCCCAGCCTGTTCCCGGGCGATCGCCCGGGAACGAGGGGGTCGTGTCCGAGAGCGCCCACCCTGGTGGGCGTCTCTGGACACGAGAGGTTATGCTTTATACTGCCCTGGAATGGGGGCTTCCCCGCCTTGGAGTCCTAATGATTCCAGCATGGCGCGGTCCCGTTCGGGAGGTTGACCTAGGGTGGTCAGGTAGTGACCGATTAACATGGCGTTGATGCCTGCTTTTAATCCTAATGCCTGGAGTTCGCCCATTACCGCTTCTCGTCCTCCAGCATAGCGGATGATCTGCTCGGGTAGGATCAGTCGGAAGATGGCGATCGCCTTGAGGGCCTCATAGGGGTCCATCCGGGGCCGATCGCCCATGGGAGTTCCGGGTCGGGCATTCAGCAGGTTCAGGGGTACTGATTCTACTTCTAATTCTCGCAAGGCTAAGGCCATTTCTACCCGGTCTGACCAGCTTTCTCCCATGCCTATTATCCCCCCCGTGCAGGCTTGCATCCCTGCTGCTTTCACCTGCTTGATGGTTTCTACCCGATCGCGCCAACTGTGACTGGTGGCGACGTTCTCGAAAAAGTTCTCGGATGACTCTAGATTATGGTTATAGCGGGTCACCCCTGCTGCTGCTAAGGCTTGGGCCTGCTCTTCTGTCACTTCTCCCAGGGCGCAGCAGGGTTTAATTTCTGTTTGGGCCATTATCTGCCCCACGGCATCCAGTATGCGATCGAATTCTCCTGATTTGGGGCTATTATATTTTGGTCCCCGTCCTTGACTTACTAGACAAAATCTCTTGGCACCGGCTGCTGCTGCTGCTTTCGCTTGGGCGACTATTTCTGCGGTGGGTTTGAGTCCGTATATGGGCGAACCCTCTCCTGGATGATGGGCTGACTGGGCGCAGAAGCTACAGTTCTCGGAGCAATTCCCTGATTTTACGTTCACGATGCTGCACAAGTCTACCTTATTCCCGCAGCATGCTTGCCTCACGACGTCGGCTGCTGCACACAGCTCTAAGATGTTTTCTGGGTCTGCTATCTCTGTCAGGGCGATGGCCTCTTCTCTGTCTAGCCGCTTTCCTGCTATTATCTCTTGAGCTAGGCGCTGAAGCTGCGATCGCAATGACTCGCCTTTGGCTGTGCTAACAGAGCTTTCTGTTAACGTTGATAATGATGCTTGAACCACGTGGCTGACCTCCATTCTTCACCTCCTGTCTCCTTTCCTCTCCGGAATGCACCTCAATCTCTCATCTGCCCTCCGGCGACCACCCCTCGTTCCCACGGCTCTGCCTGGGAACGTGAGAGCCTTGCGCCGGGGCACAAAGCAGCCTGTTTGTCTCCTTCCTCATCATAACCGATAATGATGCCCTGTCCCGAAATCACATTGGCGATCGGCCCGCGTCCGGTCCGAAAAATCGCATTCCGCCGGGGCACTGCTGCTGTTACCTTTTACATATCCTAACTGCAAATTGCCGGTATATTGCTGGCTAAAATCGGGCATTGGAGACTCTTTTTACAACCGGGTTGTCTGGCGCATTAAATACTTTATTGCGCACGGGTATGGCAAGCGATCTGGTTTGATATTTGCTGATTAAATCAGCCCTGTTTCTACGATAAACAGGGCTTTTCCTATCGAAATAGGGGTTTTTTGCTCATTCCCTGGCGACCCCTGGGAACGCAAACCAGAGGCTCTTGTGAGTAGCGAATTCGCTTTGTCCGACGTCATGGTATTTTCTCCTGATTGTTTTAGATGGCGATTTGCGGTTTAAGGATTGTTGGGAACGATGAGTCGGGTTTTTCCGGTTAAGAGTTCCTGCATCATGCCTTGCTTCATGGCTTTGGTTTTGGCGCGACGCTTTTCTAAGGCCGCGATTTCTGCATCCATGTCCGACAGAATAGATGCGATCGCGCGTTGCTCTTGCCGTGTTGGAATCTTAAATTTTAGTTTCATAAAATTTGTTTTAGATAAGTTGTATCTAGTTGCACCTTGTGCTAAGTTATACAAAAGCTTACGCCCTTCATTACTCCTAAAAAAATAAGCTAAAAACAGCCCATCAGCTTCAAAGTCCTCGCGAAGTCTAAATCCAAAGCAAAAACTGTTTAAATATACATCGTTAATTGTTTTCAGTAGCACGGCACACATTCCAACCTCTTCGGGAGTCTCTGACGAGCCTTTAAAAAAAGATCGCCCATTTTTACTTCGTTTTGATTCTCGCAAATAGATACTTTTACTCTTTTAAGATCGTATGGATCGACAACAACATTATTAATGATATTTAGGAAAGGAATATACTGAGATGAGCCAGTACCGAAGTCTGCTTTTGTTTTTCCATTAAGTCCACCGTATGTTACCCCCATTTCTCCCAATAGCTTCATTTCCCACTCACCATGAAACCCCGGCAGGCGTTTCTTGCCGGTGAGGAGTTCCTGCATGGTGGCGGTTTTGATGTTGCGCTTTTTGGCGATCGCCTGATCCAGTGCGGCAATCAGGCCATCCACGTCCGATAGCGTTTGGGCGATCGCGCGTTGTTCTTCTAGTTTAGGTAAGGGAAGAACGAAATCCTTTACATCTTTACTTGTAATATTTGGGTCTTTTATACTACTACTAGCAACTGATTTCCAATGTTCAACTCTAAAGTTGAACATTGCCAGTAAGTATTCAGGATTGAGCTTGTTTGATTTTGCTTGAATAGCCACAATAGCCTGATTTACAGAAGCAGCAATACGTATTAATCCTGTTCTACCTATTTGATTAAAACCACCATACATGGCAACTAAAACCGTCCCAGGTTGGTATATCTGAAGACAGGTTTCCTCTAGCGCTATCTTTGTAACTTTTTCTTCAGTCGCCGTAATTTTAGAGTTGTTGAGATCTGTAGTTTTTACCCAAAAATATTCACCATCACGATAATAACGCTCTTCTTGTGTTCTCGAAGGAGTTGTTCCACTTGAAAGTTTTGCAATTTTATCTAAACAAGTCACTTCCCAATCTTCAGGAATCACCCCAACGTCAGTTTTTTTATAACCTTCTGGCACTTGAATATTGTCGATCGCTAATTGATGCTTACTCATTATCATACCCGAATGCTAGAAAAACATATCACGTCTTTTGACAATTATATCCTATCTCTAATCCTCTGCAAATCCTGCCAAAACTCCTCCCGCGTTACATAATCCAAAATCTCATGCCAGATAATTATAAACAGTAGTTTTGCCAGTGCTAATCACGCGAACGGCGAAAGACCAATAATGCGTTTCATGTTATTGGATAGCTTTGAAATCAGTTACCTTGGAAACGAGAGTAAACAGACAATATTTTTATTCGTTCATCCCCCAGTTTACTGCTGGGGCCGGGCGCTGCGGACATCTGAACGTGCGATCGCCACCAGCAACCACCGGTGTCTAGGCAAAGAATAGCACTACTTTCATGAGTTAATATAGTATAGTCAGTTAAGCGTCAGAGACTGGACAAGCTTGACAGGAATCGCCGAACAGATAAAAGAAGGAGAAAAAAGTGATAGCCAAGAAAACCTTCATTAGTCCCAAAGTATATTTTGCCTTCAAAAAAATCTTTGGCTCCGACCAAAGTGAAGATATTCTGATAAGTTTCTTGAATGCGATCGTCTATAATGAAGAAAGCGTAATTTCCAGATGTACCATTGTCAATCCTTACAAACCGGGTCAGATAGAGACATTAAAGGACAGTTCCTTAGATGTTAGAGCCGTACTACAGAGTGGAGATATGGTGTTAATTAAAATCCAAATGGCACGGGTATCTGCATCTCACAAGCGGGTGATATACAACACGTGCAAAGTCTATGCAAATCAGTTATCATCAGCAGAGAATTACCTGATGCTATCTCCAGCGATCGCGGTAACATTGACATATTTTATTCTGTTCCCGAAAAGCCCGAAAGTAATCCATAAATTCCAGTTTAAAGACGAAGAAGACTCCTCAGAGTATCCCGAACGTGAATTGCAGCTAATCTTTGTCGAATTGCCGAGATTTGAAAAAGAGTTGAAAAATCTAAATAGTTTAGCAGATAAATGGATTTATTTCATCAAGCAGGCGTCAAAGTTAGAGGAAATACCAGAGAATTTGGGAGAGATTGCAGCAATAGAAAAAGCCTCAAAGATAGCCAAGCTAGCTAATACAACAGTGGAAGAAGCAGAGGAAATAAGTCGTCGCGCCATGCAGTTGCAAGATGAGATAGGGCGGATACAGTATGCAAGAGAGGAAGGCCGTAAAGAAGGTATTATTGACTGGTATCGCGCTTTAGCAATGCGTCTGCTCAAAAAGCGATTTGGAGAATTGACAGCGGAAATCAACAGTAAAGTTGAAAGTTTGTCCCTGTCAGATTTGGAAGCATTAATCGATGCAATTTTCGAGTTCGACAGTCTGGAGGATTTGTTGGATTGGTTGTCGGAGGTTGAGTCCCCCTGAGGGCGATCGTAACCCAGAAACCGGGTTTCTGGACCTGGTTTCTTAATTCAAATTATAGAGGACATTGGGGATGAATGGCCCCTTTTGAACAAATATAGCTGAGTTGATTCGCATCTAAATTTTTGGCATTGGTGAAGTCCACCCCACTCAAAAGAGCTGCTGTCGAACCAGCAGGTGCTTTTTTCAGGAATTCCCTCTCCTGAGAAATCTCTTCTACCGGGTCCGCAAAAATTGCTCCCTTAAAATCAACTTCCGTCAGGGTTGCGCCCCGGAAATCCACAAGTGTGAGGTCCGCATTCCGCAGACTCACATTCTGTAGCACCGCATTGCTCATGTTAGCGCCAGTCAGCATAGCGCCGTTCAGGTCAGCATTTTCCAGTTTCGTATTACTCAAGTCTGCCCCAGATAGGTCTGCTCCTTGCCATTCCGTTTTGCTCAAGTCGGCAAATTTGAACTTAGCTGCCACCGCCTTGACTTGTACCATCCTCGCGCCGCTTAAATTCGCCCATTCTAGGTTGGCCTCGTCTAGATCTGCCCCAGTGAGTTTGGCATTTTCTAAGACTGCTTTTTCTAAAGATGCTCCTATTAATTGGGCACTGCTGAGGTTAGCCCCGTTCAGGCGCGCGCCCTTGAGGTTAGCTTGGTTGAGCTTGGCGCGGATCAGGTTGGTACGAATGATGTCTAGGTTCTGCAGGACGGCGCCGCTCAAGTTAGAGTCTTGCAGGTTGGCACCGCTGAGGTCCGCTATCCTATCATCGAAGGTGCCTAGGCGATCGTCTGCACCCGCTCCATAAAAGCGACTGTTTTTGAAACTGGCATTGGAGAGGATCGCTCCTCGAAAGTTAATTCCCGATAGATCTGTTTGGTCCAGCATCAGGGTGAAGGGCATCGGATCGCTGGTTTTACCTAGGTGAGTCCGACTCAGATCGGCATCGTGAGTTTGACTGCTGTAAATATTGAGGATTTTCGCGATCGCCTGTTTAGTGGCCCGCAGTCGGAGTTGGAGGATTTTTTGCTGTTGCCTGTTGCTACCGGGTTTAATAGCAGCAATATCATTTAAGAGAGCTTGATTAGCGCGTTGGAGGTAGGGGAGGGCCACAGGTCCGCTACTGAATAATGCTTGTTGAACGGCGTCGATGTTTTTCAGGGAATTTTCTTGCAGCAGCAGATCGACTAAAAATTGCAGGGCCCGGGGGTCGTCGATGGTGCCGAGTGCGATAATTGCTTCCCGTCGCTCCGAGAAAGCTTGTGGCGAATCTGGATTTAACTTATCAACCAGTTGCAGATAGACTTGGTCGTTTCGGCGGCGAAACTCTCGGAGACTTTCTTGACTTTGGATATAGATCTGAGTCCCGACGAAGGTTCCCAATACTGCTGTTATGCCTGCGACGGAGACCATTAGCAAGGTCATCCCCGGGTGTTGGCGCATCCAGTTCCATAGACTCCGCCTCCTACTGATGGACTCTGGTGTCAGGACGATCGCCTCTGTCGTACTATCATCATCAGGAGCGATCGCAACCTGTTCGGAAACCACGTAAGTATCAGCTAGGCGATCGTGCATAGCCCGTCCGTGACGGTTTAAGGGACCGCTGAGGGCTTCTACCAGCAGGAAAACTCCGACCACCCCTGCTAATATTTCCAGGTTAGGAAAAGCTCCACTGTAGCGCCAAATTACATAGGCCGTGCCTACTGGCAAACCCCAGCGTCCGATCGCTTCCCGGACAAATGCTCTAACTATACCTGGATGTTCGCCGCTAGCAGCGATGACCCGGACGCCGAACCAGCGCTTGGGGGATGTTTGACCAGTGGCGCTGAGTAAGAATAGTTGCCAACTAGCCAGGAGTATGGGCGTGGCCAGAGCTGCGGACCAAAATAAGTTAGTGAGGGGGGATACTTGGCGCTCCCGAGAGGTGACTGGCTGTGCTAGAGTTTGGGCGATCGCCTCGGAGGTTGAGACCAGGACAGGGTTAAGGGGGACTTGTTCTGAGGAGAAGTTAACCCTAGTATACTCCCCGAGTTGGAAAGGAACGACACCGGTAGCTGCGAGCAGGGAGACTTCCACCACCCAAGCACCGAGTCGTCTGATGGCAAGTGGCGGTTTCGGGATGCGCAGGAGCCGTTTATCTGATTTTTTTCTGCCAGTCGTCACGGTGGGGCTTGCCATAGGTCTGTCTATATTTTTCTCTTGGTAGCTAGGGCGTGTCATCAATCAAATTGTTTGACAGAAATAGCTTGATAAGGTAAGGGGTGTTTATCTAGCAATCACAAAAGGTGAGCATGATTATGAAACGCTATGGCTTGCGAGACGACCAATGGAAACGGATCGAGCACCTCTTACCTGGTAAAAAAGGCGACCCTGGTGCTACTGCCAAAGACAATCGATTATTCGTTGAAGCCGTTTTATATCGCTATCGCGCCGGAATTCCCTGGCGAGATTTACGCCTTGCGTTTTGGCGATTTTCGTGTCATTCATACCCGCCATACCCGTTGGTCGGAAAAAGGAGTTTGGAAGCAGGTTTTTGATGTTTTAGCCAAAGACGCTGACAACGAATACGCCGCCATTGATGCAACCATTGTGCGTGCCCATCAACACAGTGCTGGTGCGAAAAAAAACACCCGACTCGATACGTGCGAAACTCAAGCCATAGGCCGTAGCAAAGGGGGACTATCAACAAAGATTCATGCTACTTGCGATGCCTTGGGGAATCCTACAGGATTTTATCTGACCCCTGGCCAAGCCCACGATTTACAAGGCGCTGACGTCCTGTTGGATGCCATTGATGAGATTGGCGCGCTGCTTGCTGATAAAGCCTATGATGCAGAACAACGTGTGCTGGAGCGGCTGAAAGAGGCGAATTGCGAGGCGGTCATTCCTCCCAAAAGCAACCGTAAAGAACACAGAGAATACGATAAAGACATGTACAAGTGGCGGCATCTCCGATAAAATCTTTTCCAAAAACTCAAGCAATATCGGGCTATTGCGACACGCTACGATAAAACGGCTAGCAATTTTTGAGGTGCCATCTACCTTGCTGCTGCCGTCATCTGGCTTAATTGATGACACGCCCTAAAAATTTCCCCTTTGTCAATACCCGTTCGTAGTAAGCGCTAAAGCGCTTCGGAAGTTCGTAGTAAGCGCTAAAGCGCTTCGGAAGTTCGTAGTAAGCGCTTTAGCACTTAAGAGTCTTTAATTTGACGATGGATTATCTGCCAAGAAAATCTTGTAGACTATGTAAACTAGGACTGCTAGAAAGGCCATACTCACCAGACTGGCCACCAGATGCACGAACATATTCAAGACTGTCAACCCCATGAATAGCCCCGCGCCAATGACTGCAAACTTGCCGACGCTAGGCAATTCTCGATACCAGCTGACTAATTTCTCAGACATCCTCGAAACCTTGATCTTCAATTCTGGCCAGAGCTGGGAATTTATTTTGGCTTCCATTTGTCGAAGCTTGCGCTGCAATTCCCGATCGTCTTTATTATTCATGTTTCCCTCACTATAGCTGATTCTACAACTACAATTTTAGCTTTGGCGATGCTTCGTGCCTTAAGGTATGCTTAAACCCAGGAGCGATCGCGCCCCTCGTTCCCACGGCTCTGCCTGGGAACGCTCAGAGAGTCCCTTAGTCTGAACCAAAACCCCAAAACCGCCCAATCCCATGGGGTCGATCAACTGGTGGAGGGCATCCCGACGCTGCAATACTCGTTCTATCCCCATGTTAGCAGTAGAGAGTGCCTGCAGGCGATCGCCCAATCCGAGAGCCATGAGAAATAATCCCTGTTGGGTTTTACCCAGTTTTTCGAGGCCGCATAATTTGCCTTGGCGCTCCAGGGCCGTAAAATCTACATGAGCCGTGATATCTTGATGTCCTACATTTAGATAAGGATTGTGATGACGCTGATGGCGATAGTAGCATTGTAAGGTGCCCGAACTCCTCTGGGGGTGATAGTATTTATCTGCCCTGTAACCATAGTCTATCGCCAGCAGATATCCCCGCCTTAAGGAAGATGCTACAGTCTTTACCCAGTCTAATGCTGCGAGATTGACTTCGCTGCGATAACCTTCTGGGTAATTATCTCCTGTTAAGTTAATTCCGACTAATGCAAAATATGCTGCTATCTGAGGGGTGGAAAGTTCGCCGATGACTTCGATAAACCGATCGTCCCGGCCAATGGTAACATAAATTTCTCTGAGCTGTCCATTTTCTCTGATCATCTGATGGACGGGGAAGGCGTCAAGCAATTCATTACAGAAAAAACAGCCAGTCACCGATAAGGGCGGAATTTCCTCCCAACTGCACCAGCGAACCTTCTCTCCCGGCCAGTTTTGCAAGCGTTGCTGTTGTGCTGCTTTCAACCCTGGTGCTTTTTCCACTATTATATATTCCAGGGCCCCAAAGCAGTCTGGATATTGTTTTTGAAGGTATGGTAAGATATCAGCGGCCATTAGTCCTTCCCCGGCACCCATTTCCACTAAGGTAAAAGGAGTTGGTCGTGCTAGGATATCCCACATTTCGGCAAATTGGACTGCTAAGAGTTCCCCTAAGTCCGCACCGAGATTTGCGGAAGTAAAAAAGTCTCCCTCCTTGCCGATCTTGACTTGGTTACTGCTATAATAACCTTGCTGGGGGTGATATAGCACTAAATCCATGTACTCCGCAAATGTAATCCGCTGCTGGGGGGTGGCGGCGATGCGTTGGGCGATCGCCCGACATAGTTCTGAGTTATTGTGATGTTTGGTTTTCACGTTCGCTATTTCGAGATGGCTTATTAAGTATCACATCGGCAATATTTTTCATGCCAATCTCTGGCATGATTAAGTTGTTAAAATTAGGTGATAAATTATGCTATTTTGGCAAGCTTAACCTCAGCAAATTTATGGCACTTTGAGCAATGAATAGAGAAATGAGTAAGCCGATCGCACCATCTATCCAAAAGCATTGGAACAGATAAATTGCGATCGCCGCGACCATGACTCCCACGGAACTGACTAAATCTGCTAACATATGTAGAAAAGCACCCCTAGCATCACACCCAACCGAAAACCTTGCTGGCCTGACATTTGCGGCAGACCATACAGGTCGGCGAATTGCAAGAATGCCAAAAATCAGCCATTTACATCATCCTTTTTATCGTTTTCATTAAAATAACAGTGCTGAGTTTGGGATCTAATTACCCTCCTGGTTGAAAGTCGAAAATCTCCCAGGAGGGTAACCAATACTTCTCGGTTAGGGAGCACCCGAGCGGATCCATCCCAGTTTTGCTTCTTGGCTGCGGGGATCCGAACGTGCTGTTACCAGCTATACTAGCCCAGAAACCCAG